>JBBSNY010000001.1:0-441028 GCA_038260305.1 Solirubrobacterales bacterium
GGGGCCGGCGCTGACGCCCGACACGAGCGTCGTCATTGCCGCGCTGTCGGCGTGGCACGACCAGCACGAGGCGGCCGCGCACGCCCTGCGCGATGTCACCGCGCTGCCCGCTCACGTCATGCTCGAGTCCTACTCGGTGCTGACGAGGCTGCCGTCGGGGCTCGCCGTGTCGGCTGCCGTGGCCGCGGACGTCCTCGCCCGCCGCTTCCCGGACGAGCCGCTGCAGCTGCCGGAGCCTGACCGCGATGTGCTGATCGCGACGCTCGCGGGCGCAGGGGTCTTCGGCGGCGCGGGCTATGACGGACTCGTGGCCCTCGAAGCCCAGGCGCACGGTCGCGTGCTTCTCTCGCTCGACCGCCGCGCGCAGGAGACCTACCAGCGCCTGAGGGTGCCGTTCACCGCGATCTGAAATGCGCTGTGCTACGCATGTGTTATGGTGCTGCACATGTCCAAGATGATCCAGGTGCGCAACGTTCCAGACCACGTGCACCAGACCCTGAAGATGCGCGCGGCAGCAGCGGGGATGTCGCTTTCGGATTACGTCAAGCAGGATCTGGAGGCTGCGACCTCGCAGCCAACGCTCGAGGAAATCGACGCTCGTGTGTCGGCGCGGGGCCGGTCAGCGGTGCGCGCGGTCACGGTGATCTCTGCGCTGCGCGACATACGGGACGCGTGAGGTTGCCGGTCGTCGATGCCTCGCTGCTGATTGCCTACCTGACCGGCGGGGAGCTCGCGCGGGAGGCGAGGGACGCCCTGTTCGCGGATCGGCGGCGCATCTGGGCGCCGCATCTCATCGACGCCGAGATCGGGCACGCGCTGCGACGAATCGTCCGTGCCGGCGAGTTGAGCGTCCGCGCTGCCCGCGCCGCGCTCAATGACCTCGCGGACCTGCCGATCAGACGAGCCGGCCATCTGGGGCTACTGAGCCGGGCCTGGGAGCTGCGCGATAACGTCACGTTCTACGACGCGCTGTACGTCGCACTGGCGGAACGCTTGGATCTCTCACTCGTCACGCTCGACGCCAGGCTTGCGTCCGCACCCGGAGTCCGCGCCCGCATCGAGCTCATCGGCTGACGGGGCCGCGTCAGGCGGTCGGCCCAGTACGACGTCTCGACGGACACGCGAGGATGGACGCGGTCGTCGAGACCGTGCAGGAATGGTGGCTCTGGTGGTCCTCGAAGCCCAAGCGCACGGTCGCGTGCTCCTCTCCTCGACCGCCGCGCGCAGGAGACCTACCAGCGTCTGCGGGTGCCGTTCACCGCGATCTGGCTGCGCTCGGTGTCCCGATCGCTGCTCAGCATCGGACGACGGTGAGCGCGAAATGACCGCCTGATGACGCAACCAATCGATCTACGCTTCCCTGGCGCCGGCACACTGCTCCCGGCCGGCGCGCCGCGTCACCCGCGCGGTGGCAGTATCTCCGCGATGTCCATTGTCAGAGGAAGGTGCGCAGCGGTGACGCTGTCTGCGTCGGTCAGCGCGTCGACAGTTGTGTAGTGGTCCCCGGCCGGGTCGCGGTGGACGACGAGCCGGCGGCGGTCGAGGTCCAGGACCCAGTACTCGGGGATGCCTGCGGCGGCGTAGATCGCCGCCTTGCGGCCGAGGTCGATCGCGCGCGACGCGACGCTGATCTCGATGACGAGCAGCGCCTGCGCGGCGTGGGCGTCCCAGCCGCCGGCGGGCACGATCGCGAGATCGGGCTCAGGCAGGCTGATCGGGCTGACGACCTTCAGCGGGCACTGCGGGCTGACGTCGAGCCCCGCGGCGGCCGCGATCGGGACGAGTCGCATCGTGAGCCGGCGGATCGCGTGCGCGTGCGCCTCGCCCTGCGGGCTCATCTCGACGAGCACCCCGTCGAGCAGCTCGATGTGGTCGTCCTCACCGAGGATGCCGGCGTCGACCATCGCAGCGAGATCGTCGACGGTGAGCGGGTGCACCGGCAGCGAAACGTCGACGTGGACGGCCATGCCGACGATCGTACCCCGCCGGGGGCCGGCCCGCGAACGCGTGACGCGCCCACTCACCCGCCGCCCTCGCGTGTCGTGTCCGCTCCCATCCATGCAGCGTGGAGCATGAGAGCGTCACGGAACAAGACCCGATCGTCACGATGCTGCGTAGCGGGACGGCGACGTCAGAAGCGGCCTCGTGCTTCGTTGTCGTCGAGGTCGATGGCGGTGCTCAGCGTACGAATCGCTTGATCTTGGGCTCGTCGACGCGGCCATCATCGTCACGTGTGAGACGCTCGGCGAGCCGGTGCATGCGGATCATCAGCGCCGCGGACGGCGTCACCTTGGCACTGAGATACGTCGACAGGCGCGATGGCGATGTGCCGATGCGTGTGGCGAACTGTGCCTTACTGAGGCCGCTGCACGCGACGGCGCGGCGCACCTCCGCGGCGACCGCTTCGCGCTCGTCGGCCTCGGCGCGGCGGCGCGCGTGCTCCAAGAGCTCCTCGATCAGCTCGGCGGCTCCGTAGGGGCGGCTGTGAGAGAGCGCCTCTTCGACCTGTCGCGCGGTGCGTCCCCAGGGTTCGCGGCGCAGCTCGGCGCCGATGCGCCGCCAGTCACGTAGATCGCCGCGCTCGATCGCGGCCTGCACCGCTTCGGTGGGCCATTCGGCGACCGGGGCGTCGGGGGTGATCGTCAGGTTGCGAAACGCCAGCGCCACGCGCTCAGCCCCCCGCCATCATGCGCGCGAGCTCGCGGCACGCCGCGCGCACGCGCGCCCAGTCGTGCCATTGCGCGGCGAGGTTGCGGTAGGCGTCAAGCTGATCGGTGACGGATGCGTCGGCCGGCCGCGGATCGGCCAGCTGCCGCGCCACCTGCGTCGCGACGGCCGGGCCGTCGCCGCGCTGATCGGCGTAGTACTCGTCGATATCGGATAGGACCGCCGCCGCCCGCTCCATGCCGTAGCGATCGCTCAGCGCGGTGACGTCGAGGTAGTCGCGGACCTGGTTGCGCCGAACGATCAGAAACGCCTTGACGCGCAGCGCCTCGGCGGCGGTGGGCGCCCGCAGCGTCCGTCCCGATGCCAGCGCGATCTCGACCGCCTCCAGCGGGCGGGCACGGATGAGCTGGCGCACACCGGCTTCGATGTCGCCGAGCCGACCGAGGATCAGCTTTCCGGGGCGCACGCGGTTGGTCACCCAATCACCCTCGGACTCCAGCGCCTCCAGCACAACGTCGAAGCGGTCGCGCAGATCGATCAGCACGTGATCGTGATCAAACGAGTCGCGGTGGCCGGCATACAGCGCGGCGGCTGACCCGCCCACGAGCACCGCGTCAGGCACGAGTTCCTGGAGCCTAGCCGCGGACTCCAGCACCGCCCGCAGCTCGGCGCTGGCTGCACCCAGCTCGGGACCCGGGCTCGACATGTCCTGATCGGAAACCATTCCGACATATTATCAGATCCGATAAGTTCATCCGGCCGACGGTGAGCAGTCGCCCGCGGTAGCAGCACGGCACGGCACCACGGCACGGCACCACGGCGGGGCCCGCAAGGGCCCCGCCATGCCCGCCCCGTCTCGGCCCCGGGCTTCGTCGTCATGAAGACGATCGCGACGGCGACAAGCGTGATCGCGAGCGTGCCGCCGAGTTGGGGCAGGCGTACGAATCGCTTGATCTTGGGCTCGTCGACGCGGCCATCTTCGATCCGTTCGGCGTCGCGATGGACGACGCCGCTGACCTGCGCGCAGTCGCCGAGGCGGTTGACCGTGTGCGGGTGGGCGAGGCGCGCGTGCGCGAGCTGGTCGCGCTAGCGCGGGCCAACGGCCGGTCCTGGGGTGAGATCGGGATCGCGCTCGGCGTGTCGCGTCAGGCGGCCCGCGAGCAATTCAGCGAGAAGCTTCGCGCTTGAAGGACGCTGTACCTCGGGTAGGGCGACTTATGTCGGGTAGACGGGCTGTGGAGCGAGCTGCGGAACCCGTCTGTGTCGCGGTATGACCACGTCATACTGGCTGCTATGAAGACGGCGATCTCGCTTCCAGACGACACATTCCATCGTGTCGACGAGGCCGCGAGACGGCTTGGCATGTCGCGCAGCGAGCTTTTCGCCCGCGCTGCGGAGCGCTGGCTCGAGAGCTTGGACGACGACGGCACCACCGATGCCATCAACCGCGCGATCTCACCGCTGGCCCCGACCATGAGTTCACCGACAAGGCCGCCGCTGCGCTCGCGGCCGATCGACAGCAGTGAGGCGTGGCGACGTCTGGTGGGCCGATCTCGGATTGCCGAGAGGTTCGGCCCCGGCACTACGACGTCCGGTGGTCGTCATCAGCGCGGACTCCTACAACCGTTCGGCGCATCGCACCGTCACCGTCGCGGTGGTGACGACCAACGCCCAGCTCGCGGCGCTGCCGGGGAACGTCATGGTGCCCGTTGACATAGGCCTGCTGGAGGCCGATTCGGTCGTCAACGTCACACAGATCGCGACCGTTGACCGCCGCGCCCTCGACGAGCGCATCGGCGCCCGGCCGCAGTTGTTGATGACGCAGATCGATGCCGGTCTCGCGCGGGCGCTCGCGATCATGCGCTCCTGACGGCCTGTTGCGGATGCTCGTCGTGGATGTCGACGGTGACGGTGAAAGCCCCGTCGAGCCGTAGGTGTGCGGTCCGGCGACGCTGAAGGCGCCGCCACCGGCGCTGACCGTTGCGCTCGAGCTGTGGCTGTCGCCCCAGTCGATCGTGGCTGAGAAGTCAGAGACCGGCGCGCCGGGATTGGCATCGTTGAAGATCGCCACAGTGCCGTTGAACCCCTGGGGGCTGGTCGCCGTGACGCCGCTTGCGCTGAGTGGCGCGTCGGCGACGTGCGCCGTGGCGTGGGCGGTTGCCGTGTTGAACGGGTTGTCGTGATCGACGATCGTGATGGTCGGCGAGTACGAGCCCTCCTCGGCGTAGGTTTGCGTCCCGGTGACGCGCAACGGCGTTCCTGCTCCGCCCGGCTGGCTGATCGTGCCGGCACTCACGACGGTCATCGTGTCCTGGCTGCTCAGCGTGCCGTCGGAGACCGTGAGCGTCACGGTCGACTGCCCGGGCGCTAGCGTCACCGTCGGGCTTGGTCCGGTGGCCGTCCCGAAGGGGCCCGTCCCACGTGTAGGAGAGCACGTCGCGGTCGGCGTCCGAGCTGCACGTGCTCGCGGTCGGGAGGGCTCCTGTCGTGCGACATCGTCTACTTGTTGCGGCCGACGGCCCGAGCGGGGGCGGTCGGCACCGTCGTCGTGGTCGTCTCCGGTACCGCCGCGGCGCGCTTTCGCTGTGAGCCGTTGCCATGTGCTGGGGTCGGCGGTTGAGGCGCGGCGTGCCGCTTGATGTGCGCCCGCGTGGACCGCGGGCTTACGGGCTTACGCCGTGGCGACGTCGTCGGTCGGCCGTGCGGCGGATAGGTCTTGGCGGCGCCGTGCTTGGGAGTCGTTGCTGTGCCGGGCTTGGTGGACGGCTTGCCCGGGGTGCCGGTGGGCTTCGCGCCTCGCCCGTGATCCTGCGTGGTCTGCGGCGCACGCGCCTGCCGGTCGGCCGGCCGCGGAGCCGTGGCGGTCGCTGGTGTCGTGCTCGTCGTGGCGGTCGCCGGTGTCGTGCGCGTCGTAGTCGGTGCGATCACCCGTAGCGGCGGCTTGTCGGCGGCCTGGTGTGGCAGCTGGATGCCGAGCGCGCGGTAGGGCTGCTCGACGACGTCGGGGAGCGAGACGCCGGCGACCGCGAGCCCCACGGGCGCCAGCAGCGTCGTAGCGCCGACGGCGACCGCCGTCCACCACGCGCGTCGGCGCGGCGGACGGTCGGCGATGGATGTTGATCCGTCTGCCGTGGAGGCCGCGACGATCGCGCTCAGCTGCCGCTGGGCGGTGCCCTCGTCGACCGGCCGAACGTAGGCGCGGCGAACCGCGTCGGCGAGGGCGGGGTCGAGCTCGGGCTGATCGTCACGCTCCACGGGTGGCTCCGGTTAGGAGTGTGCCTGCGCCTTCGCGGCACCCGAGACGCACGCCGCGTACGGGCTCTTTGAGTCCGTCGCGGACTTCTTCTTGGACATGTCCTTGCAGAGCTTGGCAGGCGACGTCTTGACCGACGGCGTCTTGGCGAGGTCGGCCTTGGCGCGCGCGGCGCCCGAGACGCACGCGGCGTACGGGCTCTTGCCCTTGCCGTGGTTGGTCTTCTTGTGCGACATGGACTTACACAGATGGGCGGGGCTCATCGACTTGCCATGCGGCGTCGTCGGCTTGGAGGCGAGCGCGGGGGTCGCGATCATGGCTACAGCGGCGGTGATCGCAACGGCGGTGGTCCTGAGATGCATCTGGTGTCCTTTCGTGAACAGCCATCGAGCCGCGTTGTGCGGCCTCGTATCACCGTTATCGCCGAGCGGCGCCAAAGGGGTACGCCCCCTCGAGCCGGCGCAGGGCGCGGCGCTGCAGCGCTTTGACCGCGCCCGGCCGCTTGCCCAGGGCGTCCGCGATCTCCTCGATCGTGAGGTCGCCGATGATTCGCAGCAACATGACGGCGCGCTGGTCGGGTGCCAGCCCGTCGATCGCGGCTCGCACCGCGGCGTCCGCCATCTGTGCCTCGGCGTCGTCGTTGACATCGCCGCCCGCCCCCGCGGCCCGCTCGATGAAGTCCGTGTCCGCCGACGCGACGGGGCGCCGCCCTCGTTGGCGCAGATCGTCGACGAGCCGCCGATGGGCGATCGTGAAGGTCCACGCATGAAACTCCCGCCCGCCGCCGCTGAAGCCGGGCAGGCCGCGGACGATCTGCAGGAACACCTCGCCGGCGAGGTCTTCGGGATCGACCGCGCCTTGCCCGCGTAGGTACCCGATGACCTTCGGAGCGAGGTCGTCGTAGATGCGCGTCCACGCCCACTCCGCGCCGGCGCGGGCGGCGGACAGCACATCGTCAAACGGTTGCACGCCGGGCACGCAGCCCATTGTCGCGTTCGGCGAGTGCCCCACGCCGCGTGATCGACGACTCGCTGCTCGCAGGCGACAACACCATCGCATACGAGGGCTGGATCGCTTATTCGTCCATCTGCGGATTGGCTGGGCTGTTCAGGGGCATGACCGGAGTCATGGCTGCGAGCGAGGGGGATGTGACGCAATGACCGGAGGTCCCGGCTCGGTTGGCTTCAGCGGTGCGCAGCGTCGTGGCGAGGCGGTCGCTCGCCGGCCGGAGGTCGCGTGGTTGGCGCGAATGGGGCTCGTCGCTCGCGGGGTGTCCTACGCGATCATCGGCGTCTTGGCTCTGAAGCTCGCATTCCGATCGGGTGGCAAGGCGACCAATCAGCGCGGCGCGCTGGAGACGATCGCTCATCAGCCGTTGGGCAAGGCGCTGCTGATCGGCATGGTGATCGGCCTGGCCGGCTATGCGACGTGGCGGCTGCTGCGTGCCGCGCTCGGCCACGGCTCCCAGCAGCGAGACAGCACCTTTGAGCGGATCGCCGCTGCGGCAAGCGGCCTCGCGTACGCCGCGTTGTGCGTGACGGCGGTGAAGATTCTTGTGGGAGCCAACAGCAGCGGCGGTGCGAACAGTCCCAAGAAGACGACCGGCGGTGTGTTGGAGTGGACGGGCGGAACGACGATCGTCGCTGTGATCGGGGCGGCCCTCATCGGCGTTGCCCTGTATCAGGGCTACAAGGGCGTCTCGAAGAGCTTTCTCAAGGACTCGAACACCTCGCAGATGGGCGCCCAGACCGAGCGTGCGTTCACCGCGCTCGGCGTCTTCGGGCACCTCGCGCGGATGGTCATCTTCGGCCTCGTCGGCTATGGCCTCATCAAGGCCGCCATGAACTACGACCCGAGCAAGGCGATCGGGCTGGATGGCGCGCTCAGCAATCTGTCGCACCACTCCTATGGGCCCGCGCTCCTGGGCGTGGTCGCTGCCGGGCTGATCGGCTTCGCGCTGTACTCGATGGCCGATGCGCGCTACCGCAAGATCTGACCAGCGAGCCGACCGCTCCGGCCGGCTACTTGATGTGCAGGCTGATGCCCAGCAGCAGCAGCGGCCATAGCGCGACCGCGAGCAGCGCCGAGAGCAGCGGCTTGAGCTTGTCGGCGTGGGTGAAGTAGTGATGTGACGACGCGACGATCACGCCGATCACGATGTAGATGAGACTGCCGAGTCCTGATCGCATGCCGATCTCTTCTGGTAGCGCTTCGTTGTCGGCGTGACCGCCGCGCGCCCAGATCATACGGACGATGCAACGGGCGGAAGGTCGCCGGCGAAGGAGGACCATGACGTTCGTGTGCGTTGGCGCCGTATCGTCTGCGCGGTGGCGTTGGATCTCGTTCGAGTTGCTGACCGTGCTGCGGGGACCGCGATCGAGCGGTTGACCATCGCGCACCATGCGCGCAGGCTGGGCAGGCTGGGGCGTTCTGCGCAGCGTTCGCCGCCGGACGACGGGGGCTTGTGGGCGGCGGGCGACCCACCGCCGCGGACGGGCAACGCGGTCGACGTGCTCATCGACGGCGCGGCCTATTTCGCGGCGCTCGAGCGGGCGATCGGCGATGCGTGTCGCAGCGTGTGCATCGCCGGATGGTCCATGACGCCGGGGTTCGCGCTTGTGCGCGGCGAGCCGCCGGTGCTGCTGCGCCAGCTGCTGAGCGAAGCGGCCGAGTCGGTCGACGTTCGCGTGCTGCTGTGGGCAGGGGCTCCGGTCCCCGGGTCGGCGTCGAGTCGAGCGGCGGTGCGCAAAGGGCGTGACGAGCTCGTCCGCGGGACGCGGATCAAAGCTGCGCTGGACTCCAACGAGCGTCCGATGCATTGCCACCACGAGAAGGTCGTCGTGATCGACGACGAGATCGCGTTCGTCGGCGGCATCGACCTGACGGACGTCGGGGGTGATCGCTATGACACGCCCGAGCACCCGGGTCGTGGTCGCATGGGTTGGCATGACGTCGCCTCGCGCCTGCGCGGACCGGCAGTCGCAGATGTCGGACGTCACGTTGCGCAGCGCTGGCACGCGGTCACCGGCGAGCGCTTGCACGCGCAGCCGGCGGACGTCGTCGGTGCCGGCGACGTCGAGCTGCAGATCGTGCGAACCGTCCCCGAGAAGCTCTATGACTTCGCACCGCGAGGCGACTTTCGGATCATCGAGGCATACCTGCGCGCCCTGCGCTCCGCGCAGCAGCTGATCTATCTCGAGAATCAGTTTCTGTGGTCGCCGGAGATCGTGAACATCCTCGTCGACAAGCTGCGCCGACCGCCGACGGACAGCTTTCGCATCGTGCTCCTGCTGCCCGGCAGGCCGAACATCGGCGAGGACGACACGCGCGGGCAGCTCGCCCGGCTTGCTGAGGCCGACGGCGATCAGGGGCGTTTTCTGGCGGCCACGATCCGGGCTCTGTCCGGTACCACGAGCGACCGCGTGTACGTGCATGCGAAGGTCGCGATCATCGATGACTGCTGGCTGACGCTCGGCTCGGCGAACCTCAACGCGCATTCCTTCTACAACGACAGCGAGGTCAACGTCGTCACGTGCGACGCGGCGCTCGCGCGCGACACGCGACTGCGGCTGTGGGCCGCCCATCTGGACCGCGACATCGACGAGGTCGCGGGCGATTGCAGCACCATCATCGACGAGTTGTGGCGCCCGATCGCCGCCGAGCAACGCGAACGCCGAGACCGCGGTGAGCCGCTGACGCACGGTCTCGTCGAGCTACAGGCGACCTCGCGGCGCTCCGAGCTGCTGCTCGGCCCGTTGCAGGCGCTGGCCGTGGACGGGTGACTCCCGGCGCTGTCGACCGGGTGGCGGCGGCGTTCGCGGTCAGGAGCGATGCGCAACGTCGCCGACGCGCGTGATGCGCAGCGGGCATCGCCCTGCTGCATGCCGGAGCCTGCGGTCTCGCGGCGGCAACGGCCATCGGGTCGCGGCGTCCGCGGCCCGGTTCACCGGGCGCAACCAGCCCACTGCACGCCTGATCGCGCGGTCCATCATCATCACACGCAACTTTCGCCTGCGCCGGCCGGTACGCGTTTCTCAGCGACGGCCGTAACGGCGGCACGCTGATCGACGAGCACACGAGCCGCCGAACGCAGGTCTCGCGTGCCGGGTGCCGACCGACGGCCCTCGGCGGCGGCTGGCTGGCGTTCGAGTGCTACACCGCAATCCCCAGCCCGACACAGGGGACCGGGCTACAGCATCCCCGCCAGCTTTGAGCCGATGCTCTACTCGCTCAGCAGCCACACGTTGACGCCGGTGCCGCTTGCTCCGACCATCGCCGCCACGTGCGCGACTCGCGACTTCTCGAGCCTCCAGCCGTGCAGGTTGCCGGTGTCGCGCGCGCCCTCGCGATCATGCGATCCTGAAGGCGTGTTGCGGATGCCATTGCACCCCATAACCGTCTGCGTGCTGGCCGCGACCGTGCTCGTCCTGACGGCTTCATCGGCGCGAGCGCAGGTCGCTTCGGGTCTGTGGTCCGCGGCGGTGGCGATACCTGCTGCGGCGCGCGGACAGGAGTTGCACGTCAATGCCAGCGGGCGAGGTCTGCTCGTCAGCACCGGGGCGTCGGGCACGCTCCGCGCCGGTCGGCTCGTCGCGTCGCTGTGGTCGCCGGACGGGACGTTCGCGACCGCGGGGACGTTCGCCCCGGAGCATGACATCGCTGCCTATGGCGCCGATCACATCTTTGCGCCGTATGCCGCCGATCATCTCGTGGCCGCCGGCGTCGTCGACGACCGCGACGGACGCGTCTGGATCGGTACTGGTCGCATGGGGCGCCCCCTCGACGTGACCCACCCGATGCCCGGCGCATGGCACGCCGTCAGCGTCCAGACGACCGCGAACGCTGCGGGAGACCTGGCGACCCTTGCCGTGGCCTGCCCCAGCGCCCACGACGAGGGCTGCACGCGCACCCGCCGCTTGCTGCTCAGCGTGCGCCGCCACGGTCATCCGCGCAAGACGAGCGAGATCGATGCCGGCTACCTGCGCAACCAGACCGCGCTGGCGACGAACGAGCGCGGGGATCTGCTCGTCGTGTACGCCAAGCGCGACTCGAAGTCGCGCACGCATGTCTACGGACGGATCCGCACGCTCGCCGGCCACTGGGAGCGACGCCGTGACCTCGGCTACAGCGACTATGCCGGCACCCTGGCCGCGGCGCTCGGACGCGTACGGCGCGCCGCGGTCATCTGGACCAAGCAGACGGTCTCGGAGTGCGAGCCCGGTTCGGACAACGGCGTCTACGCCGCGGCTGCCGGCATCGGCGGGCACTGGACGGGCGACCGTCAGCTCGCGACCTGGGGCGACGTCGGCTGTGGGCACTACGTGGCAGTGCCCGGCGTCGACGCCGCCTTTTCACAGGACGCCCGCCGGCGGGCGATCATCGCCTGGACGGCGCGCTCACCGGGCCAGGCGGGCGTCTTCTCGGTCCACAGCGCCGTCGTCACCAACGGCGTCATCTACAGCGACCACCTCGTCTCCGACCCAGCCGTCGACACCGTGCTCAGCGATCTCGACGCCACCGCCGCCGGCCAGGCGGCGATCGTGATGACGACCAACAAAGCCGGCGCCGACCCGGCGATCGCGCCGGGCTCGTCGTCGCCGATCGGCGAGCACATCATCGCCGCCGCCACGGCGGCGATGCAGACGCCCTTCGGGAGTCTCGAGGACGTCAGCACCAACGCGGCAGGCGAGGTTCTCGACGGTGCCGCCCTCGCGATCGACCCGGTCTCGACCCGCGCGCTGAGCGCCTGGTCGCCGATCACCGTTGCAGCGACGGTCAACACCTCGATCCGCACCCAGATACGTCCCACGCCTTAGTGGTTTATCCGGTAAGTCCTCCCACAAGGACTTACCGGACGAACCACTAGCGAGCACAGAGCATCCAGACCGCCGAGGAACTCGAGGCGCTCCGCGAGATTGCCGCCTTCTGGCGAGGGGTACGAGGGATGGCGTATACATCGACGATCTGCCCGCCGCCACGCTGCCGACGGTCTACCTCATGTAGACCTCGCCGGAGGCTTTGCGCGCCAGCAGCCGCAGCTCACACGCGACATCCGGGTGCCCACGGGTCGCAGGGAGCGTGATCTCAGCGTCGAACGGTATCGCGTGGGCGACGGCGAGGCACACCGTGAAGCGACCGAGCGAGGCGGGCGTCGGACGCATGGGCGCGCGACGGCAGGGCTGCACAAGGCACTGCACGGAAATGCCACCGCGTTCGGATATTCGGTGACGATCACGGCGAGCTTCGGCGCCGTGCAGCTCGAGCGCGGCCAGCCGGGCTTCGGTGAGCTTGTGCTGTTCGGCATGGGCGCCGTGATCGCCTTCGCCTGTCTCGAGGGGCCGCTCAGCCACGGCTTTCGCGAGCCGCTGGAGGCGGGAACCGATCAGGTCATCACGCTGGCGACCGCCCTGGCGTTCGTGTCGGTCGCGCTCGGTATCAGCACGGCACGCGCCATCGCCGCGACCTTCGGCGGAGCCGTCGCGTGGTTCGGCGCGGCACTCGGCGCGTCGCTCGTGTTCGTGATCGTCGAGAGCCTGGAGTTCGCGCTCGCCGAATGGGTGCAGGAACGCCGCGATGCGCCATGCGGCGACGACAAGCAAGGCGAGTAGTGGGGGTAGACCCGGCGCGCGCTACTGCAGCTGCGATACGTCGGTGCTCGCCGTCGAGCCGTCGCGGGCTTTGAACGCGACCTGGTCCAGTGCCGACTGCAGCGACGCCGCGTAGCTGAGGCTCGTGTACGTCGCGCCGCTGACGGCATCGACCGCGGCGGTCTGCTTTGACAGCGCGCTCTGCTGCAGGATCGGCGCGGCGTAGCTCGAGATCTCCTGGGACTTGCGATCGGCGTTCTGCAGCTCGACGGCCTCGACCTTCACGATCTTGCCCGCCGAGACCGTGACCCGAACCTGGGCCGGTCCGTAGCGCGTCGACATCGCGGCCCCCGTCGCGGTCTTCGCGCCGGAGCTCGACGACGAGCGCGACGACGCGCTTGCGGATGTGCTTCCCGCGCCGGACGCGCCGCCGCTGCCGGAAGCCGCCGGCGAGCTGGCCGCGGCGACGCTCGTCGTCGCCTTCGCAAGCGGCACGGCCGCGCTGTGGGCGTGGAAGCCGAGCACGGCCGAGGTCCCGAGGACCGTGGCGGAGATGACGAGCGGTGCGCGTCTCATGGGCTCAGAAGGCGAAGGACTCGAAGTGGATCCGGTCGGCCGCAACGCCCGCTTCGCGTAGCGAACCGGCGAGCGATGCGGTGAACGCCTCGGGCCCGCAGAGGTACGCGTCGCGGCGGCGCAGATCAGCCACGAGACCGCGCAATGCCGCCGCATGCAACGGCACGTCGCGGCGTGAGCCGGGCAGCTCGACGAGCCGCCCGCCGCGCAGCGAGACCTCGCGGGCGATCTCGTCGCGCAGGATCAGCTCGCGCTCACTCGACGCCCGCAGCAGCACGATCACGTCGGTGTGCGCCGGCAGGTCCTGGAGCAGCGCGAAGATCGGCGCCGAGCCGACGCCCGCGCCGACGAGCAGCAGCTTGTCGCCCCGGCGAGCATCAGGGGTGAACACGCCGTAGGGCCCCTCCACCGCGACCCGGGTCCCCGGCTGGAGCCTCGCGAGCCACGCGCTGTGATCGCCGAGGTCCTTGACGGTGATCCGGATGCGGTCGTCGACCGGCACGGCGGAGATCGAGTACGGGTGCGCCTGCCACCACTGGCCCGGGACGAGGAAGCGCCACTGAAAGAACTGCCCGCCGTAGACCGGCAGACCGTCGAGGTGACGTCCCTGCATGACGACCGAGATCGTGTCCGGGCCCTGCGGCGTGACGGCGACGACGCGCAGACGGTGGCGCAGCGAGCGCCAGACCGGCAGCCCGATCCGGGCGCCGACCACTGCGACGAGCGTACCGATCCAGAGCGCGGTCCACCAGGCGCGGGCGACCGGGTGGCCGACGAACGACGCGCCGGTGTCGACCTGGTGGGAGAAGGACAGAAACAGCGCCAGATAGGAGTAGAGGTGCACCGACCACCAGGTCTCATACGCCATCCGTCGACGCGCAAGGCGGTAGGAGGTGACCCCGGCCGCGACCAGCGCGATCGCGCCGGCGGTCGCGGCGAGGATCCCCGGATACGTCCATAGCAGCTGCCCGATCTGGAGCAGCACTCCGTCGTGGGCGGCGCGCGCGTAGCCGATGGTGATGAAGATCGCGTGGCCGGTCAGGAGGTACAGCGGCCACGGCCCGAGCGTGCGGTGCCAGCCGACGAGCCGGTCCTGGCCGATCGCCCGCTCGAGCGGCGGGATGCGTGCGACGAGCAGCACGACGACGACCATCGCGTAGGCCGCGAGCAGGCCGGCCATGCGACCGATCGCCGTGCTGACACCGCCCGGCGCGGCCAGGGAGCCGGCGCTCTCGGCGCTGACGCCGAGCGCGACCGTGGCGCCGAGGCCGAGCGCGGCGAGGCCGGCGAGAGCGGCGACGAGGCGCGGGTGGCGGGGGGCCGGCCGGCGCCGGCGGCGCCCCGGCGGCGGAGTCACGACCCGGCGCGGAGCGTGCTGTGGCGGAGCGGTGTCGCGCTCGCGCTCGCCGGGGGCGCCCTGCAGCCAGAGCGTCCGGGATGCAGCGGGCGCATCGAGCCGCGGCTGCATGCCGGCGCTCATGTCCGCAGCTCGGGGAAGCCGGGCGTCGCCCAGACGCTGTCGTCGGCGAGGATCGTCAGCGCCTCGTAGCCGTCGAGCCCAAGCGTCCAGCGGGGCCCGTCCGTTCCCATCGCGAACGCTGCGGTCGCGTACGCGTCCGCCGTGCCGAGATCGGGACCGGCGACCGTCACAGACAACACGCCGGCGGGAGCGCGCCCCGAAGCCGGATCGACGATGTGCTCGCCGCGCTCGTAGAGCCCCGACGTCGCAACCGCGAGCTCGCCGTCGGCCTCGACGACCCGCGCGACGGCGAGCGGATCGTGGGGATGGCGAACGCCGACGCGCCACGGCCGCTGCGGCTGCGGGCGGCCGAACGTCACGACGTCGCCGCCCGCGGTGATGCAGAAGCGCTCGACACCTGCCGCGCGCAGGCCTTCGGCCGCGCGCTGCACGGCCCAGCCCTTGACGAGCGCCGACGGGTCCAGCGGCCCACTGGCGTAGGCGTCGAAGAACCCACGCGTGCGCCGGCGCAGGCGCTCGCAGCGAGCGATGATCCAGCGCAGATCCGGGCTCGCGTCGGCGAGCGCGAGCTCGCCGCGATCGAAGCGGCAGACGGCGCTGTCGGGGCGATAGGTGCTGAACTCGGCATCGACGCGATGCAGCCACCCCACGGCGGACCGGATGGCCGCGATCGGTGGACGCTCGGCGCGGACGTCGAACGTCACGACGGTCCCCATCACGTGTTCGACATGGATGTGCTTGGTCAGGGTCGATGCCATGCCGCCAGGGTCGCGTCCGAGCATGAGAGCCGGGTGGGCGGAACCTGGGAATTGTGTGTGAGAACGTCCTCGCCACGGCCAACCCGCCGCCGCACGCGCCTGGCCGCGAACGCCCGGCGGCGACGTCGGAGGTGCGCCTTCTGCGCTTCCGAGCGGGAGAACGGCCCTCGCCGGCATATAGGTCACTGGTGTGTTCTTCTCCGCGGACAACCTCGTGCTCGTCGTCGCGCAAGCGGCGTGCGTCGCGTTGCCGGCCGCTGGATTGCCGCCGTGGGCGCAGCGCTTTCGCGGCCCGGCGTGGGCGCTCGTGCTGCCGCTGTCGATCGCGGTCGTCGTCGCGGCCATCGAGCTCGCGCCCTCGACGGCGGACGTGCTCACGTGGGTCGCGCTGATCCTCGTGCCGGCCGGTTGCGCGCTGGCGCTCGGCTGGGCGGCCCGCGGGGCGCGGCCCTGGTTCGGGGCCATCGCGCTCCCGCTGCTCGCGCTCGCCTGGGCAATCCCCGAGGAACGCATCGGACAGACGGCGACGATCGTCCTGATCGCCGGCTCGGCCGTGACGCTCGGACGGCTGCTCGCCGGCGTGGCGCCGCTCACCCTGCTCAAGGTGGGGGTGATCGCGATGGCGCTGGTCGACGCCTACCTCGTCTTCTCGAACACCTTGCAAGCGCCGAACGCGGTGCTGGAGGCCGCGTCGCCGGGAGGCGGGCTGCCGCAACTGCAGGCGGCGTCGTTTGGCCATGTGGGGCTCGGCTACGGCGACTTCTTCGCCGCGGCCGTCGTCGGAGCGATCCTCGCGGTGCAGCGCCGTCGCCAACTGGCCGCCGCCGCGGCAATGGTCGCGATCACGCTCGCTTGGGACCAGCTCTTTCTCATCTACGACGTCCTGCCGGCGACGATCCCGCCGGCGCTCGCGCTGCTTGCCTTCGAGGCCGTCAGCCGAGCAGGGCGCTCACGTCGACCGCCGGCGCATCGGCGAGCAGCGGCGTGATCGTCTCGTCGTCAGCGAACGTCGTCGATTCCTGGTAGGTGCCGGCGAGTGGGTAGCGATGCACGGTGACGGAGCGGGCCGGGAGATCGACGATCCAGTACTCGTCGACGTCGGCGGCAGCGTAGTCGCGAGCCTTCGCGAGGTCACGCGCCTGCGAGGTCTGGGCGACCTCGATGGCGAGGTATGCGGTCTCAGGCTGCACGGTTCGGGGCAGCGGCGCGACGAGCAGGAGATCTGCCAGCAGGTAGCCGCCGGCGGTGAGCAGGACGCTCTGGACACGGACCCTCCACGCTACGGGCTCGGCGCGCGTGAACCGGCTGTTCAGCCATTCCAATGCGCCGTCGTGCTCCGGTCCGATCGGCACCATGTCAACGAGCACCCCCTCGACGAGCTCCACGCGATCGTGCGCGTGAAGCACGCCCGCCTCGACCATCCGGTAGACGTCGTCCACCGAGAGGCGATGCACGGGCGCGGCGACCGGGACCATGATCGAAAGCGTACGAGCCCCGCTACGGCAACTCAAGTCGCCCGACGGTCTCCTCCTCGTGGCCGCTGGCCGGCGGCGAGTCCGGTCCATCGCGCTCAAGGCGCGTGCCGGGACGTCGGCGCTATTCGAGACCCAGTCGCGCATCGCGGTGCGGTTGTCCGCGTTGCGGATGAGGACGACAGCGCCGCCGCCGACACGATGCACAGGGTTGTCATCACACACGGTGACGCACGCCCGCAGTCTACGCGCGGTGCGACTTCCCAGTCGTCCGAATGTGATGGACTCGCCGTCAGCCGGACGCGAGTTCGCGCCACGTGTTCTGCACGAGGCCGGTCGTGCCGTACGTGCGCAGTGAGCTGAACGCGTTGGGCACATACGTGATCGTCGGGCGGTGGCCGCTGGCCTGCCCGGCGACGAGACGTCCCGCGCCGTCGATCGCGACGCCGCCGAAGATCTCGGAGTTGGCCTGCAGCGTGAGCACGGCACTCGAGGAGTTCTGCTGATTGGCCATGTAGACGAGCCCATACAGCGACCCCTTCACCGAAAGTGTTCCCCGCGGCATGATCACGATGCCCGGCTGCAACGCGGAGTTGTACGTCGCGTTGTTTGCATCCGAGCAGGCCGTCGCCGCGGCCAGGTCGATGAAGACCACCGCACCGCTGAGGCTCGTCGGGCACGCCGTGTAGTACGTCGACGGG
Source organism: Solirubrobacterales bacterium (assembly GCA_038260305.1). Taxonomy (GTDB): domain Bacteria; phylum Actinomycetota; class Thermoleophilia; order Solirubrobacterales; family Solirubrobacteraceae; genus CADCVQ01. Next base: position 17,495 of record JBBSNY010000001.1, read on the forward strand.
TTCGCGCTGCGAGCGGCTGCCGCGAAGCGGGCGAGCTGCGCCGCGGTCATCGCCGGGGGAGTCGATGCATCGCGCACGATCGTCGCGGGCAGGACCTGGCCCTTGCCCGCGTTGTAGTCCGTGCAGGCGGATCCGGTGCTCGTGCAGCGCACGGTGACCTGCGAGCCGCTCGCGTCGATGATCGTCTTGTTGCCGTTGTTGGAGGTCTCAAAGCTGCCGGCCGTCACGGCGCTCTCGGCGAAGGCCTCGCTGAACTGCTCGCGCTTGAGCAGGGCGACGAGGCTGCGTGTCTGACGGTGCACGACCGCCTGCGCCTGGACCCAGAGCTTGAGATCGCCGTTGGCGTCCCAGTTGCAGGGTCCCGGGCACGTGTACGGCGCCCCGGTCCTGGCATCCGTGCCGGTCTGCGTCGCGTCGGCCGTCGCGGTGACATAGGCGTCGGCGCTCGCCCCGCCGTTGTCGCGGATTCGCGATGTCCACGTCACAGCCGAGGTGGAGTCGACGTTCGTGAAGTTCGCCGAGGCCTTCGTGACGGAGTTCGCGGCGGCGAGGGTATTCGGATCCGGGCATAGGCTGCGCACGACGGCCGAGGTGCACAGCGTCGGCGTCGCCGATCCGCTTGCGGCGTTTCCCGGCCAGGTCCCGGCGAGCACGAACCCCTGGCTGTACAGCACGCCCTCCGCGAGGTTCAGCGAGGTCTCACGCTGACGCTGCTCGACGGCGCGCCGTTGCTGGCCCTCGACGAAGCTCAGCGCCGCCATCGCCGCGGTCAGCATGAGGGCCGTCAGGATGATCGCGATGGACAGCACCGCGCCGGTCTCGCGACCAAGCTGAATGCGTTTCAGGGTGTGCATCAGCCGGGGATCGCGACCGCGATCGCGGGTTGTGGCGGCACGCCGGCCGTGCCGTAGCGGTCTCCGGGGTCGCAGACGACGAGCCCGATGTTGCGCGTCGTACCGGCGAGGCCGTCGGCGAGTGCGAACAGGTGTGTCAGCGTGACGGCGTCGCCGATATACCCCGCGGCGCCCCACAGCGTCTGCGGCGAGCCGGCGCCCGAGACGGTCGGGCGGGCGCAGTCGATGCTCGCCACCGCCGGCATGATCTGATCGAACCAGTAGTAGTCCAGCGTGCGGCCCTCGTAGTCGCCGGAGCCGGACGCGTTCAGCACAACGGTGCGCGAGGCCGAGGACGGCGTCGCGACGAGGTTCGCCAGCGGCGCCTGATTCTGGTTGCGCAGGTGCACCCCGCTTGAGACCAGCAGCTCCGCCGGGCCCCGGTTGGGCGTCGTGTCGATGAAGGTCTGCACGGCCACGAAGACGACCTCGTCGTACGTCGCGGTGGCGGAGGTGCAGGCCGTCGCCGTCCGGCAGGTGTAGGTGAACAGGGGCCGGACGAGGCCCGCCCGACGGTTGGTGACGTAGTCGGCGACGACGCCCGTCTTCGTCCATCCAGTGCCGGGACAACCGCCACGCATCGCGGCCGTGACCGGCGCCGGGGTCGCGGCGTTGGCGACCGCCAGCTCGGCGGTCCACAGACGGCCGCGATCGGGGGATGCCGGCGCGACGGTGGTGTCCAGGCAGTAGCGCACCCAGGTGCGAGCCGGGTCGGCGGTCTGGAAGATGAGGTTGTCGGGCTGCAGCGTGTCGATGACGGGGCTCGTCACGCGCTTGGCAACGTTGCGAAGCTGTCGCGCCTGGGTGTCGAGCGCGTTTCGCGCGAGCTCGGCGGAGTCGTTCAGGGCGTTGACGCCGTTGACGCCGTGCTCGAAGTTCGCGAACGTCGTCAGCGTCGCGCACAGCACAATCAGCGACAGCGTCATGCCGATCAGCAGCTCGACGAGCGTGAACCCGTCCTCGGCGCCGCCGGTCACGGCGACCACACCAGCGGGCCGACGACATCTGACTCGTTGTACGTGCTGTCGACGGCCGTCACCCAGTACGTGTGGCCGCCGCCTCCAGGGTCGCCGTCGGTGTATGTCAGCGAGCCCGCGGTGGTGCGGTCGTAGCGCACCCCATCGCGGTAGATGCGGTAGAAGCTCGCGCCGCCGAGCAGCGACGGCAGCCAGCTGAGCACCGGATGACCCGCCACGGTGACGACCGCCAGGCCGATCGGGGAGTGTGGGCGGGCGCTCGGAGCGCCGACGGCGAGCGTGCGCCGGTCCCCCGCGCGCAGCTGGTTGGCGGAGTCGCGATCGAGCGCGACGACGAAGTACGTCGTCGCGCCGGCGGGCGGAGACCAGTCGGCGCAGGTCCTCGTCTCCGCGGAGAGCATCGAGCCGTCGGCCGGCAGCGGGCAGACCTGGGCGTCGTCGAGGTTGCCCGCGACGCGGTCGGGCCCGGCCCACACGACCCGATAGCCGAGCACGTCGCGCTCGCGGTTGGCGTCCCACTCGAGCTCGACCCAGTCGTTCAGGCGCGTGTCGTGGCCACCCGCGAGCGTGGGAGGCGCGTAGGGCCAACGGCGGTTGAGCACGACGTTCGCCCGCTTCGTCTCGCCCGCGATGCCGAGATCGTCGAACGGCTGCGCACTGAGCTGATAGGAGCCGTCGAGCACCTCTGAGCCGCTACCCGAGCTGCCGATGCTCCACGACGACGTGAAGCTCGTGCTCCCGAGCACGCCGCCACCACTGGAGCCGTCGTCGACGAACCAGCGCAGGATCTCGGCGGTCGTCGTGGTCCACGACACGCTCACCCAGGTGTCGTTGGCGGTGATCGTCTGCGCGACGGGTGTGATCGCGACGATCCGCGGGCCGAGGCCCCCCGAAGGATTGACGACGAGGGTCGTCTGGGTCACGGAGTCCGCGCCGGCCGAACCGTTCCAGGAGATCCTGAACGTCGTGCGGCGAAAGTCGTCGCCGTTGGCGTCACCGCTCGCCCCGGGGGGTTGCGGCGTGCAGACGCCTGCCGGCGGCGGGGCAGCGAGCTTGTCGGCCGGGTCGTCGAACGTGCACGACGTCGCCATGACGGTGTAGGTGACGCCGCGACGCTGGATCGTCCACGGCGAGCCCGAGCCGAACCCGCCCGCCTGCAGCCGTGCAGCCGTCGACGTGCCGGCCATGTCGGCGTAGTCCAGCCCGCGCGTCGCCTCGACGAGCTCGCGTGCGAGGTTCGTGGCCGCGACCCGCTCGTTGTTGGATGCGGTCATCCGTAAGGAGCCATTGAGCACGGTCAGGACCCCGAGCATGCCGACGAGCAACACGAAGCTTGCGACGACGACCTCGACGAGCCCGAACCCGCCTTCGGCCTGCACGGCGGCGCGCGCGCTCCGCCCAAGCCGGCGCAGCGCATCACCGGTTCTTGAACCCGCGTTGCCCATACTGCAGCAATCGGCTACCCGAGACCGATCGGGAACTGGACGGACGAATGATGTCTCCCGGCCGGTGCGCTATGCCTCCACCGCCAAGACGCGATCGCCCGCTCTGAAATCAGCTGGTGATGACGGCGTCGGTGCCCGTGACGCGGGTGACCTCCGCGATCGAGGTCACGCCGAGGCGGACCTTCTCCAGGCCGTCGTCGCGCAGACGCCGCATGCCCTGGCGTACCGCGACCTCGGTGATCTGCGGCGCCGAGGCACGCTCGAGCGCGAGCTCCCGGATCTCGTCGGAAACGGTCAGCACCTCGTACAGCGCGACGCGACCCGTGTAGCCGGAGTTGTTGCAGCGAGCACAACCGCGGCCGCGATAGGCCTCGAGGTCGGCGCTGCCGGGCATGCCATGCGCGCGCAGCACGGCGGCGCTGATGACCTGGCGCTCCTTGCAGAACCGGCAGAGCTTGCGGGCCAGGCGCTGGGCGACGATGCAGTCGATCGCCGACGCGACGAGGAAGGGCTCGATGCCCATCTCGATCAGGCGCGCGATCGCGCTGGCGGCGTCGTTGGTGTGCAGCGTCGACAGGACAAGATGGCCGGTGAGCGCGGACTCGATCGCGATCTGCGCGGTCTCGCGGTCGCGGATCTCGCCGACCATGAGGATGTCGGGGTCGGCGCGCATCATCGAGCGCAGGCCGGTCGAGAAGTGCATGCCCGCCTTCGTGTCGACCTGGATCTGCAGAATGCCGTCGAGCTGATACTCGACGGGATCCTCGATCGTGATGATGCTCTTCTCGATCGTGTTGAGCTCAGTGAGCGCCGCGTAGAGCGTCGTCGACTTCCCCGAACCCGTGGGCCCGGTCACGAGCACGGCGCCGTAAGCCTGGTGAAAGGCGCGCTGGAAGCGATCCGCCTCGGCGGGCGCCATGCCGAGCTTCTCGAGCGTCATCAGCACAGCGTCCTTGTCGAGGATCCGCATGATCACCGCCTCGCCGTGCACGCTGGGCAGGGTCACGACGCGCAGGTCGACGTGGTGGCCGTCGATCGTCAGCCCGACGCGCCCGTCCTGTGGCACGCGCCGTTCGGAGATGTCGAGGTCGCTCATGATCTTCACGCGACTGATGACGCCGAGCACCATCCGCCGCTGGATCTGCGCGGCCCCGATGAGCACTCCGTCGATGCGGAAGCGCACGCGCAGCTCACCGCGGTCGGGCTCCAGGCGGATGTCCGACGCGCCCTGCTGGACGGCGCGCGCGATGATCTGGTTGACGAGCCGGATGACCGGGGCGTCGTCGGCGGACTCGCGCAACTCGACGACCTCGGCCGGCAGATCGTCCTCCTCGAAGAAGTCGCTGGTGACGACGTCCTGCATCCGCGTCAGGCGGGCGATGAGCCCCTCGACGTCGTCACGGCTCGTGACCGCGGGGCGGATCTGCTTGCCCGTCTGCAGCGCAATGTCGTCGATCGCGAGCACGTTCGTCGGGTCGACCATCGCGACGAGCAGTGTTCGCGCGTCGAGGAACGCGACGGGCACCGCCTGGTAGCGCTTGGCGGCTGGGATCGAGATGAGGTTGGTCGCCTGCATGTCCAGCGCGAACAGCGACAGGTCGATGTGGTCGAGGCCGTGACGCTCGGCGATGGCGCGCGCGAGGCCGTCGGTCGTCAGGCTGCCGGCCTCCAGTAGGACGTCCTCAGGTGCCAGGCCCAGGCGCGGCGACTCCTCGACGGCGGCCGCCACGCTGTCAGCATCGGCGAGCCCCAGATCGACGATGACGTCCATCAGAGGCCGCGTGGAACCATCCGTGCGCCGCGGCTTCGTGATGCCGTTGGAGAGGGATTCGTCGGTGACGAGGGTGGCGCCGGTTCGAAGTGCGATCCCGAATGCGGGCGGCCGTGGAGGTCGAGTACCCGACCTGAGGGTACTCGCCGGACGAAGGCGCGAAGACGCGCGAGAGCCCGGCGTGAGGCCGGGCTCTCGTGTCCTGCGTGCGCTTCGGACGGGGTCGGTTAGCGGGCGGGGAGCACCTGGTAGGCCCGCATCTCGCCGCGGATGCGACGCGGGAGGTAACCGGTGAACAGCGTGTAGGAATGCACCGTCCCGCAGCGGCTGGCGATCAGGGCCACGATGTTGGCCGGTAGCTGGACGGACAGGCTCCAGCGGCCGTCGATGATCGGGGTCTTCTGCTCGAGCGTGATCGTCGACCCCGTGACGGTGCTGACGAACTCGATCTGCACGCGCACGACGCCGCGTGCCTCCGTGCTGATGGCGCCGGACGCCTCGAGCAGCCCGGTGGGGGAGATCGTGGGCCGGGTCACCGACAGATCCGCCCGGTTGTTGGCCGCGCGCAGACGAACTTCCTGCGGGCGCGTGTCCGGGTCACCGGGGTAGTTGATCGTCAGGATGCCCGTCCCGAGCTTCGCCTGCGCTCCCGAGATCGATTTCGTCACACGTATCCGTCCGGTGGAGCTGTCGATCGGGGCCGTGAAGTTCACCGTTTGGCCTGCGGCGTGCAGCTTGAGCGAGGCGCGTCCCGAGGCCAGCCTCGTGATCGGCGCGAGGATGCTGAGCGTGCGCAGCGAGCGATTGAAGGTCCCTCGCAGCAGCGAGAGCTTCGACGTCAGCTTGGCGCACGCGGCCGGCAGGTTCTGGCAGTACGGCGCGTTGCCGAACTGGCCCGGAGGACAGGCTGCCTGCGTCTGCGCCTGCGTGGGTGCGCCGACGGACAGCGCGACGGCGCATGCTGCGCCAACCGTGACGACGAGTGAAATCAGGATCCTTCTCAAGACGTACCCCTTTGCGGTCGTTGCACCCCCGCGAAGGAGGCAGTCATTACACAGGTATACGCGACCGGTGCCGTGAGGCTGACAACGCCTGCGTCTAGGACGTGACGGCGCCGTCCAGCCGCCCGACGATCTCGCGGGCGTAGCGCGTGACGTCGGCGAGATCGAAGATCGCGTCGAGCTCGAGGCCGAGCTCCGGCCGCGCCTCGAGCAGATCGCGCAGCGCGATGCGCTCGTGCCAGGCGCGCTGGGCGAGCTCCTGCACGATCCGGTAGGACTCGTCGCGCGTGCGGCCCGCGCTGACGAGCGCCAGCAGCACGCGCTGGGAGAACAGCGCGCCGTAGGTCAGGTCGAGGTTCTCGAGCATCCGCTCCGGGTGCACGACCATCCCGCGCACGATCCGCAGCGCGAGGTGCTGCATGTAGTCGAGCAGGATCGTCGAGTCGGGCAGGATCACGCGCTCGGCGCCGGAGTGCGAGATGTCGCGCTCGTGCCACAGCGCGACGTTCTCGACCGCCGCGCTCGCGTTGCCCCGCAGGATCCGCGCGAGCCCCGTGATGCGCTCCGTCGTGATCGGGTTGCGCTTGTGGGGCATCGCGCTCGAGCCCTTCTGGCCGCTGCGAAAGGGCTCCTCGACCTCGCGCACCTCCGTGCGCTGGAGGTGGCGGATCTCCGTCGCGAAGCGCTCCAGGCCGGCGCCGGCGAGGGCGATCGCCTGCAGCAGCTCGGCATGGCGGTCGCGGGCGACGACCTGCGTCGAGACTGGCTCGCGCTCGATCCCCAGCCGCGTCAGGACGCGCTCCTCGAAGTGAGGGCTCGTGGCGGCGTACGTGCCGACGGCGCCCGAGATCGCGCCGACCGACGTCTGCGCGAACGCCCGCTCGAGGCGCTCGGCGTTGCGTGCGGCCTCCATCGCGAAGCCCGCGAGCTTGATCCCGAACGTCGTCGGCTCGGCATGCACGCCGTGGGTGCGCCCGACGCAGACGGTGTCGACGTGCTCGCGCGCGCGCTCGGTGAGCGCCGCGACGAGTTCGCGCGCACCCGCGACGACGATCACCCCGGCGGACTGAAGCTGTAGTGCGAGCGCCGTGTCGAGCACGTCTGAGGACGTCAGGCCGAAGTGAATCCAGCGCCCTGCGTCACCGGCCGAAGCGCTGAGCACGTCAACGAACGCCGCGACATCGTGGTCGGTGACCGCCTCGCGCTCCTTCACCGCCGCGACGGTGAACGTCGCCGCGCGGATCTGCTCGAGCTCGGCCTCGGTGGGACCGCCCTGCGCCCCGAACGAGGGTTCCATCGCCTCGCAGGCGGCCACCTCGACGCGTCGCCATGCCTCCATCCGCGCCTCGTCTGTCCACAGGGCGCCGATCTCCGGGCGCGTGTATCGGTCGATCACCGCCTAAGTATCGGACACCGCCGCGCGGCGCGGTCGTGCGGCGCGCTCAGCCGGTCGTCGTCGTCGCGGTCGTCGTCGCGGTCGTCGTCGCCTGCGCGGACCGCAACTGCAGCTCGACGGTCTTGTCGGCGATCCGCACGTGCGCCGTCGGGTTTGCCAGCAGGCGCTGCGCCAGCGCGGTCGGCACCGTGAAGCGCACGGTCGCCGTCACGTGGGCGCCGGGGGCGATCGGCGAGAGCAGCGGGGCCGCGGCGTCGCGGGCGCCATAGTCGAGCTTGATCTCGTCGTCATGGGATATCAGCAGCGCGGTCGTGATCTGCAGCGGGGTCTTCGCGCGATTGGTCAGCCGGACCGTGACCGTGACGCGGGCGTGGCCGGTCGTGGTCGACTGCGGACCGAGTCGGGCCGAGAGCACCTCGATGTCGACCTTGGGATCCGCCGTGCCCTGCACGGTGGCCGGCTGGGTGGTGGTGGTCGCAGGCGCGGTGGAGGTCGAGGGCGGCTCGGTGGCCGTCGTTGACGCCGCCCCGGTCGAGGTGCCGCTGCTGGCGCCCTGCGTCGACGCCGCGAGGGTCGTCGCTCCGGCCGGCGCCGGAGCGGAGGAGTCTCCGCTCAGCTTCGCGAGCCCGGCGCCGATCCCGACGCCCGCGAGGCTGGCCGCCGCGACGACCGCCACGAGCTTGAGGACGCCGCGAAGCAGGAGTTTGGGGCTGGGCCGCACTGATCACGAGTATGAACATTGCACCGCCGCGCCGGAGTCTGACCTGATGAAGATCGGATGAAGCCAATTAACAGGAGTGACCGCGGTCCCGGCCTCTCCAGGACCCGCCCGCCGGCGCACGGAGCCCCTGCGGTCAGCCGCTCGGCGTGAGCTTCAGCACGACCGTACGGCCGGCGATGCGCAGCTTCGCGACGGGCGCGGCGGTGAGGCGCCGGGTGACCGCGGTCGGCAGCGTGAAGCGCAGCACGCCCGAGGCGCTCGCAGTGGGGCTCAGCGTGCCGATCAGCGAGCCTGCGGACGCCTTCGCCTCGGAGTCCAGCGGCACCTCGTCGGCGTCGGAGACGAGCGCGGGGGCCTCGAGTGGCAGGGGTGCGGAGAAGCGGTTTGTGACCGTGACCTTCACGGTCACGCGGGCGCGGCCGGTCGCGGCGGACGGCGAGCCGATCGTGGCCGACGCGATCGTGATCTTGGGGACCGGACCGACGAGCTTCCTTGGGGGTGGCGTGGTCTGCGTCTGCGTCTGCGTCGTGGCGGGCGGGGGTGGGGGCGGCGCGGTGGGCTGCGGCGTCGCGCTCGTCTGCGTCTGCGCCGTCGTCGGCGCGCTCGCAGTCGGCGAGTCATCTCCGCCCGTCAGCGCGGCGAGGCCCACGCCGATCCCCGCCCCGACGATCGCGGCGAGGACGGCCACCGCCACGAACTTGCCAAAGCCGCGAAACAAGCTCTTTGGGTCTGGCCTCACCCGGCCAGTATGCCCGCTCGCCCGGCGCCTAGGCCCACCGGCCCGGCGCGCAGGCACACCGGGCCGGGCGCGCGGGCACGCCGGGCCGGGCGCGCGGGCACGCCGGGCCGGGCGCGCAGGCCTGCCACCGGCGCCCAGCCCGCCGCCCGGCGCTCAGGCCCGCAGGATGCGCAGTGCCAGCGCTCCGGCGTTCTTCGCGTTGTCCAGGCCGACGCCGGCGACGGGCACGCCGGGCGGCATCTGCAGCACGGACAGGATCGCGTCCAGGCCGCCCATCGCCGACAGGCGGCTGGACAGCGGCACCCCGATTACCGGCAGATCGGTGTGCGCGGCGGCAACGCCCGGCAGCGCGGCCGACAGCCCGGCCCCGGCGATGATGACCCGCAGCCCGCGCATGCGAGCGCTGCGGCAGTACTCGGCGACGAGTTCGGGCTCGCGGTGCGCGGACATGACCCGCACCTCGTGGCGGACGTCGGCCTCGCGCAGGACCTTCGCCGCGCCCTCCATGACGTCCATGTCGCTCTTGGAGCCCATGATGATCCCGACGAGCGGCCCGTCGACCCCGATCGACTCCATCTCGACGGCGGTGCGCGCCGCCGTCACCGGTTCGGGGGTCGCGACCTCGGCCGTGCCAACGCCCAGTTCGTCCTCGGTTTCGGCCATCGACTCATCCTCTCCCACGGTCACGTTTGCAGCGGCGCAACCGCATCGCCGCCTCGCGAATCCCACGACTCGCCTGCTCGAGAGCATATGCCGAAGCCGGCGCCGCGGGCATGCCTCGACGCATCAGGACAACTGCGCCGCGAGATCCACGCCAGCGTGGGGCAGGGCACGCCGCACGCGAAGATCGAACGACGCGAGGCTTGCCTGCCGCGCCTGTGCAGTGGCGATGGCGAAGCCGTCCGCGAGACTGATATTGAGGTGGCGGTGCCGCGCGGCGTCGCGGGCGATCGCCGGCGTTGGTGCGACGAGGCGGATGCCGAGGGCCGTGATGGCGTCGACCGCCGATCGCAGCGTCCCGTCATCTTGGGCCGGACGTACGAGCGCTTCGGCGTAGTTGACCAGGGAGAGCAGAAGCTCGGTGCTCGTGTCGAGCATCGCGGTGAGGGCCGCGGCCGCGCTGGCGTGGCGCGCATCTCGCCTGTCGAGAGCCGCGATGAGGACGTCCGTGTCGAGCACGCATCCGCTCATGCTCGCTCTCCCGCGCGTAGCCGCTCCAGGTATCCGGGTTCGTAGAGCCCGTCGAAGACGCCGAGAGCACGTGCCGGTTCGGCCGGCTTGCGGCTCACGACGATCCGATCCGGGCCCTCGGCCTCGATCGTGACCTCGTCGCCGGAGCACAGCCCCGTCAACTCGAGCATCTCGACCGGGAGCGTGATCTGGTGCTTGCTGGAGATCCTCGGCATGCCTTTACCTTAGTGTAAAGGTCCCTGCTCGCCAACGCCGCTGGGTCTCACGGTGCTGCCTGCCTGAGAACCCGACGGGCCGTGCGACCGTGTGCCTCGGCTCGTGTCAGCCGAGCAGCGCGCTGACGTCGACCGCGGGAGCATCCGAGAGCAGCGGCTTGATGGTCGCGCCATCGCCGTGCGTCGTGATCTCCTGGTAGGTCCCTGCGCGGGGTCCGCGGTGCACGATGATCACCCGAGCGGGCAAGTCGACGATCCAATACTCGGTGACGTCGGCGGCGGCGTAGGCGCTCGCCTTCTCGTGGTCGCGGGCCCGCGAGGACTGGGCGACCTCGACCACCAGATGCGCCGTCGAGGGGAGCGTGCCACGCGCGGGCGGGTCGACGATCAGCAGGTCGGGCAGCAGATACCCGCCCGACACGAGCAGCGTGCTCTGCACGCGGACCCTCCAGCTTCGGCCGCCCGAACGGGCGAAGTGGTTGTTGAGCCAGTCGAGCGCGTCCTCGTGCTCGGCCCCGATCGGCACCATCTCCAGCAGCACCCCCTCGACGAGCTCGACGCGATCGTGCTCGTCGAGCACGCCGGCCTCGACCATCCGGTAGACGTCCTCGACGGACAGACGATGCACGGGCACGGTGGCCATACCAGACATCGTAACCGCCCGCCCGACCGCGTCCAAGCCAGCTAGCCGGCCGTGCGCTGCACCGCCCGCAGCGCGATGTCCTCGCGCAGCTGGCGCCCGTCGAACTCGATCCCCCGCGCCGCCGCGTAGGCGGCGTCGCGCGCGTCGGCCGCCGTCGCGCCGAGGGCCGTGACGCTCAGCACGCGCCCGCCCGCGGTGACGATCGCACCGTCCTCGCGCCGAGCCGTGCCGGCGTGGTTGACCTCGATGAGCTCGGGCACGTCATCCAGGCCCGTGATGACGTCGCCGGTCGACGCCGACGCCGGGTAACCAGCGCTCGCGAGGACGACCGTGACCGCCCAGTCGCCGCTCCATTGCAGCCGCACGCCGTCGAGGCCGCCGGGCACCGCCGCGGCGCTCAGCACGGCGAGCAGGTCCGAGGTCATTCGCGGCAGCACCGCCTGCGTCTCGGGGTCGCCGAAGCGGACGTTGTACTCGAGCACCTTCGGGCCGTCAGCGGTCAGCATGATCCCCGCGTAGAGGACTCCGTGAAACGGCGTCCCGCGCACGCGCAGCAGGTCGACGACCGGCTGGTGGACGAGCGCCGCGAGCTCGTCGGCGCGCTGCGGCGAGACCCCGCGGACCGGCGAGTAGGAGCCCATGCCGCCGGTGTTCGGCCCTTCGTCGCCGTCGAAGATCCGCTTGTAGTCCTGCGCCGGCGCCATCGCCAGCGCGCGCTCGCCGTCGCACAGGGCCAGCAGCGACAGCTCCTCGCCCACGAGGCACTCCTCGACGACGACCTGCCCCGCCCCGAAGCGCCGCGCGACGAGGAACTCCGTCAGCGTGGCCCGGGCCTCAGCCTCGTCCGCAGCGATGACGACGCCCTTGCCCGCCGCCAGGCCGTCGAACTTCAGCACGACCGGGTAGCGCTCGATCGCGGCCATCCCGGCGTCGACGTCGTCGACCGCCGCCCACGCCGCCGTCGGCACGCCTGCCGCGGCCATCACCTCCTTGGCGAACGTCTTCGAGCCCTCCAGGCGCGCCGCCGCGGCGCTCGGCCCGAATGCCGCGATCCCGCGCGCCACGAGCTCGTCGACGAGCCCCGCGACGAGCGGCGCCTCGGGGCCGACGATCACGAGCTCGCAGCCCTCGGCGGCCGCCACGAGCCCCGCGATGTCGTCGACCGCGACGTCGACGAGCTCGGCGTCGGCGCCGATCCCGGGATTGCCGGGCGCGCAGAGGATCTGCGGCGCAGCGGGCGAGCGCCTGAGCGCGCGCACGAGCGCGTGCTCGCGCCCGCCGGCGCCGACGACGAGGACGCTCACGCGCCCGGCCCGTCCTGCCGGCGAGCGGCGTAGCGCCGCGCAAGCGGCCGGCCGCTCGTCACGAGACGAACCACTACAGCGAGCTGATGAAGTCGTCGATGCCGAACGCCGGCAGCGTCTCGTACATCGCGGTGCCGCGCGAGCTGAGCTCCATCGCGACGCGGGCCATCGTCATGTCGTCGGGGGCCTCGACGAAGCTGACGAAGTCGAAGCGCCCGAGCGTCGCCCACTGCGCCTTGACGGTCGCACCGAGCTGCTCGACCTCGCGGTTGACCTCCTTGATGCGCTGCGGGTTGTTCTTGACGGTCTGCACTCCGTCGGAGGTCAGCGTCGCGAGCATGAGATACGTCGGCATGGCGGCTCCATCGGTCGATCGCTGGCGGGGGTTGGCGATGGTTGTATCCGATCCGGCCGGCTCCGGCGACCGCGCGATCCGGTAGCGTCGCTAGCGATGCATCGCGCTCCGGTCCTGGTCCTCGCACTGGCGGCCACCCTCGTCGCGGCGCCCGCCGCGGCGGCCGCGACCCTGAAGACCGACACGCGCTGCTATCAGGCCTCCCAAGCGCAGGACGTCGTCGTCAGCGGGACGGGCTACAGCCCGTCGGCGGCGGTCTCGATCTCGCGCGACGGCAAGCCATTCGGCACCGCGACGACCGACGCAAGCGGCGCCTTTCAGGTGAAGTTCCCCGCCGAGGAGCTCGGTCGCAAGGAGCGCGAGAAGGTCTTCGCGCTGACGGCGACCGACGGCGCGCTGAACACCGCCGCGACGCGCTATCGGACCTCGAAGGTGTTCGCCGACTTCTCGTCGCATTCGGGCGATCCGCAGAAGCTCATGGTGCGCTTCACGCTGAACGGCTTCGGCCTCGTGCGGGCGCAGGCGTCGGTCTACCTGCACTACGTCGCGCCCAACGGCAGGTCGCGCCGCAACGTGCGCCTCGGCACGGCGCGCGGGACGTGCGGCAAGATCGGCGCGTCGCGACTGCGTCACCTGTTTCCGTTCGTCGCCGAGCGCGGTCGCTGGATCCTGCAGTTCGACACGAACAAGAAGTACACGCGCGCCACGACGAAGTCGCCGTACATCTGGGTGCGCAAGCCGGTCGAGATCTTCGCCAAGTAGTCGCTCGCGCGGTGGCTTCGCCCGCGCAGGGCGTACGTAGACTCGCATCGTGGCCAGTCCCAGGGGCAATCTCGTCGGTCGCGAGCGCGAGCTCGCCGAGCTTCGCCATGGCCTGCAAGGCGCGCTGAACGGGCGCGGCGGCCTGTTCATGGTCGCCGGCGATCCCGGCGTCGGCAAGACCGCGCTCGCCGACGAGATCGGCGCCGAGGCGGTGCTGGCCGGGGCGCTCGTGCTGTGGGGCCGCGCCTGGGAGGGCGGCGGCGCGCCCGCGTACTGGCCGTGGCTGCGGATCATCCGCCGCCTCGCCTCCGAGCATGACGTCCCCGGCGCGATCGAGGCGCTCGGGCCGGAGGCACGCGGCCATCTGGCGAACCTCGTCCCCGACCTGGCGGCGCCGACCGCCACGCCGACGGCCGTCGCGCCGGCCGATCCCGGGGCGTCGGACGCCGGGCGCTTTCAGATCTTCGACGCCGTCACGTCGCTGCTGCGCGCGGCGTCGGCGCACTGCCCGCTCGTGCTCATCCTCGACGACCTGCATGGCGCCGACCAGCCGTCGCTGCGGCTGCTCGCCTTCCTCGCCGTGCACCTGCGCGACTCGCCGATCCTCGTCGTCGGCACCTATCGCGAGGCCGAGGCGCGCCTGGACCCGCAGCTCGCGACGACGCTCGGCGACATCATCCGCCACGGCCAGCGCCTGCCGCTGCGAGGGCTGCAGGAGCGCGACGTCGCCGAGATCGTCACGCGCGTAGCCGGCCGGCGCCCGTCCGACCGCGTCGTGCGGGCGATCCACGAGGCGACCGAGGGCAACCCGTTCTTCGTCGACGAGGTCGTGCGGCTTCTGAGCGCCGAGGGGCGCCTGGAGAGCGAGGAGCACGTCGCCGCACTGCGAATCCCCGACGGCGTCCGCGAGACGATTCGCCACCGCCTCGCGCCGCTGCCCGAGCGCGCCCGCGAGCTGCTACGCAGCGCCGCGGTCATCGGCCGCGAGTTTCGCCTCGACACCCTGCAACGCGTCTGCGAGCTCGAGCCGGCCGACCTCGACGGGGCACTCGGCGAGGCCGTCGAGTTCGGCGTCGTCGTCGAGCGGCCCGCGTCGATCGGGGCCTACGGTTTCTCGCACGGCCTCATCCGCGAGACGCTCTACGACGACATCGGCCCGCAGCGCCGCGGTCGGCTGCATCGCGACGTCGGGGTCGCGCTCGAGGAGCTCTACGCCGCCGATCCCGAGCAGCACGTCTCAGAGCTCGCGCACCACTTCTTCGTCGCCGCAACCGCCGGCGAGCTGACGAAGGCAATCGACTACTCGGTGCGCGCCGGCGAGCGCGCGATGTCGCTCGTCGCCTACGAGGAGGCCTCCGAGCACTTCGAGCGCGCGCTGCAGGCGTTCGGACTCGAGGACCGCGCCGACGTGCCGCGCCGCTGCGACCTGCTACTCGCGCTCGGCACGGCGCAGAGCCGGGCGGGCAGCACGCGCGTCGCGCGCGAGACGTTTCTGCGCGCGGCCGGCCTCGCCCGCCGGCTGGACTCGCCCGATCGCCTCGCCCGCGCCGCGCTCGGCTACGGAGCCGGGATGGGCGGCTTCGAGTTCGGGCTCGTCGACGACACGCTGATCGGGCTGCTGCAGGAGGCGCGCGAGGCGCTCGGCCCCGACGACGGACCGCTGCTGGCGCGCGTGCTCGGACGGATGGCGATCGAGCTGTACTACTCCGACCGTGCCGGCGAGCGCGCGCAGCTCAGCGAGGACGGGCTCGCGATGGCGCGCCGGCTCGGCGACCTCGGCACGGTCGCCTCGACGCTGAGCGCGCGCTTCCTCACGCTGTGGGGCCCGGAGAACTCCGACGAGCGGCTGCGGATCGCCACCGACGTCATCGAGCTCGGCGAGGAGGCCCGCGACCGCGCGCTCGTGCTGCGCGGCCACGTCTGGCGGATCGTCAGCATGATGGAACTCGGCGACTGGGTCGGCACCGACATCGAGCTGGCGATCCACGCGCGGCTCGCCGACGAGCTGCGCGTTCCCCTGCATCTCTGGCAGGTCCCGCTGTACGAGGCGAACCGCGCGATGATGGACGGGCGCCTGCACGACGCCGAGCGCGCCGCCGCCGACGCGTTCGCGATCGGTCGCGTCGCGCAGTCCCAGAACGCCGCGCAGCTCTATGCCGTCCAGCTGTTCTCGCTGCGCGCCGTGCAGGGTCGCCTCGTCGAGGTCCAGCAGAGCGTCGAGGAGTTCGCGCGGCGCTACCCCGCGGCGCCGGTCTGGCGCGCGGCCACCGCCTACGTCATGGCGCTGCTCGGGCGCCGCGACGGCGCCCGCCGCGCACTCGAGGCGCTGACGGCCGACGACCTGCGCGAGGTCCCGCACGACGGCGAGTGGATGTCGACGGTGTCGCTGCTCGTCTCGACGGCGGCGAGACTCGGCGACGCGGGGCGGGCCGCGCAGCTCGGCGCACTGCTCGAGCCCTACGTCGCGCTCGCGGTCGTCGTCGGGCGCGGGGCGACGTGCTTCGGCCCCGTGTCGCGCTTCACCGGGATGGCCGCGTCGACGGCCGGCGACTTCGACGCGGCGATCGCCCACTACGAGTCGGCGCTCGAGACGGTCCGCAAGTGGGGCGCCGAGCCCTTCGTCGCGGTGATCGGGCTCGAGCTCGCCGACGTGCTCGAACGGGCTTGCACCGACGCGCAGGCACGCTCCGACGCGGGCGTGATGGCGCGCGCGCGGATCGTCGCGCTGCGCCGTGAGTGCATCGAGATCGCGCGGCGCCGTGAGCTCGTCGGGATCGTCGAGCGCTGGAAGGCGGTCGCCGGTTCGGCGCCGGCCGTGGCGCCGGACGCGCGCGAGACGGCCGCCGCGAACGGGCGGCCGGCCGAGGCGATCGCGTTCTACCGGCGCGGCGACATCTGGACGATCGGCGCCGCGGGCAGCCGCATCCAGCTTCGCCACGCGAAGGGCCTGACGCACATCAACCGCCTGCTGCTCGCGCCGCGCGTCGAGTTTCACGCGCTCGATCTCGTCGGTCCGACCGATCGCGGCACGAGCGCCGCGGTCGCCGCCGCGTCGGGCATGGAGGTCCGCGGCCACGGCTCGGGCGACTCCGGCCCGGCGCTCGACAGCCAGGCGAAGGCCGCCTATCGCGGTCGCGTCGCCGAGCTGCAGGACGAGATCGAGGAGGCGCAGGCCTTCAATGACCCCGAGCGCCTCGCCCGCGCCCGCGACGAGCTCGGCTTCCTCGCGCGCGAGCTCGCCGGCGCCGTCGGGCTCGGCGGCCGCGATCGCAAGACCGGCTCGGATGCCGAGCGCGCCCGGGTCAACGCGACCCGGGCGATTCGCACCGCGCTCAAGCGCATCGCCGACCACGACCCCGCGCTCGGTCGCAGCCTCGGCGGCGCGATCAGGACGGGCGTCTTCTGCGTCTATGAGCCGCTGCCGGGCGAAGAGCCGGAGTGGGACTTCGACGGGCCGACCTGAGGCGGGCCGTCCGCCGCAGCGGGCGCCTTGACGAGCACGAGCTCGCCTTCGGCGGCCGTCACGCGGACGGTGTCGCCGTCGACGAACTCGCCGCGCAGCATCGACATCGCCAGGCGGTCGACGAGTCGCTTCTGGATGACGCGCTTGAGCGGCCGCGCGCCGTACACCGGGTCGTAGCCGAGGTCTGCGAGCAGCGTCCGCGCCTCGGGCGTCAGCTCCAGCGCGATCCCGCGCTCGGCGAGGCGGTCGATGACCCGGCGCGCCTGCAGCGCGACGATCTCGCCGATCTGCACGCGGTCCAGCGCCGAGAACTCCACGATGTCGTCGAGGCGGTTGATGAACTCGGGGCGGAACGTCAGTTCCGCGCCCGCGATCCCGCCGGGAATGTTCGAGGTCATGATCACGACGACGTTCTTGAAGCTCACCGTGCGGCCGTGGCCGTCGGTCAGACGACCGTCGTCCATGACCTGCAGCAGCGTGTTGAAGACGTCGGGGTGGGCCTTCTCGATCTCGTCGAGCAGCACGACGGAGTACGGGCGTCGGCGCACGGCCTCGGTGAGCTGGCCGCCCTCCTCGTAGCCGACGTAGCCGGGGGGCGCACCGACGAGTCGCGACACGGAGTGCTTCTCCATGTACTCCGACATGTCGATCCGGACCATCGCCTCCTGCGTGTCGAACATGAACTCCGCCAGCGCGCGCGCGAGCTCGGTCTTGCCGACGCCCGTCGGGCCGAGGAACAGAAACGAGCCGATCGGGCGGTCTGGATCCTGCAGGCCGGCGCGCGAGCGGCGCAGCGCGTTCGCGACGGCCTCGACGGCATCGTCCTGGCCGATGACGCGCTGGTGCAGGCGGTCCTCCATCGCCAGCAGCTTCTCGACCTCGCCCTCCAGCATGCGGCTGACCGGGATGTGAGTCCAGCGCGCGACGATCTCCGCGACGTCCGCCTCCGTGACCTCCTCCTTGAGGAAGCCTTCGTTGCCGTCCGACGCAGCCTCGGCGGCGGCCAGTTCGCGCTCGAGATCGGGGATCGTGCCGTAGCGCAGCTTGGCGGCGCGCTCGAGGTCGGCCTCGCGCTCGGCGCGCTCGATGTCGTGCTTGGCGCCGTCGAGGCGCTCCTTGAGGTCCGAGACCGCGGTGATCTTCGCCTTCTCGGCCTGCCACTGCGCGATCAGGCCCGCGCTGCGTTCCTGCACCTCGGCGAGCTCGCGCTCGATCGCCTTGCGGCGGCTCTTGGACGCGGCGTCCTTCTCCTTGCGCAGGGAGGTCAGCTCGATCTCGAGCTGCATCGCGCGGCGCTTGAGCTCGTCGATCTCCTCGGGCATCGAGTCGATCTCTATCCGCAGGCGCGACGCGGCCTCGTCGATGAGGTCGATCGCCTTGTCGGGCAGGAAGCGGTCCGCGATGTAGCGGTGGCTGAGCTCCGCGGCGGCGATCGTCGCGGAGTCCTGGATGCGGACCTTGTGGTGGACCTCGTAGCGCTCCTTGAGCCCGCGCAGAATCGCGATCGTGTCCTCGACGGACGGCTCGTCGACGAGGACAGGCTGGAAGCGGCGCTCGAGCGCGGCGTCCTTCTCGATGTGCTTTCGGTACTCGTCGAGCGTCGTCGCGCCGACCGCCCGCAGCTCGCCGCGGGCGAGCATCGGCTTCAGCAGGTTGGCGGCGTCGACGGCGCCCTCGGCGGCGCCGGCACCGACGATCGTGTGCAGCTCGTCGAGGAACAGCACGACCTGGCCGCCGGCGTCGGCGACCTCCTTGAGCACGGCCTTCAGGCGCTCTTCGAACTCGCCGCGGTACTTCGAGCCGGCGAGCAGCGCACCGATGTCGAGCGCGATGACGCGCCGGTCGCGCAGCGACTCGGGGATGTCGCCGGCGACGATGCGCTGGGCGAGGCCCTCGACGATCGCGGTCTTGCCGACGCCCGGCTCGCCGATCAGGACGGGGTTGTTCTTCGTGCGGCGGCTGAGGACCTGGATGACGCGGCGGATCTCGTCGTCGCGGCCGATGACCGGGTCGAGCTTGCCGTCGTCGGCCGCGGCGGTGAGGTCACGACCGTACTTCTCGAGGGCGCGGGTCTTCTCCTCGGGCGACTGGTCGGTGACGCGATGCGAGCCACGCACGTCCGCGAGCGCCTGCAGCAGCCGCTCGTGCGTAGCGCCGGCCGCGCCGAGCGCCTTGCCGGCGGGTCCGTCGTTCTTTGCGATCGCGAGCAGGACGTGCTCGACGGAGACGTACTCGTCCTTGAGGTCGCGCATCTCCTTCTCGGCGACACGCAGCACGGCCATGAGCTCGGCCGATGTCGTCGGCTCGGCCTCGTTGCTCAGCGTCGGCAGCGCATCCAGCGCGGCGTTGACGTCGGCGCGCAGGGCGTCCGGCGCGGCGCCGAGCTTGCGCAGGATCGGCACGACGAGCCCGTCCTCGGACTGCTCGAGCAGCACGGCCAGCAGGTGTTCGGGGGTGACCTGGGCGTGGCGCCGGCTCGGAGCGAGGGCGAGGGCTGCCTGCAGGGCCTCCTGGGTCTTGATCGTGAAGCGGTCGGCGTTCATGGATCTAAGTGTAGCTCACTCAGATTTTATCCTGAAGACGGGGTGGGACTGTCCGATTCGTTGGGCTCCCGCGCCCGTCGATCAGGCCAGAAGCCCGCGTACCGTGCCCGCGACGTACGCGGGCTCGAAGGTCACCTGTCGCCAAGTGAAGCGCACGACGCGCCAGCCGAGCAGCATGAGTCGTTGGTCGCGGCGGCGATCGGATTCGAACGCGCGCCGCGCGCTGTGGGGGTCGCGCCCATCGACCTCGACGATGAGGCGTTGCGTGCGCCAGAGGAAGTCGGCCTCGGCGCCCGAGCCGTCTGGGTAGGCGATCCATTGGTTGACGGCGTCGGGTGGCAGACCGATGTCGCGGCTGATCGCCAGGAACGCCTCTTCGAGGTCGTTGCGCGTGATCGTGCTACCCGCGCGGTGGTCGGCGAGGACGGCGCGCAACAGCTTCGCGCCGCGGCGCCCCGTGCCAGCACGAGCGAGGACGTCGTTGATCGCGCGCATGTCGAGCGCCCGTGTTTGCTGGGCCCGATCGAGGGCACGCTCGATCTCGCGCGCGCCGGCGTCCTCGGCGACATCGAGCAGGGTGCGCGCGAGCGTGGTGCAGGGGATGCCGTCGACCACAACGACGTCGGTGGCCGTCAGTGTCGCGCCACTATGGACACGGATGCCGTCGCGGCGGCGTCCGGTCGACGCCTGCGTCGTGACGTCGACCCATGGCCGATGGAGTGTCCGCAGCTCATATAGCGCGCCCGCCGTGCGGTGCGAGGCCGCCGTCGCAGGCGCGCACGCGAGCACCGCGGCCATGATCCGCCCGCGCGGGGTCAGGAGGCGCGGGGGCACGAGGGCGACAACCCCACGATGGACGCCGTGCAAGCGACCCGCGGCGACGCGGCTACGTAGCGCGCTCGCCGACAGGCCGATCGCGACGATCTGACGGACCGCGATCGTGGCGTGCTGAGCCGATGCCCTGTCGGCGATCACGAGGTCGAGGGGGTCTTCGTCTTTGCGTCCACCATGTGGACGCTTTCGCGATGACCCCTCCATCGCCGCCGATGCTGAAGCCCCAAACATGACAGAACAACACACGTCTGCGACACGTCACGCTTGAATGTGTGACAACACTGCGCAGATCGGCGCCCCGGCCGGGCTGCCACACTCGACCTGCCGCCAAGCACGGCTCAGCTCGGCGCGTCCACCCGCCGGATCGGGATCGTGTACGGGCGGATGTCGCTCGCGCGCACGACCGCCGAGCCCTTCGCGGCCTCGTAGCGGACGATCTCCGCCTTGACCTGCTCGCGGCGCCCCTCGAGGCCCGCGATCTCGCGCTCGAGCTCCGCCCGGCGGCGCTCGAGCGCGGCGACCCGGCGGCGGGTGCGCTCGAGCTGCTCCTCGAGCTCGAGCACCTTCTCGACGCCGGCGAGGTTGAGGCCGAGCTCGGCGGTCATCTGCTGGATGCGGCGCAGCTTGTCGACGTCCTCGTGCGAGTACAGGCGCGTGCCCTTCGGCGAGCGCTTGGGTTCGATGAGGCCACGCTGCTCGTACATCCGCAGCGTCTGCGGGTGCATCTCGGCGAGCTCGGCGGCGACGGAGATCATGAACACGCCGCGGTCCGAGGAGACCTCGATGCGCGTCGTCGTCGTGCGTCGCCGCGCCCCGGTCATGTCGATGGCGCGAACAGCTTCGCCCGCGGGTCGCCGTTGAAGACCTTCGCGAGATCGTCGACGGCGGCCTCCTGCTCGGCCGTCAGGCTGGCGGGAAGGTCGAGCACGAAGCGGTAGTGGATGTCGCCGCGGCCGGGCTTGCCGAAGCGCTTGGGGCCTTCGCCGCGCAGCCGCTGGACGGTGCCGGGCCGCGTTCCCGGCGGCACGCGCAGGGTCTTGCGGCCGTCGAGCGTCGGCACCTCGATGTTGGCGCCGCGCAGCGCCTCGGCGATCGCGAGCGGGACCTCGACCTCGACGTTGTCGCCCTTGCGCGCGAAGACCGCCGACGGCGCCACGTGGGTGACGACGAAGAGGTCGCCGGCTGGGCCGCCGTGGCGGCCCGGCTCGCCCTTGGCGGCGAGGCGGATGCGGCTGCCCTCCTTCGCGCCCGCGGGCACGTTGACCCGGTAGCGCTTGACTGTGCGCTTGCGGCCCTCGCCGCTGCACGTCGTGCAGACCTCCTCGATGACCGTGCCGGCGCCGCCGCAGCGCGAGCACGGCTGCGAGATCGAGAACAGACCCTGACCCTCGGCCTCGATGCCGCGGCCCTGGCAGCGCGGGCAGACGATCGGCGCCGTCCCGGGCTTGGCGCCGGTGCCGCCGCAGGTGCCGCAGCGCTCGTAGGTCGGTACCGTGATCGGCACCTCGGCGCCGCGGACGGCCTGTTCGAAGGAGATCGAGATCGCCGACTCGAGGTCTCGGCCGCGCTCCTGGCGCGGACGCGGCGGCGTGCCGGCCGTGCGCCCGCGGGCCTGCCCGAAGAGGTCGGAGATGATGTCGCCGAAGCCGCCGGCGTCGAAGCCGGGCTGGCCGCTGCCGCCGCGTCCCGCGCTCGAGAACGGGTTCGACAGCGCGCGGTCGTACTCCTTGCGCTTCTCGGCGTCGCCGAGGATGTCGTGCGCCTGGGAGATCTGCTTGAAGCGCTGCTCGGCCTTCGTGTCGCCGGGGTTCTTGTCCGGGTGGTACTGGCGCGCGAGCTTGCGGTACGCCTTCTTGATCTCATCCGGCGTTGCCTTGCGCTCGACGCCGAGCACCTTGTAGTGATCCTGGGCGGCCATCGCGGTTCTAGCTCGCCACGATCACGCGCGCGGGTCGCAGCACCGACTCGTTGAGGCGATAGCCGGACTGCAGCACCTGCACGACGGTGCCGGGCTCGGCGCCCTCGAAAGGCTGCTGCGCAACGGCCTCGTGCTGGACGGGGTCGAACGCCTCGCCGGTCGGGTCGTAGCCGGTGATGCCGGTGCGCCCGAGCGCCGCCGACAGCTCGGCCGTCACGAGGCGGATGCCCTGCGACAGGTCGTGCTCGGCTTCGGCCGCGCTAGCGGTGTCGGCCGCCGCGACCGCGCGCTTGAGGTTGTCGAGCGCGGGCAGCAGCTCACGGGCGAGGCGGCCGATGCCGCGGGCCTCCGCGGCACGAACCTCGCGCGTCATGCGCTTGCGGTAGTTGTCGAAGTCGGCCTGCGTGCGCTGGGCGAGGTCGAGGTAGCGGTCGGCGAGCGCCTGCGCCTCGGCCGCGGGATCGGACTCGATCTCGACCCCGAGCTCGACGGGCTCCGCGTCGCCCTCGGCAGACGCGGCGTGCTCGGCGCCCGCCGCGTCGGCCGCGGCGGCGCTCTCATCCCACGCCGGCGGCTGCGGTGCCGCCTCAACGGGCGACACCGCTTCGCGCTCCGAGTCCGCTCGCTCGTGGCCGGACACGGGCTAGCGCCCCTCGTCCACGACCTCGGCGTCGACGACCTCCTCGTCGGAGGAAGCCTCCGGGTCGGCCGGGCCGTCGCCGTTGGTGGTCGCCTGCTGCGCGGCCGAGGCCTTCTCGTACATCGCCTCGGAGACCTTGTGGAACGCCGTCTGCAGCGCCTCGGTCTTCGTGTTGAGCTCGGCCGGATCCTCGGACGTCAGGGCGTCGCGGACGTCCTTGATGAGGCCCTCGATCTCGCTCTTCTGGGCGTCGTCGATGTTCTCGGCGAGGTCCTTGAGATCGCGCTCGGCCTTGTAGGCGGCGTTCTCGGCGTTGTTGCGTGCCTCGGCGAGCTCACGCAGGCGCTTGTCGTCGTCGGCGTGCGCCTCGGCGTCCTGCACCATCCGCTTGATCTCGTCGTCCGAAAGCCCGGCGCCGGACTTGATCTCGATCTTCTGCTCCTTGCCGGTGCCGAGGTCCTTGGCCGTCACGTTGACGATGCCGTTGGCGTCGATGTCGAAGCCGACCTCGACCTGCGGGATGCCGCGCGGCGCCGGCGGGATGCCGGTGAGCTGGAACTTGCCGAGCGACTTGTTGTACGTCGCCATCTCGCGCTCGCCCTGCAGGACGTGGATCTCGACCGAGGGCTGGTTGTCCTCGGCGGTCGAGAAGACCTCGCTCTTGTGCGTCGGGATCGTCGTGTTGCGCTCGATGAGCTTCGTCATGACGCCGCCCTTGGTCTCGATGCCGAGCGTCAGCGGGGTCACGTCGAGCAGCAGCACGTCCTTGACGTCGCCGGCCAGCACGCCCGCCTGGATGGCGGCGCCGATCGCGACGACCTCGTCCGGGTTGACGCCGCGGTGCGGCTCCTGGCCCGTGAGCTCCTTCACCTTCTCCTGCACGGCGGGCATGCGCGTCATACCGCCGACGAGGACGACGTGGTCGATCTTCGCCGCGCCCTTGTCCTTGGCGTCGTCGAGCGCCTGGCGCACCGGGGCGACGATCTTCTTGAGCAGGTCGGCGGTCAGCTCGTTGAGCTTGGCGCGCGTCAGGCGCACGTCGAGGTGCTTCGGGCCGCCGGCGTCGGCGGTGATGAACGGCAGGTTGATCTGCGACTCCTGCGCCGTCGAGAGCTCGATCTTCGCCTTCTCGGCGGCCTCGTAGAGGCGCTGCAGGGCCATCGGGTCGTTCTTCAGGTCGATGCCCTGGTCCTTCTTGAACTCCGTCGCGAGGTAGTCGACGATCGACTTGTCGAAGTTGTCGCCGCCGAGGTGGTTGTCACCCGCGGTCGACTTGACCTCGAAGACGCCATCGCCGATCTCCAGTACCGACACGTCGAACGTGCCTCCGCCGAGGTCGAAGACGAGGATCGTCTGATCGGTCTCCTTGTCGAGGCCGTAGGCGAGCGAGGCCGCGGTCGGCTCGTTGATGATCCGCTTGACGTCGAGGCCGGCGACCTTGCCGGCATCCTTCGTCGCCTGGCGCTGGTCGTCGTTGAAGTACGCCGGCACGGTGATGACGGCGCCGTCGACGGTCTCGCCGAGGTAGGCCTCCGCGTCGGCCTTGAGCTTCTGCAGGATCATCGCGCTGATCTCCGGCGGCGAGTGCTGCTTGCCACCGGCGTCGACGCGGGCGTCGCCCTGCGGGCCGGCGACGACCTTGTACGGGACGATCGACTCCTCCTCGCGCACCTCGGCCTCCTTGCGGCCCATGAAGCGCTTGATCGAGGAGATCGTGTTCTGCGGGTTCGTGACGGACTGGCGCTTGGCTACCGTCCCGACGAGACGCTCGCCGGACTGCGCGAAGGCCACGACGGAGGGCGTCGTGCGACCGCCCTCCGAGTTCTCGATGACCGTGGGCTCGCCACCTTCCAGCACAGCCATGCAGGAGTTGGTGGTACCGAGGTCAATGCCGATGGTCTTGCCCATGTGGGGTCAGGCTCCTTCCGGGATGCGTACTAAGAAATCTGCGTCACAGTGTAGTAGATCTCTGACGCGGGCCATGCGCGGGCGCCGCCGGCAGGCGGCGTGTGGGCAGGCGGGCGGAGCGGACGTGAGCGGTGCGGCAGGCGCGGCGGCCGCGGGCCGCGCGGCCGCCGGCGCCGCGGCCACAGCGGCCACGGCGGGGGGCTGCGCAGGCGGCGCCGCATCGCGCAAGTCATCCGCACGTCTGCCGCTGGAGCGCAGGCGCGCCACCTTGCCGAGCACGTCGAACCAGAACGGCGCACCGAGCATCAACGCGGCGCCCGTGAGCAGGATCCCGGCGATCTTCTCGAGCACGACCCAGACGAGGCTTCCGTCGCCGACGTTCTCGCCGTTCCAGCCGAGCGGCAGCGCCGTCGCCCGTGCCGCGTCGAGCTGCTGTTCGACGGTGGCCGCCGTCGGCGTGCTCGCGGATGGCTCGGCCCTCTGGTCCTGCGCGACGACGGTGCGCGCGCACCGCATCGTCGCGCGCGCGCCGATCGGCGACCTTGAGCGTGTCTGCGTTCAGGCCGCGCGACACCGGCTGCGCCCGGTCGGCGGCGGCGGCTGTACGCGCGGCCTCGGGCGCGAATGTGTCGAGGATCACGAGCGCGACCGTCGGCGGTGGCAGGTAGGACGGCGTGTGCGCGTTGCGCACCTTGTGGGGGTCGCTGCGCGCCGGCGTCCTGAGCGACGTGATCCGCCAGTCGTCGAAGAACCTGTCGGCCGCGGCCTTGCTGAGCTGCTTGCGCTGGGCGCACTGGAACATCTCATCGACGTCTCACGCGGATCGCCGCCCGGTGGCGCCGGCGGTGCCGGATAGGGTTGGCGCGTGACCACGGGCGACCCTCAGGACGTGCTGCGGGGCGCGATCATCGGCCTCGGGATGATGGGCCGCCATCACGCGCGGCTGTTGCAGACGACGGCGCGGATCGCCTTCGCCGGCGCCGTCGATCCGCTCGGCGACCGCCACGGAGCCGTGCGCGACGCCGATCGGGTGCACGCGACGATCGAGGAGCTCGTCGACCGCGGGCGACCCGACTTCGCCGTCGTCGCCGTTCCGACCGACGAGCACCTCGCCACGGTCCGCGCGCTCGCGCAGGCCGGCGTCCACATGCTCGTCGAGAAGCCGCTCGCCGGCAGCGTGCGCGAGGGTGAGGCGATCATCGAGATCTGCCGCGCGGCCGCGATCCGCGCGGCGGTCGGGCACGTCGAGCGCTTCAACCCCGCGCTCGTCGAGCTGCGCCGCCGCACCGAGGATGGCCAGGTCGGCGAGGTCTTCCTGATCGCGACCGAGCGCTGCGGGCCGTTCCCCGATCGCGTCAAGGACGTCGGCGTCGTCAAGGACCTCGCGACGCACGACCTCGACCTCGTCGGCTGGCTCGGCAACGCCGCGATCGACGTCCTCGCGGCGCAGACGATGCACAAGACCGGCCGCGAGCACGAGGACCTCGTGCTCGTCACCGGCCGGCTGCGCAGCGGCCCCGCCTTCAGCGTCACGGTCGACTGGCTGACGCCGCTCAAGACCCGCCGGATGCGGGTCCTCGGCGACCGCGGGATGCTCGTCGCCGACACGTTGACCTCCGATCTCGTCTTCCACGAGAACGGCCGCGTGACATCGGAGTGGGACAGCTCGCAGGCGCTGCGCGGGGTCGCCGAGGGCAACTCGACGAAGTACGCGCTGCGCCGCCGCGAGCCGCTGCTCGCCGAGCTCGAGGCGTTCTGCGACTTCGTCCGCGGCGACGACGGGTCCGGCGCCGTCTCGCTCGAGGAGGGGCTGCAAGCGGTGCGGTGCGCGGAGAAGGTGCTCGAGAGCGCGCGCAGTTCGCAGACGGTGCGCCTGTGAAGGTCGTCGTCGTCGCGCTCGGCAAGATGGGCCTGCCGCTGGCGACGTACATCGCGCGCGCCGGCCACGAGGTCGTCGGCTGCGACGTCGACGCGCGCACAGTCGCGACGATCAACGACGGCCGCTCGCCGTTTCCCGGCGAGGCGGGCCTCGACGCGGCGCTGGCGGAGGTCGTCGCCGACGGCCGACTGCGCGTGACGACGAACACGACGGGCGCCGTCGACGACGGGCCGGAGCTCGTGATCGCCGTCGCACCGCTCCACGTCGACGCGAGCGCGCGGCCCGACTGGCGGATCGTCGACGCGGTCTGCGAGGCGATCGGTGCGGGACTGAACCAGGGCACCACGGTCAGCCTCGAGACGACGGTCCCCGTCGGCACGACGCGCGATCGCTTCACACCCGCGCTCGAACGCGCGAGCGGCCTCGTCGCCGGCGAGGACTTCGACGTCGTCTTCAGCCCCGAGCGCGTGTCGTCGGGGACGGTCTTTCGCGATCTCGACACGTACCCCAAGCTCGTCGGCGGGCTCGATCGCGCGGGCGAGGCACGCGGCGCCGAGCTCTACTCGGAGTTCATCGCCGCCGAGGTGCGAGCGATGGGATCGGCGGAGGCGGCCGAGCTGACGAAGCTCGCGGAGACGACGTACCGCGATCTGAACATCGCCTACGCGAACGAGCTCGCGCGCTACGCGGACCGGCTCGGCCTCGACGTCCAGCGCGTCATCGACGCCGCCAACAGCCAGCCTTACAGCCACGTTCACCGGCCCGGCGTCGCCGTCGGCGGGCACTGCATCCCGGTCTACCCGCACTTCCTGCTCGGCGGGGATCCTGGCGCGCGCCTCGCCCGCGCCGGGCGCGAGATCAACAGCGAGATGCCGGGCTACGCGATCGACCTGCTCGCGCAGGAGATCGGCGAGCTCGAGGGCTGCACGATCCTCATCCTCGGCGTCGCCTACCGCGGCGGCGTGCAGGAGACGGCGTTCTCGGGCGCGGCGGCGCTGCGCGACGAGCTGCGCGACCGCGGCGCCTACGCGGTCGCCAGCGATCCCATGTACTCCGACGCCGAGCTGGCGGCGGCCGGCTACGCGCCGTGGACGTCCGGCGCGCGGGTCGACGGCGTCATCGTGCAGACCGACCACGTCGAGTACCGCACGCTCTCGCCGGAGGAGATCGGCGGTGCGAAGGTCGTCGTCGACGGGCGCGACGTGCTCGATTTCGAGGCCTTCGCCGCCGCCGGCGTGCGCGTCCGGCGCATAGGCTCCCCGACGTCATGAGCGACCTCACGATCTACGAGAAGCGCACGTGTTCGACGTGCCGCAAGCTGTACGACCTGCTGACCGAGCGCGGCGTCGACTTCGACCGCGTCGAGTACCACGTCGGTGGCATCGACGAGGCGACGATCCGCGAGCTGCTGGCGAAGGCCGGCATCGGGCCGCGCGAGGCGCTGCGCGTGCGCGAGCCGCTCGTCGCCGAGCTCGGCCTGCTCGATGCCGACTCCGTTGGCGACGACGAGCTCATCGCCCTGATGGTCGAGCATCCGCAGCTGTTGCAGCGTCCGATCGTCGTGCGCGGCGAACGCGCGGTGCTCGCGCGCCCGATCGAGCGCGTGCTCGAGCTGCTGGATTGAAACGGCTGCTGCGGCGCGGTCGTGGCGGATATCCCCCGCACGGCGGGGACAATTCGCCACGCTGGCCGAGCCGGCGAGCTACCGCGCGTCGCGATGGCGGGTCCGGGCGTAGTGGCGCGCCTGGCGGGCGCGGTTGCCGCAGCCGTCCGAGCACCACTCGCGGCGCGGGTGCTCCTTGAGGAACATCAGCACGCAGCCGGGCGCCCCGCAGAGGCGCAGCTGCTCGCGATGCGGGGAGGTCAGCAGCTCGATCGCGTCGCCCGCGAGCGCGCCGAGCACGACGTGGGCGCGCGACGCGCCGTGGAAGTCCGTGCCGAGCGCCGGCGGCGCGCCGTCCTGGCAGTCCGCCCGCGGCGAGCGTGGCGAGTGCCGGCTCGCAAGGTTGATCGCGTCGATCGCGGCGCGGACCTTGGCACTGCCGTGGGCGGTCGCCGGCGCGCCCTCGTCGCCGCTGCTGCCCGCCGAGCTTGGCGTCGCCTCGTCGCCGCTGCCGCCGGCCGAGGTTGGCGTCGCCTCGTCGCCGCTGCCGCCCGCCGCGGTGGACGCGCCCTCGCCGCCGTTGCAGCCGGCCGGCACGGCGGCCCGCAGCGCGACGCGCACGGCACCGCGCAGCGCGCGCAGCTCGGCGGCATTCGGCCACGCGCCCTCGGGCGCGCCCGCGAGCGCCAACCGTGGCGCCAGCGCCTCGAGCCAGGCGACCGCGCCGTCGTCGTCGGCGAGCGCGTCGACGACCCCGGCGCTCGTCGCGTAGACGGTGTTGTGAAGCTCGATCGCGAGCGGCTCGTCGCGCAGTGGTCCCTTGTAGCTCATGTATCTAATGGTAGAGCTGATTGACAGCCGTTAGTTGGATGGAACGACGCGGCCCATGACCAGACCACCAGTGCCCGCCCTGCGCCGTGCGCAGGAGCCTTTGGGCGTTCACCGACGATCACATTGCCGTGCGCTTGCGGTACGACCCGCCGCTGCCGGCGGAGCCGCGCGACGAGGCGCCTAGACTCAAGCGCACGATGGTGTCGAGCCCGCCGCTCACCGTGCGGCCCGCGAACCGCGAGGACTTCGGGCCCCTGGCGGCGATGCTCGCCCGCTCCTTCCACGACGATCCGGTGACCGCGTGGTTCTATCCGAACGAGAGCCGCCGGCTCGTCCACGCGCGGCGCTTCTTCGGCATCCGTCTGCGCCAGCTCGCCGACCAGCAGCTCATCTTCACGACGCCCGATCACCGCGGCGCGGCGCTGTGGACGCTCCCGGGCCGCTGGCGCGAGGACTTCGCGCAGTCGCTCATGCTGCTGCCGATGCTGCCCGTCCTGCTGCCGCGGATCGTGCGCTCGACGCGCGCGGTGCGCGAGATCGAGCGCCGCCATCCGGTCGCCCCGCACTTCTACCTATCGGTGCTGGGGACAGAACCGCAGCAGCAGGGCGCAGGCATCGGCTCGGCTCTACTGGGTCCGGTGCTACAGCGATGCGACTCCGACGGGATCGCCGCCTACCTGGAGTGCTCCAAGGAGACCAACGTCCGCTTCTACGAGCGCCACGGCTTCGCCGTGACCGATCGCGTCGACCTGCCCGAGGGCCCGCCGCTGTGGTTCATGTGGCGCGACCCCCTCGGGGGACGGGGCCGCCAGCACATCGGGTGACCAACGTCGCGCGGCCCCTCCGAGGAGGGGCCGCGAGCACTTCTCTCGCGGCAGCCCCTCCGAGAAGGAGCCACCGTCACATCAGGCGATCAGGCGTGGGCGCCGCCGAACAGGCCGCCGCCGCCCAGGATGCCGCCGAGCAGCGAGCTGATCAGGCCCGTCACGGTGCCGATGACGCCGGAGACCGGGCTGGAGCCGGTGCCGCCGCCGATGCTGCCGAGCAGGTTGCTGATCATGGCGCCGATGCCGCCGACGTTGCCGCTGGCGCCGCCGCCGACGATGCCGCCGAGCATGCCGCCGAAGAGGCCGCCGGTTGCAGACGTGGCGCCGGCGCCGCTGACGCCGCCGATGACGGGCAGCGAGCCGAGGACCGTGTCGATCAGGCCGGTGACCGTGCTGAGGATGCTCGGGAGCACCGACGAGACGATCGAGCTGATCTGGGCGAGGACCGGGGTCACGATCGCGCTGATCGGGCCCTGTGCGACGCCGGGCAGCATCGGCAGGATCGACTTCACGATTGCCAGCGCGCTCTCGATCGCCTGCGTGGCGGCGTCGAGGCACTGCTGGACGAGGCCCATGATCGTCGCCGGCAGGTTGCCGATGTCGATCGCGCTGTCGAGGTTCGTGACCTCGGTCGCGTCACCGGCGCCGAGCGCGGTGATGATGGAGGCCAGCATCGGCTGGACGCTCGCGGGGACCTGGTCGAGCAGGGCGGTGAGCTGCGTGATGACCTGCTGCTTGCCGGCGATCGTCGGCAGGATCGAGCTGGCGATGAGGCCCTGTGCGGGGCCGTTGTCGACGAGGCCGGTGAGCGCCTCGAGGAGCGAGTCGTACTGCGTGCCGGCGATCGTGAGCGCCTGCGCGGCGGTCGACGCCGAGGCGCCGTTCGTCGCGCGGTTGGCGAGCCGGCGGGCTGTCTTCGACGCCGCGGCTGACTGCGAGCGGGCGACCTTGAGCTGGCGCTTGGCGACGGTGCTCTGACCGAGGCGCACGGCGCGCTTGAGGCGCTTGACGGCGGTCTGCGCGTCGGCGACGTTGGCCTTCACGGTCGCGACGGACGTCTTCGAGACGAATGTGGTCTTTGCGGACGCCGAAGCCGGAACGGCTGCGACGGCTGCGAGGGTCGCCATGACGGCGATGCAACGACGGACTTGCGACATGTGGGTAGTGCCCCCTTCGGCAACTGGGCGGCCTCGGAGAGGCCCCTGGTTTTGCGCCCCCGTCTCGCGACGGGTTTGCCTTTTCGTGTGTCTGACCCCTACCACGCGATTGCGCGATGGTTGTGATGCTCTACTCGAACAATTCAGGAACCTGGCGCGTTGACGCTCATCATCAGCGCCAGCCGAGCAGCTTCTGAAGCAGGTTCTGCACGCCGCCGAGCACCTGCTGCACGGGAGCGAGAACCTTCGCCGTCGACGTCTGCGAGCTGGCCGTAGACGACGCGTTCCATGCCGGCAACTTCATGCCGAACGGCGCGATGATGCGATTGATCTGCAGCGTCAGTGGGCCGAGCGTGCGGTCCAGCAGGCCGGTCGCCATGGCGAGCGCCCCCTGGGTTCCGCCCGCGGCGAGCGCTTGCGCGTCCGCGAAGGCCTTCTGTACGGCGTCGCGCAGCGGGGCGAGCTTGTCGATCGCCGTCTGCGTGGGTGTCTTGACGACCGCAAAGGTCGTCGGCTTGGACGTCGTGTCCGAAGATATGGTCGGCTTCGTCGCCGCGGCGGGCGGCGCCGTCACCGGCGGCGCGAGCGCGGGCGTGTCGCGTGTCGTCACGCTGCTCGTCGAGCGGCTCGAGCTCGTGCTCGTGCTCGACGTTCCGTTCGTGACGCGCAGCCGATGCGGGCGCGCGGGCGCTACGGCGGGGGTGCGCAGCCGGGTCGCCGAGTGCTGCGCGAGCGTCGCGGCGCGCTGCGCGAGCGCGTCGGCATGCGCGGAGCGCGGCTGCGCGCCCTGCGACGCGGTCGCGGACCGGCTCGGCTGCGCCGCCTGATTGATCTCGACCGCCGCCGTGCCGGTCGTCGCGACCGCGGCGGCGACGGCGAGGCCCTTGACGGCGAGCGGCAGGCCTGCCCAGCTGATCCCGCCCGCGGCTGCACCGCCGCTGCCGCCGGCGAGCAACGCGCCGCCGCCGACGCCGACGCCGCCGGCACCGGCACCGAGTCCGATCGCGCTCATCACGGCCGCGCCGGAGAGCCATGGTGCGAGCAGGTGGAGGTCGGCGCGGCGCGCGCCGATCGAGCGCTGGAAGCTTGCGCAGTCGTCGCAGGAGCGCAGATGCGCGCGGATGCCGCGGGCGCGCAGGCTGCGGCGGTCGCCGTCGGAGATCGAGTGGCGCACGCTCGTGCACTCGGTCGCACGGCCGTCGACGGCGTCGTGTAGTGCGTTGCGGGCATCGAAGACGGCGCGCCGCGCGGCCTCGTTGGAGAGGCCGAGGGCCTGGCCGATCTCGTCGTAGCTGAGGCCGTTGAGCTCGCGCATGACGAGCGCGCCGCGCTGGCGCTCGGGCAACGTGCGCAGGTCGTCGACGAGCTCGGCGAGACGTCCGCGCTGCTCGGCATCGACCTCGGGCCCGTCGACGAGCGGTTCGTGCGCGGGTGTCATCTCGGTCTGTGGGCGGCGGCGGCGCATGATGTCGATCGCCTCGTTGTGAGCGATCTTGTAGAGCCATGGACGCAGCGCGCGCTCCGTGTCGCGGCTGGGCAGCGCGCGCAGGGCGCTCTCGAGGGCGTTCTGGGTCGCGTCGCGCGCGTCCTCGGCATCGAGCAGGATCGAGCGCGTGTAGCCGAGCAGGGGGCCGTAGTAGCGCTCGTAGAGGGCGGTGAAGGCGCCCTCGTTGCCGCCGGCGGCGCGACCGGCGAGCAGCTCGTCGCCGAGCCGCGACCAGGCGACGCGGCTCGGGCTCGCCGGGAGTGTGGCTGTCGCGGTCATCGTTTTGCACCTATCGGCAAACACAGACAGATGTTTGAGTCATGGCAAATGCTTTCGGCCCTCGTACTCTTGGCCCGGTGACCTCCGGCGCCCCGATCACGGCGAGCATCGGCTCGTTCTTCGATGCGATCGGGTCGTTCTTCGACAGCCTGTCGCGCGTCGGCTGGGGCTCGCTGCTGCTCGGGGCGATCGCGTTCGTCGTCTACCTGACGCTGCGCTCGCGGGCGTTCTTCAACGCGC
The DNA here is from genome assembly GCA_038260305.1 of Solirubrobacterales bacterium. GTDB lineage: Bacteria > Actinomycetota > Thermoleophilia > Solirubrobacterales > Solirubrobacteraceae > CADCVQ01. The sequence goes on from JBBSNY010000001.1 coordinate 50,516, forward strand.
TGCGCGCTGCGTACCCCGCCGAGACCGTGCCCTTCAGGCGCGTCTGGGGCGCGTACATCGCGTCCTACGGCTTCAACAACGTCATCCCGGCGCGCGGCGGCGACGTCATCAAGCTGTTCCTCGTTCGCCAGTCGATCCCGAACGCAACGTACCCGGCGGTCGGCGCGGCGATCTGCGTCGAGGCGGTCTTCGATGCGGTCATGGCGGTCTTCATCCTCGCCTTTGCGTTCAGCCAGGGCGTCTTTCCGAAGCCGCCGGACTTCGCGGACCTCGGCGCATTCGACCTGTCGTTCTTCGCCTCGCACCCGAAGTTCACGCTGTTCGCGATGACGGCGCTCGCGGTCCTCGTGCTCGTCGGCTTCGCGGTGCTGTCGCAGCGCGTAAAGGCGTTCTGGGCGCGCGTGCGCCAGGGCGTGACGATCCTCTTCGATCGCCCGCGCTACCTGCGCGAGGTGTTCGCGTGGCAGTTCGCCGGCTGGTGCTTTCGCTTCGCCGCCTTCTGGTTGCTGCTCGAGGCCTTCAACGTCGGCGGCTCGGTGCGCAACGTGCTGCTCGTGCTCGGCGTCAACGCGGTCGCCGCGGTCGTGCCGTTCACTCCGGGCGGCGCGGGCGTGCAGCAGGCGCTGCTCGTCAAGGTGTTCGCGGGTGCGGCGACCGGCGCGACCGTCGCGGCCTACTCCGTCGGTCAGCAGATCGTGATCGCCGCGACGACGCTGCTCGTGGGGTTCGTCGCGCTGGTCTCGATCTTCCGGATCCGCTCGTTCAAGGAGGCGATCCGCCTCGGCAAGGCCGAGCGCGAGAGCGAGAAGGCCGCCGAGCGAGCGGCCGCGGAGGCCGCCGCCGCCGCCGCCGAGTAGGGCCTACTGCAGGCCGGAGCGCGCTTCGCGCACGAGCGCGACGGCGTCCGGGAAGACCGTCGCCATGACGGCACGAATCTGCTCGGCCTGCTGCTCCGGCGTCCCCTGGATGTTGACGCGATTGATCGCCGCGACGGTCATCTCGACCGCGAGCTTGATCGCGTTGTCGGCCCACACGAGGCCCTGCTGAGCCTGCATCGACTCCGCGAACTCCGCCATCTTGCGCTGCAGCTCGTCGGGGTCGCCGAACAATCCTCCGAAACCTTCCATTCGCCAATCGTAGCGAGCCCGCTGCCGCTGCTCGGAGGTCCAGGTCACGCGCCGACCGCGCTCGCGCGAGCGGCGCGGCAAGGCCTACTCGGCGCTGCGCCGGCTCAGCCTGCGCCTCCCGTAGCGCGCAGCCGTGCCGTAGCCTCGCTCGCATGCCGGAGATCGAGGGCGCGGGTGTCGCGCTGCACTACGACGAGCGCGGCTCGGGGCCGCCGCTGCTGATCGTGCACGGCATGGGGTCCGACGCAGCCGCCTGGGCGCCGGCGCGCGACGAGCTCGCCGCCGCCGGTACGCGCGCGATCACCTACGACCGCCGCGGCTACGGCGCAAGCGGCGCGCCCGAGCCGTACGCCGCGACGACGGTCCAGGAGCAGTCCGAGGACGCCGCCGCGCTGCTGACGGCGCTGCACGCGGCGCCCGCCCTGCTCGTCGGCGACGGATTCGGCGCCCTCGCCGTCCTCGAGCTGCTCGTGCGCCGGCCCGAGCTCGCGGTCGCCGCGGTGATCTGCGACCCGCCGCTGTTTGCGTTCGTACCCGGCGCGGCGAAGCCCCTCGCGGCGGAGCGCTCGCGGCTCGAGCAGGCGTTGCGCGAGGGCGGGCCCGGACACGCGATCGCGGCCTGGCTCGGCGACGGCGTCGATGCCGGTCGCATCGAGCGCGCCCGCGCGTCGTGGCTGGGCTTCTTCGCCGACTACGCCGGCCAGTCGAGCTGGTCGCCGGCGCGGCGCGAGCTGCGCGGGATCGGCGTGCCGGTCGCGATCGTCACGAGCCCGGATGCCGAAGCGCACGTCGTCGAGGCCGCCGACGCCGCGGCGCAGCTCGTGCCGGGCGTTCGCCGCAGCAGCGACGGCGACGTCGTCGCGGCCGCGCGCGACCTGCTGGCCTGATGGCGCGCTCCGGCGGTGTCGTGTTCGTACTCGGTGGCGGGGGCGGCCCGCTCGGGGCGCACGAGGTCGGCATGCTCGCCGCGCTGCTCGAGCGCGGGATCGTGCCCGACCTCGTGCTCGGAACGTCGGTGGGGGCGATCAACGGCGCGGCGGTCTGCGCCGATCCGACCGCCGCCGGCGTGCGGGCGCTGACCGAGCTGTGGGAGCAGCTGGACCGCAGCGCCGTCTTCGGCGGTTCGCTGCTGCGGCGGATGACGACGCTCGCGCGCACGCGCACGCACCTGCACTCCAACGCCCCGCTGCGCGCGCGGCTCGCCGCCGCGCTGCCGCGCCGCATCGAGGACCTCGCCGTGCCCTTTCAGTGCGTCGCCGCGAGCATCGAGGGCGCCTGCGAGCACTGGTTCACGGAGGGGCCGCTCGTCGACGCCGTCCTCGCCTCGACGGCCGTGCCGGGGCTGCTTGCGCCCGTGCTGATCGGTGACGAGCACTTCATCGACGGCGGGATCGTCAACAGCATCCCGGTCAGCCGGGCGGTCGCGCTCGGTGCACAGCAGGTCTTCGTGCTGCACGTCGGGCGCCTCGATCGCCCGCTCGAGCCGCCGCGCTGGCCGTGGGAGGTCGGGCTCGTCGCGTTCGAGATCGCACGGCGCCATCGCTTCATCGGCGATCTCGCGGCGCTGCCGGCGGACATCGAGCTGCACGTCCTGCCGACCGGCCAGCAGGACCCGCCGCGCTTCAACGACCTGTCGCAGCTGCGCTACCGCGATATGTCCAACGCCCGTGGGCGCATCACCCAGGCGCGCGAGGCGACGGCGCGCTACCTCGGTGAGCACGGCCTCGGCGCGTGACCGCGATCGGAGTGCCGCCAAAGCTCGTGCGGCGCCTTCTCCTGGCTCCGCTCGTCACCCTGCTGGATCTCGCGATCCTGCTGCTTTCGCCGCTGCTGGCGCTGCTCGGCGCCCTCGCCTCGCCGCTGACGGGCGGCGCGTGGCGCCCGCTACGGATCGTCGCGATCCTCGTCAGCTGGGCAGCGTGTCACCTCCAGGGCATGCTCGCGTGCCTCGGCGCGTGGCTCTTGGGCGGCGTGCGCCGAGGCGCCGCCGCGCGGCACTCCTACGACGCGATCCTGCGCCGCTACGTGGCCGCCGTCAACCGCGCGACGATGCGCGCGGCGCGCATCGACGTGCACGTCTGCGACTCCAAGCCGGCCGAGGACGCGCTCGCGCGCGGCGAGCGCCCCGTCGTCGTGCTCAGCCGCCACGCCGGCGAAGGCGACTCGCTGCTGATCCTGCACGCGCTGCTGTGCCGCTACGGTCGCCGGCCGCGCGTCGTCCTGCACGAGGCGCTGCGCCTGGACCCGCTGCTCGACGTGCTCGGCGACCGCCTGGCTTTCCGCTTCATCGACCCGCGCGGTGGCGACGTCGAGGCCGGCATCGCCGCGATGGCGAGCACGCTCGCCGGCGACGGCGCGGTGCTGATCTTCCCCGAGGGCGGCAACTTCTCAGCGCAGCGGCGCCGGCGCGCCATCAAGCGCCTGGAGCGCGGCGGCCACGACGAGGAGGCAGCGAAGGCGCGCGACATGGAGCACGTCGCCGCACCGCGGACCGGCGGCGCGCTGACGGCGCTCGAGGCCGCGCCGGACGCCGACGCGGTGTTCGTCGGCCATGTCGGGATCCCGGTCGGCATCGCGAACCTGTGGCGCCAGCTGCTCGCGCCGTGCACGGTGCGGCTGCGCATGTGGCACGCCGCGGCGCAGGACATCCCGGCCGATCGCGACGAGCAGATCGAGTGGCTGTTTGCGTGCTGGGCTCGGCTGGACGCGTGGGTCGACGAGCAGGCGGGCTGAGCTTGAGTCCGGCGCGTCAGACGCGCCGCGCGACGACCGAGATCGTGCCGCCGCGGCGCGCGAGCCCGAACGCCGCCTCGGCGAGGACCGCGAGCGGCACGAGCGGCAGCGCCAGCAGCGTGACGAGTGCGTCGCGGCTGCGGATCGAGGCGTTGTGCTTCAGCGCGTGGTAGAGCCACGACGGCACGCGCGTCGCTCGGCTGACGACCGACACCCACAGCCCGAACGGGTTGTGCTCGGCGAGCATGTGGCGGGTTGCGACCGGCTCGAGGCCGTGCGCGCGCAGCAGCGCCTCGAGCCCGGCGGCCGTGAAGTGCGTGCGATGGCGCGGGACGTCGAGGTGATACCAGCGTGCCCCGCCGAGGCGTGCCTGCACGCTGGCGAGGTTCGGCACCCCGACGAGGAGCAGCCCGCCGGGGCGCAGCCAGCCGGCGATCCGCTCGAGCGCCGCGCCCGGATCCTCGACGTGCTCGAGCACGTGCCACAGCGTCGCCGCGTCGAGCGAGCTGGGCGGAACGACGGCGTCGTCGATGCCGCCGGCGACGAGCTCGATGCCGATCGTCTTCGCGCCCTCGACCCCGCGCCGCGACGGCTCGATGCCGTGCGCGTACCAGCCGGCCGCGCGCGCCTGCGCGACGAAGCGCCCGCGGCCGGCACCGATGTCGAGCAGCCGCCCCGGCGGCAGCGCACCGGCCTTGGCGAGATCGGTCAGGCGCGTGCGATCGAAGCGGCGCAGGACGGGGGCCACGAGCCGCGCGCCGCGTGGCGTGCCGCCGCCGTAGGCGCCCGCCTCGTGCGCCTCATCGGGGGCGGCTGCGAGCGTGATCGCCGTCCCGCAGGACCCACAGCGCAGCAGCTCGTACTCGCCGGGCAGCGCGGGGTCGGAGCCCGGCACGGTCATCCAGACCGCGAGCCGGCCGCCACACGCGGGGCAGACCGGGCCGGCGCTCACCCGCCGCGGTCGTGGAAGTAGAAGCCCGGCAGCGCCGCGCGCGTGATCTGCACGGTCATGTGGTGGGCGAGCTCGAGGTCGCCTGTGCGCACGGCGATGTCGTCGAGGGTGATGATCCCCGTCAGCCGCCCGTCGTCGAGGATCGGAAGCCGACGGATGCCGTTGCGGACCATGAGCTCGGCCGCCTCCTCGACGTCCATCCCCGGCTCGGCCGTCACGACGGGCGACGAGCTGTGCGCAGAGACGGGGTCGCTCGCGTCACGCCCGTCGGTCAGCGCGCCGAGCGCGAGATCGCGATCGGTGACGAAGCCGGCGATCGTCGCGTCGTCGTCGAGCAGCACGACGGAGCCGACGTTGCGTTCGCGCATGAGCTCTGCCACCTGACGGACGGTGGCCGCGGGCAGCGCGGTGACGACGCCCTCAGTCATCACGTCTCTGATCTCCACAGCCGCAACATACACTTGCGCCGTGGCGACCACCGGGGACGAGACGCTTGCCGACGAGCAGCGCACGCGCACCCGGGCCGGCGCCGCCGCGATCGCCGCCGGGATCCTGACGATCGGCGGGGGCGCGCTGACCGCCGTCGTCAACAGCGACAGGCCGCGTGTCCCGGTCCTCGACGCGCTGCGCGAGCACCTCACGACCGACCCGCCGAAGCTCGGGCTCAAGGCCCGGCAGGTCATCTGGTACGCCGACAGCGGCTTCAAGCTCATCGTCGCGGCGCTCCTGCTCGCGCTCGCCGCCGCCGCGATCGGGTTCGCGTTGTCGAACCTCTATCGTCGCGTCAAGGCGCGCCGACCCGAGCTGCCGCGCGGCATCGTCGTGGCCGCCGTCGCCGGGGCCGTGCTCGTCGCCGTCGCGGGCCTCGTCACCGCGATCGCCCTCAACGTCCAGGCCTCGTCGTTCAAGGACGCCAGCGACCACTCCTCCGCCGCCGCGCAGGACGCGCTGCCGTCGCCGACGGTCCTCGCCGCCGGCCTACTGCAGCTCGTCGGCACCTTCGCACTCGGGCTCGCGTTCGTCCTGCTCGCGCTCAACGGCATGCGCGTCGGCCTGCTGACCCGCTTCATGGGCGTGCTCGGAATCATCGTCGGGGTCCTCTTCATCGTCCCGATCGGCTCGCCGCTGCCGATCGTGCAGGCCTTCTGGCTCGTCGCGCTCGGCGCGCTGTTCCTCGGCCGCTGGCCGTCCGGGATGCCGCCGGCATGGGTGACCGGCGAGGCGCAGCCGTGGCCGAGCCAGCAGGCGCTGCGCGAGGCGCGCCTGGAGTCCCAGGCCGCCAAGAAGGGCGGCGACGAGGATCGACCGCGCTTCGGCGCGCGCCGAGCGCGACCCGAGCCGCCCGAGACGCCGGCGCCGCAGATGCCCGAGCGCCGCCCGCACCCGTCGTCGAAGAAGAAGAAGCGCAAGCGCCGCTAGCCCGCATCGGCCGTGCCAGGCGCGGCGGACTACGGTGTCCCGACCGCGCGCAGGCGGGTACGGTGCATGCATGACCTACGAGGAGGCGTGCGCTCAGCACTCGTGGCGGGTCCCTGAGCGTTACAACATCGCCGCGGACGTGTGCGACAAGCACCCCCGCGACAAGCTCGCGATGATCCACGAGGATCCCGACGGCGCGGTCCGCGAGCTGCATTGGGGCGAGCTGCAGGACATGTCCAACCGCTTCGCGCGCAAGCTCGACGAGCAGGGCGTGCAGCGTGGTGATCGTGTCGCGATGCTGCTGCCGCCGACGCCGGAGACGGCGGCCGCGTTCCTCGGCACGTGGAAGGCGGGCGCGATCCTGCTGTCGATGTCGATCCTCTACGGCGACGAGGGCATCTCACACCGCCTGAACGACTCGCAGGCCGCGCTCGTCGTGACGAACGCGGCGAATCGCGAGCGCGTCGCGGGGCTGGCGAAGGTGCTCGAGCTCGAGGTCGGCGACCTCGACGAGGGATCGACGGACTACGAGCCGGTCGACACCGCCGCCGACGACCCGGCGCAGCTCTACTACACGTCCGGCACGACCGGCCTCGCGAAGGGGATCCTGCACGCCCATCGCTACATCCTCGGCCACAACGAGTTCGAATTCTGCCACGACGTCCAGGATGGCGAGCGCTTCCACGGGATGGGCGAGTGGGCGTGGGCCGCGGGGATCTCACCGCTGATCGGCCCGTGGCGCTACGGCGCCGTGCAGGTCGTGCTGCAGCGCAAGGGCGGCTTCGACCCGCATGGCCAGCTCGCGTTCCTCTCGCGCCACCGGCCGACGAACGTCTTCGGCACGCCGACGGCGATCCGCTCGATGATGGGGATCTCCGACGCCGGCACGCGCTACCCGCAGGACTTCCGCATCGTCTGCTCCGCCGGCGAGCCGCTGAACCCCGAGGCGATCCGCTGGTTTCGCGAGCAGTACGGCGTCACGGTGCTCGACTACTACGGCCTCAGCGAGTCCTATCCGCTGTGCGGCAACTTCCCCTTCATGGAGGTCCGCGAGGGTTCGATGGGCAAGCCGATGCCCGGCTGGGACGTGCAGATCCTCGACGAGGACGAGCACCCGGTGGGGCAGGGCGTGCGCGGCGAGATCTGCCTGCGGGCGCGCTCGAACCCGCACTATCCGCTCGGCTACTGGAACAACCCGGAGGCTGCGGTCCAGACCTTCGGCGGCGAGTGGTTTCACACGAAGGACGCCGCCGCGACCGACGAGGACGGCTACTACTGGTACGAGGGCCGCGCCGACGACGTCATCATCTCGGCCGGCTACCGGATCGGCCCGTTCGAGGTCGAGTCGGCCTGCCTCGAGCACCCGGCCGTCGCGGAGGCCGCCGCGGTGGCGTGGCCGGATGAGCGGCGCGGCAACGTCGTCAAGGCGTACGTCGTGCTCGCGGCGGGGCACGAGGGATCCGACGAGCTCGGCAAGGAGATCTCGTCGTTCGTGCGCGAGCACCTCTCGGCCTACGCCTACCCGCGGATCGTCGAGTTCGTCGAAGACCTGCCCAAGACCCTGACCGGCAAGATTCGCCGCATCGAGCTGCGCGACCGAAGCAAGAAGGAGGCCTGACGACGATGGCGAGCACCGACCAGACGTCCCACGACCGGCTCGCCGAGCGCCTCGAGGAGCTGCTCGAGGTCGAGTCGTTCCCGCCGCCCGAGGCGTTCGCCCGCGACGCGCTGCTCAACGATCCGGAGATCTACCAGCGCGCCGCCGACGACCCGCTTGCGTGGTGGCAGGAGCAAGCCCGTGAGCTGCACTGGTTCAGCGACTGGGAGACGACGCTCGACGACTCGAACCCGCCGTTCTTCAAGTGGTTCGCCGGCGGCACGATCAACGCCTCCTACAACTGCCTCGACCGCCACGTCGAGGCCGGCCTCGGCGAGCGCGTCGCGCTGCACTGGCGCGGCGAGGAAGGCAACGAGCGCGACATCACCTACGCGCAGCTGCACGCCGACGTCATGCGCTTCTCAAACGCCCTGCGCGACCAGGGCATCGAGCAGGGCGACGTCGTCGGGATCTACCTGCCGATGATCCCCGAGGTCGTCGTCGCGATGCTCGCCTGTTCGCGCATCGGCGCGCCGCACAACGTCGTCTTCGGTGGCTTCTCCCCGGAGTCCGTCAAGGAGCGCATGGAGGTCTCCGAGGCGAGGGCGCTGATCACCGCCGACGGCGCGCGGCGCAAGGGCAAGGTCGCCGCGACGAAGCGGGCCGTCGACGAGGTCGGCATGGACGTCCAGACGACGATCGTCGTGCGCAACGTCGGCATCGACTGCCCGATGGGCGAGGGCGACGTCTTCTACGACGAGATCATGGAGGCGGCCGACGCGGAGTGCGAGGCGACGCCGCTGGATGCCGAGCACCCGCTGTTCATCCTCTACTCGAGCGGCTCGACGGCGAAGCCGAAGGGCATCCTGCACTCGACCGGCGGCTACCTGACCTGCGTCGCCTACACGCACAAGGTCGTCTTCGATCTCAAGCCCGAGACGGACGTGTACTTCTGCTCGGCCGACGTCGGCTGGATCACCGGCCACTCCTACATCGTCTACGGGCCGCTCATGAACGGCGCGACGTCCGTCATGTACGAGGGCGCGCCGGACTATCCCGACAAGGACGTCTGGTGGGAGCTGTGCGAGCGCTACGGCGTGACGATCTTCTACACGGCGCCGACGGCGATCCGCGCCTGCATGAAGTGGGGCGAGCAGTACCCGGGCCGACACGACCTCACCAAGCTGCGCCTGCTCGGTTCGGTCGGGGAGCCGATCAACCCGAAGGCCTGGGTCTGGTATTACCACGTCATCGGCGGCGAGCGCTGCCCCGTCGTCGACACGTGGTGGCAGACCGAGACCGGCGCGATCATGATCGCGCCGCTGCCGGGCATCACGCACTGCAAGCCCGGCTCGGCGACGCATCCGCTGCCCGGCGTGGTTGCCTCCGTCGTCGGCGAGGACGGCGAGGAGCTCGCGCGCGACAAGCAGGGCCTGCTCACGCTGCAGGAGCCCTGGCCGTCGATGCTGCGCACGCTCTACGGCGACGACGACCGCTACGTCTCGACGTACTTCGAGAAGTTCGGCCCGCAGACGTACTTCGTCGGCGACGCGTCGCGTCAGGACGAGGACCACTTCTTCTGGGTCATCGGCCGTGTCGACGACGTGCTCAACGTGTCGGGCCATCGGATGTCGACCGCCGAGATCGAATCCGCCGTCGTCTCGCACCCGAAGGTCGCCGAGTGCGCGACGATCGGCGCGATGGACGAGGACACCGGCCAGTCGGTCGTCTGCTTCGTCACGCTCGAGGGCGACCTCGAGGGCACCGACGAGCTCGTCGGTGAGATCCGCGAGCACGTGGCGAGGAAGATCGGCAAGCTCGCGCGCCCGAAGAGGATCGTCTGGGCCGACGACCTGCCAAAGACGCGCTCGGGCAAGATCATGCGCCGGCTGCTGCGCGACATCGCCGAGGGCCGCGAGCTCGGCGATGTCACGACGCTGCGCGACCCCGACGTCATGGCCCAGCTCGAAGGCCGGATCGCCGAGCGCCGCGACGAGGCGGACGCCTAAGCGACGCCGGTCGGCATTGGCGAACCGCGCCTGCTCAGCCAGCGAGCAGCCGTTCGACGCCGACGGCGTCGGGCACGACGTGGGTGACGTCCGCCACAGCGAAGGCCGCATCCGCGGAGACGAGGGCATCGGCATCGGCGCGTGACGCCGCCGCCGCAAGGACGGCATCGAACGCGCCGAGCCGCTCGCTGCGGGCGTACAGCCGCAGGCCGTCCTGCAGATCGTCCTCGCCGACGACGAGCAGCGGCGCGAGCAGGTCGAGGTAGTCGCGTGTCAGGCGCGCCGCGTCCTCGCGATCACGCCGCCGAGCCCGGACATGCGTGAACTCCTGCACCACCCCGACGGTCGTCGTCGCCGACAGTCTTCCGTCCGCGATGGCGCCGATCAGGTCACGGCACGGCTCGCGCAACGGATGGTCGGTGCCAACCGCGTAGACGAGCACCGTGGTGTCGAGGACGATCATGCGCGCCGGGCGCGCAGGTCGGCGAGTTCCGCGGCGAGAACGGCGGGATCGGGCACCGCCATTGGCTCGGCGGCGAGCAGCCGGCTCGCGGCGGCCCGACGGCGCGAACCCGGCGCCGGCAGCCCGCGATCGATGGCTTCCCGGACCACCGTGGCGACCGAGACCCCGCGCTCCTCAGCGACCGCGACGAGGCGAGCGTGCCGATCCGCGTCGAGCAGAATCTGGAGGCGGCGATCGAGCGCCATACACATACATTAGCATGTGTAGGTCTAGTTGGAAGATCGTCGGTTCGGTCTGAGCGCCGCTCAGAACTCGACACGAGACGCCGTCAGGCGGGCGAGCGGCGCGGATCCGCTCAGGCGTCGGCAAACGGCAGCCGGCTCACGAGATCGGTGATCTCGAAGACCCGGTGGACCTGCTTCGGGCCGCGAAGGATCGTCAGGCGGCCGTCCTCGCTGCAGCGGTCGGCGGCCATCAACAGCATCCGGATGCCGGTCGAGTCGATGAACTCGAGGCTGCCGAGGTCGACGACGATCGCCGCGGCGTCGGTCGCCTCGACCGCACGCAGCTCCGCCTCGAGATCGGGCGCCCCCGCGATGTCGAGCTCACCGAGCAACTCGACGACGTGCGTGTCGCCCGCGCGCGCGCTGCGGAGGCGCAGGCTTCCGATCTTGCGCGCTGCTGCCGCGCGGGCGTCCTCGTCCGTCGACATAGCGCGCGACCCTAGCACCGGCGCCGTCGCCCCTGTTCTACGCACTCGACGGAACGTTCGCGTCCAACTTGGCCTGCGTGCGCAGCTCCGAGACGATCCGCTCCAGGCGCGGCTCGGTCTCGCGATCGAGGTGCGTCATCGCCGCCGCCACGGCCGGGTGCACGGCGGCGATCCGTTCGTGCATCGCGTGCGCGATCGCTCGGTAGGAGGGGTGTCCCTCGCGGCCCGATCGCAGCTCGACGAGCTGCATCGCCTCGCGCGCGTTGAGGTCGAGCATGTAGCGCAGGCGATAACCGAGGCAGAGGGCGTACATCGCCGCGCGGCGATCGTGACCGCCGTCGAGCAGGCGCTCGTAGGCGCGCTGGGAGACGTCGAGCGCGCGGCGGAAGTCGTCGCCGACGCCGGCCGCGTCGACCTCCTCGGGAACGCCCGCGCCGAGGTCGGGCGTCAGCGCCTGCCACTGGCAGGTCAGCATCCGGTGGCGCTGCAGGTCGCGAAACGCGCCGTAGTCCGAGACGATCTCGAAGCGGTAGCGCAGCGACTCCAGGCCACGGCCGGGCCGGTGACGGCGGTTGGCCCGCTCGCCCATGAGATCGGCCACGAGCTCGCCGCGCTCGTCGTCGCGCAGCGAAGCGAGCGCGGCGCGCGTCGTCTGCTCGTCGACGCCCGTCGACTCGAACAGCAGCGCCGCGAGCATGAGCTCCTCGTCGCCGTCGTGATGGGTGAGGCGCACCGAGGGGCCGCCGGCGCCGTCATCGCCGGGGCGGCGATCGAGCCCGAGCCGCGCTGCCCAGCGCTCGCCGGCCTGCTCGCGCCGGCGGAGGAACGCGACCCACTCGCCGCCGCGGTCGGGACGCTCGACACGTGACACGAAGCTCGGCATGACGCCCTGCACGGCCTCGAGGATCATCGAACCGTAGTGGCGCGCCTCGGGCAGCGGGTGTGCGAGCAGGTGCAGGATGAGCTGCTCGTAGGTCTGGCCCGTCGCGAAGATCCCCATGTGCGACAGCGACGCCGCCGGCAGCAGGCCGCGCAGCAGGTCCAACGCCTTCGCCTTGATCGCGCGCTCGTGCGCCTTGACGGACTCGCCCTCGGCGGCGGGGTAGCGCTCCGCCGCCCACGCGATGACGCTCGGGATCGAGGCCGAGTAGATCCCGAAGATCTCATCCATCGCGGCCTCGTAGTCGGGGCCGAGCGACGGGTCGCGGTAGTAGCGGTAGCGCGACGTGCCCTCGATCGGGCGGTCGTAGGCGATGTAGCGCGTCGACTGCTCGAGATAGGCACCCAGGCGCGGGCGCTGGAGCACCTTCGTCAGGACGTTGGAGACCCACTCACAGGCGACGTGCGCGCCGCCGAGCTGGGCGATCGAGTCGTCGCCATAGCCGACGAAGATGCGCTCGTAGAAGTCCGCGGCGCGGGCGCCCTCCTGATTGTCGTACGTCGCGACGCCGTCCCCGAGCGACTGCGCGAACTCGTCGAGGAACAGGCGGCGCAGGGTCCCGGGGTAGCGCGAGTAGCGTGCGAACAGCGCCCCCTTGACGGTCTCGGGCAGGTTGACGAGCGCGAACACCGGGCTGTCGCAGTTCGTGACGTGCGGCTCGAGTCGGGCGCGCTCCTGCGCGCTGAAGGTCTCGACGGGGTACTCCACGGGGGGCAAGAGGCTAACGCGTGCCTCGGCGGACGCGCCTGGCGTCCATCATCGTCGACAAGCTGCTGCGCAACCGCGGCCGGTCGCTCGTGGTCGTCGTCATCTGCGCGCTGACCGCATCCGCCAGCCTGGCGATGGAACTGCCGAGCAGGCACCCGCTCGGCGTCTGGCTCGCGGCGGCCCTTGTCTGCTCCTGCGCTGCGCTGCGCCTGGCTTGGTCAGCGGTCCGGGCGGCCAGGTAGAATGGGCGTCGCTTGAGCCTCACGACATGTCTGCCGAAGGGCGAACCATGGGCAAAGCCTCCAACCGCATGCGAACGAACGGCGCGTACGTCATCAAGTCGGCGGAGAGCGTGCCGTAACCCGATCGAGCCCCGGGGGCCGCTCAACGGGCGTGCTCCGGTTGTGACCGCGGCGGACAAGAAGCTCGCCGAGGCCGTCCGGCTTCGCCACCGCAGCGCGTAGCCCCGCTGGCGCTTCAGCCGACCGGGACGCGGGGCGGCTGCTCGGCGTCGACGGCGACGCCGAGCTTCGCATGCTGGTCGCCGAGCCCGCCCTGCGCCGGGTCGGCGAGCGACAGCGCCCCGGGGAGCTGTCGGTGCAAGCGCGACTGCAGCTCGGTCAGCGGCTGCAACACGCCGCGCAGCACGAGCGCCTCGCCGACGTAGCGCGGCGCCCAGACGCGCGCCTTGCGGCGCGCGACGGCGCGCTCGATCGCGTCGATCGCGTCCGACAGCGGCGCCGGCGTGGCGACGAACTTCGGCAGCGTCGACATCATGACCTGCGACGACGGGTGCGCGAAGCTGGCGCGCACGAGGTCGGTGTCGATGAAGCCGAAGTACGCACAGCCGACGCGCGCGCCCGACGGCGCCGTCTCCGCTCGCAGGCTGTTCGTCAGCGCCTCGACGCCGGCCTTGGAGGCCGCGTAGGGCCCCATCAGCGGGGCGTGGCTGGCGGCCGCCAGCGAGGCGATGTTCAGCAGGTAGCCCTTGCGCTCGGTGATCTGCGCGATGACCGCGCGATCGGTGCGCCAGACGCCCATCAGGTTGACCTCGAGCGTGCGCTCGACCTGCTCGATCGGGGCCGTCGCGAGGCGTCCGATGTAGCTGATGCCGGCATTCGCGATCGCGACGTCGATGGCGCCGAACAGCGACACCGTCCCGCGCACCGCACGCTGCAGCGCGTCGTAGTCGGTGACGTCGGCCTCGAATGCCGCGGCGCGGTCGCCGAGCTCGGCCGCGAGCTCGTCGAGCAGCTCGGGCTCGAGGCCGACGAGCGCGACGTTGGCGCCGGCCGCGTGCAGGCGCCGCGCGCTCGCGGCGCCGATGCCGCGTGCGGCGCCGGTGATGAAGACCGTCCTTCCGGCGACGTCGTAGTCGGGCGAGGAGAGCAGGGGGAGTCTCATGGCAGCACCGTGGCGGGCTCGGCGACGCCGACCCGCAGCTCGTAGTTGTCGGCGTCGAAGCGGCGCGTGCGCCGCCGGAAGCGGAACGTGAAGTCAGGCCACAGCGTCGTGTTGTTGCCGTTGGCGTCGAGGTACCAGCTCGCGCATCCCGAGGACCAGACGGTGGCGGGCATCATCGATTGCACCTCCTCGTTGAACGCGGCGACCGCGGCGGGCCGCACCTCTACGCTGGCGATACCCCGCTCGTCCATCTGCGAAATCGCGTCGATGACGTAGTTCAGCTGCGACTCGATCATGAACACCATCGAGCTGTGGCCGAGGCCGGTGTTCGGCCCGATGATCTTGAAGAGATTCGGGAAGCCGGCCATCGCCGTGCCGAGATAGGCCTGCGGGCTGAGGCCAACGACCTCGGCGAGCGTCTTGCCGGCGCGCCCGCGCACGAGCCACGCCGTCGGCGGGTCGGTGACGTGAAAGCCCGTGCCGAGGATGATCGTGTCGACCTCGCGGCGCGTGCCGTCGGCAAGCACGATCTCGCGCCCCTCGACCTTCGTGATCGCCTCGGTGACGAGCTCGACGTTCGGCTTGCACAACGACGGATACCAGACGTTTGAGATCAGCACGCGCTTGCAGCCGAGGCGGAAGTCGGGCTCGAGCCTGCGCCGCAGCTCCGGGTCGCGGACCTGGCGGCGCAGGTGCAGCTTCGCGAGCCGCTCGGCCGGCTGCGCCAGCCGCGGGTTCTTCGCGAAGCCGAGGACGAGCGTCTCGCGGCTCCAGTAGACCGCGGTGCGCACGGCCCGCTGCGCGAGCGGCAGCACGCGGTACACCAGCCGCTCCACGCGCGAGGTGGGGCGGTCGGAGTGCGGCATGATCCACGGCGGCGTGCGCTGGAAGACGTGCATCTGGCCGACCTTCGGCTGGATCTGAGGCACGAACTGGATCGCCGACGCGCCGGTGCCGATGACCGCTACGCGGTCGCCGTCGAGCGCGTGGTCGTGATCCCAGCGCGCGGAGTGGAACATCGTGCCCTCGAAGCTCTCGAGGCCGGGGATCGGCGGCACCGAGGGATGGCTGAGCGGGCCCGTCGCGTCGATCAGCAGCGATGCGGAGTAGGCGCCGCGCGTGGTCTGCACCTGCCAGCGCCGCTGCGTCTCGTCCCACGTCGCGCACGTGAGCTCGTGCCCGAGGCGCAGCTGCTCGCTGAGGCCGTGGCGCTCGGCGGTGCGGCGCAGGTAGGCCCAGATCTCGGGCTGGCGGGAGTACGTGCGCGTCCACGACGGGTTCGGCGCGAACGAGAACGAGTACAGGTGCGAGGGGACGTCGCACTGGCAGCCGGGGTAGGTGTTCGCCTGCCACGTGCCGCCGATGTCGTCGGCCCGCTCGAGCACGACGAAGTCCTCGATCCCGGCCTGCTTCAGGCGGATCGCCATGCCGAGGCCGGCGAAGCCGCCGCCGACGATTGCGATGCGCACGATCGCCGGCTCGACACGGCCGTCGTCGCCGGATGCTGCGGGCTTGCGGATCATGGGGGCGAGGGTATTGACAGCCATGGTCGGGGTCCTGACTTCAGGCGGTCGGGGGAGTGGCGAGGGCCGACGCCTTGCGCCGGGACTCCGAGGCGGCGCCGCGGCTACCCACCGCCGTCAGGCGGACGCGGTGCAGCCCCCAGGACAGCATCCCCAGCAGGACGAACGTGACGAACCCGATGACGCCGTAGGCGCCGTACGTCACGAGCGGGTCCTTCGTCTTCGCCTCGCGTTGCAGGAGCTTGTGGTCGGACTGGAAGGGGCGCACGAAGGTGCGTGGCGCGGGCACGAGCGGCGCCGGGATCGCGGCGTCCGCGGGGGCGTAGATCGGCACGCCGAGCAGCGAGTTGCCCATCTGCATGCGGATCAGCGCCTTGTAGTCGCCCCACAGCGGGATCGGCTCCTGCGAGCGGTAGACGCCGGGACGGATCTGCTTCATGTGGCTGACGACGAGGCCGCCGCCCTGCCACGCGGTCGCAGTCAGCGTCGTCGCTCCGTCCGCGGCGCTCGGCGGGTTCATCTGCGCGGTCACGATCGCCGTGCGCGCCGGCCCGCTGTTGACATCGCGTAGCGTGACCTTCGCAGTCGCGGTGCTGCTCGACGGCGTGTAGAGGCAGAACGCGATGATCCCTGCGACCACGACGGCGCCACCGAGGCCGACCTCGCGCAGGCCGCGCACGTTGGGGATCTCGTCGGAGGCGAGGCGGGCGCCCATCCAGGCGCCGATCAGGCTCGCCGCGAGGGCCGTCGTGAGACCGAACGCGGCGACCTCCGGCAGGATCGTGGTCGGCCAGGGCAGCGCCATCCAGACGTGCGACCAGCCCCACTCGGCCGCGAGGCCGATCGTGCCGAGCGCGAGGCCGCACCAGGCGCCGAACACGATCGGCCTGCGCGGGGAGACGACGAACGCGATGCCTTCGACGAGCGCCACTTCGACGAGATAGAGCGGAAAGTGGGCCGCTGTCTCACCGATCGTGCCGACGAGCAGCGACAGGCCTGCCCGCATGATGATGAAGAACAGGACGGCCTGAAGCGCCTTGCCCGGGCCGAGCCAGACCCGCGTCGCGACGAGAACGACGCCCGCGGCGAGCATGATCAGGATCGGCTGGAAGACGAGCTGGAACTGCGGGATGCCGAGGTCGAACTCGAGCTGGAACGTCGATAGGGCGATGAGCAGGCCGCCCGGCAGCCAGACGTTGCGCAGGTGCTTGACCCACCACTTCTCCGTCTCGATCTGGCCCGTTCTCTTCATGACCCGCACGGCCTCGACCTGCAACACGGCGATTCCGACGAGCGTCATGCCTGCGCCGCCGATGAGCATCAGGTGCGTCGGCCCCCACAGCGTGACGTCCTGGCCGAAGAGCCGGTGCCAGCCGTCGTCGAGCGGGAAGCCGAGCAGCGAGAAGCTGCCAGAGGCGAACATCAGGATGCCGCCGAGCGGTGCGTACCAGTCGCGCGTGATCTTGATGAAGGTCGGTCCTTCCTTGCGCTCGGGCAGGCAGATCGCGAAGAAGCCCGCCATCACGATGCCGAACAGGCCGGCGAGGATGAAGTAGTGCGCGGGCGTCCCGAACGCGCCCTGGTCGCGGCCGACGTCGACGTGCAGCGACACGTCCCAGTAGAGGCCGAAGAGCGCCGTGATGAGCGACACGATCGCCAGGCCGCAGGGCATCGATGCCCAACCCGGTTGACCGGACACGCGCAGCGCGAAGCGGTCGAGCCAGCCGATGACGGGAACGAGGCCGGAGCGGTAGCCCAGCCCTCCCATCAGCAGCACGAATGAGTAGATCGCAACGATGACGCCCATCGTCTCGATGTCCTTCGTCGCGGCGCCCCCCGCTGGGGGCGCCGCGGGTGGCGTTGCGGCGGAGAGGATCGACAGACCCGCGTGAAGGGAGCTCATGAGCGCAACCTAGCACGATGTCGTCATTTCATGTCACATTCTTTCGTGGCGCTGTTCTTGCGCCAGCGGCTGAGTGCCCTGCGTGATCGCGCCGGGGCGACGAGCTCGATCTCGCGCGCGCCGAAACACTGGGGCCTTGCCCGGGTTGTAGGTCCCCGAAGCCGGCGTTCGGGGGTGGGATGGCTGATACCGTGCGCGCGTCCCAAGTCTGAGGAGGAGAACATGCTGAGGAGCGTCGTTCGACGTCCATCGCCTACGACCATCATCGCGCTGCTCGTGCTCGTGGTGATCGCGGCACCGCTCGCCGACGCGGCTCAGAAGGCGGTCAGTGGTCCCAAGGCGCAGTCCGCCGCCACGAAGAAGAAGTCCAGGAGCAAGACCGTCAACAAGGCGAAGTACGCCGATAACGCCGGCAAGATCCGCGGCTACAGCGTCGGCTTCGCCGCGCTGCCGAACCGCGTCGTGCTGACCGACGGCAGGGGCAAGTTCCCGGCGGCGGTCATCCCCGCCGGCACACAGGGCCCTCCCGGCCCTGCCGGGGCGCCCGGTCCGCAGGGCCCGAAGGGCAGCGGCTTCGGCCAGGTGCGCATCGCGTTCGTGACGGGATCGCCCGGCATCGACGGGGTGGCCGACTCCACCGCCGCATGCAACGCCGACGAGAAGGTCGTCGGGGGCGGGCACGAGATCGTCGTCCCCCCTCGCGTTGACAACAGCGATCGTTCCGTCGTCGAGGTGCGCCAGAGCAAGCCCGTCGTCGTCAACGCCGCCGCCGGGACGAGCGGCTGGTACGTACAGATCCAGCGGATCCCTGCCGAGGTCACGTTCACGCCCGACGGCGTGGCGCATCAGAATTCGGCCCCTGCGGCCACGGAGAAGGTGGTCCAGGTCAAGGCGTGGGCAGTCTGCGCCAAATGAGCGCTAGCCCCGTCGGAGCGTTAGGTTGAATCTATGTCCGTTCTCTTACAAGTGAGGTCTCACCGCATGCATCGTCCGTCATCTGTTCGCGCCGCCGTCGCCCTGGGTGCAGTCGCGCTCCTGGTCGCACTGGTCCCGCTGAACGCATTTGCGGCATCGCCGCGCAAGGACGCCGGTTACCAGGGCTCCAGCACCCAGAAGTCCGGGAACCTGACCCTTCCGGTCGATCTGCGCGTCGCGAAGGATGGCAAGAGCGTCACGCGCTTCGACATCCAGTGGACCTCCAAGTGCGCCTCGCCGACCGGCCGCCTCGCGCTCGGGGGACTCTCGGTGACGCTGAAGAAGGCGGTCAGCAAGCAGGGGTCATTCGGCGACAACGCCTCGTTCACGCGTGACTTCGGCAACGGGCAGAAGGGTCTGTTCACCGTCGTGCTCAAGGGCAAGTTCAACAAGAAGACGGCCGCGAAGGGCACCTTCAAGGTCTCCATCTCGATCCGCGACGCGGCCAACCAGCAGGTCGACACCTGTGAGAGCGGCAGCATCCGCTGGCAGGTTCGGGACTAGTGGCGCACGAGCCCACGATGCCCGCGCGCGGACGGCTTGCCCGTGTGGGCATCGTGGTGCTCACCGCGGCGACCGCGACCCTCGCGGCGCCTGCCGCCGGCTTCGCGGCGCAGGTGCCGCGCGAGCCGCAGAAGGTCGCCGCCCTCAAGGAGACGGTCCTCGTTCGCGCCGAGCCCCGGACGGGCGCGGCGAAGCGCGGATATGTCGCGAGGCGACGCCCGATCACCCAGCAGGTGACGACGCTGCCCGTGCTCGACGAGCGCGAGTCCAGCGACGGCCTGGAGTGGCTGCGGGTCCGCACCCCCGGTCGCGGCTCGAAGCGCACCGGCTGGATCCTGGCTTCCGCGGCGGACGAGGAGGAGGTCGGTTGGCGGATCTATGTCGACCGATCCGACCGCCGCGCCCGGATCTACTACCTCGGCGTCGAGCGGGCGAGCTATCGCGTCGTCATCGGCAAGCCGAACACCCAGACCCCGACCGGCAGCTTCTTCGTCGAGGAGAACGTCCGCGAGCCGAAGTCCCAAGGGATCGGTCCGTACGCGATCGCGCTCAGCGCGCGCTCCGGCGTCTACAAGGAGTTCGACGGCGGGCCTGGGCAGATCGCGCTGCACGGCAAGGGCATCCTCCCCGGAGCGCTCGGCAGCGCCTCGTCGCACGGCTGCGTACGCTTCGCGAACTCTGCGATCAACTGGCTCGGTGAGCGCATCGACGCCGGCACGCCGGTCACGATCTCGCAGTGATCGCCGCGGCGGCGTTGCGCCGTCGCAGCCGCTGCCCGCACCCGACCATCTTGCGTCGCCGGCGCGCGCGGCCGGATTCATAGTGGTCGCCGCAAACGGAGCACGCTTGCGCTCGGCCGCCGGCGCAGTCGGCGCCCTCGCCGTCACGACGATGCTCGGCTGCGGTGCCGACTCGCCTACCATCGGTCCCGCGGCCGCGAAGACGACCGCCACGTCGCATTCCAGCGCGCCGGCCACGAGCACAGCGCCGCGCTCGCCCGGCGCGAGGCCGACCGCTCCGGGTGCGACCGGCGCGGGGACGGCCACGAGCACAGCGCCGCGATCCGCGGGTTCGGCGCCGACCGCGACGACGCCCGCTCCGCCGGTGACGGGCTCGTCGCGAGGCTCCACCGCGTCGACGGCGTCCAACTGCACGGACGGCTCGTGCACCGTCCGCGTGACCTGCGACGGGAAGGTCCAGTCGAGGCGCGGGCCCGGACCGGTCAGCACGAGCTCGTCGAGCGTGAACGGCAGGACCGTGATCACGCTGCACTTCGCGGGCGGCGCACGCGACGCCGTCGTGCGCTGCTGACGTCCGACTCGACGGATCCGTCGGGCAGATGCGGCTGCCGGCCGCGTCTTCCCGGACCAAGCCCCAGTCGGGCATCCCGGAGAACTCGACGGCACTTCCGGCCGACAGCACGATGGGCCGTCACGGACCCTTAACGACGACGGGCCACCCGAAGGCGGCCCGTCGATTGTGACGTTCGTCAGGCTCGGCTAGCAGATGAGGCCGATGCCGACTTCCTGACAGTTGTTGCCGGTGCTGCTCTGGCCGTTGACGCCGGTCTGCGTGCCGCCGAGGACCGTCAGCGTGCCGCCGTTGGCGTCCTGATCGAGACGCTGACCGGTCGTCGCGGCCTGCGTGTTGCCCTGGTCGTTGTCACCGAGGATCAGCAGGCCGAAGGCGAGCTGGGTGCTGTTGAGCGTCGTGTCGGAGTTGTTCCTGGCCCTCTGGTCGCCGCCGAAGAGGACGATTCCGCCGCCGGTGGCCTGGCCGATGCCCTGCGTGGTCGCCGCGTTCTGGTTGTTGGACTGGCCGGTGTCGCCGAGCACGATGAGTCCGCCGGCGCCCTGCGCGCTGTTCAGCGTGGTGCTCGAGTTGTTCTGACCGGTCTGGTCGCCGCCGCCGAGCGTGAGGACGCCGCCGGACGCGTCCTGGCCGATGGCCTGGTTCGTCGTCGCTGCCTGGGTGTTGGCCTGCTTGCTGTCGCCAACGATGAGGCCGCCGCCGGCGACCTGATCGTTGTTCAGGTTGGTGCTGGAGTTGTTCGTCGCGGTCTGGTCGCCGCCGCCAAGCACGATGCCGCCGCCGGAGGTCTGGCCGATGCCCTGGGTCGTCTGGGAGCTCTGGTTGTTGGACTGGCTGCTGTTACCGATGCCGATGATCTGCGCCTGCGCACCTGCCGCGCCCACGGCAAACGCGCTGAGCGCGAGCGGGACGATAAGGAACTTGCGGGTCATGTGACTCCTTCAAACCGATTTGCAAAACGGTACGAGCCGTCTTGGCCCGCCCTGCCCTACGCGTGCAGCAAAGACGATCTACGGATCGAGTCCGCCGGCAGACTAACGCAGACGCCCGACGTACCTGTTCTCCGTGGGTGCTTGGATTCCCCCTCTGGCAGCAGTGTAGCCGGCGAGCACGATTGCCGCGGCCAACGTTCTAACGCTCGGTACCCCTCATGTCAAACCAACGCAGCAGAAACATGCGGGACGCGTCCCATCGCCCCGCTCCCGTCATCGACTCGGCAGAACTCCTGCCTACGTCGTTTCTAACGGCCGGCCCCGCGCGTGTCAACCCCGGGGGCAAAATCTCGCCCCGCCGCCTCACGCTCCCCGAGGCGGTCCCGGCGGCCGTTGGCCCCTATCCGGCGAGATCCCGCCGCGTCCGAACCGCCTCCGCCGTCCGAACCGCCTCCGTACAAGTGCCCGCGCGCGAGGGCGGGCGTCACGCGGGGGCAACGCGCGCGCGTCCTATGAAGTGAAGTCACGACCCGCCCTTGCGACTGGGCCGCATGGGGGACGTGGTTGCGTGCGTCGCCTCAAGGGGATATAAATCCGTCGGCAACGAGCGATCGATGTGCGCTGCGCTTCATGCGGCGGGGTGATGGCAAAGGCAGGCCATCGTCGAGAAGGGCGGAAGGGGCAGGGGAGGCAACGGGGACATCGTGTCCGTGAGCTGCACGGATCGACACCTAACGGAGGCAGGATGAGACCCAGTAGTACCGAGGGGAGGAGCGCACAAGCTCCAAGCGGCGTAGCGGTGCCCACAGCACCCGTTCGGCGTTCCCGCACGTCATGCGTGCGCCTTTGGTTCGGTGCGCTGGCCGTCGCGTTCGGATTGTTGGTGCCGGCCAGCGTCGCGTTCGCTCAGAGCGGCGACTCCGGCTCGCTGATCATCGGCGACCCGGGCCAGTCCGCGGAGCAGAACCAGTCAACGAGCCAGGCCAACACGCAGGACGCGGGCACTGGCTCGATCACGCTTGGAAACACCGCCGCGGACAACGATCAGCAGGCCGCAACGAACCAGCACATCAATCAGGAGCAGTCGGGGACGTTCATCGTCTTCGACGGCGCCCTGCACCAGACGGCCGCGCAGAACGCGAACACGGTGCAGGACAACAAGCAGCTCACGGGTCTGAGCGGTGGCTTGGTGGTCGGCGATACGTCGCTGAACAACAAGCAGCACGCGACGACCAACCAGGACATCAACCAGGTCATGGACGGCACCTTCATCGTCCTCGGCGACACGTTCGCCGTCGACTCACGGATCACCAGCGGGGTCAGCAGCCTCAACGGCTGTGCGGTCTGCGCAGAGGCGACGCGCGGCGGACCCGTGCTCGCGGGCGGGGACTACCGGGCATCGAGCGACGCGCAGGAGGGGACGTACATCGTCTTCGGCGACTTCACACAGGCCGCCGCCCAGAACTCCTCGACGGTCGAGACCAACCATCAGGACATGACCGGCAGCATCGTCCTCGGCGATACCGAGCTCAACAACGACCAGCAAGCCGTCACGGATCAGAAGATCGACCAGTCATTGCATGGCACGTACATCGTGTTCGGCACCCTCGATCAGACGGCGGATCAGAACGCCAACACCATCCAGACCAACCAGCAGGAGCATGGATGACCGATGTGCGCTAGAACGTCAACGTGCCAGCATGGAATGCGGGACGCGAACCAAGATCGAAAGGAACGGCCTTGAACCGTAATTACACCGCGGTGCCGCTCAGCGTCCTCGTGGCACTGGTGGCTGCGGCCAGCGCTCAAGCGCAGATCATCGGGATCGGTGATACCAGCCAGTCGAACGATCAAGGCATCTCGAGCCAGCAGGGTGGTTCGCAGAGCGCCGGCGGCGGGATCATCCTCGGCGGCGGCAATCAGACTGCCGCCAACAACTCCACCTCGACCGCGAACAACTCGCAGTCCAGCGGCGGGGGCCTGATCGTCGGCGACACCAACCAGGCCAACCAGCAGTCCGTCGAGACCGGCCAGTCCGCCAAGCAGGACGCCGGCGGTGGGACGCTGACGCTTGCGGGCGGCGACCAGAAGGCGACGAACAACGCGTCGAGCACCGTCAACAACGCTCAGGCCGCAGGCGGCCTCATCGTCCTCGGCGACACCGGTCAGAGCAACAAGCAGGGCGTTGCCACAAGCCAGATGATCGGCCAGGACGCCGGCGCCGGAGTCATCCTGTTCGGAGGCGACCAGAACGCGGCCAACAACTCCGGCACGACCGACAACAACTCGCAGGCGATCGTCAGCGGGCTGATTCTCGGTGATACGGCTCAGGACAGCGCGCAGGCCGACTGCACCGACCAGCAGATCGATCAGGGCGCCAATGCCGGCACGCTGACGCTCGCAGGTGGAGATCAAAACGGCACGAACAGCGGAACCACGGACAAGAACAACGAGCAGGTCCGCTCCGCCGGTCTTGTTCCGAGCCGCTGCATCCGGGTCTCGCCGCCGCCGGTTGTCGTTCCGCCGGTTGTCGTTCCGCCGCCGGTCGTCGTTGCGCCGCCTCCGCCGGCTGTCAAGCCGGTCGTCAAGAAGAAGCCGAAGAAGAAGGTCGTCAAGAAGAAGAAGAAGAAGAAGAAGAAGGCCCGTAAGCCGCGTCGCAAGCGGGGCTTCACAGGCTGACGAACCTCGTCGTCTCGCTGGGCCCGGCGTCATAGCTGGGCCCAGCTCGACGTTGGGCGTCACCTCACCCCTTCATGACACACCGACCACTCTCGACGAGGGGCCTGCGGATTGCCTTGTGTGCAACCGCGGCAGCGGCCCTTCTCACAGCCGGTTGCGGCGGATCGGACGCCAACAACGGGCCCAGCGCTACCGCCCCCGCCGCCAGCACGACGACGGCGGTTAGGCCGGCCCTCAGCAAGGCCGAGTTCATCGCTCGCGCCGACGACGCCTGTCGCAAGACGCAGAAGAAGCAGAATGAACTGCGGCGCGAGGCCGTCGGCAAGCAGACTTCTGAGCTTGTCCCCACCCTGCGCAAACAGGCCAAGCTCGCCAAGCGCCTGGCGGACCAGCTCTCCGCGCTCGCGACGCCCGAGGCCGATACGACGCGTATCGCGGCGTTCGTCGAGAGCGTAAGCCAGATCGGCATCTACTCAAAGGCGTTGAGTGACTCCATCGAAGCCAAGCACGACAAACCGGCGCACAACCTCGCCACGAAGCTCGTCAACTGGCGCCAAGTCGAGCACACGCTCGGTCAGAGCTATGGTTTCAAGGTATGCGCACACGGATCGAGCTACTGAGATGAACCGACATCTGCACCGCACGCGAGGTCTCGTCGGCCTGGCCGCGGCTCTCGGGACCGGCACACTGCTGTTCGGCGCCACGGACGCCCTCGCGGTCGACAGCCTCGCGGTATCGGCCTCGCCGAGCCCGCAGGCGACCGTCGCGATGACGATCGGCGCCCGCGGATCGACGAGCGAGCCGAGCAAGATGCGCGTCTTCGTGGCCCGGGGCGGCGAGTGCGCGAACGCCGGCGGCGCATCCGCCAGTGCCGCGGCCCAGAGCCAGCGCAGCGATTCGGTCGAGGTGTTCTCCCAGGATCCTTCCGGAGCCTTCTCATTCGTCACGCAGTACACGCCGCCCGCCGCGGGCAACTACGCGATCTGCGCATACCTGTACCGCAGCTCGGAGACCTCCAACGTGTCCAGCCAGGTTTCGCAGGGCTTCGCGGTTGCCGCGGCGCCCGCGCCGCCGCCGGCGCCGCCGGCCGGCGATCCGGGCACGGAGCGCGAGACGCCGGTCGCGCAGACGAAGCACTGCGTCGTCCCGAAGCTCAAGAACCACACGTACGAGGGCGCCCGCAAGCTTCTGCACCGGTCCGGCTGCATCGTCGGCAACGTCGCCAAGCCCGACAAGAAGAAGGCGCGCCCGGTGCGGCGCGGCGGGAAGCGGCGGATCCTCAAGGTCGCATCCCAGGGCACGCCCGCGGGCAAGGTCCTCAAGGCGCGCGCACGCGTGTCGCTGCGCCTCAAGTACGTCACGCCGAAGTCCTAGCGGGAACCTGCCCCGAGCCTGGGCGGGGTTGCTCCCGTCCTGGGCAGGTTGCGCACGCCGTCGAGGAGTCGATGCCCGGCGGGGCGAACCCGTCGCCGAGAGCCGGCGGGACACCCGTTCGCCGGAAGCCCCGTTCGCCGGAAGCCGGGCGAG
This sequence comes from Solirubrobacterales bacterium, assembly GCA_038260305.1. Classification (GTDB taxonomy): domain Bacteria; phylum Actinomycetota; class Thermoleophilia; order Solirubrobacterales; family Solirubrobacteraceae; genus CADCVQ01. Next base: position 75,934 of record JBBSNY010000001.1, read on the forward strand.
GACGCTCCAGCTAGAAGAGGCCGAGCGCCGCGCCGGCGTCGCGCACCGCGTGAAACAGCGGTTGGGGCACGATGCCCAGCACGACGGTGAGCACGGCGAAGATGATCCCGACGGCGACGACCTCGCCCTGCGCGCGCATCCCGGTCGCCTCGTCCGAGCCGCCGGCGAGCAGCGGCTCCGGCCCAGGGCTTGCGGCCACCAACTGCGAGCCTTCCGCAGCGGGGACCATCCAGATCGCCGCGACGACCTTGAGGTAGTACGCGAGCGAGATCATCGAGCCGACGACGATGAAGACGCCGAGCCACGCGTAGTCCCCCGTGACGGCAGCCTTGATGAGGTAGAACTTCCCGAAGAAGCCCGCGGTGGCCGGGAACCCCGCCAGCGCTAGCATCGCGATCGTCATCGGCCATGCGAGCGCCGGTCGTGACGCGCCGAGCCCGTTCAGCGACGCGATCTCGTCGCCGAGCGGCGTCTCGCGCTCGCGCGCCACGATGACGGCGAACGCCGCGAGGTTCATGACGAGGTACGTGACGAGATAGAAGACCGTCGCCTGCAGCCCGAGCCGCGAGGCGACGACGACGCCGGCGAGCATGTAGCCAGCCTGTGCCACCGACGAGTACGCGAGCAGCCGCTTCAGCGAGGACTGGCCGAGGGCGCCGACGTTGCCGACGACGATCGTGAACGCCGCCAGGACCGCGAGCAGCGGACCCCAGTCCAGCGATGCCCCGACGAGGGCGACATCGAACAGGCGCAGGATGACGCCGAACGCGGCGGCCTTCGTCGCGACGGCCATGAACGCCGTGATCGGCGTCGGGGCGCCCTCGTAGACGTCGGGCGTCCACTGATGAAACGGCGCCACGGAGGCCTTGAAGCCGAGCCCGACGACGGTCAGGGCGATGCCCGCCAGAAGCAGCGGATCACTGACGACGCTCGAGTCCAGCGCCGTCGCGATGGCGCCGAAGTCCGTCGCCCCCGTCGCGCCGTAGATGAAGGCGAGGCCGTACAGCAGCGTTGCGGAGCCGACCGACCCGACGACGAGGTATTTCAGCCCGGACTCAAGCGAGGACGCGCGGCGCATCTCGGTTGCGCACAGAACGTACAACGGGATCGACAGCAGCTCGAGGCCGAGGAAGACCGACACGAGGTTCTGCGCGGCGACGAGCACGACCATGCCCGCGATCGAGGTCAGCAGCAACGCGTGGAACTCGCCGTGGGCCGCCTCGCGGGGCGCGACGTGGCGCCACGAGAGCACGACCGCCGCGATCCCGGCGACGCAGAACAGCATCGTCAACGTCAGGGTCAGCTCGTCGAGCCGCAGCGCCCCGGCGACGAGGTCGGTGCGTTCGCCCCACTGCCAGATCGACACGCCGATCGCGGTGGCGAGGCCGACGATCGACAGCGCCGGCACGAGCGTCTCGCGGATCGCGCGCGAGCGCAGCAGACCGAGCATGAGCGCGAGCAGCGCGCCGCCGAAGATGGCGATCAGCGGCGACAGGCCCGCCCAGTCGATGTGCGGTCCGGCGATCTTGGCTGCGGCGATCATGGCGAGGCCTCCGGGAGCGTGGCGGCCGCGTCGCTCACGCTGAGGGCGCTGGGGGCGATGCTCGACACCGTGGGCTCGCTGCGATGCAGCGCGAACTGCGGATAGAGCGAGATCGCGAGGATCGCGAGCACGAGCGGGATGAGCACGAGCCCGTCGCGCGTCGTCATCTCGGCCGGCTCGACACGCGGGCCGGTGCGGTTGTGCATCGCGCGGATGAACAGGCGCAGCGCGTAGACGGCGGCCATGACGACGCCGCTCGAGGCGACGATCGCGATCGCGACGTGATCCTGGAAGACGCCGAGCAGGATGAAGTATTCGCCGACGAAGTTCGAGGAGCCCGGCATCGCGAGCGTCGCGAACGTGATGATCAGAAAGAAGGTCGCCAGGACGGGGGCCCGCGTCGCGATCCCGCCCATGTCGCGGATGTCTTCCGAGCCGTCCGACCGCGAGGCAAGCAGCGCGACGATGAAAAACGCCGGTGCGACGACGAGGCCGTGGTTGAAGGCCTGCAGGATCGCGCCCTGCGCGCCCTGCGAGTTCAGGGCGAAGATCCCGAGCACGATGAAGCCGAGCTGGGCGACCGACGAGTACCCGAGGATCAACCGTGAGTGCGTCGTCGTGAACGCCATCGCCGAGCCGTAGAGGATCGAGAACAGCGCGATCAGCAGCATCAGCATCTGGAAGTGCTCGCTGGCGTCCGGGAAGAAGGGCAGGCAGATCCGCAGGAATCCGTACGCGGCGACCTTGCTCAGGACGCCCGAGAAGACCCCCAGCACCGGCAGCGGCATCGCCTTGTAGCCGTCGGGCATCCAGCCGTGAAACGGGAACGCCGGCATCTTCACGAGGAACGCGGCCGCGAAGGCGAGGAACAGCCAGTTCTGCGTCGACGAGCCGAGCGTGCGCTGGGCGAGGTCGGAGAAGGCGAACGACACGGACTGGCCGTCGCCGGCCGACAGCACCCCGGTCGCGACCGCGGCGGTCAGCATGAGCAGCGAGCCGACGAGCGTGTAGATGACGAGCTTCGTTGTCGCCTGCACGCGCCGCACACCGCCCCAGATGCCGGTCAAGAAGAAGAACGGCACGAGCATCAGGTCGAAGAAGACGACGAACAGTGCGAGATCCTGGGCCATCAGCGCGCCGAGCACCGAGGTCTGCGCGAGCGCCATGTGGAAGTAGAACAGGCGCGGCTTGTCGGGCGGGTGGGAGCCAATCCCGAACGACGCCCACAGCGTGCAGGCGAACCACAGGATCCCCGTCAACAGGACGAGGAACAGGTTCAGCCCGTCGAGGCCGAGCTTGTAGTGGATCCCGAGCTCGGAGATCCACATCTCATCGGTGACGTACTGCAGCGCGCTCGATCCGCTCTTGAAGTCGACGACGTACGTGATCGCGTAGGCGAGCACGAGCAGCGTGCCGGCAACGGCGATCTTGCAGGCCAGGCGCGGGGGCGCGAGCAACCCGAGGACGCCGAACGCCAGCGGCAGCCACAACGCGATCGAGAGATGCAGCGTCATGCCTGCAACAGGAAGTAGAAGGTGAGACCGACCGTTCCGACGACGACCAGCGCGGCGTAGTAGCGCAGGAAGCCGGTCTGCGCCGCGCGCACGGCCGACGAGCCGACGCGCACGATGCCGGTCGCGCCCCCGACGAGCATGCCGTTGACGAAGATCCGCTCGAACGTCTGCTGCGCGAAGGAGCCGAACCACTGGGCGGGCCGGACGACGACGACGTCGATGAGCTCGTCGAAGTACCACTTGTTGACGAGCAGCGTGTGCAGCGGCCTGAAGCGGGCGAGGACACGGGCGGACATCCCTGGGTTCTTCACCCAGACGAAGTAGGCGACGCCGATCCCGGCGAGGCCGACGGCGGTCCCGAGGATGAGGCCGAAGGCGATCATCCCGCCGCTCGGATCGCGCTCGAAGAGTGCCGAGTCATGGAACGTCGGCGCGAGGAAGTGGTCGACGATGTGCGTGACCTGCGGGATCTGCAGGAACCCGCCGACGATCGCCAGGACGGCGAGCGTCCCCATCGCGAGCTTCATCGGCCGCTCGCGCTCGGCGATGTGGTGGTCGGGGCCCGGGAAGCCGACGTCGGTGTCCTCGACCTCGCCGTTGGCGGGGTTCGTGTGGACCTCGGCGTGGTGCAGGTGGCCCTCCTCGAGCTCGACCGCCTCGGGAACGGGGTCGCCCCAGAACGCGCGGAAGATCATCCGGAACGTGTAGATGCCGGTGAGGAAGGCGCCGAAGTAGCCGCCGACGTAGAGGATCCAATACCAGCCGCCGCGATCGCCGATGAGCAGCAGGATCTCGTCCTTGGAGAAGAAGCCCGAGAACGGCGGGATGCCGGCGAGCGCGAGGCCGCCGACCACCATGCAGCCGTAGGTGAACGGCATCGACCGCCGGAAGCCGCCCATCTTGTCGAGGTTCTGGTTGCCGGCCATCGCGGCGATCACCGAGCCGGCCGCCATGAACAGCAGCGCCTTGAAGAAGGCGTGCGTCATGAGATGGAACAGGCCCGCCGCGTACGCGCCGGCGCTGACGGCCATGATCATGTAGCCGATCTGCGACATCGTCGAGTACGCGATGACGCGCTTGAGGTCGGTGACCGTGATTGCGATCGTGCCGGCGATCAGCAGCGTCAGGCAGCCGATGACGGCGCCGACGTCCGCGGCGGTCGGCGCGAGCTCGAACAGCGGGTGCATGCGCGCGATGAGGTAGACGCCGGCCGTCACCATCGTCGCGGCGTGGATGAGCGCGCTGACCGGCGTCGGGCCCTCCATGGCGTCCGGAAGCCAGGTATGCAGTGGGATCTGGGCAGACTTCGCGAACGCGCCTACGAGCAGCAGGATGCAGCCCGCGACGAGGTCGGCGTCGTTCGGCGAGAAGCTCTGCTTGGCGTCCTCGAAGGTCTTCAGGAAGTCCAGCGTGCCGCTGTGCTTGAAGATGAAGTACGTCCCGAGCACGAGGCCGACGTCGCCGAGCACGTTGATGACGAACGCCTTGATGCCCGCCTGCGTCGCGGTCGTGCGGCGATACCAGAAGCTGATCAGCAGGTACGAGGCGGCGCCGACGAAGGCCCAGCCGACGATCAGCACCAGGAAGTTGCCGGCGAGGACGAGCAACAGCATCGAGAAGACGAAGAAGTTCATGTACGCGAAGAAGCGCACGTAGCCGCGGTCGGAGTCCAGGTAGGCGACCGAGTAGAGGTGGATCAGCGTCGAGACGCCGGCGACGACGAGGATCATGAAGACCGACAGCGGGTCGACGAGTAGCGACAGCTGGGCGTCGATACCGACCGTGCTGGCGTAGTTCCAGGCCACGGCGCGGACCTGGCGATGCTCCTCGCCGAGGCCCTGCAACGAGATCAGCGTCGCGACGGCGGAGGCGAAGGACAGCATCATCGCGCCGGTCGCGACGTAGGCCGAGCCGCGCCCGGGGAGGCGCCGGCCGACGAGCGCGACGACGACCGTGCCGGCGAGCGGGAACAGCAGGCAGGCCCACGCGAGGAGCTTGACCGAGGTCATCCTTGGAGCTCGCGCATCTCGTCGACGTCGATCGGCAGCCGGCGGCGGTGCATCGCGACGATCAGGCCGAGCCCGACCGTGACCTCGCAGGCCGCGACGACCATGACGATGATCGCGAAGATCTGGCCGTCCGCGTTGCCGTGCATGCGCGAGAACGCGATCAGCGCGAGGTTCGCGGCGTTCAGCATGAGCTCGAGGCAGAGCAGGATGACGAGCGGGCTGCGGCGGGTCAGCACGCCGGCGGCGCCGATCGTGAAGATCAGTGCGCTGACGGCGAGGTACCAGCCGATCGCCACCTAGGACTCCTCACCCTCGGAGTCGGCGGGCGTACTGACGGGCAGCGCGGGCCGGCGCGCGGTACCGCTGCGGCCGCCGACGGCCTCGGCCATCGTCCCGGTGTAGGCGGGGCGCAGGACGTCCATCGCGCTGTAGCGCGCCTGGTCCTCGGCGGCGCTGATGCCACCGCGGCGGCGGGCGAGGACGACGGCGCCGACGGCCGCGATCAGCAGCAGGAAGGACGCGACCTCGAACGGCAGCAGGAAGCGCGTCAGCAGCAACTCGCCGATCTGCTGGGGCGAGCCGAAGCCGGGCGCGAGCGGCGCGCCGTCGGTGTCGATCGCCTTGAGCCCCGAGCCGAGCGTGGCGACGCACAGCTCGACGAACAGCGCTGCGCCGAAGACGGCGGCGACGACGCGCAGGCCGCGCCCCGGTCGTGCGCCGAGCGGCTCGTCCTGCCCGCCGACGTAGGCGACGACGAAGACGTAGAGCACCATCACGGCGCCCGCGTAGACGACGACCTGGGCCGCCGCGACGAACTCGGCGCGCAGCAGCAGGAACAGCGCCGCCAGCGACAGCAGGTGGCAGACGAGCGCGAGCACGCTGTAGAACGGGTTGCGAACCGCGACGACCCCAATCGCCCCCGCAATCGCCCCGATTCCAGCCAGGAAGAACAGCACCTCCGCCATGAAGGGCGCAATCTATCGTCGCGAGCGATGTGACCTTTGTCTCGTGCGCCCGCGAGGGCCGGCTCAGCCCGACGGAGGCGACACGACGAGCATCTCGTCGAAGCCGCTGGCGCTCGATCCGGAGCCGATCGTGCCGTCGAACGTCGCGCTCACACGCCACCGTCCGACGGTCGCAGCGACGAAGCCGATCGACGCACGGCCCTTGGTCGCGACGGCGTGCTCCTGGCGAGCGAAGAGCCAGCCGGCGAGTGGATCGAAGCGCTCGATCGTGACCGTGACCGGCCCCTTGACAGCCGGCCGCACACGCACCCCGCTCTTCGTCGAGCGCCCGAGTGTCGAGCGGCGCGCGATGCCGACGGTCGTGCGGGTCAGCAACCGCGAGACGCGCTGCCATTTGTAGGCGCCCCGCTGCGATCGCGCACGCGCACGGCGACGAAGTAGCGCCCGGGCGCGGTCTCCCGCGTGAGCTCGAGCGCGCCGCTCTCGCCGCACGAGCACTGAACCTGGCGACCGCGCTCGTTGAGGACGAGCAGGTCGAAGGCATGGCCCGCGCCCGTGGCGAGGTTGATCGCGAGGTCCGAGCGCCGGGCGACGGAGAAGCGGTCGAGGTCGACGGCGTCGATGCGCGAGCCGTCGAGGTGGCCGACGGCCGTGGCGCGGTTGGCGAGGAAGCGCCCGGGCGCGGTGTCGTCGGGGCCGGCCCCGGCAACCTCGAGGTGGAAGCGCGGCAGCGTGCGCGAGACCCGGCCGGCGCTGACGAGGACGCTGTAGCGCCCGCCCTCGCCGGGACCGGGGGTGATCGTCGCGTAGCCCGACTTCGTCGCATCCCATCCGCTTGACGGGGCGCCCGTCGAAGTCCTTGATGTCGGGCGGGTAGAGCGCGGCGCTGACGACGCACGTGTCCTGGCAACGGCCGGTCAGGCGCACGCGGTAGGTGTGGCCGGCGCGCATCTTCACGGAGAAGGCGTCCTCGATGTTGCCGACGCGATCGAGCGTGCCGTCGGCGCCGCCCGCGGGCAGCGCGCCGCCCGGTGGCTTCGGCGGCGCCTGTGGGGCGACGACGGTGAGGTGAAACGAGCCGGCGACGGTTCGTCAGCCGGCTGACGGAGATCAGGTAGACGGCGTCCTTGACGACCTTGAAGTCGAGCGCGGCGAGGCCCTTCTGATCGGTCGGGTCGTAGGCGAGGGCGGTCGTCTGCGAGCGCTCGCTGAGGATCGCGTCGAGGTCGCCGGCGGCCTGCATGCGGATCGCGACACGGCCGTCGGAGGGCGCGGTGAAGCGGTACCAGATGCGCGGTTGAGCCTCGGTCCCGGCGGCGCACGTATGCTCGCCGACGGAAGCGGGCATGCATCCACAACGCGGTCGGTTGCGCACCAGCAGCCGAGGCCGTTCTCAACTCACGCCGATCCCAGGAGGACACACCGATGGCAGAGCCGACGCTGGAGCGAGGATCCGAAGGGCAGGCGGTGAAGGACCTGCAGGAGGCCTTGATCGAGCTTGACTTCAAGCCCGGCGCGGTCGACGGCGTCTTCGGGGTCTACACCGAGAGTGCCGCGCGCGCGTTCCAGACCTGGGCCAACGTCGACGAGGCCGACGGCATCGTGGGCGAGATGACGTGGGAGAAGCTCGACGAGGCGAACAAGGACGATCCGACGCTGAAGAACGGCGCGCACGAGGTCGCCGTGCGCGGCGTCCAGCGGCGCCTGATCCAGCTCGGTTTCGATCCGGGCGAGATCGACGGGCGCTTCGGCGACAAGACCGCGGCGGCCGTCAAGAAGTTCCAGGAGAAGTACGAGCTCGATATCGATGGCGTGGTCGGTCCCGCGACGTGGGCGGTCCTGAACTCGCCGGGAGAGGTCGGCTGACAGCGGTCCCGCCGCTGGCCCGCGATCGGGGTCGGCCGCGGGTGGCCGCCGGTATCTGAAACGAGCATGGGACGCGAGGCCGCCACCTACGAGATCGCGCTGTCGGCGGACGACGCCGCCGCGGTCGTGCGCCGGCTCGACGCTGCCGGTGTCGAGCAGCTGGGCGCCGACGCCGAGCGGATCGACTTCGTCGTGCGCGACCCGAACCGCTATTGGATCGACCTGCGGCTGCACCATGCGGGAGACCGGCGGCTGGAGATCCGCATCGCGCTGACGAACGACACGTGGTCGATCCGGGCGCCGCTCGAGTCATTGCTGACGCCGCTGCCGCCCGAGCTCGCCGGCAAGTCCGTACGCGACCACGAAGGCGGCGACGTCGCGATCGCCGGCGCCGACCGCTGGTGGCTGGAGATCGAGAGCGACTATGAGCGACGCCGAGACGACTTCGTCAAGCGCATCGGCGACTTCATCGCGCCGATCTCCGCCGATCACGTCTACATGTACGTCCACCAGACCCGCTGGAACCTCGACAACGACGACGAGCTCGCCTGGCATCGCGAGCGCGAGATGGCACAGATGCAGGAGATGTGGGAGTCCGGGGAGGCCGAGGGTCCGGAGGTCTGAGGAAGAAAACTGGTGGTATTCTTCCTTGAGTCATGGCGTTGAACATCAAGGATGAAGGCACCGATCGGCTGGCGCGCGAACTCGCTGCCGAGACCGGCGAGAGCCTGACCACGGCGGTCCAGGTCGCTGTGCGTGAGCGTCTCGAGCGCCTGCGCGGGGCGAGCCCGCGGGAGCAGCGCATCGCGGCCCTCACGGCGATCGCGCAACGCAGTGCGGCTTTGCCCGACCTCGATACCCGCAGCGCCGACGAGATCCTTGGCTACGACGCTGACGGCCTGCCGACCTGACGCCGCCCGTGGTCGTGGATACTTCAGCGCTGCTGGCCGTCCTCCTCGACGAGCCGGAGCGAGATCGGTTTATCGCGCTTCTGGCCGAGGCCCGGGATCCGTTGATCTCCGCTGCGACGTTGCTCGAGGCCTCGATCGTGATGAGAACGCGCAAGGGCCACGACGGCGTGACCCGCCTGGACGCGCTGCTGGCAAGAGCCGGCGTACGCCCAGTGGCCTTCGACGCCGACCAGGCGTCGCTCGCTCGCGAAGCCTTCGTACGATTCGGCAAGGGCCAGCACCCCGCAGGCCTGAACTTCGGAGACTGCTTCGCCTACGCGCTCGCCAAGGCGCACGACCGACCGCTCCTCTTCAAGGGCGACGACTTCGTGCGGACGGACGTCGTGCCGGCAGCCGAGGACTGTGGGACACAGGAACTGTGATCCCGTGCTACCGTGCGCGGCATGAAGAACATCACGGTGTCCGTGCCCGATGACGTCTACCGCGAGGCGAGGATTCGCGCGGCCGAGCGGGGACGCTCGGTCAGCGCGCTCGTCGCCGAGTTTCTGGCCTCGCTGTCGGAAGCCGATGCCGAGTTCGCGCGCTTGGAGGCCCAGCAGCGCGAGGTCCAGCGCGAGATCGCTCGCTTCAGCGCGGGCGACCGCCTCGAGCGCGACGAGATCCACGAGCGTGCGGTTCGTTGACACGAACGTCCTGCTGTACGCGGTGTCGCGTGACCCGCAGGAGCAGGTCAAGGCCGCGCGCGCGAACGACGTGCTCACCAATGGCGACGTGGCGCTCTCGGTTCAGGTCCTGCAGGAGTTCTACGTCCAGGCGACGCGGGCTAGCCGTTCCGATCCGCTGACCCGTCGACAGGCCCTGATGCTCGTCGAGTCGTTCCGGCGCTTTCCCGTTGCGGACGTCACGACGGACATCGTGCTCGCCGCGTGCGCCACGCGCGAGCGCTTTCAGCTCTCATACTGGGACGCGGCGATCCTGGAGGCGGCTCGTTGCCTGGGCTGCGAGGCCGTCCTGTCCGAGGACCTCGGCGACGGCCAGGACTACGCCGGCGTGCGGGTCGAGAACCCGTTTCGCGGCATGTGAGCTCGACGGTTATTCGCCCTCGTTGCGCAGCGGCGTGCGCTCGAGCGGCTCGTCGAGCAGCATCTCCTTCGTGAAGATGAGGTCCGAGCGGTTGTAGTCGGACATCTCGTAGTCCTGGCCCATCGTGATCGCGTCGAAGGGGCAGGCGACCTCGCAGTAGCCGCAGAAGATGCAGCGGGCGAGGTTGATCTCGTAGACAGCGGCGTAGCGCTCGCCGGCGGAGACGCGGTTCTCTGGCGTGTTCTCGGCCGCGACGACGCGGATGCAGTCCGACGGGCAGGCGGCGGCGCACAGCGAGCAGCCGACACACTTCTCCAGGCCCGTGTCCTCGAAGCGGTGCAGCTTGTGGCGGCCGCGGAAGCGCGGGTAGACCGGGACCTTCTCCTCCGGATAGGAGATCGTCTTCGGGCCCTCGAAGAGCCGCGCCATCGTCGTCTTCAGGCCGCGCAGCGTCTCGCCGAAGGCACGGTACGTGCCGCCGGCCATGCCGGGCTGCGGCGCGCGCTGCACGACGAGCATGTCGTCGCCGGGGTTCCAGGTCATGTCACTGCCACCACCACGATCGCGGTTACGAGGGCGTTCAGCGTCGCCAGCGGCAGCATGACCTTCCAGCCGAAGCTCATGAGCTGGTCGTAGCGCAGCCGCGGCAGCGTCGCGCGGATCCAGACGAAGAGGAAGACGAACAGGAAGATCTTGGCGAACACGACGAACGGGTCGACCCAGCCGGGTGGGTCGACGAACGGCAGCTGCCAGCCGCCGAGGAACATCGTCACGGCGATCCCAGAGACGACGAGGATGTTCACGTACTCGGCGAAGAAGTAGGACGCGAACTTCGCGCCGCCGTACTCGGTGTTGTAGCCGGCGACGAGCTCGGCGTCTGCCTCGGGCAGGTCGAAGGGCGCGCGGTTGGTCTCCGCGAACGCCGACACGAGGAAGATCAAAAAGCCGACGAACTGGGGCACGATGTACCAGACGGTCGACTGGTGCTCGACGATCGCCGGCAGCGACAGCGTCCCGGCCATCATCAGCACGCCGACGAGCGACAGGCCCATCGCGACCTCGTAGGAGATGAGCTGCGCCGCGGCGCGCATCGCGCCGAGGAACGAGTACTTCGATCCGCTTGCCCAGCCGCCGAGCATGAGCCCGTAGAACGCGATCGCGCCGAACGCGAACACGTACAGCACGCCGATCCCGACGTCGATGCCGTACAGGCCGACGTGCTGGCCGAAGATGTTCGCGACGTCGCCGAATGGCAGGATCGCGAACGCCGCGAACGCCGTCAGCAGAGAGATGATCGGCGCCAGCGCGTAGAGGAAGCCGATGCTCGTGTTCGGGCGGAAGTCCTCCTTCGTCGCGAGCTTGATGATGTCCGCGAGCGGCTGCGCGGCGCCGAACGGGCCGACGCGGTTGGGGCCGTAACGATGCTGGAAGCGGCCCAGCAGCTTGCGCTCGGCGAGCAGCACGATCGGCACGATCTGGACCGCGATCAGGAACAGGACGACCGACTTGATGAGCTGCACCCACCACGGTTCGGCGTACGCGACGTCGGCGAGAGGGAGCGTCATGCGGGCGCGATCTCTACCAGGCCGGGATCGAGTTCGCTCGCCGAGTCGTCGACGATGCCCGACTCGAGGAACACCGATCCCTCCGGCACGGCGGCCCGCAGCGATGCGACAGCCCTGACCTGGGCGCCGTCTGAGGACACCGTCACGTGATCGCCGTGGCCGATGCCCAGGCGCCGCGCGTCCGCGGGCGAGAGCTCCGCTCGCTGCTGGGCGCGCAGGAACTTGAGCGCCGGCGAACGCTCGACCTGCGGCGCCGCCCAGATCGAGCGGAACGTCCCGAGGCGCAGGTCGCCGTTGGGCGTCGGCGCGTACGGCGGCGCGTCGAGCCCGAACGGGCCGGCGTCGGCCTCGGGCCATGCCGCGGCCTGCTCGCGCTCCGGCCAGCGCACGCCGCGGCCACCGATCTCGTCGAGCGTCAGGCCCTCGAGGAAGCCGATCTGGGAGAAGATCGCGGCCGAGACCATCGGGCCGGTGAGAAAGCCGGTGTCGTGGTCCAGGCGCTTGCAGAGGTCGGCCAGCACCTGCCACTCGCCGCGCACGGCGTCGGGGCGCGCGATCGCCGGGCGCAGGCGCTGCACGCGCCCGTCGACGTTCGTCATCGTCCCCTCCTTCTCGGCGTGCGACTCGGCCGGGAAGACGATGTTGGCGTGCTCCCACAGCCCGTCCGTGAGGAAGTCGGCATGCGCGATGACGGTCTTCGCGCGCGTCAGCGCCTTCTTCCACAGGCGGCGGTTGGGCATGTCGCGCAGCGGATCGACGTGCAGCAGGTACAGCGCGGTGAGCTGGTTCGTGGCGGCCGCGGCCGCGATGGCGGCGGCGTCGTGACCCGACGAGGAGACCGGCGTGAGGCCTGGGCCGGCGTTCGGCAGCACGCCCATCTCGCGCAGTCCGCGACCGTTCGTGCCGTTCGGGAGCTCGAGCAGCCCGCAGCCGTCGTGGCCGGTGGTGACGACGCGACCCGCGACGTTCAACAGGGCTCGCGCGGCGTGCTCGCCGCGTGGGCCGTGCGTCAGGCGCTCGCCGTACACGACGACCACGTCTTCGCCGGCCTCGGCGAGCAGCGCGGCCAGCGCGCGAACGTCGTCCGCAGAGGCGCCCGCTGCGTCGGCGAGCTCGTCGACGAAGCCCTTGCGGGTGGCCGACCCGGGTCCCGCATCCGATTCACCGAGCGCGGCGTTCAGCGCGGCGCAGAAGGCCTCGCCGGCGCCGGGCGCGAAGCGCGCGACGACCTTCGCGTTCGGATCCAGCGACGACGGCCGGCTCGAGGCGACCGCGAGCTTGACGGCGTTGCGGCGCACGCCCTTGCGGATGCGCAGGTCGAGCACCGGCGCGTCGTCGACGGGCTCGCAGTCGAGCACGAGCACGGCGTTCGCGAACTCGAGGTCGGGGATCGTCGCCTGCAGCGCCGGGGCGTGCAGGGCGGCGTGCAGCTCGCGCGGCAGCGAGCCGCCCGCGCGTGAGTCGAGGTGGTTCGATCCGAGCGCGCCGCGCATCAGGTGGGCGAGCAGGAAGCCCTCCTCGTTCGTCGTCTCGCCGCCGGCGAACGCGCCCGTGTCCGAGCCGGCGGCGCGCAGGGCGGCCGCCGCCTCGTCGAGCGCGCGCTCCCACGACACAGGGACAAGCTCCCCGTTCTCGCGCAGCAGCGGCGTCGTGACGCGATCGTCGACGTGGAAGGATTGGTAGCCGAAGCGCCCGCGGTCGCACAGCCAGCCGTCGTCGACGGCGGCGTGGTCGCGCGACAGGACGCGCAGGACGCGCTCGTCGCGGACCGTGTACTCGACGTTGCACTGCGATGCGCAGCCCATGCAGACCGAGCCCGAGCCCTCGATGTCCCACGGGCGAGCGCGGAAGCGGTATGGCTGCGACGTCAGCGCGCCGACGGGGCACAGCTCGATGATGTTGCCGCTGAACGGCGCGACGTACGGGTGGCCGTCGAACGTCGAGACGAACGAGTGGGCGCCGCGCTCCTGCAGGACGAGCTGGTAGTCCTCGGAGATCTCCTGGCTGAAGCGCACGCAGCGGTAGCAGAGGATGCAGCGCTCGCGGTCGATCGCGATCAGCGGCGACAGCGCGAGCGGCTTGACGAAGTGGCGCTTGGGCTCGATGAAGCGCGACTTGCCGGCGCCCCAACCCATCGTGATGTCCTGCAACGGGCACTCGCCGCCCTTGTCGCAGACCGGGCAGTCGAGCGGGTGGTTGATGAGCAGGAACTCGACGACCGCCTGCTGGGCCTCCTTGACGCGATCGGTCTGTGTGAACACGACCATCCCGTCGCGCACCGGCGTCGAGCACGCGGTCTGGAGCTTCGGGATGCCCTCGATCTCGACGAGGCACATGCGGCAGGCGCCGACGGGCTGGCCGAGCTTGGGCTCGTAGCAGAAGACCGGGATCTCGACGTCGCCGAGCTTCGCCGCGTCGGCGAGCATCGTGCCGGCGGGAGCGTTGACCTCGCGCCCGTCCAGCGAGAAGGCGATCGTCTCCTGGACGGGTCTAGGCACCGGCCGCTCCCTGGATCAGGACGGGCTCTAATCCGTCGCCGCCCGCCCCCACGCCGCCGTAGGGGTTGCGCAACCGCGCCTGCTCGATGTGCTCCTCGAACTCGGCGCGGAACTTCTTCACCATCGAGCCGATCGGCATCGCCATCGCGTCGCCGAGCACGCACAGGCAGTTGCCGATGATCTGCTCCTGAACGGAGGCCATGATGTCGAGGTCCATCGGCGTCGCGAGGCCGTTGTCGACGCGCTCGAGCATCGACACCGTCCAGCGCGTCCCCTCGCGACACGGCGTGCACTTGCCGCACGACTCGTGGCGGTAGAACTTCGCGAGCTTCAGCGCGACCGAGACGACCGGCACGGAGTCGTCGACGACGATGATCGCGCCGGAGCCGAGCATCGAGCCGGCCTTCTGCAGCGAGCCGAAGTCATAGGGCAGGTCGAGGTCCTTCGGCTCGAGCACCGGCGACGACGACCCGCCTGGGAACCAGAACTTCACTTCGCGACCCTCGGGCGGGCCGCCCGCGAGGTCGAAGATGATCTCCCGCGACGGGATGCCGAGCTCGATCTCGTAGTTGCCGGGCTTGCGGACATTGCCGCTCACCGACACGAGCTTCGTTCCGGTCGACGTCTCGGTGCCGATCTTCGCGTACTCGGCGCCGCCCATCTGGATGATGTGCGGCATCGTCGCGAGCGTCTCGACGTTGTTGATGACCGTCGGGCCCTGGTAGAGGCCCTGGTTGGCGGGAAACGGCGGCTTCAGGCGCGGGTTGCCGCGCTTGCCCTCGAGCGAGTCGAGCAGGCCGGTCTCCTCGCCGCAGATGTAGGCGCCTGCACCGCGGTGAAGGACGAGCGACAGGTCAAAGCCCGAGCCGAGGATGTTCTCGCCGATGAAGCCGGCCTCGGCGGCCTCGAGGATCGCGGCGTCGATGATGTCCGCCTGCTCGACGTACTCGCCGCGGATGTAGATGAACGACTTCGTCGCGCCGGCCGCGAACGCGGCGATGACCATGCCCTCGATGAGCATGTGCGGGCTCTTCTGCATGAGCTCGCGGTCCTTGAACGTGCCGGGCTCGGACTCGTCGGCGTTGCAGACGAGGTACTTGTCGACGTTCACCTTCGGGATGAACGAGATCTTCTTGCCGCTCGGGAAGCCCGCGCCGCCGCGCCCGCGCAGGCCCGATGCGATGAGCTCGTCGACGACGGCCGCCGGCGTCATCGACGTCAGCACCGTGCGCAGCGCCTCGTAGCCGCCGCGCCGGCGGTAGACGTCGATCGTGTTGAGGCCGGCTTCGTCGATGTTCTTGAAGAGGATCGTGGATGTCATGTTTCGCCCTCCGGTCCTCTCAAGTTCGGACCTCCGGTCGACGTTACATTTGGATCGGTGCTTTTACGCAGATGAAGTTGCTTGCCCGGCAGCGGCGGCGTGCCGTTGCGGATCTGCTCGACGAGCGTCGGCACGTCGTCGAGCGCGATCGGCCCGACGTAGACGTCATCGACGGACGCCATCGGTGCGATGTCGCAGGCGCCGAGGCATTCGAACGAGCGCACGTTGAACTCCGGGTCGCCGGCGGTCTCCTCCTGGATGCGCGCGAGCAGCTCGTCGGCGCCGCACAGCGAGCAGGAGATGTTCGTGCAGACGTAGACGCGGTGGTGGCCGACGGGCCGCGTCTCGAGCATGTCGTAGAAGGACGCGACGGAGATCAGGTAGCCGGGCGTCAGGCGCATGACGCACGCGGCCTGCTCGATCGCCTCCGGCGAGCACCAGCCGTGGTGGCGCTGGGCGGCGGCGAGCGCGGGGATCGCCGCCGAGCGGAAGTCCGGGTACTTCGCCATGTGCGCCTCGATCTCGTCGCGCAGGGTCTGCGGGACGGGTGTCGTGGCCGGATCCGGGACGACCGCGGGGTCCTTCTCGAGGTCGACCGCGTCGTCCCAGCCGGGGACGCGGGAGCCGTGGTCGAAGCGCGTGACCTCGCGCTGGGCCGGACCGGGGCCGCCGCGCAGCTCGCGCTCGGCGACCGCCGCGGCCATCGTGGCGCGGGCCTCCTCGGTGGCCTCCGGCGCGCGTTTGCGTCGCCCGATCATCGGTCGATCCCCCCGAGCACCGGGTCGAGCATCGCGAGCGTCGCGATCAGGTCGGCGATGTAGGAGCCCTCGGTCATCGGCGCGACGGCCTGCAGGTTGACGAACGAGGGGTCGCGCATATGAACCCGGGCCGGCTTGGACGACCCGTCGGACTTGACGAAGCAGCCCAGCTCGCCGCGCGGCGACTCGATCGGGAAGTAGGACTCGCCCGGTGGCACGCGGAAGCCCTCGGTGACGAGTTTGAAGTGGTGGATCAGCGCCTCCATCGATGTCGCCAGCTCGTGGCGCGGCGGCAGCGCGACCTTGCGGTCGTCGGTGATCCAGCGACCCTCGGGCAGGCCGTCGAGCGCCTGGTCGATGATCTTCACGGACTCGTAGATCTCCGCGACGCGGACCGCGAAGCGATCCCAGTTGTCGCCGTCGACGCCGACCGGGATCTTGAAGTCGAAGTGCTCGTAGGAGCTGTAGGGCATCGCTTTGCGCAGGTCCCACGGGTTGCCGGCGGCGCGCAGCAGCGGGCCCGTCACGCCGAGCGCCTGCAGCTCCGGCTCGCCGAGCGGGCAGACGCCGCGCAGGCGCTGCAGCACGATCTCGTTGTTCGCGAGCAGGTCGTTGTACTGGTCGGTGCGACCCGGCATCTGCTTCGTGAACTCGCGCACCTTCTCGACCCAGCCGCGCGGGATGTCCTCGATGACGCCGCCGACCTGGAAGTAGCGCGTGTGCATGCGCTGGCCGCTTGACTGCTCGAAGAGGTCGAGGATCAGCTCGCGATCACGGAAGCAGTACCAGAACATCGACATCGCGCCGAGGTCCAGCGCGCTCGTCCCGAGCCACACGAGATGGCTCATGATCCGGTTGAGCTCCATGTGGATGACGCGCAGGTACTGCGCGCGCGGCGGGACCTCGACCTCGAGCAGCGTCTCGGTGGCGCCGATGAACGCCATCGCGTTGAAGTAGTAGGCGAGGTAGTCCATCCGCTCGACGACCGGGATCGCCTTCCAGTAGGACTTGTCCTCGGCGGTCTTCTCGATGCCCGTGTGGACGTAGCCGATGATCGGCTTGAGGTCGCGCACGACCTCGCCGTCGAGCGTGACGAGCAGGCGCAGCACCCCGTGCGTGGCCGGGTGATGCGGGCCCATGTTCAGCGTCAGCAGCTCGGTCGAGGGATCGTCGGACGGCAGGCGCTCGAGCGGCGCCAGCGTGATCGACTCCTCGAGCTTGCGGTAGTCACTGGCGCCTGTGGCCGTGGTCGGGGTGATGCTCATTGCGTGTAGGACCTCCCCTCGGCCTCGTCGATGGTGAACTGCACGGGCTCGCCGCCGATCGGGAAGTCGCGGCGCTGCGGGAAGCCCTCGTAGTCCTCGGGCATGAGGATCCGGCGCAGATCGGGGTGGCCGTCGAAGACGACGCCGAACATGTCGTAGACCTCGCGCTCCTGGTGGTTGGCCGTCGGCCAGCCGGGCGTCACCGAGGGCACGTTGGGCGTCTGCAGCGGCACGCGTAGCTTGACCGTCAGGCGGTCCAGCGCGTCCATGTCGAGCAGCTCGTAGTGGACGCCGAGACGCGGCTCCTCGGGGTAGTAGTCGACGCCGTGGACGCTCATCAGCGCCGAGAAGCCCTTCGCGCGCAGGAACTCGAGCGTCGGGCCGATCCGCGACGGGTCGACGAGGAGCGTCCCCTTGTTGCGGAAGAAGAGCGTGTCGAGCACGCAGCCGGGGTCGGCCTCGGTGAGCTCCTGGGCGAGCAGCTCGAGCCCCGTCGCGTCAGGCACCGGTGCTGTTCTCCGGGCGCAGGACCTCGATCAGCGTCTGCTCGTTGTCGTTCGCAACGCGTTCCTCGGTGCCGCGGGCGCCGTAGCCCTCGCGCCAGCCCATGTCGGGGTCGTCCTGGATCATCTTGCGCAGCTTGAGGATCCCGTGCATGAGCGCCTCGGGGCGCGGCGGGCAGCCGGGCACGTGCACGTCGACGGGCATGAACTTGTCGGCCGGCACGATCGCGTAGTTGTTGAAGACGCCCATCGAGGACGAGCAGGCGCCCATCGCGATCGCCCACTTCGGCTCGAGCATCTGGTCGTAGATGCGGCGCACGACCGGCGCCATCTTGATGCTGACGCGCCCGGAGAGGATCAGCAGGTCGGCCTGGCGCGGCGAGGCGCGGAAGGCCTCGAAGCCGAAGCGGGCGACATCGACGCGGGCGGCGACGATCGACATCATCTCGATCGCGCAGCAGGCGAGGCCGAACGTCGCGGGGAACAGGGCGTTCGAGCGCGCCCAGGCGACGGCCTTGTCCATCGTCGTCGTGAGGACGCGCTCCTCCATGTACTGATCGAGCTCGCGACCCTCGAGGTCGCCGCGCAGCATGTCGCGCGCGCGCAGCTGGCGGACGCGGAAGTCCTCGCCCGACAGATCCGCGAGGTCGGTGCCCAGCGCGGGCAGCTTCTGCCGGCTTATCTCCATTCCAGGGCTCCTCTGCGCCAGACGTACACGAAGGCCGCCATCAGCAGCGCGATGAAGACGATGATCTCGACGAGCGCGAAGCTGCCGAACGCCCTGAGCTGGATGGCCACCGGGTACAGGAAGATGACCTCGATATCGAACAAGATGAATAACATCGCGATGAGGTAGAAGCTGATCCCGAAGCGGAAACCGTGCTGGACCTCCGACGGGAGGCCGCACTCGTAGGGGTCCTGCTTGTGCGGGACATCGCGCTTGGGTCCGAACGCGTAGTTCAGGACACCGAAGGCCACGCCGACGACGGCCCCGAGGCCCACGAACACCAGCGCCGGCAGGTAGCTGTTCAGCACCGTCTCTTTCTATCACCGATGACCAACGCCCCGATAGCACGTGTCTAGCGTCACGATCGCAGCGATCGGCGCGTTTGCGACGCTTGCGGTCAACGCGGTGGCCGCCGCGTTCGCCGGCCTACGCTGGTGGCAGGTGCAGCCGAGCGACGCCGTATGGCCGCTGCTGCGGGCCGGGCAGGCCGTCGCGGGGGGCCAGGCGCTGCTCGCCGGCGTGCTGTTCGTGGCCGGCTTTCAGCCCGACGACGGGCTCTACTGGCTCTATGCGCTGCTGCCCGTCGCGATCGGCTTCGTCGCCGAGCAGCTGCGGATCGCGTCGGCCGAGCAGGTGCTCGAGAACCGCGAGCTGGCCGACGCGCAGGCGGTCGGGGAGCTGCCGGAGTCCGAACAGCGGTCGATCGTCCTCGCCGTCGTGCGCCGCGAGATCGGGGTCATGGCGCTCGCGGCGCTCGTCGTCGCGTTCCTCGCGCTGCGGGCGGCGCTGATCGCCTGAGCAGCGCCGCCGGCTGATCGACCGCGCTCGAGCTCAGCCGAACGTGCGCGAGATGACGAACTTGTACTTCAGCTGCTGCGTCGTCTTCTTGGAGTACTTCGCGACCTGGTCGACGTAGACCGTCCAGGTTCCCGCGTGCGACTTCGTCGGCAGCAGCCGCATGCGCTTGGCGACGATCCCGCACGCGCCCGCCGTCTTGCCGAGCAGGACGTTGCGCTTCGTGTGACCGTTGAAGCGGAAGTGCAGGTAGGTCTTCTTGCCGACCGGGAAGCCGCGCACGGTGTGGACGGCGTTGCGGGTCGGCTTGCCGGTGGACGGGTTCGTCCGGTACCCGAGGCGGACCTGCTGGTAGGTCGCCGTCGCCGTGTTCGCGGGGTTCGCGTCCTCGGTCGCGCCGATGATGAAGGTCTGCTTCTGGGTGTCGAACTTGTTGAACGAGGCCGGGGTCGTCGCGACCGCGATGTTGCCGGCCGGGTCGGCCGTGGTCGAGGTCAGGTACGTCGGCGTCGGGTTCTGCTTGCTGGCGTAGCGCACCGTCACGAGCGCGCCCGGAGTGAAGCCTGTGCCGGTGACCGGCATGTTCATCAGGGTGGACGTGCTGACACTGACGACGCAGGGCAGGGTCGACACCGTTGCGGCACCGGCGGGGACGGCGCAGATGAGGACGCCGGCCGCCGCGAGCGCGGCTGTGAGGATGTGACGAGGTGCTGACATGGGGCCCTCCCTGCGGTGGTTGGCGGCGATGTGCCAGAAAGCTACGTGCCCGTAGTGTGGCTCACAACGCGGTGGTGGTATACCGACCGCGAAAGTAGACGAGGGGATCGGCGTCCTGCAAGGGGCCCAGCCCGATGACCTCGCCGATGCCGATCTCGTGATCGCCGCCGGCAACGAGCTCGCGCAGCTCGCAGGCGATCCAGGCCAGCGCGCTGTCGAGCACGGGCACGCCATGGGCCTCCGTGTGCGTCACGCTCTCGAACTTCTCGCGACCGACGCGCTTGGAGGCGAAGACCGCCGCGAGGGCAGCGTCGTCGGCGCGCAGGATGTTGACCGCGAAGCGCCGGCTGTCGCGCACGACCTCGAGCGTCCGCGAGCCGCGGTTGAAGCAGACGACGAGCAGCAGCGGATCGAGCGACAGCGACGCGATGGCGTTCGTCGTCATCCCCGCGGGGCCGTCGGGGCCGGTCGTCGTGACGACCGTCACGCCGGTGGCGAACTGCCCGATCGTGTCCCGGTAGGCGCGTTGGAGCTCGCTCACGGGCGTGCTCACAGCGGCGGGCCCTCGACGACGAGCTTGCCGTACTGACCGAGGTCGTCGTGGTTGGCGATCGTGCAGACGACCCGGTAGGTCCCCGGCTGCAGGACGACCTTGATCGCCTCGGCCGTCTCGCCGGGCTGCATGCTCATCACGCGAGCCCCGGGGACTTCGACGGGTTTGTCGCCGACCTCCTTCGGCGGCACCTGGATGACGAGGTTGTGCGTCAGGCGCCCCGTGTTGCGCACGACGATCTTGATGCGACCGGGTCGCACCTTCATGTTCTGCGGGACGATCCGGTACTCGTCGACGGTGATCCGCAGGATCGGGCGATCGGTGCTGACGAGCTTGCCCTCACCGCAGCCACCGAGGACGAGCACCGCGGTGGCCAGGCATGCCGCGGTGAGGGGTGAGCGGGACATCGTCTGAGGGATTGTTCCGTATCATCTGCGCCGCCCATGGCCCGCCGACTTCTGATCGCCGCCAGCCTGTCCGTCGCGGCGCTCGCTTGGACGGGCTGCGGGTCGGAAGGCGTGGCGGTCTCAAAGAGCTCCCCGATGCGCAAGGGAGCCGTCCTGTTCGTCGAGCGCTGCGGTGCCTGCCACACGCTGACGCCCGCCGGCACGCAGGGTTCCGCGACGAACGTCGGCGATCGCGAGAACGTCGACGGACCGAACTTCGACACCCGTGTCGAGAAGGTCGACGACGTCATCTTCGCGATCGAGAACGGCGGCTTCTCCGGAGCGATCATGCCCGAGAACATCGCCACCGGCCCGGAGAAGGTCGCGATCGCGCAGTTCTTGTCCAAGTACGCCGGGACCAAGGTCGCGAGGGCGCCCGCTGCCGGAGGCGTCAAGCCCACGGGCGCGGGTGGGACCCCGTCGAAGTAAGGGCCCGGAAGCCGACGGCGCGGTGGCGCTGTGCTTGACGTTCGGCTGATCCGCCGCGAGCCCGAGATGGTGCGCGCGGCACTCGCGCGCAAGGATCCCGCGCTCGCCGACGCCGTTGATCGCGTCGTCGCGCTCGACGCGACATGGC
Organism: Solirubrobacterales bacterium; assembly: GCA_038260305.1. GTDB lineage: Bacteria > Actinomycetota > Thermoleophilia > Solirubrobacterales > Solirubrobacteraceae > CADCVQ01. The sequence goes on from JBBSNY010000001.1 coordinate 97,550, forward strand.
GCGAGGCGACGCAGGCCGCCGAGGGCCTGCGCGCCGAGCAGAAGGGCGCATCCGAGGAGGTCGCGCTCGGCAAGCGCGCGGGTCGTGACGTGTCGGCGCAGCTCGAGCGGCTGAAGTCGCTGTCGGGCGAGGTCAAGCGGCTCGGCGAGCAGGCGCGCTCGGCGCAGGACGAGCTCCAGGCGCTGCTCGTCACGTTGCCGAACATCCCCGATCCGACGGCCGCCGAGCCCGAGGACGACGTCCTGCGCGTCGTCGGCGACGCATCGAAGACCGGGCGCGATCACCTCGAGCTCGCCGGTGAGCGGATCGACATGGAGCGCGGCGCTCGGCTGTCGGGGGCGCGCTTCGCCTACCTGCGCGGCGATCTCGTCATGCTCGAGCTCGCGCTCGTGCAGTGGGCGATGCACAAGCTACGCGGGCACGGCTTCGAGCCGGTCATCCCGCCGGTGCTCGTGCGCGAGCAGGCGCTCTACGGCACCGGCTACTTCCCCGATACCGAGCAGCAGATCTACCACCTGCCGGCCGACGACCTATACCTCGTCGGCACGAGCGAGGTCGCGATCGCGTCGCTGTACGCGGGCGAGATCCTCGACGCGGCCGACCTGCCGCTGCGCTACGCGGGCTTCTCGTCGTGCTTCCGGCGCGAGGCCGGCGCGGCCGGCAAGGACACGCGCGGCATCTTCCGCGTGCACCAGTTCGACAAGGTCGAGATGTTCGCGTTCGTCGAGCCCGCGGCCAGCGTCGAGGAGCACGAGCGGTTGCTTGCGATCGAGGAGGAGATCATGAGCGAGCTCGAGATCCCCTACCGCGTCGTGAACATCGCGGTCAACGACCTCGGCGCGAGCGCCGCCAAGAAGTACGACATCGAGGCCTGGCTGCCCGGCCAGGGGCGCTACCGCGAGCTGACGTCGACGTCGAACACGACGGACTTCCAGGCCCGCCGCCTGGAGATCCGCATGCGCCCGGAGGGCGAGCGCGCGAAGCCCGAGACGCTGCACACGCTCAACGGCACCGCGGTCGCCGTCGGCCGCACGATCATCGCGCTGCTCGAGAACGGCCAGCGCGAGGACGGCTCGGTCGTGCTGCCGGAGGTGCTCGTGCCCTACGGGGCGCCGTCGGTGCTGTGAACGACGTGCGCGCGCGCGGCGTCGAGGCCCGCGAAGATCGCGAACGTCTTGTCGAGGCTCGTGATCTGAAACAGCCGTAGGACCGTCGGGTTCGCGCACACGAGCGCGAGCGCGCCGTGGGCCTGCTCGGCCTGGCGCAGGCCCGACAGCAGGACGCTGAGCCCCGTCGAGTCGATGAACTCGACGCCGGTCAGGTCAAGCACGAGGCGCGTGTTGCCGGCGTCGATCGCCGCGGTCACGCGCATGGAGAGGTCCGGCACCGTCGTCATGTGGATCTCGCCGCGCACGAAGACGACGTGCGCGCCGTCGCAGCTGTGCTCCTCGCGGAGCTCGAATCGTGGGACGACGGGTGACACGCAGCTATCAGACTCTGCCCGGATCGCTGTGTCAATGCGCCGCTCGGCGATGAGACCGCGAGGACGCGTCTACGATCTTCCCGTGGCCGCAGAGGAAGACGAGCAGCTCACGATCGACGAGCTCGCGCGCCGGATCGGGATGACCGTGCGCAACATCCGCGCGCATCAGTCGCGCGGGCTGCTGCCCGCGCCCGACGTGCGCGGACGCACCGGCTACTACGGACCCGACCACGTAGCGCGCCTGGAGCTCATTCAGGAGCTGCAGGCCGACGGCTTCAACCTCGAGCTCATCCGGCGCCTGCTCGACGGCGCGGGCGGTTCGAGCAAGGAGGTACTGCGCTTCAAGCACACACTCGGTCGCCCGTACACCGAGGACGAGCAGCCGCGGCCGGTGAACCTGCTCGAGCTCGCCGAGGAATGGGGCACGACGGACGTGTCGCTGTTTCAGAAGGCGCTCGCGGTCGGTCTCGTGCGCACGCGCGACGACGGCAGCTTCGAGATCGCGAGCCCGCGCCTCGTCAGCCACGGCCGCGAGCTCGCGCGGCTCGGGATCGGGCTCGAGCGCCAGCTCGAGGTCATCGGGCGGGTCCGCGAGCAGGCCGACAAGATCGCCGAGACGTACGTCGAGCTGTTCCTGCAGGCGGTCTGGGCGCCGTTCGAGGCGGCCGGTCAGCCGCCCGAGCGCTGGGGCGACGTGCAGGACGCGATCGAGCGCATGCATCCGCTGGCGGCCGAGTCGACGGTGGCGATCTTCGGCCTCGCGATGAGCGAGGCTGTCGAGCGCGAGTTCGGGCGCCAGATCGAGCGCCTGGCGAAGGAGCGCGAGGCGGGCGAGGACGTGGGGGCGGGCGAGGACGTGGGGGCGGGCGACACCGGCGCGGCGGTGCGATCCGACGAGGTCGGCGAGGCGGCGCCGTCTCGCCGCACGACCGCGTAGCCGCGATCGGTCGTGGCAGCCAGGCAGCTCACGAACCGGGAGCTCAACCGCGCCACGCTTGCGCGGCAGCTGCTGCTCGACCGCGCCGACGTCGGCGCGGTCGAGGCTGTCCGGCGGCTGGCCGGGATGCAGGCGCAGGAGCCCAAGCACCCCTTCACCGGGCTGTGGACGCGTGTCGCAGGCTTTCGCGCCGAGCAGTTGCGCGACCCGCTGCTTGCGCGCGAGATCGTGCGCGCGACGCTCATGCGCTCGACGCTGCACGTCATGACGACGGCCGACTACGCGGCCGTGCGGATGGCGCTGCAGCCGAGCGCGTCGGTCGCGCTGCGCGTGCTCGGCACGCGCTCGGAGGGGATGGACCTCGATGCGGTCTTGCCCGCCGCCCGCGAGCTGCTCGCGGGCGCGGCGCTGACGTTCGACGAGATCCGTGCGGCGCTGCAGGAGCAGTTCCCCGACGTCAACGACCGCGCGCTCGGCTACGCCGTGCGGACGCTGGTGCCGCTCGTGATGGTGCCCGACGCAGAGGGCCGCTGGGGATTCTCCCGCGTGTCCCGGTTTGCGCTGGCGGATGAGGCCCTCGACGAGCCGCTCGCCGCGGAGGAGCCCGCCGCGCGGGCTCTGGTGCGCAGCTACCTCGCCGCGTTCGGCCCCGCGAGCGCAAAGGACGTCGAGCGCTGGTCGGCGGTGGCCGCGCTCAAGGCCGTGGTGGCGGACATGCGCGACGAGCTCGAGCTGTTCTCCGACGAGCGCGGCCGCGAGCTCTTCGACCTGCCCGACGCGCCGCGCCCGGAGGCCGAAGTCGCCGCGCCGGTGCGCTACCTGCCGGAGTTCGACAACCTCGTGCTCGCCCACGACGACCGCTCGCGCGTCATCGCCGACGAGCACCGTCCGTTCGTGACGACGAAGAACCTGCGAGTCAAGGCGACGTTCCTCGTGGACGGCATCGTCGCGGGCATCTGGACGAGCGAAGTCAAACGTAAGGTCGCGACGCTGCGGTTGGAGCCGTTCGTGAAGCTGAGCGAGCGCGTGGCCAAGGAGCTCAAGTCCGAGGGTGAGGCGCTGCTGCGGTTCGTCGAGCCCGAGGCGAAGGATTACGAGATCGTCGTCGGCGACCCGGCGTGAGCCGGTTCAGGTCTTGGCCGCCGTCTTGCGCCGTTGGCGCGCGACGATGCCCTTGCTCGTCGTGATCTTGCCCTGAAACAGCCACTCCGTCTGGCGTAGCGAGAACTCGAGGTCACACGGCTCGACCGCCGAGACCGCGTCCTTGGCGATGACGACGTCATACCAGCGCAGCGCGGCGCTCGCCGCCGTGTAGTGCACGCAGATGTTCGCAACGGTCCCGCAGAGCACGAGCGTGTCGACGCCCCACAGGCGCAGCATGTGGTCGAGCTCCGTGCCGTAGAAGGCGTCGTAGCGGACCTTGCGCACGACGAGCTCGCCCTCGCGCGGCGCGAGCTCGTCGATCATCTCGCCGCCGGGCGTCCCGCGCAGGCAGTGCTCGGGCCAGATCTCGAACTCAGGATCGCCGGGATCGTGGGTGTCCTGGCTGTAGACGACGCGCATGCCGCTGTCGCGCGCGACCTCGAGCAGGTGCGTGATCGCGGGGATCGTCGCCGGTGCCGACGCGACCTGCAGCGTGCCGTCGTCACGCACGAAGTCGTTCTGCATGTCGATGATCACGAGCGCCGTGCGCGCCGGGTCGAGCGCGATGCGCTTGTGGACCTCGTAGTCAGGAATCTCGACGGTCGTCGGCATGCGGCTCCCTCACTCGTTGCGGCTTGCCCAGGCCTCTGAGGATTTCATTGCGCTTCGGCGAGCGCAAGGCGAGCGCTACCCGGCGGCGTGCTCGACGAGCAGCCGGCGCAGCGGCTCGACGTCGGGCTGGGCGGGCTTCGTCGTCGAGACGAAGTGCCGCACGTTCGTGGCGAACGTCGTCGGATCGTGGTGGTGGGGGAAGTGGCCCGCGCCCCCGACGATCTCGAGGCGACTGCCGGGCATCTGCTCGTGCGCTCGGATGCCGTGGCGGATGGGGATGACCGGATCGCGATCGCCCCATATGAGCAGCGTCGGGACGCCGGCAGTGAGATAGAGCTTGTCGCGGGCGTCGATGCGCTGGCCACCGAGGTCGATCATGCTGCGCGCGGTCTGCACGAACGCGCGCCGCGCCTCGATATCGGCGAGCGTGGCCATGCCCTGCGAGTAGGCCGTCAGGTCCGCGCCGATGCCGAGCCCCAGCTTCCCGAGCCAGCCGCCGACCTTCGCGCTCGCGCCGGTGAGCGCCTTCGATCCCACGATCGGCAGGGTCAGCTCGGCGCCCGGGAGCGCGACGGCGCGCAGGAACGGGCTCACCTGGCGGCCGAGGCCACCGGTCGACACGAGCACGAGACGCTCGATGCGCTCCGGGAACTGATAGCCCATCTGCATCGCGATCCCGCCGCCGAGCGAGTGGCCGACGAGCGTCGCGCGATCGTGGCCGAGCGCGAGCATGAGGTCGCGCGTGAGGTTGGCGTAGGCGCCGAGCGAGTAGTCGCCGCGCGGCTTCGCGGAGTCGCCGTGGCCGAGCAGGTCGGGCGCGAGCACGGTGAAGTGCTCCTCGAGCAGCGGAAGGACCGGATCCCAGCTCGCGGACGAGTTCGTGATGCCGTGGATCAGCACGAGCAACGGGCCGCTGCCGCCCGTGCGGTACGTCATCCGGTGTCCGTGCAGGCTGATCTCGGCGAGCTGCGTCACCGGATCTGCACGCCCGAGATCGCGCGGGCGATGACGAGCCGCTGGATCTCCGACGTGCCCTCGAAGATCGTGTAGATCTTCGCGTCGCGGTGCCAGCGCTCGACCGGGTACTCGCGGGTGTAGCCGTTGCCGCCGAGGATCTGCATCGCGCGCTCGGTCGCCCAGACGGCGACCTCGCCGGCCTTGAGCTTGCTCATCGAGCCCTCCGCAGCCGTGAACGTCTGGCCCGTGCGGCCCATCCACGACGCGCGCCAGACGAGCAGGCGGGCGGCGTCGATCTCGAGCTTCATGTCGGCGAGCGTGAAGGCGATCGACTGGTTCTCGATGATCGCGCGCCCGAACTGCTTGCGGGTCTTCGCGTACTCCAGGGCGTACTCGAAGGCCGCGCGGGCGATCCCGATCGCCTGCGCGCCGACGATCGGGCGGGTCGCCTCGAACGTCTGCATCGCCGCCTGGGACTTCGAGCGCGTGCCCTCGCGGGCGCGGGCGAGCTTCGAGTCGAGCTTCTCCTTGCCGCCGAGCAGCTGCGATCCGGGAATGCGGCAGTCGTCGAGGAAGACGTCGCAGGTGTGCGACGCGCGCAGGCCGTGCTTTGAGACCTTCGTGCCCTGCGTCAGCCCGGGCGTGTTCGGGCCGATGATGAACGCCGCCTGCCCGCGCGAGCCGAGCTCGCGGTCGACGCTCGCGACGATGACATGGACGTTTGCGATGCCGCCGTTCGTTGCCCAGGCCTTCTGGCCGTTGAGCACCCATTCATCCTTCTTCTCGTCGTAGCGGGCCGTCGTGCGCAGCGCGGAGACGTCCGAACCGGCGTCGGGCTCGGACACGCAGAACGCGGCGACCTTGACGTCGTCGGGCGTGCCGAAGCACTGCGGCACCCACTCGCCGAGCTGCTCGGGCGTGCCCGCGCCGAAGATGCTCGCGACCGCGAGCGCCGTGCCCATGATCGAGATCCCGAGGCCCGCATCGCCCCAGAACAGCTCCTCGTTGACGATCGGCATCGTCAGCCCGGTCGGGTCGGCCCAGAACTGGGCGAAGCCCTCGAAGCCGTAGAGGCCGATCTTCGCGGCCTCCTGGATGATCGGCCACGGCGTCTGCTCGCGCTCGTCCCACTCGGCGGCCGCGGGGCGCATGACGCCGGCGGCGAAGCCATGGACCCACTCGCGGATGTCGCGCTGGTCCTCGGAGAGCTCGAGCGAGAACGCGGCCTGCTCGGCATCGGTCGTGGACATGGCGTCCAGGCTAGACGAGGTTTCATTGCCCGGACCCGTCAGTCGCCCCAAGGTAGCTTGACCAATGGCGTCGTCAGGCTCTTTACCAGGCTGTACGTGTGCTCCTTGCGTCCCCCGAGGAGTTCGCCGAACCGCCGATGTACGCGGGCTCTGAGGACGGCGAGCGCCGCCCCCTGGAGTTCGACGAAGCCGTGGAGGGCACGGATATCGGGAACCGTTCCGAATGGCTGCTGGTCCGCGAGACCTCGCATCGCCGCCTGGGCGACTGTCGGAGCAGCAAGCGGCCCCAACAACGTGATCGCAGACGGATTCAGGCACACGACCGGCCCAATGAGCGCACGTCCCGCGAGGGCACCGACATCCTGCAACGCCCGCTCGTGTGCTGGGCTGCGCGGTTCGATCAAGATCGCTCTGATGACCTCTCCCACGGGCTTGCCGGGAGCGATCCGGTGCGCAACCGCAGCGGTTGAGCAGTAGGCCTCGAGATGACTCGGGGCGGGGTCGCCGGGGGCCGCGCAGGAGCATCGTCGCGGGGTGAGCGGTCCGAGACCGGCCGGGCGGTCCGCGTTGTACGCGTCGACTGTGGCGGCGTCCAGCGGGAGGTGCCCGAACTCGCCGGCGAGCATGTCGTGCCCCCCGACGAGGGTGCTTCGGAGGAAGCCGGAGGTCTGCCCGAGCTCGGGAGACGCCCGTGGGGGCTCGACGATCACGATTCCGCCGTTGATGGCCCCGCCCAAGCGCACGGCCATGACGATCCTCGTGTGGGTCTGGCGACGGTGCGCGGGGTCGCGGCCACGTCTCCAGGCGATCGCGAGCGCCGCAGCCGGTCCCATGCCGAGTGCGTGTGATCGTTGAATCGGGACTCCGAGCTCCGTCGCTATCCGTTGCTGGAGCGGGGCGCCGATGTGCCACGACGGGTGGCCCAGCAGCGCGCCGTACGGTCGTCTGTCGCGATCGATCGGAACGCCCCAGGCCACGGCGACCCCGAGGAATGGCAGCGCCTCGTCTACGAGCAGGCGCGGGTCAGCGAGGGCGTCGGACAGCACTGTTGCCGCCGCTTCCCGTATGCGCCGCAACAAGTCCATCGGCGCAAGTGCCAGCTGCTGCGGGAGAGCGTCGCTGCGGTGCTCGTGGTGCAGCGAGCCGTTCGCATCCACGATTGCGACTTGCAGACTCGTGATCCCGATGGAGATGCCGAGAACGAGCCCGGCGCCCGGACCAAAGCCGATGCTGTTCGACGTGGACGAGTCGAAGAAGCGAAGGCCGGGGCTGCTTGCCCTAGCGCCGAGATCTCCCGCCGAGGAGCGGAACGAGTTGTTCTTGACGCCGATCTCTCGGAGGAAGTCGGCGCGGCTTAGCGCGCCATCTAGGATCCTCTGCCCGTCGAGCAACAAGCCATGTGCAACCCTGACGCTCGGCGTCTGCATGTGCTGAGACTACCCCCGGTACGGATGTGATACCGATTTCGTACCGAAAATCGCTCTTGAGCTCGTATTCCGAACGGCGCAGTGTTCTCTCGCAAGGTCATGCCCAAAGAACCGCAGCCGATCGACGAGATGATCCAGCAGGAGTCCGGCGGCGTCTTGGGCAAGTAGCCTGACGCCGACGTTCCTCGCTGAGCTTGCTCGACCGCAGCGTATGTGTGATGCGGCGCTGATGCGCGACGGCTGACGTGCACGCGCCGGATCTTGATGTCGCGAAGGAAGCTCTGGTCGTTGCGCGGGAGTCCGTCCTCAAGCAGCAGGCCGATGTGCGCGAGTGCCGCGTCGTCGCGGGTGCGCTGCTGACCGGCACGTCCGTGGCCGTGTCGTTCCTCGGTGGACGGGCGTTGGACTCCGGCGCGTACGTCTGGCTCGCATACATAGGTTTGGGCTTCTTCGTCATGTCGCTCCTGTCGATTCTCCGGGTGCTGCTTCCGGGTCTGCCGCGCAACGAGAAGAAGCGGCTGCAGGAGATCAGCAAAGGCATGTCGCTGATCAGACTGTCCGAACAAACCAGCGAGGCGCAGCGCGATGCCGGGCTGTGCAAGCGGCTGGTCGCGACCTACGACGACATCCATGCGCGCAACGACACGCACATGAGGCCGCTGAACAGGTACCTCGGTGTGGCGAGCCTGCTGCTCGTCTTCGAGGTGGCGGCCTGGGGCATGACGATCGGGCTCGATAGCGGCGATGCCGCTTCGAAGACCGCGTGTACCCCGGCCACGATCGCCGGGCAGAGCGGATGCCTGGCGCGAGGTCAGCGCTGTGATCCGCGCAACGAGGCCCAGTACGAACACTACGACTTCATCTGCACGCGCCGGGCGGGCGACGGCCGCCCGCGGCTTCGCTGATTGACGCCCGATGCCCGGCGCGACCAATCGCCGTGCGGGCCAAGCTCAGTCCGCGCGCTCGAGCTCGCGCAGGCACGCCGGGCACAGGCAGCCGTCGAAGCGCGCGGCGAGCTCGCGTTGGCGCTCGGGCGTGAGCGTCACCTCCGCGCACCAGCACGTGCCGGTCGCAATCGCGCAGCCGACGGACCCGTCGCAGCGTGGGCAGCGATCGGTCGGGGCCGGGTTCGCTGCCTTCGCCACGCGCCGGGGAACCTCAGCCGCCGAGCTTCTTCATGAGCTTGTCCTTCGAGCGCTCGTACGCCGCCTCGCCGTCCTCGTCGATGGCCGGGACGCGGAACAGCGGCGGAAAGCCCATCACCCAGACGGCGATGTCGCGCACGGCGTCGCGGTACGCGCGCTCGTTCTGCATGCCGTGGAAGCCGAACGTCTTCGACGCCAGGCCGAAGCGCCAGCGGTCGACCTTCGGTCCGTACTCCCGACACAGCTCCTTGTACTCCTTGATGTCGAAGCCGAGCGGGACCTCGCCGGGGTAGAGGTCGAGCGTCTGCAGCCGCCCGGAGGAGAAGTGCAGACTGCAGTCGAGCTCGACGAGGGTTGCCGTCGGCATGTGCACGAGCACCGCGGGGTAGGGCTTCGTCAGGCGGCAGGACTGCAGCACGGGATCGAGGCCCTTCATGCGCCGGAACATCTCCTGCAGAGCGGGTGCGCCGATCTCGGCTCGCTGCATGATCGCGGGATCGCCGGACTGGTCAGCGAGGTACGCCACCGCGAGGTGTCCGGGCTCCGACGCCCAGGTGAAGGTCTGCGGCTCGAGCTCGATGCCGTCCTTCGCCGCCGCTGCCGCGTATGACTCCTCCCAGACCTCAACTTCCGCCATCTACGGCCTCCCGGTTCGTTGCGTCCGACGCGCGCTGCGGCGCGAAACCCACTCCCCGTAACGTAGTGGACACGGGTCGCGGATCATGCCGCGGGTCGCGTGGGCGGGTGGGCGCGCGCGTGCAGTGAGCGCCCGCAGCGCTACCCGGGTATAGCCTGCCGAGGCTGTTTCGGGTGAGCGATCGGAGGGCGTATGGCGACGGACGGCACGGTGGGGCGCAAGCGGGCGTCCAGCGCCGCGAAGACGCCGGCAACGTCCGATGGCGATGGGCCGTCCTCGCGCGACGAGCTTGCGCTCGAGGAGATCCTGCGCGTCCTGACGGCCGCCCGCGACGGCGACTTCTCCGTACGTCTGCGCGCGCGCCGGCGTGACGTCATCGGCGACGTCCAGCAGCGCGTCAACGAGCTGATCGCGCTGAACGCTCGCCAGGCGAAGGAGCTCGCCAGGGTCAGCCGGATCATCGGGCGGGAGGGCAGGATGACCGAGCGCGTCTCGCTCGGCACCGTCGACGGGACGTGGAACGCAACCGTCGAGTCCGTCAACGGGATGATCGACGACCTCGTCCGCCCGACGACCGAGATCTCGCGCGTCATCCAGTCGGTTGCGCGCGGAGACCTCAGCCAGAAGATGGCGTTGACGATCGAGGGCCAGCCCGTCAAGGGTGAGTTCTCGGCGATCGGGACGACCGTGAACGAGATGGTCGACCAGCTCGGCTCGTTCGCCGACGAGGTCACGCGCGTCGCGCGCGAGGTCGGCACCGACGGCAAGCTCGGCGGCCAGGCGCAGGTCAAGGGCGTCAGCGGCACGTGGCGCGACCTGACCGAGAACGTCAACTCGATGGCGACGAACCTCACCGATCAGGTGCGCCAGATCGCGACAGTCACGACCGCGGTCGCAAACGGCGACCTATCGCAGAAGATCACCGTCGCGGCGCGCGGCGAGATCCTCGAGCTCAAGGACACGATCAACACGATGGTCGACCAGCTCTCCTCGTTCGCGGCGGAGGTGACCCGCGTCGCGCGCGAGGTCGGCACGGAGGGCCAGCTCGGCGGTCAGGCCGAGGTCATGGGCGTCAGCGGCACGTGGCGCGACCTGACCGAGAACGTGAACTTCATGGCGACGAACCTCACCGACCAGGTGCGCCAGATCGCGACCGTCACGACCGCCGTTGCGCAGGGCGACCTGACGCAGAAGGTCACGGTCGAGGCCAAGGGTGAGGTCGCGGCGCTCGCCGAGACGATCAACTCGATGACCGACACGCTGCGCGTCTTCGCCGAGCAGGTCACCGGCGTCGCCCGCGAAGTCGGCACCGAGGGGAAGCTCGGTGGGCAGGCCGAGGTCTCCGGGGTCGCCGGCACGTGGAAGGACCTGACGGACTCCGTCAACACGATGGCCTCGAACCTCACCGACCAGGTGCGCCAGATCGCGCTCGTCACGACGGCCGTCGCCAACGGCGACCTGTCGCAGAAGGTGACGGTCGAGGCGAAGGGTGAGGTCGCGACGCTCGCCGAGACGATCAACTCGATGACCGACAGGCTGCGGGTCTTCGCCGAGCAGGTCACGGGCGTCGCGCGCGAGGTCGGCACCGAGGGCGTGCTCGGCGGCCAGGCCGAGGTCGAGGGCGTGTCCGGCACGTGGCGCGACCTGACGGACTCCGTCAACGAGATGGCGAACAACCTCACCGGCCAGGTGCGCAACATCGCGCAGGTCACGACCGCCGTCGCCAACGGCGACCTGTCGCAGTCGATCACCGTCGACGCACGCGGCGAGATCGCCGAGCTCAAGCAGACGATCAACACGATGGTCGACCAGCTCTCGTCGTTCGCCGACGAGGTGACGAGGGTCGCTCGCGAGGTCGGCACCGAGGGGCGCCTCGGCGGCCAGGCGGAGGTCAAGGGCGTGTCGGGAACGTGGCGCGACCTCACCGAGTCGGTGAACTTCCTCGCCTCGAACCTGACCGATCAGGTGCGCAACATCGCGCAGGTCACGACGGCCGTCGCGACGGGCGACCTGACGCAGAAGATCGACGTCGAGGCGCAGGGCGAGATCGCCGAGCTGAAGGACACGATCAACACGATGGTCGACCAGCTCTCCTCGTTCGCGGCCGAGGTCACGCGCGTTGCGCGCGAGGTCGGAACCGAGGGTCAGCTCGGCGGTCAGGCCGAGGTCGCGGGGGTGAGCGGGACGTGGCGCGACCTGACCGAGTCCGTCAACCAGCTCGCCGACAACCTCACCGACCAGGTGCGCAACATCGCGCAGGTCACCACGGCGGTCGCGACCGGCGACCTGTCGAAGAAGATCACCGTCGACGCGCAGGGCGAGATCGCCGAGCTGAAGGACACGATCAACACGATGGTCGACCAGCTCAGGGCGTTTGCGGCCGAGGTGACGCGCGTCGCGCGCGAGGTCGGCACGGAGGGCAAGCTCGGCGGCCAGGCAACGGTCGAGGGCGTATCGGGAACGTGGCGCGGCCTCACGGACAACGTCAACCTCATGGCCGGCAACCTCACGAGCCAGGTGCGCGCGATCGCGCGTGTCACGACCGCCGTCGCCAACGGCGACCTGAGCAAGAAGATCGACATCGAGGCGCAGGGCGAGATCTTCAAGCTCACCGAGACGATCAACACGATGGTCGATCAGCTGTCGTCGTTCGCGGCCGAGGTCACGCGCGTCGCGCGCGAGGTCGGCACCGAAGGCAAACTCGGCGGCCAGGCCGAGGTCAAGGGCGTCAGCGGGACGTGGCGCGACCTGACCGAGAACGTCAACTCGATGGCCGACAAGCTCACCGACCAGGTGCGCAACATCGCCCAGGTCGCGACCGCCGTCGCCAACGGCGACCTGTCGCAGAAGATCACCGTCGACGCTCGTGGCGAGATCCTCGAGCTCAAGAAGACGCTGAACACGATGGTCGACCAGCTGCAGTCCTTCGCGGCGGAGGTGACCCGCGTCGCGCGCGAGGTCGGCACCGAGGGCCAGCTCGGCGGCCAGGCCGAGGTCGAGGGCGTGTCGGGCACGTGGCGCGACCTGACCGAGAACGTCAACCAGCTCGCCGGCAACCTCACGACACAGGTGCGCGCGATCGCCGAGGTCTCGACCGCGGTCACGCAGGGCGACCTCACGCGCCAGATCGCCGTCGAGGCCCGCGGCGAGGTCGCGGAGCTGTCGGACACGATCAACCAGATGATCGCCAACCTGCGCGAGACGACGCGCAAGAACGCCGAGCAGGACTGGCTGAACACGAACCTCGCGCGGATCTCCGGGCTGATGCAGGGCCAGCGCGACCTGAAGACCGTGACGCGGCTGATCATGTCCGAGATCTCGCCGCTCGTCTCCGCCCAGCACGGTGCGTTCTTCCTCGCCGAGACGGATGATCCCCGCTCGCCTGATGTCTCGCAGGGCACACGCGGCTCGGGGCCCGAGCTGCGGCTGATCGCGAGCTACGCCTACCAGCAGCGCAAGGCCGTCTCCAACCGCTACAAGTTCGGCGAGGGACTCGTCGGCCAGGCGGCGCTCGAGGGTTCGAGCATCCTCGTCACCGACGCGCCGGCGGACTACGTGCGCATCTCGTCAGGGCTAGGCGAGGCGCTGCCGGTGAACATCATCGTCATGCCGATCCTGTTCGAGGAACAGGTGCTGGCCGTCGTCGAGCTCGCTTCCATGCGCGCGTTCTCCGACGTCAACAAGGCGTTCCTCGAACAGCTCGCCGAGACGCTCGGCGTCGTGCTGAACGCGATCATCGCCAACCGCCGCACGGAGGAGCTGCTCGAGCAGTCCCAATCGCTGGCCGAGGAGTTGCAGTCCCAATCCGAGGAGCTGCAATCCCAGCAGGACGAGCTGCGCCACTCAAACGCCGAGCTCGAGCAGCAGACCTCGTCGCTGCGCGCCTCCGAGGAGCTGCTGCAAAGCCAGCAGGAGGAGCTCCAGCAGACCAACGAGGAGCTGCAGGAGAAGGCCGAGCTGCTGAGCCGTCAGAACCGCGACATCGAGGTCCAGAACGTCGAGATCGAGCGCGCGCGGTCAGACCTCGAGGAGAAGGCCGCGCAGCTCGCGGTCAGCTCGAAGTACAAGTCGGAGTTCCTCGCGAACATGAGCCACGAGCTGCGTACGCCGCTCAACAGCCTGCTGATCCTGTCCAAGCTGCTCGCCGACAATCCCGAGGCGAACCTCAGCGACAAGCAGATCGAGTTCGCCTCGACGATCCACACCGCCGGCGCGGACCTGCTGTCGCTGATCTCCGACATCCTCGACCTGACGAAGATCGAGGCAGGCAAGATCGAGATCAGCCCGGCGCCGTTCGATCTGCAGGCGCTGCGCGACTACGTCGAGCGGGCGTTCGGCTCGGTCGCCGAGCAGAAGGGGCTGCAACTGCGGATCGAGATCGCGCCGGACGCGCCGTCCACAATCTTCACCGACGGCGACAAGGTCCAGCAGGTGTTGCGCAACCTGCTCTCGAACGCGTTCAAGTTCACCGAGTCCGGTGAGGTCGAAGTGCGGCTTGGCGGCAGCGACGAGGCGGCGCCGACGGGCAGCACGTACGAGTTCAGGATGGCCGTGCGCGACACCGGTATCGGCATCGCCGAGGACAAGCTGCGGCTGATCTTCGAGTCCTTCCAGCAGGCCGACGGGACGACGAGCCGGCGCTACGGCGGCACCGGCCTCGGCCTCTCGATCAGCCGCGAGCTCGCGCGCGTGCTCGGCGGCGAGGTCCGCGTGACGAGCACGCCCGGCGAGGGCAGCACGTTCGAGCTGCTGCTGCCGGCCTACGTCGAGCTCGCGGACGCGCCCGGGCCCGCGGTCGCGGCGCCGTCCGGCCCCGCGGTCATCGACGCGCCGATGGCCGCGGCGCCGGTCGGGGGCGCGCTCGAACTGGCCGCGATCGAACCCGGCGACGACGGCGAGACGGCGGCCGCGCCCCCGGACGACCGCGCGCTGCTGATGGACGGCGACCGTGTCGCGCTCGTCATCGACGACGACGCCGAGGCCGTGAAGCGGGCGCTCGTGCAGGCGCGCGAGCACGGCTTCCGCGCGATCGTCGCGCCGCGCGGCAGCGTCGGGCTGACGCTCGCGCACGAGCTCGTCCCGGACCTCATCGTTCTTTCCGTGCCGGTCACGGGCGGCGCGGGGATCCTCGATCAGCTCAAGCACCACCCGCGCACGCGCCACGTGCCGGTCTACGTCGTCGCCGAGGGCGGCGAGCGCAACGGCGCCCTGCGCGCCGGCGCGGCGGGCTTCCTGACGCGCCCGGCCTACGCCGAGGAGCTCGCGGGCGCGTTCGCGGCGGCGGCCACGTTCCTCGACCGCGGCGTGCGCCAGCTGCTCGTCGTCGACGACGACGACGCGGAGCGCAGGAGCATCACCGAGCTCGTCGGCTCCGGCGACGACGTCGAGGTGACGGCGGTCGGCTCGAGCGAGGAGGCGCTGGCCGAGCTCGCGCAGCGCAGCTTCGACTGCATCGTGCTCGACCTCAAGCTGCCGAAGATGACCGGTTTCGCGTTCCTCGACCAGCTCAAGGACGACGAGCGCCATCGCGACGTGCCGGTCATCATCCACACCGGCCGCGACCTCACGCGTCGCGACGAGACGAAGCTGCGCCGCTACGCGGACTCCATCATCCTGAAGGACGCCGGATCGCCCGAGCGCCTCCTGTCCGAGACGGCGCTGTTCCTGCATCGTGCCCCGAGCGCGCTGCCCGCCGAGAGCCGGCGGATGCTCGAGCAGCTACACACGACCGACGCCGTCCTGCAGGGCAAGCGCGTGCTGATCGTCGACGACGACGTGCGCAACGTCTTCGCGCTGACGAGTGCGCTCGAAGCGCGCGGGATGGTCGTGCGCTTCGCCGAGAACGGGCGCGAGGCGATCGAGTCGCTGCACGCCGACTCCGGCGTCGACCTCGTCCTGATGGACGTGATGATGCCCGAGATGGATGGCCACGAGACAACGCGCGCGCTGCGTGCCGACGAGCGCTTCGCCGACCTGCCGGTCATCGCCCTGACGGCGAAGGCGATGAAGGGCGACCGCGAGAAGTCGATCGAGGCCGGCGCGTCGGACTACATCACGAAGCCGGTCGACATCGAGCAGCTCATCTCGCTCATGCGGGTCTGGCTGTACGCGTGACCCGGCGCTGAACCCTCCGCCGTGTCGCATAGCCTGCGCGGGGTGCTTCCGCCGCCGAACCGCATCGTCCTCGGGGACAGCCTGGACGTCGTCTCGCAGCTGCCGGACGGCGCCTTCGAGCTCATCTACATCGATCCGCCGTTCAACACCGGCAAGGCTCAAGTGCGGCGAACGCTGGCGACCGAAGCCGGCGCCGACGCCGACGCGGGTGACAGGACCGGGTTCGGCGGCCGGCGCTATACGACGCGCCTGCTCGCCGAGTCCTCCTACGCGGACGAGTTCGACGACTACCTCGGGTTCCTGGAGCCCAGGCTGCGGGAGGCGCGGCGCGTCCTGAGCCAGAGCGGGACGCTCTACTTCCACATCGACTACCGCGAGGCGCACTACTGCAAGCTGCTGCTCGACGAGATCTTCGGACGCGAGAACTTCCTCAACGAGATCATCTGGGCCTACGACTACGGGGCGCGGGCGAAACGACGCTGGCCGGCCAAGCACGACACGATCCTCGTCTACGTCAAGGATCGCGACGGCTACCACTTCGACGCCGAGGAGGTGGATCGCGAGCCATACATGGCACCCGGTCTCGTGACGGCGGAGAAGGCCGTGCGTGGCAAGCTGCCGACCGACGTCTGGTGGCACACGATCGTGCCAACCAACGGTCGCGAGAAGACCGGCTACCCGACCCAGAAGCCGGAGGGGATCATCCGCCGGATGGTGCTCGCCTCGACGCGCCCCGGCGACGCCTGCCTGGACTTCTTCGCCGGCAGCGGGACGCTCGGCGCTGTCGCGGCCAAGCACGATCGGACCTACGTGCTCGTCGACTCCAGCGAGGAGGCCGTTCGCGTCGCGACGCAGCGCCTGGAGCGCATCCACGCAAGCGGGCGCGACTCGCTGCCGGCGCTGTTCTGAGAATTCGGCGCGCGCGGTTGCGGGGGTCGCGGGGCAGCGGATCGCGCATCCGGGTATTGGTGTACGCGTGATCGGCGCCGACCACGACGACGCACGCGAACGGCTTGAGACAGAGCTCCTGCTGGACGCGATCCAGCGCCGCTACGGATATGACTTCCGCGGCTACGCGATCGCCTCGTTGCGCCGCCGGCTGTGGCACCGCGTCTACGGCGAGGGGCTGCAGACGCTGTCGGGACTGCAGGAGCGCATCCTGCACGAGCCGGCCTGCATGGACCGGCTGCTGCTCGACCTCTCGATCAACGTCACGGAGATGTTCCGCGACCCCGGCTTCTACCGCGCGCTGCGCGAGCGCGTCATCCCGCTGCTGCGCACGCACCCCTTCATCCGCGTCTGGAACGCCGGCTGCTCGACGGGCGAGGAGAGCTGGTCGCTGGCGATCGCGCTGCACGAGGAGGGGCTGCTCGAGCGCACGCGGATCTACGCGACGGACATCAACGACGCCGCGCTGGCGCGCGCGAGCGCCGGGGTCTTCCCGCTCGAGCGCATGCAGCGCTACACCGAGAACTACCTGCGCGCAGGCGGGGTCGAGGCGTTCTCGTCGTACTACACCGCCGACGGTGATGGCGCTCGCTTCGACCCGGCGCTCGGCGCGGGGATCGTCGTGGCCCAGCACAACCTCGTGACCGACGGCTCGTTCAACGAGTTCCATCTCATCGTGTGCCGTAACGTCATGATCTACTTCGGCTCCGAGCTGCAGGAGGAGGTGCTCCAGCTGTTCGCGGACAGCATGACGCGCAACGCGATCCTCGCCCTCGGGCGCAAGGAGTCGATCCGGCACTCGCGCCACGCGGCTGACTACGAGCCGCTCGACGCGACCGAGAAGATCTTCCGGCGGCGGCGGTGATGGCCGTCGAGCTCGTCGCGATCGGCGCCTCGTGGGGCGGGCTGCATGCCGTCGAGCATGTGCTCGGATCGCTGCCGGCCAGCTTCGGGGCGGCGGTCGTCGTCGCACAGCACCGGCGTGCCGATTACGACGACGGGCGTCTCGAGCGGCTGCTCGGCGCGCGCTGCTCGCTGCCCGTCGCCGAGGCCGAGGACAAGCAGGCGCTCGATCCCGGCGTCGTTCTCGTCGCCCCGGCTGACTACCACCTGTTGGTCGAGGGCGGTTCGGTCGCGCTGTCGGTCGATCCACCGCTGCATCACAGCCGCCCCTCGATCGATGTCCTGTTCAGCTCGGCGGCCGATGCCTTCGGCGAGCGGGTCGCGGGCGTCGTCCTGACGGGCGCGAACGCCGACGGCGCCGACGGGCTGGCGCGGATCGCGCTGCGCGGCGGGACGGCGATCGTGCAGGACCCCGAGACGGCCGAGCGGCGCGAGATGCCAGACGCGGCGCTGGCGGCGACGCCGGGCGCGCGCGTCGTGTCGCTCGCCGAGATCGGGCCGCTGCTCGAGTCACTGGTCGCCGGCGACGTGGAAGCGCGGTCGTTGTGAGGGACGCCGCGGTGCTGCTCGTCGACGACCGCGACGAGAACCTGCTCGCGCTCGAGGCCGTGCTCGAGCCGACCGGCTGCCGGCTCGTCAAGGCGCGCTCGGGCGACGAGGCGCTGCGCGCGCTGCTGCGCGACGACTTCGCCGTGATCCTGCTCGACGTCCAGATGCCGGGCCTCGACGGCTTCGAGACGGCCGAGCTGATTCGCGCGCGCGAGCGCTCGCGCAGCGTGCCGATCATCTTCGTGACGGCGATCAGCAAGGAGCCCCACAACGTCTTCCGCGGCTACGAGACCGGCGCGGTCGACTACCTCTTCAAGCCCCTGGATGCGGTCGTCCTGCGCTCGAAGGTCGAGGTCTTCGTCGAGAGCTACGAGCGCGCGCGGGCGCTCTCCGAGAGCGAGGAGCTGCTGCGCGCGACGTTCGAGGACGCGCCGATCGGGATGGCCCGCGCCGACGCTTCGGGCCGGCTGCTGCGCGTCAACCGGGCGCTCTGCGAGACCGTCGGCCGCGCCGCCGAGCAGCTCGTCGGGCGTACCCTCGACGAGCTCGGCCCGAAGGCCGACGCCGGTGTCGACGACGCGCAGCGCGCGCGCCTGCGGGCTGCGGCGATCCCGCGCTACGAGATCGAGCGGCGGCTGTCGGGCGTGGGCGGAACCTCGATCCCGGTCCTCGTCAGCGTGTCGCTGACCGGCGCGCGCGACGGCGCCGACGCGGAACTCATCCTCCACGTTCAGGATCTGCGCGAGCGCCGCCGCGCCGAGCGTGACCGTGAGCAGCTCATCCGCGCGCAGTCCGCCCGCGCGCAGGCCGAGGCCGCGTCCGAGCGCCTGCGGCTGATGCAGTCGATCGCCGTCGCGGCGCTCGGCGCCGAAGATCTCGAGGAGCTTCTGCGCGAGGTCCTCGACCGGCTGCTGGAGGCGCTCGACGTCGATCGGGCGGCGGTCGTGTTGACCGACGAGGAGCACGGCGTCGTGGCGCGGGCCGCCGATGGCGTCGCGACGGTCGTGCAGAGCAGCCGCTCGGCGGGCGACGATGTCGTGGCGCGGGTGGCGAGCGAGCGCGGGCCGGTCGCGATCCTGGACGTTCCCGCCTCGGGTGTCGACGCGAGCTCGCTCGGGCCGGCGATCAGCTCGCTGCTCGCCGTGCCGCTCGTCGCCGAGCGCCAAGTCATCGGCAGCGTGCTCGTCGGCTCGCTGACGCGGCGCGAGTTCGACGAGGAGACCGTTGACCTGCTGCGCCTGGCGGCAGACCGGGCGAGCCTCGCGATCGCTCGCACGCGCCTGTACGAAGGCCAGCGCCGGATCGCGCGCGAGCTGCAGCGCTCGCTGCTGCCGAGCCGGCTGCCGGAGGTGCCCGGCATCGCGCTGTCGGCGCGCTACCTGCCCGGCGACGACGGCGCGACGGTCGGCGGCGATTGGTACGACGCGATCGCGCTGGCGGGTGGCCGCGTCGCGGTCGTCATCGGCGACGTCGTGGGGCGCGGTATCGAGGCGGCCGCGACGATGGGTCAGATGCGCAGCGCGCTGCGGGCGATCGTCATGCAGGCCGACGACAGCGGGTCGATGGCCGAGCGCCTGAACCGCTTCGCCCTGGGGCTCGGCGACTGCGTCCTGACGACGGTCGTGCTGGCGATCTTCGAGCCGGCGACCGGCCGCCTGCGCTACACGAATGCCGGCCATCCGCCGCCGCTCGTCGTCGGTGTAGACGGCGCGGCGCGCTATCTCGAGGACGTGCCGTCGCCGCCGATGGGCGTCGTCGAGACCCCGCGCTACGTGCAGCGCACGGTCGTGCTCGAGCCGGGCTCGACGTTGCTGCTCTACACAGACGGGCTGATCGAGAAGTCCAGCCAGTCGCTCGACACGGGGCTCGCGCTGCTGCGCGACGCCGTGCTTGGCGCCGAGGCCGGCGAGGACGCCTCGCTGCTGTGCGATCGCGTGCTCGCCGGCCTCGGGGCGGACCTCGCGCAGGACGACGACGTGACGATGATCACGATGCATGCGCTGGCGCGCCTCGAGGACCGCGTCGTCGTACAGGCGGCCGGCGACCCCGGTGCGCTGTCGTCGACGCGCGAGACGGTGCGCCGCTGGCTCGTCGAGTCGGGCGCTGACGCCGTCGAGACGCACGACATCACGATGGCCTGCAACGAGGCCTGCCAGAACGCGATCGAGCACGCCTACGAGCTTGGTGCCGACAACTTCGACGTGCTGCTCGAACGCTCCGACGGCACGGTCCGGATCACCGTCCGTGACCGCGGCGGCTGGAAGACGACGAAGAGCCCGGACCGTGGTCGCGGGATGGAGCTCATGCGCGAGCTCATGGACGTCGTTGACGTGCAGCCGGGTGAGAGCGGCAGCACGATATCGCTGCGCCGTCGGCTGGCCGCGCCGAGCTTCAACGGGGCGCTGACGGAGAAGGCCGCGACCTGATCCCGCGCCGTCTCGCCGTCTGGCTTCTGGCCGTCTGGCCGCTAGTAGTCTCAGCGAGATGCCATGCATTGGGGTGCCCGCGGGCGCTGTCACCCGGGCCGTGCGGCTGCTCGCGGCGACCGCGGCGATATTCGTCGGGCTCGTCTCGGCCGCGTCGGCCGGGGCCGACTTCGACGCCGTCGACCGCGCCCCCGCCGGGGCGATCGACGGCTATACGTCGGAGGTCAGCGCGCTGCCCGGCGAGAAGCTGCATCTACATGTCAGCACGACCCCGGCGGCGAGGTATCGGGTCGTCTTCTACCGCGTCGGCTGGTATCCGGGCACGCTGCCCGACGTGCTCGCCTGCACCCCGTCCTGCGCCCGGTCGAAGCCCGGTGTGGCGCGGCCGGTTCGAGCCCCGGATCGGTCAACCGGCGAGCTCGACGCGGGTTGGCCGGTGACCGACACGTTCGTCGTGCCGGCGGCCTGGTCGAGCGGCTACTACGTCGCCAAGCTTGTCCTCGCCTCGGGTCCGAGCGCCGGCAAGGGGACGCTCGTGCCGTTCGTCGTGCGTGCGCCCGCGAGCCGCCACTCCGCGATCCTCGTGCAGGCGTCCGTCAGCACGTGGCAGGCCTACAACAACTGGGGCGGCAAGAGCCTGTACCCGAACGGCAGCTCGGACTCCGTGCCCGCCAACCGCGTGTCGTTCAACCGGCCCTACTGGAACACCCGCGCCGGCGGGCAGTCCTACTTCGACTGGGAGGTCCAGCTCGCGCGCTTCCTCGAGCGCGAAGGCTACGACGTCACCTACACGACGGACGTCGACGTCGCGCGCGACCCGTCGCAGCTACTGCATCACGAGCTCGACATCACGGCCGGCCACGACGAGTACTGGTCGCGCGAGCAGCGCGACGGCTACGAGGCCGCGCGCGATGCCGGCGTCGATCTTGCATTCATGGGCGCCAACACGAGCTTCTGGCAGGTCCGCTACGAAGATGGCTACCGCACGATCGTCGGCTACAAGGACTCCGCCCCCGACCCGTTTGCCGATCGCACCCGCACGACCGTGCAGTTCCGCAAGCTCGACGCGCCGCGGCCGGAGTGCACCCTGCTTGGGGTGCAGTCGCACGGTGGGCTGAGCCGGGGCCAGCCGATCGACTACACCGTCCAGCCCGCGTCGCTGAGTCATCCCTGGTACCGCGGCACGGGCTTCGCCGCTGGCGACAAGCTGACCGGGCTCGTCGGCTATGAGTGGGACGGGTTGGACCCGGGCTGCGACGAACCCGGGCGGACGGTCTTCTTCGCCTACGAGACCGAGAAACATGGCAACGACGCCGACGCGACGGTCTACACCGCGCCGTCGGGCGCGCGGGTCTTCGCCGCGGGGTCGTTTCAGTTCTCGTGGGGGCTCGATGGCTACGAGTTGGCCGAGCACCGCGTCGACCCGCGGCTGCAGCAGTTCGCGCGCAACATGTTCGACGACCTCGCCGGGCCGCACGGGCACGAGTCGTCGGCTGGGGCCGCCGCTTCCGGCGACAGCCAACCGCCGCGCGCTGACATTACGACGCCGCGACGCGACGCGACGCTCCGGCGAGGGGGCCGGCACTCGCGCCTGCGCGGCCACGCGTCGGACCCGTCGGGCGTGCGCAGCGTCGAGCTCGCGCTGCGCTACGTGCCGACGGGGCGGCGCGCCGGCAAGCCGGGCTGCCTGTTCTTCGATGGGCGCCGCCACCTCGCCCATCGCTCGTGCGCGAGGGCGCTGTTCTTCCGCGTGCGCCGCAGCGGCACGAGCTGGGGCTTTCAGCTCAAGCGGACCGCGAGACTCCCGCGCGGGAGGTACTTCGTACGCGTGCGGGCGACGGACCGCCTCGGCAACCGGACCACGGCGTTCTCGCGCGCCGCGCGCAACCTCGTGCGCTTCACCGTCCGCTAGGGCGTTCTCCCCGGCTGCCCGTGACGCGCGGACGCCATCGGCGCTCGGGGCAGTTGAGGAATTTCCCCACTGCCGGCGTCGCACCCTGAGAGCTCTCCGGTTCCCAACGAGCGGCGTCCGCGAGCGGCGCGGGCCGTTGAGCGGAGGGGGCGGGATTCGAACCCGCGGTCCGGGGTTACCGGACTCCGGTTTTCAAGACCGGTGCATTCGTCCGCTCTGCCACCCCTCCGGAGCCGGGGACGGTAGCGCCTGGAGCCCGCGCGATCGCATGAGCACGACGTCGCGTCTACACTGCTGCAGAGCCTCAAGGAGAGGTGGCCGAGTGGCTGAAGGCACTCGCCTGCTAAGCGAGTATGGGGCTCAACCCCCATCGCGGGTTCGAATCCCGCCCTCTCCGCTCTACACTGCACGACCCCATGCGCCCGTAGCTCAGCTGGATAGAGCGTCGGTCTACGGAACCGAAGGTCAGAGGTTCGAATCCTCTCGGGCGCGTTAGAAAAGCCCCGCTAATGCGGAGCTTTGTATTTCAGGGTGGTCCGTTGGGGCAGCATGTCCCAAATATGTCCCGGAATCCGCGCAAGCGCGTCTGTGCGGGATCCTCTCGATGTACACCGACATGACCGACCGAGACGAGGTGCCGCTCGCCGGCGTCATCTACGTCACCGGCAAACGTCGACGCGGCGACATCGCCGAAACCGCCGATCACCTCCGCCTCCCGCTTGGGCTCGTACAGGCGGCCGTCGCGTACTACGGCGCATTCGTCGACGAGATCGACGAATGGATCAAACGCAACGAGCACGAAGCCACTCATGCCCACAACGCGTGGCTGGCCGGCCAAGCCGCACTGCAGCGTTGAAGCTCCTGCTCGACGAGATGCTCTCGGCGGTCATCGCCGAACAGCTACGCGCGCGCGGCCACGACGTCGAAGCGATCAACCGGAACCCACAGCACGAGGCGCTCTCAGACAGCGAGGTCCTCAACGTCGCGCGCGCAGAGCGCCGCGCAGTCGTCACCAACAACCTCGTCGATTTCCGCGTGCTTCACCACGAAGCGATCACTCCCGGCGGCCCGGGCCACTACGGCATGGTCTTCATGGCCGGCAACTACCGCCGGACCATGGCCGACATCGGACGCATCGTCAAGTCGCTCGAGGCGAAACTCGAGGAGTTCCCCGGCCGGACCGATCTCGCCAATGGCGAGACCTGGCTGTAACGCGCCCTGACCCGCCCGGTCCCCGGGTCTCCCGGAGTTGCGCTCGGGACGTCGGGATCGATTCCCATGCGAGGGTTGACCTTGATTTCCAGGTCCTCGTGCCATCGACAGCCGTGCCCGGGCCGTGGTGCGGCCCGGGCACGCTGTCAGCAGAACTACAGACTCATAGAATTGCGTTGATGACGAACGTCCGCGAGAAGCTACTGCCGACGTGCCCGAGGGAATCGGACTGGAACGCGATCGCGGTGTACGTCCCGTTGGGGAGGGACTTGCCCACGACGGTGTAGAGGCCAGTCAGGGGGACGCGCGTGGTAGTCCGCGTGTCGACGAGAGTCCCGAATGGGTTCGTGCCGGCATACACACGGACGGTGATGGTCCCCAGGTCGTTGGCGCCCGTCCCGCCGAAGCCCGTGAAGACCGGGACGCGGAGGAGCGACACCGTCACTGCTGTGAGCGTCACGACGGGCGCGGTGCGGTCGATCGTGAACGTCACCGGCGCGCTCTTGCCGGTGTTGCCGGCGCGGTCCGTCTGCGATACGACGGCGGTCCATGTCGCGTCCGGAAGGGGGCCGCCGGGGTAGCTGGTCGAGTACGCCCCGGTCGTGGGGTTTGCGTCGGCGTCGAACAGCGTCCATGCAGCACCGGTGGCCGACGCGCCCACGTAGAGCGTCACCCGTATCCGGGGGTTGTCGCCGAGCTGCGTGCCGGCGGTGCCGGAGAACACGGGGTACGCGTTGGTGCTGAGCGCCGGAAGGGCGTTGAGCGAGACCACCGGCGCCACCGTCTCCGTGTACGTGATGGCGATGCGCGGATAAGGGTTCGCGATCGTGTCGATCCCAGACGAGCCGCCGGCCGGAACGAGGTTCGAGCCGCCGCCACCGCCACCGCCACCGGGCGTTCCGCTGTAGGTGGCGCTCCACCCGCCACCGCCGCCACCGTAGCGGCCGCCGCCGCCTCCGCCGCCGGGGGAGGTAAATTGGGCCAACCCCGTCCTGGGGTCCGTGTTGTAGTAGCCGCCCTGCCCGCCTGCGCCACCGCCGTTGAAGCCGCCCGCCGCCGCGGGTCCCGAGTCGAAGGTGCTGCTTGCCTGCCCGCCGTTGCCGCCGAAGCCCAGCAACCCGGCGCTGCCGCAAAAGCCCGAGTTGCGGCCGCATCCACCGGCACCGTTGCCGACGGGGACGCCCGCGTGCCCGCCACGCGTCCCATTCTCGGACGCGGTGCCGTCACGCTGCGCGTCACCGCCGGCGCTTGGCGCATCGACTGTTTCGCGCCGGCTCAATCCGCCGCCGCCGCCGCCGGCGGCGACCAGCTTCCTCGTGTCGGACCCAAGGCCGGACGAGCCCGGACTGCTGCGGACGTCGGAGGCACCACCGCCACCACCTGCACCCATATTGATGCCTCCGGAATTCCGGACGGTATTGCCGTCGGCGCCGTTGCCCCCGACCCGGAGGTAGAGGACCTGGCCCGGCGTGACCGGCAGGTCGCCTGCGACCCACGCGCCGCGGCCACCCGACGAGACGTGATAGCCCTTGCCGCCGGTGCCGCCAGCGGCGAAGACGTTCAACGTGCTGACGCCTGCGGGGACGGTGATCTTGTGCTCGCCCGTGTCGTAGCCGAGCGTCACCCGCCCCGCTTGGGCCGGAGCTCCAGAGGCGAGGGAGGCGGTCGCTGCGGCGGCCAACGCTATGAGGGACTTCGTGGAGATGCGCATGAACGTGGTGCGCTCCCCCTGCAGCAAAGCGAACATGCGAGCTCCTCCTGATTGGTTTGGACCCGGTGGCTCGCGGACCGTAGGCGCGGTTGGGTAACCGACACGCGACCGGCACTCACCGCACGCATCTGGGCTCGTCGAGGGTCGCCGCACAGTAGGCTGCAATCGTCCCGGCTCGCGTCACGGGAACACCGTGATATTTACCGTTGCCGGTCTTCGTCCACGGCGCGTGCCGCGTTGATCGCTGCCATCAACTCGATCCAGCCGCAGAACCGCTTCTCGGACTGGCCTTGGACCGCGACCGAGCCGGTCAGCGGGTCGCCCGGATCGACGGTCAGCCGCAGAACGACCCTGCCCGGGCCGTGCCGGAGAGGACTCTCTTCCGTGGACGCCACAGCCGAAAGGTGTCTCGCCTCGGCGTCGTCAGCAACCCTGGTTCTCCGTGATCAATAGGCGGATTCGAGCGCGTCTTGGCCTAGGTCGAGTGCGGCGAGCTGGCGCCGTGAGCTGATCTCGAGCTTTGCGAAGATGCGCTTCAGGTGGGTCTCGACCGTGTTCTGGGAGAGATGCAGGCGGCGGGCGATTTCGGGGTTGGTGTGCCCGGCCCGGGCCTCCAGGGCGACGCGCCGCTCGGCGGTGGTCAGTTGATCACGATCCCCTGACGGGCTCCGGCGCCTGCCGCCGGCGAGCCGCAGTTCGCCGGTGGCCTGCTCGGCCAGCCAGCGGGCGCCGTTGGCCTCGGCCAATCGCACCGCTTCGCCGAGCGGCGCGCGGGAGTCCACCGCGCGCCCGTGGCGGCGCAGGAAGCCGCCGTAGGCGAGCAGGCCCTCGACCCGCTGGAGCGGTAGCTCGACGCCGTCGAGGATCCCCGGTGCCGCGCGAAAGCCGGCCTCGGCCTCGTCCTCGTTGCCGGCGCGCTCAGCCAGGCGAGCTCGCCCGATCGTAGCCGCGAAACGCGGCCAGCGAAGCGAGAGGACATCGGCGCGCTCATCCAGCCATTCGACGAGCCGCAGCGCGTCGGTCTCGCGGCCGACGTCCAGATGGGCGGCGATCGCGTGCCCGCCCCAGTGCAGGTGGTTGGGATTGCGGATTCCGGCTGAGTTGGACACCTGCTCGGCCATCAGGAACACCTCCGATGCACGCTCGTCGCCTTGCCACAGCAGATGCAGGCCTCGTACGTGCGCGATCCACAGCGTCGCGAACCAGCTATGCGGGTCCTCCTCCGCCTTCAGCCAGTAGCGCTGGGCCTCGTCGAAGCGACCGAGCCAGAGCAGCGCCTCGGCGCGTACGATGTGGGCGTAGGGGAGAACCGCGGGAGTGAGCTCGGAGAATTCCGCGGCGCGAACCGCCGCTTCCAGGCCCTCCTCCAGCCGGCCTCGTCGCACGGCGATGCTGGCGATGTGCGCCGCCGCCACCGCCATCGAGCTGGCTGCACCCGCTCGCTCCACTGCGGCGCGAATCTGGGTGAAGATCCGCTGGGACTCCTCGTAGCGCTCGAGGTAATTCGCGCTCATCGCCAACTGGCAGGCGCTCGACCACGGCCACCCGAGATCGAGCGGGTCCAGCGCAAGGCCGCCCGCGCGGTCGCGGAAGTGTCGCTGCAGGCCGGCGGCGCCCTCGCTCCCAGCGGGATCTCCCCGAACGAGGGCGAGGTAGCCACAGGCCACCTGCGCGTGTTCGCGCACCGCGTCGTTGCCTGCGGCCAGCTCGCGCGCACGGACGGCGAGAGGAAAGGCGCGATCCGGCCCGCTCGCCAGCCAGGCGCCCATCGACTGGTCGAGCAATGGTTGTACGGCACGGGCCGCATCGTGCACCAGCGCGATCTGCACCGCTTCTGCGAGCGCGTGCTCGCCGCGGTCGGTTGCTCCAGTGGTGAGAAGGAGCGCCCGGCCGAGCATCCGCAGCACCTCGATCCGATCTGGCCAGGGAAGGGCGTGCTCGGCCAGTAGCCGCTCACAGACGGCGCCCGCGTCGTCCATGCGGCCGATGCCCACGAGCGCCTCGGCGAGCGCCAACAGCAGGCCGGTATCACCCCGGCTCCCACGGAACCTGACCGCGGCCTCCAGATGGCGAACGGCGACAGCGACCGCCCCCGCGATCAGCGCGGCACGCCCGGCCCGCTCGAGAACCAGCGCCGCACTCTCGTTGCCGACGAGGTCCGCCCGCAGGGCGTGCTCGGCCGCCTCTTGGTCAAACCCGCGCCCAGACAGGATCTCGAAGAGACGGCCGTGAACGGAGCGACGAACCGGCGCGGGAAGATCGTCGTAGATGGCCTGGGCGAACAACGGGTGGGCGAAGCGGAGAAGGCCACCATCCGCCTCGACCACCAGGCCGCTACGAAAGAGCGCTTCGAGCGCCCGGTCGATTTCGCGCCCCTCCAGCCCGGCCACTTCGGCAGCGAGCTCCGGCCTGAAGCTCGTCCCCAGGACGCTGGCGCAGCGAGCGCACTCCATACTCGAGCGGTCAAGTCCGGCGAAGCGGGCCAGGAGCAGGTGCTCCCCGATGCTCGATCCTCCATCCGTCGCCTGGGGTATGCCCTCACCGCGCTGCAACGCCATCGCCAGCTGCTCGACCAGGAGAGGATTGCCGCGGCACAGCTCCCAGGCGTCGCGTTCGGAGATCGCGGAGATGTCGCGATCGCAGCGACTGGCGAGCAGGGCGCCCGCCGAACTGCGAGTCAAGGGACGCAGGCGCTCGGCAGTCGCATGCCCGGCTTCGACGAGGCTGCGACAGACCTCGTGCGCCAGCGACGGCCACGGGCGCAGAGTCGCGATCAGCGCCAGCGGGAATCGCCCGGCCCGGCGCGCGAGGAACGCGATCAGGTTGATGGAGTCCTCGTCAGCCCAATGCAGGTCGTCCAGCGCGAGCAGCAGCGGCCTTGAGCCTCGCGCCTCCACCCAGCGCATCACTCGCAGGTACGGCGCCGAAGGCTCGATCGCGGGCTCGGCTCCATCCCGAACATCCAGAGGCCTGGCGTCCAGAGAATCAAGAGCCCGGCCGAGAAGGCCGAACGCCAGCATCTGCTCCATCTCCTCGCCACGACCGTGCCCCACGTCGAAGTGCGCGGCGGCCAGATCGACTGCCCCTTCGAGTACCGAGGTCTTGCCCAGACCCGCCTCGCCGACAATGAACAGGGCGGTCCCTTTCCCCGCCCGGGCACTCTCGAGGGCGCGCTCTCGCGCGGCGAACACGTGCTCGCGCTCCCACAAGCGCTCCCCTACCCGCGATGCTCTCGAGCGCTCCCTCACTGCCAGCCTCCCCAGCGGGCGATCCGGCGAGCGCCCGTGCCACACGGCCGCCAGTCCGCGACGATCCTAGCCGACCACCGGCCCTTCCGACACGACCAGCTTGCGCCGCGGGCACTCCGTGACCGGCCGTCGTAACCGTGACGCTGTACGTGGCGTTCAGCGTCTGGATCATCAGCCTCCACCGTCGGCACGACTGAAATCGGACACTCTGGCGACCCGAGCGTCATCTGCCAGTGTGCGGTGGCGCGGCAGGTAGCTGCACCGTGACGCAGAGGCCTCCACCGGCCCTGGGGGTCAGGGTGAGGGTTCCGTCGTGGGCTTGGGCGATGCTCTTGACGATCGCCAGGCCGAGGCCGGCCCCTGGGTGGTCGGTTCGTAGGCGTTCGGTGGCGCGACGAAACGGCTCGTCAAGCGTCGAGACCAACTGTGGGGTGAGCTTCTCGCCGGTGTTCTCGATCGTGAGCACCGCACGCTCGGGGTTGACGGTGGTCGTGACCCATACGGTGCCCTGACCGGGCAGGTTGTGGACGATCGCGTTGTGCACGAGGTTCGTGGTCAGCTGCAGCAGGAGCGCGTGTGAGCCGAACGTGGGGGTCGTGTCGCCGGAGGTCGCGATGGTGAGGCCATGCCTTTCTGCGAGCGGGAGGAGCGTTTCGGTCGCTTCCTCCGCCAGGAGGGACAGGTCGACGTGCTCTCGGGTGAAGGACCGCTGGTCGGCGCGGCTGAGCAGGAGCAATGCCTCGGTGAGGTCGATCGCTCGGGCGTTGACGGCGTGGAGGCGGTCGATGAGTTCGCCGCTGTCGCGGTCCGGATCGTTGCGGGCGACGTCGAGAAGGGTCTGCGTGATCGCCAGTGGGGTGCGCAGCTCGTGGGAGGCGTTGGCGGCGAATCGCTGCTGTTCGGCGACGCGTGCTTCGAGCCGCGCGAGCATGGCATCGAAGGCGTCGGCGAGCTCGCGGAACTCATCTCTACGGCCCGGTAGCCGGATTCGGTGGGAGAGCGACCCGGTCGTGGCCATGCGCGTCGCGTCGGTGATGCGAGTCAGCGGTGCGAGCATGCGGCCGGCCAGAAGCCAGCCTCCGAGGAGACCGACCACCAGCAGGAACGCCAGCGCGACGGCCGCGGGATAGGCGAACCCGTGCAGCGGGTCGGAATGGCTGTAGACGAACCCAAAGGTGCGGAAGGTCAGCCTTGGCGACAGGTAGCGCAGAACGAACAGCCACACGGCCGCGAGCAGCACGGCGCCTGCGAGCATGAGGAAGCCGGCGTAGCTGAGGGTGAGCTTGAGGCGAACGCTCAAACCGGGCGCTCTATCCACGATCTGCTCCCTCGCGCCCGCTGTCTGGTTGGGTGCTGATGCGGTATCCGGCACCCGCCACGGTGGCGATGATCGACGGCTCGCCGAGCCGCTTGCGCAGCCCCGAGACCGTGATGCGAACGGCGTTGGTGAACGGGTCTGCGTTCTCATCCCACGCCCGTTGCAGGAGCTCTTCGGCGCTGACGACACCGCCTTCTGCAGCGACGAGAACCTCGAGCACGGCGAACTGCTTGCGGGTCAGCGCGACGTAGCGGTCGTCGCGGTAGACCTCTCTGCGAAACGGGTCCAGCCGCAGACCTGCGATCTCTCGCACCGGCGGCCTGTTGTGTCCGCGCCTGCGGTCGAGCGCTCTGAGACGGAGCACGAGCTCTGCAAGCTCGAACGGCTTCGTGAGGTAGTCGTCGGCGCCGAGCTCGAACCCGGTGGTCTTGTCGTCGAGACGGTCGGCCGCGGTGAGCATGAGGATCGGCATGCCACTGCCCGAGGCGACGATGCGCGCAGCGACCTCGTCTCCGCTGCGACCGGGAACGTCACGGTCGAGGACGGCGATGTCGTAGGCGTTGACGCTCAGCAGCTCCAGCGCGGTGTCGCCGTCACCCGCGATGTCTGCCGCGATCGCTTCCAGGCGTAGGCCGTCGCGGATCGCTTCCGCCATGTATGGCTCGTCCTCCACGATCAACACACGCACGCTCCGAGGCTAACGAGCAGACATATCGCCGGCGTATCGGAATCCGCATACGTGCTGGCAACGCCACGGTGCGTCCAATGGCGGCGTGAGCTACCGCGAACCAGCACGAACGACGACCCGTCGGTTTCAGAGTCGGGGCCGGATTCGGGTTCGCAGGCTCCGCGTCGCCGGCCTGCTCGTCTTCGTGGCCGCGATCACCGTAGCCCTCGGCAACCAGTCGCCGGCAGCCTCGTTCTCGACGGGCGCATCAGCGATCGACGCCCTTCGCAGTGAGCTCCCTCGTGCGCTTGGCGACGCTCGCAGCGAGCACCGTGGTGGGCTTGGAGAGGCGGACGGGGGCGTCCCCGGCGGGACGACGGTCTTCGAGGACGCGGTTGCGGGGGTCGCCAAACTCAACCCGAACCTCCTTAGCGCGCTGCGCGACGCGGCGACGGATGCCGCGGACGACGGCGTCGCGTTCGTCGTCGACAGCGGCTGGCGTTCGGCGCGATACCAGGAGCAGCTCTTCCGCGAGGCGATCTCGAAGTACGGCTCACAAGCGCAAGCCGCTACGAACTGCGCCCCGAAGCGATCGCTCACGGCTGCCCTCCCATGTACGCCGACCCCACGCAGGATCCAAGGATGCAGCCGTGACCAGCAAGCGTCCGCGGACAACCCTGGTCAACGCAACCCGACACCTATGGAGCACCCATGAGTAGAAATCCGCAGCCGTTGGCCGCCCTTGCGCTGATCGCCATGCTCGGCCTCGTCGGCGCGGGCTGTGGCTCGAACGCAGCTTCCGAGACCGCAACCGCCGGCAGCAGCGCCACCGCCGGCGGCAGCGGCACCGGCGTGACCAAGAAGGCCACGGGTCAGGCCAAGGCGGTGAAGTTCTCGGAGTGCATGCGTGGCAACGGCGTCCCCGACTTCCCGGACCCGGATCCGAAGGGCGAGTACGCCTACGGCGTCAGTGTGAGTCCGGCAGTGTTCAGGAAGGCCGTCAAGGCGTGCAAGGACCTGGAACCCCCGGGCGCCTTGAGCTCGAAGCGGACCCCGAAGCAGCAGTCGGGGGCGCTCAAGTTCGCGGCGTGCATTCGCTCAAACGGCGTGAAGGACTTCCCGGATCCCGTCAACGGTGAGCCCGCCATCGACACGACGAAGATCCCATCGACCGACAAGCCCGGTGGCATGACCATCCTCAACGCCGCAATCGAGAAGTGCCGGTCCGTCTCGGGACTGGCGGCGGGGGGACAGGGCGGATGAGGCGCAAAGGCCGGGTGCTGGCCGGCGCGACCATCTTGGTTGCCGTGGCCGTCATTGGCGGGGTGGTCGTGGCGTCCGGTGGCCAGCATGCGACCGCGACCGCGCAGGCGGCGTCGGCGAACACCGCGCAGGTAAGACAGGGGAAGCTCTCGGCCGTCGTCTCCCAGGATGGGACCCTGACCTACCGCGCACGACCGGACGGTTCGCCATACGCGGTGATCAACCAGGCCCGCGGGACGTACACCGAGCTGCCCGAGGTCGGCGACAAGGTCGACTGCGGCGGCGTGCTGTACCGGGTCGACGACAAGCCGGTGCTGTTGCTGTGTGGCACGGTGCCGGCCTACCGCGCGCTGCACGTGGGCGATGGCGGTCGGGACGTCCGGCAGCTCAACCGCAACCTGCACGTGCGCGGTGCCGCCGACGCCTTCACCGCCGCGACGGAGCAGGCGCTCTCCGATCTCCAGCGCCGCAAGGGCGTTCGCGTGAACGGCTCGCTTGCCCTTGGTGACGTGGTGTTCCTGCCCGAGACGGCGCGGATCGCCAAGGTCAGCGGCCAGCCCGGTGCATCCGCGCGGCCGGGTGCGCCCGTCCTTGGCGTCACGTCCGGCACGCTGCACGTGCAGATCGACCTCGACCCGTCACAGCAGGGCCAGGTCAAGCGGGGTGACCGCGCGCAGATCACGCTGCCGGGCAACACGACGGTGGGTGGGAGGGTCGTCGGCTTCGGTCGGATCGCCCAAGCCCCCACTGGGCAGGACGGCAAGGCCGCTGACGCGACCATCCCCACCTCCATCAGCCTCGACGACCCAGGCAAGGCCCGCGGGCTCGATCGAGCCCCGGTCGGAGTGGACATCACCACCGCGGGGGTGGCGAGCGCGCTGAGCGTCCCGGTGACGGCGCTCGTCGGCAGGTCCGGTGGCGGGTTCGCGGTCGAGGTGGTGCGTGCCGGCGGACGACGCGAGCTGGTCGCGGTGACGGTGGGCCTGTTCGACACCGCCGACGGGCGCGTCCAGGTGCAGGGCGATCTTCGCGCGGGCGATCGGGTGGCGGTGCCGTCGCTATGACCGCAGTTCTGGAGCTCGATGGCGTGAGCAAGGTCTACCGCGAGCAGCCACCGGTCGCCGCGCTACGTGGCGTGTCCTTCTCCGTCCAGGGCGGCGAGCTGGTGGCGATCGTCGGACCGTCCGGGTCGGGCAAGTCCACGCTGCTGCACGTCATGGGGACGCTGGAGCGGCCCAGCAGCGGCGTGGTCCGGATCGGCGGGGTCGACGCGGCGCAGTTGGACGACCGCGAGCTGTCGCGGCTGCGTGCGCGGCAGATCGGCTTCGTCTTTCAGCAGTTCTTCCTGGCCGAGCACGCAACGGTGCGCGAGAACGTCGCCGACGGCCTGCTCTACGCCGGCGTCGCGGCCGCCGAGCGCTACGAGCGCGCAGACGACGCGCTCGAACGGGTCGGCCTCTCGCACCGCACGACCTTCAAGCCGACCAAGCTGTCCGGCGGTGAGCGTCAGCGGGTGGCGATCGCCCGGGCCCTCGTCGGGCGTCCGGCGATCGTTCTCGCCGACGAACCGACCGGCAACCTCGACAGCACGAACGGCGCATCGATCATGGAGCTCATCGGAGAGCTCAACGCCGCCGGCGCCACGATCATCATGATCACGCACGACGCGGGCCTCGCCGATCGGCTGCCGCGCCAGATTCGGATGCTCGACGGCGAGGTGGTCTCCGACACCGGCCGCGATCCCGACGTTCTCGTTGCGGGGTGCAAGGGCGAGCTGCGATGAGCGCCGTGAGCGGACGGCTGGGCCTGAAGGACGGGCTGCGGGTGGCGAGCGTCGGGCTGCGCGCCCGGCCGCTGCGCGCCGCGCTGTCGGCGCTCGGAATCGCGATCGGCACGGCGGCGATCGTGGCGATCCTCGGGCTGTCGTCCTCCTCCCAGGCCGGGCTGCTCGCGCAGATCGACCGGCTCGGCACGAACCTGCTGACCGTCGAGGCTGGGCAGAGCGTCACCGGGCAGGACGCGAACCTGCCGCTCGAAGCGCCCGGGCGGATCAGCCTCCTGGACAACGTCCAGGTGCTGGCGCACACCGGATTGCTGAAGCAGTCGAGGGTCTACCGCAGCTCGGTGATCCCGGCGGCCAACAGTGGCGGCCTGCAGGTGCGAGCCAGCAGCCTGAACCTGCTGTCCGTGCTGGGCACCGGCGTCGCCCGCGGAGCGTGGCTGAACGCGGGCACCGCCCGCGAGCCGGTCACCGTGCTCGGGGCGGTCGCTGCCGAGCGCCTGGGCATAGACCGCGTCCACGCCGATCAGCGGATCTGGCTTCAAGGACAGTGGTTCAACGTCGCCGGCATCCTGGAGCCCTCCGCGCTGGCCACCGACATCGACGTCAGCGCCCTCGTCGGCTACCCGGCCGCCAAGAAGTACCTCGGCTACGTCAGCATCGCCCGCGGCGAGCAGGAAGCAGGCCCACCCAGCACGATCTACGTGCGCGCCGCCACCGGACACGAGGCCGCGGTGCAGGCGCTGCTCGCGCCGACCGCCAACCCCGAGGCCGCGAACGAGGTCAACGTCAGCCAGCCGTCCGACGTGCTCACCGCCCGGGCCGCTGCCGCGGGGGCGTTCGACAGCCTCTTCCTCGGGCTCGGGATCGTGGCCCTGATCGTGGGCGCCGTCGGCGTCGCCAACATCATGATCATCTCGGTGCTCGAACGCCGCTCGGAGATCGGCCTGCGTCGCGCCCTCGGTGCGACGAAGGCCCAGATCCGGACCCAGTTCCTCGCCGAGTCGATCCTGCTCGCCGCCATCGGTGGCGTCGTTGGCGTGCTGGCCGGGGCCGCGGCGACGGCCGTTTACGCGAGCTCGAAGAGCTGGGCCATCGTGGTCCCCGTCGAGGCGTGGTCGGGCGGCATCGCGTCGGCCATCCTGATCGGCGCGTTCGCCGGCCTGATGCCGGCCGTTCGAGCGTCTCGGATGGCGCCTACCGTGGCGTTGCGAACCGTATGAGCTGGAAGTGGGTCTCGGGACCGCGCAGCTCCGTGGGCGCAGCGCACGGACAGGCCGTCGTGTTGGGGCACTCGTCGAGCCTTCCGGACGCGGGCGGTGCGGTGTGCGCGCAGAGGCTCACCGCGGTGACGTTCGACAAGGACAAGCAGGTCGAGTTCGACCGCAACGTCCTACGTGAGATGGCGAAGGAGAAGAAGGCTGCGCGCGCGAACCTGGTTCGCCGCGGTCGCGGGAGCGCAACCCGGAAGCTCCGGCGATCCAGGTTCCCGGGACGCGCAGGCTGGCGCTGACCGACGAGGAGTTCGCGGCAGAGACGGCGAAGCTGCTTGGCGCGAGCTGAGCTCGCCGCTCGATCTGAGGGGTAGAGTCGCGCCGTGTCGTTCACGCTCCGCAACCTCAAGCAGGACCTCGACGATGTCGGGTCCAACTTCGACGGCGCGCCGGACCTGGAGTTCCGCCTCGCAACCAAGGCGCTCGAGCTCGAGCAGTCCGGCCTCAGCTATCAGCGCATCCCGCCCGGCTATCGCTTCCCGTACGGCCACACGCATCAGGAGCCGGAGGAGCTGTACGTGGTCGTGGGAGGGAGCGGACGGATGAAGCTCGACGACGAGATCGTCGACGTCAAGGCGTGGGACGTCGTGCGGGTCCCGCCCGGTACGTGGCGCGGCTACGAAGGCGGGCCGCAGGGCCTCGAGATCCTCGTTTTCGGGGCGCCCAATCTCGGCGAGAATCCGCGGGGAGACGTGGAGGGCCGGCGGGGCTGGTGGGCTGAGTAGCACCCAGTGCAACGAAGGTCGGGGGTGCCGGATGGAGGCGTCGACTTCAGCCGGCGCATGGTCGTGCTCCTCGTGGACGGGCTCCGCGGCGCGAGGCGCTCGCCGGAGAAGGCCGCGCCGCTTGACTCCTGAAGACGATCAGGAATCGAGAAGCGCAGGACCCTCGCCGCTCCTAGGATCGGCGGCGCCGGGACAACTTGACCGACCCCAGCATTACCGAGTTACGACCACTGACACGAAGAAGGCCTTCGCGGCGCTGCCCGACGACTGATCGGCGATCGGCACGGTCCTCCGATCGGGCCGGTCGAAAATGCATCTCCCGGCTCAGGACTTCGGGACGAGAATCTGCCCATGAGCGCCGCTGGCGAACCGCTGCTCGCGCACCAGGTCCAGCTTCAGGTGCTCATCGAGATCCGCGAAGGGGCTGTGGCCGGTGCCGATCGCGAGGGGCACCCAGATGAGCTGATACTCGTCGATGAGGCCGAGTCTGGTCATCGACTTGGCGAAGTTCGGCCCGCCGTGGACGAGGATCGTGCCGTCGTCGTCGCGAGCCTTCAGCTCGGCGATGGCTGCGCTGAGGTCGCTGCCAAAGATCTCGGCTGGGCCCCATTCCGCGCTCTCCAAGCTGTTGGAGAAGACCGCCTTCGGCTTCTCGTTCATGGATGTCGCTACCGGGCCCTCCGCGGCCATCCAGTGTGGGCCCATCATCTCGTAGCTTCGTCGGCCCATCGCGTGGGTCCCGGCCTCGTCAAGAGCGCGAAGGTTCCACCCGCCGCTGTCGTCGCCGAAGAACTCGAACATCCAGTCATGCGTTCCGTCGAGGCTCGTCGCGAAGCCATCGAAGGACAGCACCATCTTGAGAACTACTTTTCTGTTAGCCATGTGGGTGGAGACTCTGAGATGCCCCGGAAATCATCGGTGGGCCTTTCGTCCTTCGGTCAGAAGTTAGAATCCTCTCGGGCGCGCGAGAAAGCCGCCAGCGTCAGGCCCCGTCCGCCTCGATCACCGTGCTCGACCAGCCCGGCCCTCGCGCGGTTGCCTGCGTCGCCTGAGGCGGCAGCCGGCGATGGCTACCGTGAAGGCGTGCCCTACACGACGATCCGCCTCGGCGATGCCGACGTTCCACGCATCGGGCTGGGCACCAATCGCCTGACGAACACCGCCGACGGCCGCGCCTTCATCCGCGACGCCGTCGCGGCCGGCGTCCTGCACGTCGACACCGCCCACCTCTACACCGGCGGTGCCAGCGAGGCGACGATCGGCGCCGGGCTCTCCCCGCGGCCGGCCAGCGCGGTGATCGCGACGAAGGGCGGCTACCGAAACGGCGATCCGGCCACGCTGCGGGCTGAGATCGAGGAGAGCCTGTCGCGGCTGCAGACCGACGCGATCGACCTCTGGTACCTGCACCGCGTCGACCCGTCCGTCGCACTCGAGGAGAGCCTCGGCGTCGCCGCCGACTACCGCTCGCGGGGCGTCATCCGCCACATCGGGATCTCCGAGGTCAGCGTCGAGGAGATCGAGCGCGCCCGCGCGGTGGTGCCGATCGCCGCGGTCCAGAACGAATACAGCCTCGCCGAGCGTAAGCACGACGCCGTCGTCGACCACTGCGCCGCCGCGGCCATCGTCTTCGTGCCGTTCTACCCGCTGCGCCACGTGCAGAGCGACACGCTCGCCGAGATCGCCGCCGCGCACGACGCGACCGAGAGCCAGATCGCACTCGCGTGGCTGCTGCACCGCTCGCCCGCGATGCTCCCGATACCCGGGACCCTGTCGCTCGCGCACCTGGCCGAGAACCTCCGCGCCCTCGAGATCGCCCTTACCGACGCGGAGGCGGAGGCGCTCGTCCCAGCGGGGTGAACGAACCAACTCGTTTGCTACCCCGTTCCACCCTCGTCTGAGAAGGCCCACATGTCCACGACGCCCGCCCTGTCGCTCCCGTCCGCCGGATCTGCGTTCGAGCACGCAGTCATCGATCGCCGCGAGCTGCGCCCCGACGACGTGCGCATCGCCATCGAGTACGCCGGGATCTGCCATACCGACCTGCACTTTGGCCACAACGATCACGGGTCCGCGCGCTACCCGATGGTCCCGGGCCACGAGATCGCGGGCACTATCGCCGAGGTCGGCAAGGCCTCATGCCGTCGCCGGTGGGGCCGGCTTGCGGCACAGGCCCGTTCTTGCCCACCTCCCGATGACCGCGACGGCTGAGCGCGACGCTATCGTCACGACACGATGGCGGTCGACGTCGTGAGCGAGATCGAGATGCGACGGCCGCGCCACGAGGTCGCGGTGTTCGCCGCGGATCCGGATAACGCGACGGCCTGGTACAAGAACATCAAGTCGGTCGAGTGGGAGACCCCGCCGCCGATGGTCGTCGGGTCGCGCGTGCGCTTCGTCGCGCAGTTCCTCGGCCGGACCCTCGAATACACCTACGAGATGCGTGAGATCGAAACGGGCGAGCGGGTCGTGATGAGCACCGCTCAGGGTCCGTTTCCGATGGAGACGATCTACGCCTGGGCGGACGCCGGCGACGGCGCCACGAGGATGACGCTTCGCAACCGCGGCGAGCCCGCGGGCTTCGCCGCGCTGTCGGCGCCGTTGATGATGCGGGCGATGCGGCGCGCGAACGACGCGGACCTGCGACGGCTGAAGCATCTGCTCGAGGCCTGACGACGTTCCGCAGCTCCTGTGCCCCCGGACATGGGAGCTACTCGTCCTGCGCCCTGGCGAGGGGCCTGATCCCGCCGGTGGGCGTACGCTGGAGCCGCGCATGACACAGCATGAGGACGTCAAGCCGGAGACATGGTTGATCGTCGGCGGCCGGCCCGACGATGCTCCCGGCGCGCCGCTGAACCAGCCGCTCGTGGCGGCCTCGAGCTACGTGCTCGGCGGCGAGCGGATCTACAGCCGCAACGAGGCGACCGCGGGCTGGGAGGCGTTCGAGGCGCTGATCGGCGGACTGGAAGGCGGCGAGGCCGTCGCGTTCTCGTCGGGGATGGGGGCCTGCGCCGCGATCCTCAGCCGGCTGCCCAGCGGGGCGCATCTGGTGCTCGGCGACGACTGCTACCAGGGCGTCGCGGAGCTCGCCGAGGTCGGCGCGCAGGACCACGCGTGGCAGGTCGAGCGGCTGCCGGCGGCCGACCCGGGCTGGATCGCGAAGGCGGGGGAGGCCGACATGCTGTGGGTCGAGTCGCCGTCCAACCCGCTGCTCGACGTCGCGGATGTCGCCGGCATCTGCGCGGCGCCGCGCCGGCCGGGGACGCTCGTCGTCGTCGACAACACGTTCGCCACGCCGCTGCACCAGCAGCCGCTGCGCCTCGGCGCCGACGTCGTCGTGCACTCCGCGACGAAGTTCATCGGCGGGCACGCCGATCTGCTGCTCGGCGTTGCCGTCGCCGCCGGCCCCGAAGACGCCGCGCAGCTGCGCGGCGCTCGCGGCCGCAACGGCGCGACGCCGGGGATGCTCGAGTGCTTCCTCGCGCTGCGCGGCGCCCGCACCCTCGGCCTGCGGCTGCGGCGCGCGTCCGAGAGCGCGGCCGAGCTCGTCCGCCGCCTCGCCGAGCAGCCCGCGGTAGGCCGCGTGCGCTACCCGGGCTTCGGCGCGATCGTCAGCTTCGAGCTCGCCGACGCACGCGCCGCCGATCGCGCCTGCGCCGCGGTCCGGGTCATCCGGCACGCGACGAGCCTGGGCGGCGTCGAGACGACGATGGAGCGCCGCGCCGCCCACCCCGGCCAGGAGCACATCCCGCCGGGCCTCATCCGCATGAGCGTGGGGTGCGAGGACCTCGACGACATCTGGGCGGATCTGGACGGCGCACTGCGCTCCTGACCGGCCAATCGGTCAGGAGCTCTGCACGACCATCAGCGTGTTGGCGTCGGGATCGCGGAACCAGAACATCGGCGGCACGGGATCGCCCATGCGCATGATCTCGGCGTCGACATCGACGCCGGCCTCCTTGAGGTGGGCGTACGTCGCATCGACATCGTCGGTGTTCAGGGCGATCCCCGTCTCGACGGAAGTCGGGCCGCCCTCGCGTGGCGGCGAGAGCGCGATGCCCGTCGTGCCGACGGGCGCGTAGACCTCGACCCAGCGGTAGCCGCCGCCGAAGGGGACGTCCGTGCGCTTCTCGAAACCGAGCGTCTCGACATAGAACTCGATCGACCGATCCTGGTCAGACGACGGGATGGTGACCAGTCCGATGGTGCTGATTCCGCTCGTTGCCGTGGTCATCGTGGGCCTCCTCGTGGTGTTTGTTGGCTATAGGACCGTTGCCACCGCGAATTCTCATCGGTCGCAGTCGCGAGCGGGAGATCGGCGCCGGCCGGACGGCCGGCGCGTGCCCGTCGAGCACCGGCTGCGAGAATCGCACGTGGATGTCCTTCGCGCCCTCACGCCCGCTCGATCCAGCGCGGGAGCTCGCGGCGCGCGTCGTCGACGCCGCGAGCATTGTCACCGGGCTGACGCTGACGCCCGACGAGGCGCTGCTGCGGCCCGGTAACGCCCGCCACGGCGCCGACTTCCAGGCCAACCTCGCGATGTCGCTCGGCAAGCGAGTCGGGCGCGCGCCGCGCGATCTGGCGGCGGCGATCGTCGAGCAGCTCGACGTCGCCGGCGTCGCCGAGACGCCGCAGGTGGCCGGCCCGGGCTTCATCAACTTCCGCCTCGACGAGGCATGGATCGGCGCGGCGCTGCGGGAGACGGCCGACGACCCGCGGCTCGGCGCCGGCGCCGGCCATGAGCCGCAGCGGGTCGTCATCGACTACAGCGCGCCGAACATCGCCAAGGAGATGCACGTCGGCCACCTGCGCTCGACGGTCATCGGCGACGCGCTGGCCCGCGTCCTGCGCTTCGTCGGCGACGACGTCGTCGCGCAGAACCACGTCGGCGACTGGGGCACGCAGTTCGGCATGCTCATCGAGGAGCTCCACGAGGCGGGCTGGAGCGCCGGCTCGGACGCGGGCTCGCTGGCGGACCTCGTGGCCCTCTATCGCCAGGCTCAGGCGCACTTCGCCCGCGACCCCGCGTTCGCCGATCGCGCCCGCCTGCGGGTCGTCGCTCTGCAGGCCGGCGACCCGGAGAGCGTCGCGGCCTGGCGCCAGCTCGTGGCCGAGTCTCAGCGCTACTTCGAAGGCGTCTACGAGCTGCTCGGCGTCGCGCTGAGCGCCAACGACATGGCCGGCGAGTCGATGTACAACGACCTGCTGCCCGAGACGGTCTCCGAGCTCGAGGCCGCCGGCCTGCTCGAGCTCGACGGCGGCGCGCTGTGCGCGTTTCCCGACGGCTTCCAAAACCGCGAGGGCGAGCGCATGGCGCTCATCGTGCGCAAGTCCGATGGCGGCTACGGCTACGCGACGACGGATCTCGCGGCGGTTCGCCACCGCGTGCGGACGCTCGCTGCCGAGCGCATCCTGTACGTCGTCGGCGCCCCGCAGAGCCAGCATCTGCAGATGGTCTTCGCGACCGCCCGCGCCGCCGGCTGGATCGGGGACGACGTCGCCGTCGAGCACGTCGCGTTCGGCTCGGTCCTCGGCGAGGACGGCAAGCCGCTGCGCACGCGCGAGGGCGAGACGGTCAAGCTCGTGGCGCTGCTCGACGAGGCGATCACCCGCGCCGCCGACGTCATCGCCGAGCGCGTCGATACCCGCTCGCCTGGCGGCTCGCACCCGCTCGCAGGGGACAGGCAGGGCACAGGTGGCGCGGTCGACGAGCCGCTCGCGCGCCAGGTCGGCATCGGCGCGGTGAAGTACGCCGACCTGTCCGGCGACCGCGTCAGCGACTACCTGTTCAGCTTCGACCGCATGCTCGCGCTGGAGGGCAACACGAGCGTCTACCTGCAGTACGCGCACGCGCGCGCCGCGCGGGTTCTGCGGCTCGCCGGCGCCGAGCCGCCGCCGTCACCCGTGCGCGCCCGCGAGCCCCCGGAGCGGGCGCTCGCGCTCGCGCTGCTGCAGTTCGGACCGACCGTCGACCACGTCGTGTCCTCGCTGCAACCGCATCGCCTCTGCACGTACCTCTACGACATCGCGTCGAGCTTCTCGCTGTTCTACGAGCACTGCCCGATCCTGAAGTCCGAAGACCCAGCGGTCCGCGACTCCCGCCTGCGGCTGACGTGGCAGACGGCCGAGGTCCTGCGCCGCGGCCTGGGCCTGCTCGGCATCGAAGCGCCCGCTCAGCTGTAGGCGCCGGCTGCTAGTGCCAGCGGCGCACGGCGACCGGCTCGAGGGCGCTGACGTCGTCCTTCGTCACGCCGAGCGTGATCGCATCGGGCTGCACGCGCGCGACGTCGCCGATCGGGACCGTGACCTCGCGCTTGCCCCATAGGTGTCCGTGCTCGAGCACGACATGCGTGATGTACTCGTCGTCGTCGACGAGCAGGCCCTCGACGTGGCCGAGCCTGTGGCCGTCGGCCGACGTCACGCTGCTCGCGCGCCGGATCTCGACCTCGCCCTTGGGGATCCGGTCGTAGGTGGCGGTCGCGACGGGGTCATGGCTCGTCGCGGCGCTCGAGCCGTAATACGGTTGGACGAGTACGCCCTCAACGCCGATGTCCCAGTCCGGATCGTCGAGCTCGAGCTCCTCGCCGAGCGCCAGGAAGGCCGAGCGCTGGACGTGCTCGAGCCTGCGTACCTCGTCGGCGGTGCAGGCGAGCTTCAAGCCGCCCGTGACCGTGTCGGCGCCGACGAGCTCGATCGGGA
Source organism: Solirubrobacterales bacterium (assembly GCA_038260305.1). Lineage (GTDB taxonomy): Bacteria > Actinomycetota > Thermoleophilia > Solirubrobacterales > Solirubrobacteraceae > CADCVQ01. The sequence continues at coordinate 139,887 of JBBSNY010000001.1, forward strand.
CGAGGCGTGCGAGCCAGTGGCGATGATGCGGCTCGACGACGAGATGCGTGACCGTGCGCGTCTGCGGGTCGATGACGACATCGACGAGCTCACCGAATGCTCCGTCGCTGCAGGTGGCGGGGCTGCCGAGCTCTGGCGCATTTTGACGTTGTACCGCGCCCCGCGCGCGGAAGGGTCTCGCGCCGAGGGAATGGACGGATGTACGAGCTGGGCGAGACGACTTGCTAACGGCAGCGGGGCGACCCGAATCTGGGGCCTTTACGCGGGCGATCAGCTCCCCCGCAGCGCCTGGGCCACGATGCTCGCCGCGATCGCGGTTCCCGCGACGTTCAGGTGCACGCCGTCGACGTCGCGCACGGCGACGTCGCGACCGCGGTAGCGGATGACGTCCTGATAGCCGTCGGGAGTGAACACCGTGTCCATCCGCAGGACCCTCACGTTCGGCAGGCCGGCCCCGGCAGCGACGATCGCCGCGTTGACGGCGAGCGCGGGCGGGATCCGGCGCTCGGCCCGCGGGAGTGGGATCGTCAGCCAGAGCACGCGACCGCGGCCGTTGCGCGCGTAGATCTGCATGAGCTCGCGCACCCGGCGGGCGTACTCCGCTCGCCACGGCGCGTCGCAGCACGCGACGTGCGCCTGATCGGGCGTCGTCATGTCGAAGCCCTCGGCCGCGCCGAGCGAGACGACGGTCGCCCGCTGGTGCAGTCGGGTCGTCTGCGCACGCGCCACGGCGGCCGAGAACGCGCCCGGCGCTGCAGCGGCTTCGGCCTGCGGGCGGCTGATCCCGCTGCCGATGCGAACGTCGCTGATGAGCGTCACGGCGTCGCCGAGCTCGTCGCCGAGGAACGCGTCGACCCCCTGCATCGTCGAGTCCCCGGTCGCCAGCAGCGTCGGGGGCGCGGCCGCGACGGCGCCCTTGCCGGCGACGACGACCGCGCTCGCGACACGATGATCGCGCAGCCGCAGTTGCACGTGCCAGCGGCCGCGAGTGCTCGCGCGAAAGCGGCGGCGGATGACGGCGATGCCGGCTGTGAGCCGGGCTCGCCGGCACGATCGCCGCTGCCCCGGCGCCGTGATGCACAGCGACGGCGTGATCGCGCCCAGCGCCCAACGGTCGGCGATGCGCACGCGCACGACCGCCCCGACGGCGACGCGGCGGGGCGTTGTGAGCGCGAAGCGGCGCGCGCACGACGGCGTGCGGACGCTGAAGGTCGCAAGCGCGAGTCCCCCGTCGGGGCGTCGGCCGGTCGCGACGAAGCGTCGGTCGCGGCGGTCGCAGCTCCACGTCGTCGCGTCGCGCAGGCGCCTGAGGCGTTCCCCGCCCGGTATCGGGATGCCCGTGCCGAGGCGCGTGAGACGGTCGTCGACGCGCTCGTAGAAGCGGACGGGCGGATCCATGTCGACGGCGGTCAATGTGAGCAGGCCGATCTCGCTCGCGTCGGCGGCCATCCCGTGCGTCACGGGTGATGTGAGCCGCGGATCGAGCGGCGCCAGTCGGCTCGTGATGTTGCCGGGGCTGACGCGCGAGCCCGAGGTCCGCCCGCTGGCGGTGAGTCGGCGGCGCACGTAGACGCCCTTCCCCGGACGGTGAAACGCGCGCTGCGTCGTCATCCACAGCTCCCAGCGGCCGCGGGGGTTCAAGCCGCGCGGCAGCGTGCGCAGATCGAAGCTCATCCGCCCGCAGGGGTCGGTCGCGACGCCGAGGTACCTGCGCGCGACGGTCCGGCCCGCGCGGCGGTAGTGGGCGTACAGCCGCGTTCCCTCCGGCAGCCCCACGATCCGCCAACGCTGCCTGGAGCCGGCGCTGCCGTCGCCGCCCGACACCGTCACCGAGCGGCTCGCGATCCGCAGCGGCGCCGTGGCGAGCAGGGATGCCGGGGCGCCGAGCGTGCGCGCGCGGACGGAGCGCAGGACGGGGTCCGCGGATCCGCCGGGGACGGCGAACAGCGCGAGCAGGTTTCCAACGGACGACGCCGTGGCGACGAGCGCCTGCGAAGGCGTCCCGGCGGCGGGGTCCGCGGACGGCATGACCTCGAGCGCGACCTGCTGGTTGGGCTCAAATCCGGTGCCGGCGACGGCGAACTGACCACCGGCGTACGCGCAGCTGTCGGTCACGGTGATCGTCGAGGCGCCGCGGGCCGCGGTCGCGACGCCGAGCCCCAGCACGATGGCCAGCAGGCCCGTCGCACCGACACGCGTGAACCGACGCACGGCGGCGATGGTAGTCGAGCGCTCCGCAACCCACGCCGCGTGGCACGCGGACGTCCGGCGGCCGGGTGGGGACCGGCCGATCGAGGGGGGTTGGTCGGCTAGCATCGCCGCCTGTGCGTCCACCCACACGCCTTGGCGTTGGGCTCGTGGCGACCGTCGCACTGGGGTCTGTAGCATCGCGACGACCGCCGCCGGCGAGGCGCGCTCCCCGCTCCCCGCTCGCCGCGGCCGCGCAGGTCCCCGCCGGGCTGCCCACCCAGGGGGCCATCTCCGTGCGCAGCGAATGCAGCTACGCGGGTGCGAAGTTCGGCGTGGCCGGCGCGGGCCTGAGCCCGGGTTGGGGCATCGGGGGCGTCACTCCGACGCTCTGCGTCACGGCGCCGGGACGGCGCAAGTCCTGCCGGACGATCCGCTTCCGGCGGGCGGTCTCCGTCGTGTCGCGCCGTCTGCCCGCGAGCGGGCGCGGCGTCATCCGGATCGACCTGCGGATCCGCGACAAGCACACACGCGCGGAGATCCGCGTCGGAAGCGGCGCCGCTGGGAGCGCCGCGCTGCCGACGCTGCTCGCCACCGGCGACTCGCTGATGATCGGCCTCGACAGCTTCCTCGGCGACGAGCTCGCGGACGTCGCGAGCGTCAGCAGCGACATCCACGCCGGCCGGCGCGACCGTCATCTGCTGCGCGCAGCCCTGGATCGACGAGTACCGGCGCCGCCTCGGGCTGATCTGGACCTCCTATCTACGCGGCGGTCGCGGCCGGATGTACTGGCTGACGATCCCGCTCCCGCGCCAGGCCCAGAGGGCGCCGATCACGGCCGCGATCAACGCCACGATCCGGGCGGCGGCGGCGGGCGTCGCGGGCGTGACCGTCGTGCTCCTCGATCGCCTGTTCACGCCCGATGGCTACCGCGACAGCATGCGCTACCGCGGCCACACCGTGCGCGTGCGCGATGTCGACGGCCTGCATCTCAGCCTCCAGGGCCAGCACGCCGCCGCGCTCACACACAACGAGCGTGAGCGCACGCTGCTCCTCAAACGAGCCGCCGCACTACCGGACCGTTCGTCGGTGAACGGCCTGCTCGACCGGCCGCGTGGGCGCACACGAGTAAGCGCGCCGCGGGCCGGCGCGGCGCTGCTACGGCGCGAACGCCGTCCCGTTCCAGGTCCAGTTGACGGCGTCGGCGAAGACGCTCTGTGCGATGTCGCTCCACGCGTACAGCAGCGAGAGCTCGTCGCCGAGGTTCGTCGTCCCCGCAACGAGGCCCGTGACGTTCGTCAGTCGCGCCCAGGCGGCGTCGGCGGCGGTCGTCGGCGCCGGTAGCGGGGACGGTGGGTAGAAGCCGGCCGTCGCGAGCACGGGCGCGAGCGCGACGAAGGTCGCGGCGGCGAGCGTCACCGGCGCGCACGCGGTCGCCGTGCACTGGATCGCCTCATAGGCCTTGGGCGGGACCGTCGCCGCGGCGGGGCCGCTCGCCCGCGCTGCGAGCGCGAACGGCTCCGTCGCGCCCTGCAGGCGGACGAGCGCCAGCGCGTCGGTCGTCGCGTCGACGCAGGCCGCCGCGGACGCGACCGTCAGCACGCGACCGAGGTACGGCAGCGCGTCGGCCGGCGACGTCCCGTTCATCGAGGCCGACGGCAGCCACGACGGGCCACCGGCCAGCGGCACGAGGCAGCCCTGCGCGCGCACCGACTGCAGCGCGGCGGTCAGTGCCGCCGCGAAGTCGCTGCGGATCGCGACGGTCACCGGCAGCGTCGCCTGGATCGCCCCCTCGGGACGATCGTTGGCGATCGACGCGAACGACAGCGGCGTCGCGCTCGACACCCACCCGAGCGGCGGGTTCGGCCCCGCGACACCGAGGATGCCGGCGAGCGCCTGCGCGCGCATGTCGGTTGCGCCGAGCGTGTCGAGGAGGTTCAGGTAACCGCCGATCTCGGTGATGTTGCGCGGCGGCGGGATGCGCGACGGCACGACGTCGCCCTCCAGCGCGATCCGCCGCAGGATGATGCTTTGCGCCTCCAGCGCGTCCTGCGAGGTGGCGTTCGTGATCAGGCCGATCAGGCTGTTGGCCGCCTGGACGGCGAACTGGTCGTCGATCGTCGTAGGGCCCGAGCCGCCGCCCGTGGTGGTGTCCGGCGGCGTCGTGGTCGTGGTCGTGGTCGTCGTCGGGTCGGTTGTCGGCGCCGGCGGTGGGGCCGGCGGGGGCGGCGTGACGGGGTCGGTCGGCAGCAGCGGGCCGGCCTCGACGGCGGCGATCAGCGGCTTAGGTTCCGTGGACATCGCGCATGCGCTCCGATCAGCTCGTCACGTCGTCGTCGTTCTCTTGGGGACCCACCGGGGTCGGCGTCGGTCCGCCCGGTACGCCGCTCACGGGCGAGCCCCCACCGGTCGGTGTGCCGCCGCCCGTTGGCGTGCCGCCGCCGGTCGGTGTGCCGCCGCCGGTCGGCGCACCCGGGCCGGCAGGCGCGCTTCCGCCCGGCTTGGCACCGGTCGTCGCGGGCTTGGCGGTCGCCGGCGGGGCGGTGCCGGCGCCCTGACCGCTGACCGCGGCTGCCGCGTTGGAGCCCGCCGTCGGGTTGGCGCCGTAGATGCCGCCGACGATGTTGCCGACGGTCGCCATCGCCTGTGCCTGCAAGTCCTTCGTCGTCTTCAGCGCGTCCGCACGCGCGGAGTTCGCCGTGTTCTGCGCGTTGGTGACCAGGCCCGCGAGCTGGTCGGCGCCGGTGAGGCTCGTGCTGAAGTCCTTCTGGCTCGCGGCGTCGGTGCTGAGCTGCTTGAGCAGCGACGTGTCCGGCGTCGGCGCGGTCAGCACGTTGTTGATCAGCGATGGCAGCTGCGTCAGCGCGCTCGGCGCGGTCTCGCCCGTCGCGAGCGACCCGGCGGCCGTCGGCAGCGTGACCGGCGCGATCGCCGGCGCGGTGTCGGCCGGGGAATCCTGCCAGTTCCAGAAGCGCGTGATGTCGATCTTCTCGGCCGACGGGCATCTGCCGAGCACGGCTTCGCCGAGCACGCCGCGGGTCGGCAACGCGATCGTCGCACGGGGCGGCTGGAACGTCGCCTTCTGGTAGGCCAGCAGCGCGTCGTGGATCTTCGCCGGATCGATCTTCTGGCCATCCGCGCCGCTGTGCTCGGCCAGCGACTGCGGGATGAAGAACGGCAGGATCATCGAGTTGCCGAAGTAGCCGAGCACGCGGTTCTCGACGCAGTTCAGCAGCGGCACCATCTGCGTGTCGTCCACTATGCCGCCGGGCGGCACGCCGATCGTGTACGCCTCGAGCAGGATCGCGCGCTCCTCGGCGGACATCGACGCCCAGACCGCGTGCGAGTAGTGCAGCGTGCGGCGCGCCACGTGCTCGGCCATCTGCTCGATCTTCAGGATCTCGCCATAGCGCAGGACCGGCGGAAGCTGGCGCGCCGGCACCGGATAGCGTTGCGGCGGCAACTCGACGCTGAGGAGGTCGTTGGCGTAGGCCTCCTGCGGCGAGGGCACGGCGTTGCCGGCGGCGTCGAGCTCCTCGATCGCAGCCTTGAAGGTGTGGGCGCGTGGGCCGCCGAGCGTGCTCTCGAGCTCCGCGGTCGACAGCGTCACGGTTGTCCGCGGCTTAAGACTGGGCACGAAGCCGCCGATCGCCGTCTCGACCCAACTCGTCAGCGAGCCGAACTGGGCCTGCAGCGTCTCGAGCTCCTCCAGCGCCGGATCGCGCAGCGTGTAGGAGATCTTGTCGAAGGTGCGGCTGATCTCGAAGCCGACGACGCTCGTGCGGTTCATCGTCTGGGGCAGCGCCAGCGCACCGTCGAAGGCCTGCGCGCCGGACTGGCGCTGCTGGATCAGCCAGTCGATGAGCTGCTCGCGCGTGGTGAACTTGTCGCGCGGAATGTGCTGGGCGTTGTTCGTCAGCCGGACCGGGCCGATGCGGGTGCCATGGTCGGTGACGACGGTGACGAAGATCTCCTCGCACTGCAGGAAGCTGCCGGTGAGCGTGAAGCGGATCACGTCCTCGGCGGCCGAACCGGCGGCCTGCACCTTCGCGGTCGGGTCGGCTGCGAACTGCGTGAGCATCGCGAGGCCGTGGCGGTAGGCGCGCGGCAGCGCCTGCTCGAGCACGTCGGCGTGCCTGAGGATCAGCTGGTAACGGGCGAGCACCTCGCCGCGCGTGTCGACCTGCGCCGGGTTGTTCAGCGTCACCGGTTGCCCGGGCGCCATGAAGCGCACGACCTGCAGCGGGACGAGCACCGTGAGCGTGACGCCGTCGATCGCCGTGGTGACGTCGTAGATCCGCTCGACCTCCCAGTACTGCATGGTCAGCGCATGCGCGTGGTTGTGGTTGGTGATCGTCTTCGTCGTCACCCCCTCGGACTCGCTCGCGCTGGCCAGCCGCATGCCGGTGCGCGACGCCGAGCGCCGCGCCGAGGCCTGGCTCTCGGCCGCCGAGTGCGTCGACTGGGCGGCCTCCTGCGCCGTGTTGCGCTGGCCCTGCAGCGACTGGGTCGAGACGCCGCTGGAGGACGACTCGCCGCTGCCGCCGCTGGCGAAGACGAAGGCCGCGCCCCAGCTCGAGGACTCCGACCTCGTCTGGAACGTCGAGCGCCCGCTGACCGCCTCGCTGAACGCCGACTCGAACGTCGCCTGCGTCGAGGTGTCGGCGGTCGCGCTCTGCTGCTGGGCCTGCTGCTCGGTCAGGAACTCGCTCTCGTAGACCTGCGCCGTGTCGACGCGCTCGAAGACCGCGACCTGCTGCTGCTCACCCGGGGCGAGCGGCAGCGAGTAGACGAGATTGCCGAGCGCGAGCCCCTGCAGCGTCCACTGCTGCGCCATCGTGAGGACGTAGCCGAGCCCGAGCGTGCCCGCCATCGGGCGCGTCTCGTCGCCGGTGTAGGTCCCGTTGGCCTGCAGTCCCATGATCTGGTCGCGGAAGCCGTCGATGCTGATCGGCTGCTCGACCGGGATCCGCTCGACGTACGACACGTTCTCGCCGGTCGCGCTCGCGATGGTGGCGCTCGTGGCGTAGTCGGCGAGAAAGGTGAACGTGTTGTCGCCGATCCGCTCGCGCCTGGCCCGCGTGAGGATGCTCGCGCGCGGCTCGACGAGCCGGAAGAAGACGCCGTACTGGAAGCGGTCGATCGACTTGTTGGCCCCGTACTGCAGCAGGCAGTCGTCATACTCGCCGACCCGCACGACCGGGAGCTGGGCCGGGTTGTCGAGCGCCGGGTCGGGGTCGGTCGGCTTCGCCGGCGGCGCCAGCGCCGCAAGTGCGGCCACGATGCTCACCGGCAGAGGCGCGACGAACTGCGGGAGATGGAGCGAGCCGACGAGCCCGTGCGCACCGATGTCGTCGGCGGCGAACGTCACGACGGCGTTCGCGTTGGCGCCGTGGACGCGCAGACTGAGCTGCGCGGCGCGCGGCATCCGCAGACCGCCGGCCAGCGGGACCTCGAAGGCCCCGGTCTCGTTCGTCGTGACGGCGATCGGGCCGCCCGTCCCACCGAGCGCGGCGGGGTCGAACTGCACCTGCAAGAAGGAGGCGGCCGTGCCGTCCGGCTGCGCCAGCACGCCGATGAGCCGGGCCGGAGCGCGTGGCTCGCCGAGCTCGGTGAGGGCCGCGCCGAGCGAGCCGTGGAGCTGCTTGACGCCGTGGTAGAGGTTCGCGGCCGACGCGATGCGGGCCTTCGTCAGCGTCTCCTCCGCGGCCGGCACGCGACCGCTGCCGAACGGGTCGATCGCCAGCGGGATGCGCTGGCGGACCGGCTCGAGCGTGACCGCGGCCTGGCGTGTGACCGCGGCCGCGCTCGGCTCGGCCGGCGTCGGGTTCGTGGGCTTGTCCGCCATCAGTCAGCACCTCCGGGACCGCCGTAGAAGAAGTACGCGCCCCAGTCAGACGCCGTATTGGTGACGACCGTGTACTGCGCCGGGTTCGCCTGGTCGGGCGTCAACGGCAGCCACTGCGAGCCGCCGCCGGTCGTGTGGTAGTAGACAGTGCGGTGAAAGCCGGCTTTCGGCCAGCCCGTGGCGGCGAACTCGCCGCTGCCCATCGGCGGCCGCGGCGCCACATCGGACGCCGTCTCGCCACCGAAGCGCGCGCGCGTGGCGCCGCTCGCCATCGGGCCCGTGCCGAACAGCGAAGCGGGATAGCAGCCGATCGCATTGGCCGCCGTGATGCCGCCGACGTACAGCCACCAGTTTCCGCCGGAGAGGTAGACGGCGATCTCGATCTCGTACTGGGCCCCGCCGACGATCGACACGGGGGTCAGCGGGGCCGCCACGAACGTCGGCGCCGCGGACGCCTTGATGAACTTCGAGTCCTCGTTGTTGTAGGCACCGGTCGCGTAGTTGTCTGGTGTCCAGAAAATGAACCCGTGCGGCAGCGCGTCGCCGTACTTGGCTGGGTACACCTGCCAGCCGACCTCGATCGTCTGACGCGTGTCACCATCGCCCGCCGCGAACCACTGCTGTGAGAGCGCGAAGTCATCGACGCTCGCGAACACCGGCTGATCGAGCGACAAGCGGCTATGACCACCGAGGTTGTTGACGTTCTGCCATGCGCGCGCGTACAGGTGCGTCGCCGCGTCGGCCGGCACGATGAACTTGCGGTGGGAGTCGGCGAGCGTGGCGAAGCGGCCAAGGTCCGTTAAGGTGACACGCCGGACCGGCACGCTGCCCTCCGGAGCCTGGCGGAGGTTGCCGTGGCGATCGCGGTCAACGCCGATGCGCGGCGGCTCGACGGCTGGCCGGCTTTCGGCGGCCGGGCCGTCGCGAAAGATCTCCGTCAGGTCGGGCGCCACCGGGTAGGGCCCGGTCCAATCGCGCAGCGCAGGCTGCTGCTCGTACGGCACGCAGTCGAAGACGGCGCCGCCGGCGGTCTCGAACGCGTGCACGACCTCGTCGATGCCGGAGTAGAAGTCGACGATGTGCGAGCGCATCTCCTCGAAGGCCGCGTGATCGTCGACACGGGCCCGCGGGTCGAGACGACAATGGTCAAGGCCCGTCGCCGCGGTCATGTCGAGGTGGGCGCCGAGTGGAAGGATCCCGTCCGGCGTGCCGCTGCTGGACCTGCCTATCGAGCTGCGGTTTTCCACAGCAATTCCTCCGCTGACCGTGGCGTGGGTACGTCTGCCGAAGCTCCCATGAACACGGCGCGCGTGTCAAGTGTTGTGTGATGCACCTCACCGATCAGCTGCTGTTCGCGCGTGCCGCCGGTGCGCCGTGGAGTCGCCAACGCGGTTGCGCCGCGCGCCGCGCAGGTCGCAGAGTCTTGAGCAGCTAACCAAACACCTCATCCGGAGTCTCGAGATATCGCCGGAATAGGCTTGCGTCGTGGAGACAACGCTGATCGGACTCGCCGGGATCGTCGTCGCAAACCCAGCCTGCCCTACCAGTCGGCGGGACAGACCGCGGACGCGATCGCCCTCGAGGAAGGGGTGATGTGGGAGGTCGCGCTCATAGCCTGGATGATCGTTAGAGCGCGCACAGACCCTCGCGTACCTACGAGCCGCCGACACGCTCGTCGTCTGCCGGCTGGACTGCCTGGCTCGCACGATCGGCGACCTCGCCGAGATCCTCGACGGCCTTCGCAAGCGCAGGATCGGGCTGCGTAGCCTCGACGAGGGCGTTGACAGCACGGTCGCCGGCGGCCAGCAGCTCTTTGACGCGATCGCGGTGCTCGCCACGCTCGAGCGTCCCAGCAGCACCGGCGTAGGCACTGCGTCGTGTCCGAACCCGATCAGCGCGCGCGCGGCGGGCGCCCGGTGGCCCTGGACGCTGACGCGCATGCCGCGGTGCGCGCGATGCACGACGGCCGGCACGCACACGATCGACGAGCTCGCGGGCGCCTACGACGTCTCGCGGCCGACGATCTACCGGTCGCTGTAGCGCACCAAACCGTCTCAGAACGTCTTGTGAGACGGTGCCGCCCGGGGACGATCTTCTTGCTGTGTCAACTCAAGTTGACACAGCAAGCATTATCGAGCATGAAATTGTTGTGCCGGGAGAGGGCCCCGGGTTTCGGTCTCTCGGAGAATCGTTCGGGCGCCGAGCAGACGCTCAAGGGTCACCAACCGGTACCCGCGCCGCCGCAGCTGCGGGATGATCTCGGCCATCGCGGCTGCCGTGGCCGGGGCGTTGGGTGCGCCGATGCAATGGGCGATGACGATCGAGCCCGGCCGCACGGCCCGCAGGACCGCAGCGACGATGGCCTGCCTGTCGGGATTGAACGCGTCGCCGGAGATCACGTCGCCGTCGACGGGCTGCAGCCCGAGCCGGGCGACCCGTCGGACGTCGGCGGAGGAGTGGCAGACGCCCGGAAAGCGGAAGTAGCGCGGACCACGTCCGGTCTCGCGACCGACGATGCGCTGCGCGCGCTCGAGCTCGGCGCGCTTGGCGCCCGCGCTTGACACCGTAGGCAGCCCGTAGCACGGGGAGCGCCACGCGGCGTGGTCGTAGCTGTGATTCTCAAGCTCGATCCAGGGCTCGCGCGCGAGCCGTCGCACCTCCTTCGGGTAGGTCTGCGCCCACAGCCCCGTCAGGAAGATGGTGGCGGGCGTCCGCGTTTGACGCAGATGCGCGAACAGAGCCCCGTCGACCCACGAGGCCTGGCGTCCGTCGCGCAAGGCGGCCCGCATGCCCTCGGTCATGTCGGCGTCAAACGTCAACGCCACCCACCGCCGACGTCGTGACCCGTGCAGCAGGACCACGGCCCGCGGGGGTACCGCCCGCGGGCGGGTGCCTGTGGGCCCCGAAGGCCCAGCGCGACGTTCAGCCCCCGACGGCGCCGAAGCCGGCACGGGCGAGACCGACCCGTCACCCCGGGGCTGTGAGGTCCGTGCGGCAGAACCGCAGCCCGTCGCCGACGCCGACAGCAGCAGCACGACGCCGCACAACGCGGCCGCGCGGCGCCAGCGACGCCAACCCTCGCGATAGGGATCGTCAGCCGCCGCGGCGAGCAACGCACCCTCAACGGCACCACGGAGCCGATCTTCGGTCTCGTGGCCGTTTGCCATCAGCTGAGCCTAATCGGAGGCGGCGCCCGCATGTGAAGGTGCTCGAAACGTCGCGGGGTCGCGACATTGAGCGGAGTTGCGCGAGCTCGCGGTCCCGGACCGACGCCTCCGACGAACGGGCGTGTCGGGACCGCACCGATGGCCGGAGCAGCGGTCTGAGCTGCAGCAACGGATAGGAACGCACGCTGAGCGGATCCGTCGCCAATGGGTAGCCGTCGCCGCAGGTCGTCGGCGAGTTGGTTCGGGAGCATGAAGGGGAATGTCGCGTGAGACAATGCCAAGCGTTAGCCGAAGCCCGCGCCCGGCGCTCGCCCTCGCCGCGCCCTGGACGACGAGCGTCCGCCCGCGACGCATCAGCCGCTTCGGGGTGTACGTGGGCTTCTTCGCCGCCATGAGGCGGATCGTCATGACGGGCCGCAACTACGGCGTGCGGACGCTGGCGTTCGTGCTGGCGCCGCCGCTTGGCGTGACCGGCGCGCTCATGCAGCGGCTGCTCGCCGCAGCCTGCCCCTGAGCGCTCGTACGTAGCGCGCGATCGCGGCGCGTGACGCGGGGCCGGCAGGGAGCTCGACGACGAACGCGGTGCTGCTCGACGCGCGATGGTTCTGCCACGACGTGACGCTGCCCGGATAGCGTGTCAGTCGGCGCGCGGGCAGGCCGCTGGCGGCGGCGAAGCGGCGCTCGACGCGCGCGTCGCCGCCGGAGAGGTCCGTGACGCCGAGCGGCTGGTGAAACCAGACCGTGACGCGTGGTCGTAGCCTCAAGATCAGGCGATGTGCGATCTGCGACTCGGGCTCTGACAGCGCGCCGGTCCCGGAATACTGCTGATCACCGGGCCGGCCGAGCGGCCGCCAGCGCCACGGGAAGTTGCGGTTGAGGTCGACGCGGTGCGCGTTTTGGCGCGTGTGGGCGGCGGCGCCGTCGGGGTTGATGTCGAGCACGATCCAGAGGTCCAGGCCAGGCAGCGGACGGATGTGCTGGAGCGCCCGCGCGACCGCGATGCCCGCCGTTTCGTCGCCATGGATGGCGCCGACGACCAGCGCCGTGCGCCGCGCGTTCGCTCCACGCAGCTCGCGCGCCGAGATCGGCCGCTGGCGCACGGAATGCCCGAGTGTCACCGTTACTCGCGAGGAACGGTGCTTCGCGTCGGCATGGACGTAGCCCACCGGGTGCGCGGGCGCCGCGTCCTGATGGCGCAGCAGCGCCGCAGTCGTCGCGGCGACGATCGCGATCGCGATCGCGATCAGCCACGGGCGCCCGACACGATGACCGACCGACATCGCCGCAGCGTGCCGACGGCAGGCTGACCGCCGCCTGAACGCACGCGTCGCGTCCACGACGATCCGGTCGGTTGAACGCGTTTTGAGTTCACATAATCGGCATTATCGAGCATTGATTCCGGCGCGTGAACTTGCGGCGGCGCGTGCTTCGCGTGACAGTTCTAAGGGGTGGTCGTGCCGTGTCGTTGCATGCGACGAGTGGCGCTCGTGATGGCGCCGACGGTCAGGCCCACGATTGCGCCGGCAATAGCTGCGGGGATGCCGAGCTCGAGGGCCGCGAATGGAGCGGTCGGCGCGTAGACGTTCAGGCCGATTACGAGCCCGACGATCGCTCCGATCGCGCCGGCGAGGGTCCCTCCAAGCATTGCGAACCGGGCTGGCATCGACTCCAACTCTAGAGGCTTGTGAGCCCGTCCAGACCCGGGCGGAACATCGGTTGGGGGGATCGCGGCGCCTGACGGCGGCAGCGCCGCTGGGCAGCCGGACGTCCCAGCGGCCTACGGCGCCACGATCAGCACGGGCCGCCCGGCGTGGCGCAGGATGCTCTCCGCGCTGCTGCCGAGCACCACCGCCGAGATCGGTGAGCGGCCGCGCGTGCCCGTCACGACGATCGCCGCGTCGTGCTCGTCGGCGGCCGCGATGATCGCGGTCGGGACATTGTGCGGGGTGTCCAACGCGGTGTGCTGACACGACCATCCGGCCGCGGTCATCGTCGCCGCGCCCTCGCTCGCCTGGCCCTCGGCCTGCCAGCGCGCCGCCTCGTCGATCGCTGCAGCGCCCTTGTGGACGACCGCGTCGGGGAACGCGACGAGCGATGCGGCGGAGACGAGCGCCGAGGTCGCGTGCCAGACGGTGGCGACGATCGCGGGCCGTGGGCGCAGCAGCCCCGCCGCGACGTCGACGGCGTGACCGGCCGCGGGCGAGCCGTCGTAGGCAACCAGCGCCGGGGCGCGCTCGCCGCAGTCGGGGACGTCGGCGGGCACCAGCAGCAGCGGGCGCGCGGAGCGGTGTGCGAGCGCCCGGGCCTGGCCGCCGAGGGCGCCGGGGTGCGGCGTGGCGCGCTCCGTCGTGCCGGCGACGATGACGCCGGCATCGATCTTGTCGGCGAGCTCGAGGATGACGCGCCACGGCGGGCTCTCGTCCGGGCAGATCGTGCGCGTGACGTGGATCCCGTGGGCGTCGAACACGTCCTGCGCGGCGCGCGCGGTGTCGACGGCGGCGTCGCGGGCCGCCGTGCGCAGGTCGGCGCGGGCGTCGTAGAGCTCGTCGAGGACGCACTCGAGCGGCCCCAGCAGCGGTGACTCCCACGTCGCGAGCACGACCGCGGGGCGGTCGGCGAGCAGGGAGACGGTCGCTTCGGCGAGGCGCGCCGCGGCGGCGGGGTCGGTTCCGGCACAGAGCAGGATCGGGCTGAGGGTGTGGTCGGTCATGGCATTCGAAGCTACGCCCGGCGTGGGCGCCGCGCGTCCGTGGTTGTCCACATGTCGCGTCCGCAGTCGTCCTCGTCGGCTCCCGTAGGCACACCGCCGGCCGTCGGTGCGTGAGGCCGAGAGCGGCGGCGTGACAGACTGACGGGACGGTCCGCAGGCGCGACTGTCACCATGGATGACCATCTCGACGAGCCGCGGATGCGCCGTCTGATCGATGTCGGACGCACCCTGCTCGCGCAACTCGAGCCCGAGGCCGTGCTCGACCAGGTGCTCGAGACGGCGCGCGAGATCACCGGCGCGCGCTACGCGGCGCTCGGCGTCCTCGACGGCGACCGGCGCGAGCTCGAGCGCTTCATCACGAGCGGGATCGACGCCGAGGCTCATGCCGCGATCGGGGATCTACCGCGCGGGCTCGGGATCCTCGGCGTGCTCATCGACAGCCCGGTGGCGCTGCGTGTCCCCAACGTGGGCGCGCACCCGCAGTCCTACGGCTTTCCGCCCGGTCATCCGCCGATGCGCAGCTTCCTCGGTGTGCCGGTCGTCGTCCGCGATCAGGTCTGGGGCAACCTCTACCTCACCGAGAAGCACGGCGGCGGCCAGTTCGACGCCGCCGACGAGGAGTCCGTCGTCATCCTCGCCGGCTGGGCGGCGATCGCGATCGAGAACGCGCGCCTGTACGAAGCCGTCGCCGCGCGGCGCGACGAGCTCGAGCAGTTCGCGCGCCGGCTGGAGGCGGCACGCACGATCGCTGTTGCTGTCGGCGCGGAGATGGACCTCGAGCACGTGCTCGAGCTCATCGCCAAGCGCGGGCGCGCGCTCGTCGAGGCGCGCAGCCTCGTGATCCTGCTGCGCGAGGGGTCGGACCTCGTCGTCGCGGCGAACGCGGGCGTCACGGAGGGCGCGATCGGTGCGCGCGTGCCGGTCGAGGGCTCGACGACCGGGCACGTGCTCGAGACGCACACGGTGCAGCGCATCGCCGACGTCGGCGCGACCCTGCGCATCTCGGCGGCCCGGCTCGGCGTCCGCGCGGCACGCACCGCCCTGCTCGCCCCGCTCGTCTATCGCGGCCGCGGGCTCGGGGTGCTCGCGGCATTCGACCACGGGCCCGAGTCCGCCGGTTTCTCCGAGGACGACGAGATGACGCTGCGCGCGTTCGCCGCCAGCGCCGCGACGGCGGTGGCGCTCGCCCAGACCGTCCAGCACGATCGCCTGCGCCACTCGATCGACGCGTCGGAGGCCGAGCGCCGGCGCTGGGCGCGCGAGCTGCACGACGAGACCCTGCAGGGGCTCGGCGGCCTGCGGGTCACGCTCGGCTCGGTGCTGCGACGTGTCGAGCAGGAGGACGTCGCCGAGCTGCTGCGCGACAGTGTCGATCAGGTGGAGCGCGAGATCGAGAACCTGCGCGCGATCATCACCGAGCTGCGCCCGGCGGCGCTCGACGAGCTTGGTCTCGTGCCCGCGATCGAGGCGCTCGTGACCCGCGTGAGCGCCGTCGAGGGGCTATCGATCGCCTGCGAGATCGACCTGCCGCCCGGTCGGCTCGACCTGGAGCTCGAGACGACGGTCTACCGGCTTTTGCAGGAGGCGCTGACGAACGTCGCCAAGCACGCACACGCCGAGCGTGCGCGGGTCAGCGTTTGCGTCGACGCCGGACGCCTGGAGGTCGAGGTCGCCGACGACGGGCTCGGCTTCGACCGCGACGCGGCGACGACCGGCTTCGGCCTCGTCGGCATGCGCGAGCGCGTTCAGCTCGGCGGCGGCCGGCTGACGATCACGCCGACCACCGACGGCACGACCGTACACGCCGACATCCCGCTGTCAGAGCTCGACGAGGCCGTGGTCGAGGGCGTAGCGGACGAGGTCGGCCCGTGACGAGCGGCGCAGCTTCTGCTGGATGTGGGCGCGATGGCTCTCGACCGTGCGGATCGACAGATAGAGCTGCTCGGCGATCTCGGCGTTCGTGTGGCCGAGCGCGATCATCCGCAGCACCTCGACCTCGCGCTCGGAGAGGTCGTCGGGTGGGCCGGGCGGCTGCGGCGGCTCGGCGGCGATGCGCGCGCCGAGCTGCGGGTTGAGGTACGTCCCACCGGCGGCGACGCGGCGTACGGCGGCGACGAGCTCGTCGTCGGCCGCCTCCTTGAGCACATAGGCGCGGGCGCCGGCGCTCAGCGCCTGGCGCGCGAAGGCCGGCTCGTTCTGCATCGTCAGGACGGCGATCTGCGTGTTCGGCGACGCCGCGAGGATCGTCGGGATCGCGTCGAGGCTCGACCCGCCCGGCATGTTCAGGTCCAGCACGAGCACGTCGGGCTTGTAGCCGCGGGTCGTGCGGATCGCGGCCTCGACGTCGCCGACGGAAGCGACGACCTCGAAACCGTCCTCGGCCTCGAGCAGCAGCTGCAGTCCGCGGCGGACCATCGCATGGTCGTCGGCAAGCACGATCGTGATCGTCGTGACCTGTGAGGGCGGGGCATCCATGACGGCGACGATAGCCACGGCGTCGAGCACGGCCATCGGGGTTTTCCCGCGAAACCGGCGCGGCTCAGCACCGATGCGTCTCACGCGCGGGCGACCTAGCGTGGTGAGGCATGAGCTACGACACCCATGCAGATCCCTTTCACGTCCTGATCGCGGGCGGCGGTGTGGCGGCGCTCGAGGCGATGATGGCTGTGCGCGACCTCGCCGGCGACGGCGTGCGCATCACCCTGCTCGCGCCCGAGCGCGACTTCCACTACCGGCCGATGGCCGTCGCGGAGCCGTTTGCGATCGCCCACGCCCGCCACATCGCGCTCGTCGCGATCTGCGCGGACTTCGGCGCGCGGCACGTGACCGGTGCGCTCGCGCACGTCGACCCCGCGCAGCGCCGCGTGGTCACGAGCGGCGGCGAGCAGATCCGCTACGACGCGCTCGTCATCGCCTGCGGGACGCGGATCCGCCCGGCGTTCGACGGCGTCGTCACGATCGACGACCGCACGCTCGGCGCGACGGTACGCGGGCTCGTGCAGGACATCGAGCAGGGCTACACCCACGAGGTCGCGTTCGTCGCGCCCGCGCAGGCGTTCTGGCCGCTGCCGCTCTACGAGCTCGCGCTGCTGACCGCGCAGCGCGCCTACGACATGAACGCCACCGTGGCGATCTCGATCGTGACACCGGAAGCGGTCCCGCTGGCGCTGTTCGGCGGCGCGGTTTCGGACGAGCTGTCGCGGCTGCTGCACGACGCCGGGATCGCCTTCCGCGGCTCGTCGTCGGCGAGCTACGCGCATGGCGAGCTGACGCTCACCGAGGGTGGCGAGACGATGCGCCCCGGTCGCGTCGTGGCGCTGCCGCTGCTCGACGGCCCGCAGATCACGGGCGTGCCGGCGGATGCGCACGGCTTCATCCCGGTCGACTCCAGCGGCGCGGTCGAAGGGGTGGACGCCATCTTCGCCGCCGGCGACGCGACCTCCTACCCGATCAAGCACGGCGGCATCGCGACGCAGCAGGCGGACATCGTTGCCGCGGCCGTGGCCGCGCTTGCCGGCGGCATCGCGACCGACGCGGGCCGCCCGCGCCTCGTCCTGCGCGGCGTGCTGCTGACCGGCGCCAAGCCGCGCTTCCTCGAGGCCGAGCTCGCCGGCGGCGAGGCGTTGCACGCCACGGTCGGCGACGTCTGCCCGTGGGATCCGCCGACGAAGATCGCCTCGCGTCATCTCGGGCCCTACCTCGCCCGCGGCGAGCGTCACGTCGTTCGCGCGTAGCCGCGGCACATGGGCACGCCCGGCCTCGACCCCGTCCTCGATCCGGAGGAGGACGTCCCCCGCCTGCTCGTCGATCTGCGCACGCAGGTCGAGGGCCTCGACGAGCGCGAGGCCGCGCGCCGCCTGCTGCAGGTCGGCCCGAACGAGATCCGCCGCGAGAGCGGTCCGCGCTGGTGGCGCGGCCTGCTGACGCAGTTCACGCATCCGCTGGCGCTGCTGCTGTGGGTGGCTGCCGGGCTCTCGCTGCTCACCGGCGTGCTCGCGCTCGCCGTCGCGATCGTCGTCGTCATCGTGCTCAACGCCGCGTTCGCGTTCATGCAGGAGCGCCAGGCCGAGCACGCCACGGAGGCGCTGCGCGACCTGCTGCCGAGCCGGGCGCGCGTGCGCCGCGGCGGGGTGCTCGTCGAAATCGAGGCTACGGCGCTCGTACCCGGCGACCTGCTGCTGCTCGCCGAGGGCGACCGGCTGTCCGCGGATGCGCGCCTGATCGCCGGCGCCGTCGAGGTCGACATGTCGCCGCTGACGGGCGAGTCGCAGCCGGTCACCCGCAGCGCCGACCGCGCCGAGCCCGCAGCCGCGCCGCTGGAGGCCGAGGATCTCGTGTTCGCGGGCACGCTGTGCACCGGCGGCGACGCGAAGGCGCTCGTCTACGGGACGGGCATGCACACGCAGCTCGGCCGGATCGCGGCGCTGTCGCAAGGCGCCGTCGACGAGATCTCGCCGCTGCAGCGCCAGGTCAACCGCGCCGCGCAGCTGATCGCGATGGTCGCCGTCGGCCTCGGCGCGGTGTTCTTCGTCGTCGGGCACCTCGTCGCGGGGCTGAGCCTCGCGGAGGCGGGCGTGTTCGCGATCGGGCTGCTTGTGGCCAACGTGCCCGAGGGACTGCTGCCGACGATCACGCTCGCGCTCGCGGTGGGCGTGCGGCGGATGGCCAAGCGCCGCGCGCTCGTCAAGAAGTTGACCGCCGTCGAGACGCTCGGCTCGACGGACGTCATCTGCACCGACAAGACCGGGACGCTGACCGAGGGTCGCATGACCGCGACGTCGCTATGGCAGGCCGGGCAGACGGTCGCGATCGGCGACGCCGCGCCCACGGCGGACGGCAGCGTGGCGGAGCTGCTGCGCACCGCCGTGCTGTGCAACAACGCGACCCTGACGCGGGCACCCGACGACGCAAGCGGCTGGGTGCGCAGCGGCGATCCGAGCGAGAGCGCGCTGCTGCTCGCCGCCGCGCAGCTCGGGCTCGACGTGCCGGCGATTCAGGGCGGCCGCGATGCACGCCGGCGGCGGCTGTTCGCGTTCGACGCACGACGCAAGCGGATGGCGACGCTCGACGTCGAGCCCGGCGGCGAGCCGCAGATCCACGCCAAGGGCGCGCCGCTGGAGCTGCTCGCCCGCTGCACGTCGGTGCGCACGCCCGACGGTGGCGAGCGTGCCATCGACGACGCCGAGGCGGCCGCGGTGCGGCTCGCGTTCGAGCGCTACGCCGCGGACGGCCTGCGCGTGCTGGGCTGCGCCTCGCGCGCCGCGCCCGACATCGCCGAGCAGCGCGCCGACGACCGCGACGCCGCCGAGTCGGGCCTCTGCTTCCTCGGGCTCATCGCGATGCGCGACCCGCTGCGCGCGCAGGTCCCGGGCGCGGTCGCCGACTGCCATCGCGCGGGGATCCGAATCATCGTCATCACCGGCGACGACGGCCTGACCGCCGGCGCCGTCGCCCGCGAGGCCGGGATCGTCGGCGAGGACGCGCAGATCGTGACCGGGCCGCAGCTCGATGCGATGGGCGACGCCGAGCTCGACGAGGTCCTGCGCACGTCGCCGCAGCTCATCGTCGCCCGCAGCTCGCCGGAGTCCAAGCTGCGGATCGTCGACGCGCTGCGCGCCGAGGGGCACACGGTCGCGATGACCGGCGACGGCGTCAACGACGCGCCGGCTCTGCGCCGCGCGGACATCGGCATCGCGATGGGCGCGTCGGGCACCGACGTGGCGCGCGAGGCCGCGGCGATGGTGCTGACCGACGACGACTTCGCCTCGATCGTGGCGGCGGTCAAGGAGGGGCGGACGGTCTACGACAACATCCGTAAGTTCGTCACGTACATCTTCGCCCACGCGACGCCGGAGATGGTGCCGTTCCTGCTCTACGCGCTGTCGGGCGGCAGCATCCCGCTGCCGCTGACGGCGCTGCAGATCCTCGCGATCGACCTCGGCACCGAGACGCTGCCGGCGCTCGCGCTCGGCCGTGAGCCCGCCGAGCCCGGCCTCATGGACCAGTCCCCGCGGCCGCGCACGACCGGCATCCTGACGCGCGCGATGCTGATCCGTGCGTGGCTGTGGTTGGGCATGCTCGAGGCCGCGCTCGTCGCGGGCGGCTTCTTCTTCGTGCTGCTGCGCGCCGGCTGGTCGCCCGGCGACCCGACGGGCGCCGGCACGCCGCTACACCACAGCTACCTGATGGCGACGACGATGTCGTTCGCGGGCATCACGGCCTGTCAGGTCGGCACCGCGTTCGCCGCACGCACGAGCCGCGCCTCGCTGCGGGAGATCGGCGTGTTCTCAAACCCGCTGCTGCTCGGCGGCATCGCATTCGAGCTCGTCTTCGCGTCGGCCGTGATCTACCTCGCACCGCTGCAGGGCGTCTTCCACACCGCCGGGCTTGGCGTCGCCGAGCTCGCGCTGCTCGCCACGTTCCCCGTCATCGTCTGGGGCAGCGACGAGCTGCGCCGCGCCTGGTGTCGCCGTCACACCTCCAGCGCGATGCCGACGGCAAGCATGAACGCGGCGCCGAGCAGCGTGCCGGTGACGACGCCGCGGTGAGAGGCGTGCTTCCAGGCGTCGGGCAGCAGGTCGACGACGACGAGCGCGAGCATCGCGCCGCCGGCGAGCGCGAACGACGCCGGCAGCAGCCCGCGGACATGCTCGACGGCGACCCATGCGATGAGCGCTCCCGGCACCTGCGGCAGGCTCGTCAGCACGGCACCCCAGACCTGCTTGGCGGCGCTGTAGCCGGCGGGCGCCATCGCCGCGGCGGTCGCGGTCCCCTCGGGGACGTTCTGAATCGCGATCGCTGCGATGACGAAGACGCCGATGCCGGCCTGATCGGAGGCGAACGCGCTGCCGATCGCAAAGCCCTCGGGCAGGCTGTGCGCAAACAGGACCGCGATCACCAGCAGCGAGTGCGCGCCTGCCTCGCTGCGCCCGTCGGCCTGCGCGCGCCGTCCCAGCATCCGTCGCAGGAGCACGAGCGCGAGCGCACCGGCGACGACGGCGGCGAGGACCGTCAGCGGGTTGCCATCCTCGGCGGCGGGCACGAGCAGCCCGACGATCGCGGCGACGGCCATGACGCCGGCCGCCAGGCCGCTCAACACGCCCTGCGCGGCCCGCGCGCGCTCGTCGCCGAGGGCGATGACGGGCAGCGCGCCGACGCCGGTGGCGAGCGCCGTCCCGGAGGCGATCGCGGTCAGCAGCAGCGCGTCGTTCACGATGAGCGCTCCTCGAAGTCGTTCGTGCGGGCGGGCGAGCTTGGAGTCTGCGCGTCCGGGCGGGGCGTGCCATCCGCGACCGACCGCGCCGGCGGTCCGTACTTTCCCGCGCCGGTCTGCGCCGATCAGCCGATGGCGCGCGGCCCGCGGCCGAGCAGGATCCACGGTATGCACCACCTTCCCCACGCCAACGGCGACCTCGCCGGGAGTACACGATGATCCTCATCAGCTACGACGGATCCGCCGACGCGGAGACCGCAATCGACCGCGCCGCAACGCTCATGCCCGGCGCGCAGGTGACGGTCCTCACCGTCTGGGAGCCGTTCATCGACGCGATGGCCCGCAGCGGGGCGTTCGGAGCCGGCTTCGGGATGACGAGCGGCTACGGCGTCGCCGACTCGGAGAGCATCGACGCGACGACGAGCGACCGCGCCGAGAAGACCGCCTTCGAGGGCGCGCAGCGCGCCACGGCCGCGGGCCTCGTCGCCTCCGCGCGCGTCGAGAGCCGCGCCGGCGACGTCGCCGGGACGATCCTCGAGGTCGCGGCCGAGCTCGATGCCGAGCTCGTCGTGATGGGCACGCGCGGACGCGGCAGCGTCAAGGCGTGGCTGCTTGGCAGCGTGTCGCACGCGGTCGTCCAGCAGGCTGACCGTGCCGTGCTCATCGTCCCCTCGCACGTCCCGCACGAGCGGCGCCATGTCCGCTTCGACCGCGAAGCCGAGCGCCTCGCCGCGCGGGTGCCGGTCGTATGACGACATCCGATCGCGCCGTCCTCGAGCGCCCGATGGCGCTGGAGGGCGAGGAGCTCGACCGGCTGCTGGCCTATTGGGACGCGGCGAACTACCTCACCGTCGCCCAGATCTACCTGCTCGCCAACCCGCTGCTGCGCGAGCCGCTGCGCGCCGAGCACATCAAGCCGCGCCTGCTCGGGCATTGGGGCACGTCGCCGGGGCTGAACCTCGTCTACGCGCAGCTCAACCGGCTTATCCGCCGTACCGGTCAGCAGGTGCTGTACGTCGCGGGGCCCGGCCACGGCGGGCCGGCCGTCGTGGCGAACGTCTACCTCGAAGGGACCTACTCGGAGGTCTACCCGCGCGTCTCGGCCGACGACGCCGGCCTGCTCGCGCTCGTGCGTCAGTTCTCTACGCCGGGCGGGATCCCGAGCCACGTCGGCGTCCCGACGCCGGGCTCGATCCACGAGGGCGGCGAGCTCGGCTACGCGCTCATGCACGCGTTCGGCGCCGCATTCGACAACCCGGACCTGCTCGTCGCCTGCATCGTCGGCGACGGCGAGGCGGAGACCGCTCCGCTGGAGGGCTCGTGGAAGGGCATCCGCTTCCTCGATCCGGCGCGCGACGGCGCCGTGCTGCCGATCCTGCACCTCAACGAGTACAAGATCAGCGGTCCCACCGTGCTCGGCCGGGCGCCCGAGGCGGACGTGCTGAGCATGCTGCGCGGCCACGGCTACGCGCCACGGGTCGTCGCGGGCGACGACCCGCGCGAGGTCCATCGCGACTTCGCTGCCGCGCTCGATGCCTGCCATGCCGAGATCCGTGCGATCCAGAGCGCCGCGCGCGCGGCCGGCGCCGACGACGCCGGCACGCCGCGCTGGCCGATGATCGTCCTGCGCACGCCGAAGGGCTGGACCGGTCCGCGCGAGGTCGACGGCGTCCCCGTCGAGGGGACGTTTCGCTCACATCAGGTGCCGCTGGCGGGCGTGCGCGAGAACCCCGCGCACCTCGCCCAGCTCGAGCGCTGGATGCGCAGCTACCAGCCGGAGGAGCGCTTCGACCGCGACGGCGGGCTTGTGCCCGAGCTCGCCGCGCTCGCCCCCGACGGGGAGCTGCGCATGGGCTCGCTGCCGCAGTCAAACGGCGGTCGCGTGCTCGTTGCCCTCGACGTGCCCGACCCCGCGGCCTACGCGCTCGAGGTGGGGGCGCCCGCATCGATGCGGGCGGAGTCCACGCGCCGCCTCGGCGAGCTGCTGCGCGACGTCTACGCCCGCAACCCGGACAACTTCCGCCTCTTCTGTCCCGACGAGACGAACTCCAACCGGCTCGGCGCGGTCTTCGCCGCCGAGGACCGGATGCTGCGCGACGCGCAGCCCGGCGACGAGCATGTCTCGCCGCACGGCCGCGTCATGGAGGTCCTGTCCGAGCACAACTGCGAGGGCTGGCTCGAGGGCTACCTGCTCAGCGGCCGGCACGGCATGTTCGCGACCTACGAGGCGTTTGCGATGGTGTCCGCGTCGATGACGATCCAGCACGTGAAGTGGCTGCAGCACGGTCGCGAGCTCGCCTGGCGCGAGCCGGTCGCGTCGCTGAACGTCCTGCTGACGTCGACGTGCTGGCGCAACGACAACAACGGCTTCAGCCACCAGGGGCCCGGCCTCATCGACGCGATGATCTCGCTGAGCTCGCGCGTCGTGCGGATCTACATGCCGCCGGACGCCAACTGCCTGCTGTGGACCGCCGACCACGTGCTGCGCAGCCGCGACGAGGTGAACCTCGTCGTCATCGACAAGCAGCCCGAGCTGCAGTATCTGGACATCGACGCGGCGCGCGAGCACTGCGCGCGCGGTGCGTCGGAGTGGGCCTGGGCCGGCAACGCGGTCGGCAGCGAGGAGGCCGATGTCGTGCTGGCCTGCATCGGAGACGTGCCGACGCAGGAGACGATCGCGGCCGCGGCGCTGCTGCGCGAGCACGTCCCGGAGCTGCGCTTCCGCGTCGTCAACGTCGTCGACCTGATGGCGTTGGCGCCCGCCCACATCCATCCCCACGCGCTCTCGCGCGATCGCTTCGAGGAGCTGTTCGGGGCGACGACGGACGTCGTCTGCGCCTTCCACGGCTACGCCCGGGCGCTGCACCAGCTCCTACACGGGCGCCGCAACGCCGCGCGCTTCCACGTCCACGGCTACAGCGAGCAGGGCACGACCACGACGCCGTTCGACATGGTCGTGCTGAATGAGTGCAGCCGCTATCACCTCGTCCTCAACGCGCTGCGCCGTGCCCGCCGGCTGGCACCTGGGGCGGGGGCGCTCGAGCGCCACTGCGAGGCGATGCTCGTGCGCCATCACGGCTACATCCGCGAGCACCTCGAGGACATGCCCGAGGTGCGTGACTTCCGCTGGCCCTCGACCTGAGCTTCGCGCCGGTTGCCGCTCAAGACCTCGGGCCCGCGGTCGACCCCAGTGGCATGAGGGTGCTCGTCGTCAACGCCGGCTCGAGCAGCCTGAAGCACGCCCTCGTCGACGCCGGCACGGATGCGATCGTGCGGCGCGGCGAGGAGCGCTGGGATCCGGACGCCGGCGCCGGACGCCACGGCGCGGCGCTGCGGGCGGCGCTCGCCGACGCGGCGGCCGGTAACGCCGACGCCATCGGGCACCGCGTCGTGCACGGCGGCCCGCGCTTCACCGCTGCGACCCGCATCGACGACGAGACGCGCGCCGCGATTGCCGCGCTCGCGCCGCTCGCGCCCCTGCATACGCACGCCGCGCTCGAGGGCATCGACGCGGCCCGCGCCACGCTGCCGGACACGCCGCAGGTCGCCTGCTTCGACACGGCCTTTCATCACACGCTCTCGCCGGCCGCCGCGACGTACGCGCTGCCGCGCGAGTGGAGCGAGCGCTTCGGCCTGCGCCGCTACGGCTTTCACGGCCTCAACGTCTCCTGGTGTCACGAGCGGGCCGAGCGGATCCTCGGCGCCGAGCGCTGCCGGCGGCTCGTCGTCTGTCATCTCGGCAGCGGCTGCTCGGTGACCGCTGTGCTCGACGGCCGCTCGCTCGACACGACGATGGGCTTCACGCCGCTGGACGGCCTGCCGATGGCGACCCGCTCGGGCGCCGTCGACCCCGGGCTGCTGCTCTACCTGCTCGCGTCGGGCATCGGGCCCGACGAGCTCGACGAGGCGTTGAACCATCGCTCGGGGCTGCTCGGCATCGCCGGCACGGCCGACCTGCGCGAGGTCGAGCGCGCGATGATCGCCGGCGACGAGCGCGCGCGGCTGGCGTTCGACGTGCTCGTGCGCGGCGTGAGCTCCGCGGTGGCGGCGATGACGACGTCCCTGGGTGGCCTCGACGCGCTCGTCTTCACGGCGGGCGCCGGCGAGCACTCGTCGCTGCTGCGCGCGACGGTGTGCTCGCGACTGGCGCATCTCGGTGTCGCCGTCGACGTCGTTCGCAATCGCGCGAGCGCCGAGCAGATCGGGGCTGATGGCGCACCGATCGCCGTGCTCGTCGTGCCCGCCGGCGAGGAGATCGTCGTTGCGCGGGAGACCGCGCGGTTGCTTGCGTCGAGCAGGCTCAGCCGCTGACGTCGCGCCGCGCGAAGCAGGCGGCTCCGACGAACGCGAGCAGCCCGCCGCCCGCGACGAGCAATGCCAGGCCGGTGAGGTCGACGCCGTCGACGAGCGGGGCGCCGTAGCCGCGAAACGCCGACGCCCAGCGCAGCGGCTCGAGCGCGCTGGCGAGCCGGCCGAGCACGTCGAGCAGGTACATCCCGACGAGCAGACCCGCGCCGGTGCCGAGCACGAGCGCCTCGCGCCGCAGCAGGCCGGCGGCTAGCGTCGCGCAGCCGGCGAAGAACAGCACCAGGGCCCAGACTGCGGCGAGCGCGCCGACGAGGCGGCCGATCGCGAGTGGCTCGCCGGCGAGCGCCGCGCCGGCCGCCGTCATCGCGCCGGCGACGAGCAGCACGGCGGCGACGAGCAGCGCCGTCGTGGCGAACGCGCCTGCCACGAGCGTGCCGCGCGCGACCGGCACCGCGAGGATCGTGTCGAGGTCCCCGTGCTCTTCGCTACCGACGATCGCCGCGGCGACGCGGCGCATCGCGAAGTACGCGACGGCGAGCGGCAGCATGAGGCTGAACATCTCCGCGCTCAGGAACGCCTCGACCGTCGCGAGGTCCGTGATCCCGAACGCCTGCTTGACGGCGGCGGGATAGTTGTCGGCGACGGTCGCGAGGGAGCCGCGGATCGATGGGTAGAGCGCCGCGTCGAGCGCGCACATGAGCCCGAGCGCCCCGCCCCAGACCAGCGGCGCGCGGCGGTTGTCGCGCAGGCCCCGGCGCACGAGCGCCCACAGCTGAGCGTGTGCCGGCGGCGGCGCGGCGGGGGTTGTCGTCGTGGCGGCGGCGGGTGCCGGCGCGTGCCTGGCGACGGCGATGCTCATGCAGCCTCCTCGGCGTAGTAGGCGAGGAAGACCTCCTCGAGGCTTGGGCGTGCGAGCTCGAGCTCGACGATCTCGTGGCGCGCGATCGCCTTGACGACGGCGTCCAGCGCACTTGCGTCGACGCCGAAGCGCACGCGCGGGCCGTCGACGGCGAGGTCGCGGACGCCGGGCAGCGCGCGCAGGTCGTCGACCGCGACCGGCGTCGCAAACTCGACCGTGACGTGGCGAAACTGGCGCCGTGTGAGCTCGGCGACATGCTCGACGGCGACGAGCCGGCCGTCGCGGATGATCGCGACGCGATCACACAGGCGCTGCACCTCGTCGAGGTCGTGCGAGGACAGCAGGACGGTCCGGCCGCGCTCGCGCTCCTCGGCGACGAGCTCGTGGAACTGCTCCTGCATGAGCGGATCCAGGCCGCCCGTCGGCTCGTCGAGGATCAGCAGCTCCGGCTCGTGAAACAGCGCCTGGATGAGGCCGATCTTCTGACGGTTGCCACGCGACAGGTGCCCGACGGGCCGATCGAGGTCGGCATCGAAGCGCTCGGCGAGCTCGACGGTGCGCCCGAGTCCGCGCAGCCCGCGAAGCGCCGCCAGGAACGTCACGATCTCGCGCCCGCTGCGGCGCGGATCGCAGGCGAACTCGCCCGGCAGGTTGCCGAGGCGGGCGCGGATCGCCCGGCTGTCGCGGCGGCTGTCGAGCCCGAAAAGGCGGGCGCTGCCGCTCGTCGGATGCAGCAGGTCCAGCAGCGTGCGGATCGTCGTCGTCTTGCCGGCGCCGTTGGGGCCGAGGAATCCGAACACCTCGCCGGCCGCAATGCTCAGCGAGATGTCGTCGATGCCGCGCGCGCCGCGGTAGCGCTTGCAGAGCAGGTCGGTTGCGATGACGGCGGTCATGTGCCCCATGCTGCCAGGCTCGGCCGCGCGCGACATCGGGGACGGCCCGCATTCCGGCTGCGGGTTTCCCGGCCTCGCCGCGCCCGACGTCCATGCGCTCGCGGGCGACCGCGTAACGTCGGCGCCGGCATGAAGCGCGTTCTCGCCTGCATCGCGGCCGTCCTGATCGCACCGATCCTCGGTTGCGGAGGCGACTTGCGCGACGCAAAGCGGGTCGCGCCCACGCCCGGCCTGACGAGCTCGGCCGCGCCCGTGGCCGAGCCGATCACCGCCGATCCCACCGTCGGCCACGTGCGCGGGACGATGATCCTCGTGCACGGCGGCGGCTGGCGCGGCCACGACGCCCACGCGCAGCAGATCATCATGCAGTCTCCCGGTCGCCTGCTCCTGGCCCGCGGTTGGCGCGTCGTCTCGATCGACACACACGAGGGCAAGGGCGGAGTGCAGGACGTCCTCGACGCTGCCGGCAGCGAGCTCGAGCGCAGGACGAGCAACGGCCCGCTCTGCCTCTACGGCGAGTCGTCGGGGGCGCATCTCGCGCTTGTCGCCGCGGCACGACTGCGCGCCATCGACTGCGTCATCGGTGTCGGCACTCCGACCGATCTCGCGCTCTACGAGTCCGAGGGAGCCACGACCTCCAACGCGCTCGTGCGCGCGGTCGCCCGCCAGGTCCGCCGCTTCTTCGGGACGACGACCGCCGAGCTGGCGCCCTGGGATCCCGTCTCGCTCGCGCCGAGGATCCGCGCCTCGGTGCTGCTGTTGCGCGGCGGCGACGACGCGCTCGTCTCAGCCACCCACGCGCAGCGCTTTCGGGCGGCGAGCCCGGCGACGAGGGTCGTCGCGCTCCCGGCCGGGAATCCGGCGCTGGCGGCGGACGGCTTCGTCCACGGCACGATCTCCGCGCGCGGACGGGCCGAGTACGCCGCCGAGATCGGCGCGTTCATCGCTCGCGCGCGCCGCTCCGAATCGCGCTGAACGCCGCCCCTTGCGGCGCCGTGTCGACCAGCCCGCGTACGCAGTTATCCGTAACGTCCAGGTTCGGGGCAGCGCGATCGCGAGGGTCGTCTTCAGGCTCGACTCCAGGAGGGTCAAGACGCTGACGCGGCCCAACCGCGCGAAGGCCTACGCGTTGCGCATCAGCCCGCTCCAGCAGCGCCACGGGACGCACCGGGTGACGGCGACGACGACGTTCAAGAAGTCAAGCCACACACCGACGCGGACGCTGCGCGTCGCCTACCAGCGCTGCGCGAAGAGCGCCGTGCTGCCGGCGTTCACGGGCTGACGAGGATCGACGTGCAAGGCCAACGCGCGTCGCGCGCTGGCCGTCGGGGGTCAGTGCAGGCCGTGCGGACCGTCGATGAGCTCGCCGTCCGCTCTGGCGATGAGCTCGGACGCGCTCTCCTGGTCCGTCAGGCGGGCGAAGCCGGTGCGGATCTCGCCGACACCGGGCGCCGCCGCGAGATCCGCGGCGACCTGCGCGAAGCGCCGGCGCGCGGCTGGCAGCGTGACGTCGCTCATCGCGCACAGGAACTCGTCGCCACCGACTCGGACGATGAGGTCGTATGAGCGCACGCGGGCCCGGATGAAGGCCACGGCGCGCTCGAGCAGCTCGTCGCCGGCGAGGTGGCCCTCGCTGTCGTTGAGCGCCTTCAGACCGACGACGTCGACGTATGCGACGACGAGTGGACGGGCGGTGCGCCGGCAGCGGTCGACCTCGCGGTCAAGCTCGGCCAGGCCCGCCGCCCGCGCTCGCGCGCCCGTCAGCGGGTCGATCGCCGAAAGTTCGAGCTCGCGCGCCAGCAACTCGCGGTCGACGAGCGCGTGCAGGCGTTCGCAGGCCGCCTGCTCGCGATCCTGCGCTGCCTCGCGGCGGTCGCGCGCGGCGGCGTCGGCCTGTGCGGGGGCGAGCGCAGGGGCATCGGCGGCCCGCGCCGGGGAGAGGGCACGGGCATCGGCGGCCTCGTCGCGCATGATCGCCACGAGGTCGCGGGCCCGCGCGAGCGCATCGCGCCCTTCGGCCGCCGCAAGGCGCGCCTTCGCGCTCTGATCGCGCCGCGCGGCGGACTGCTCGTGCGCGTCCAGGTTCGTCACGCGACCGACGAGGACTGCTCGAGCGCGGCGGTCATCATGAGGATCCGTTGTACCGGCTGCGGCAGCGGCCGCAGATTCAGCCGCTCGTCCTCGGTCGCGCAGCGGGCCTGCGCCGCCGTGACGACGCGCAGGCCGCGCAGCGCGACGAAGGTGACGCCCGTCAGGTCGAGGGTGACCTCGCGCGCGTCCGTCGCCAGCACGACGTCGATCGCGTCCGACAGCGTGTCGGCCGTGGCGAGGTCGAGCTCGCCGGAGACGGCGACAACGTGCGACGTTCCCTCGCGAGCGGAGCGGATCTGGAGGCGGCCGGCGAACAGCGCGTCGGCCGAACGAGCGGGAGGGCTTGGGTGCCGGCTGGGGTGAGACATCGTTCCTCCGAGCGTCAGATGCAGGCCGCTTTCTCGGAAGTCACATCATGTTGCCCGCGCCCCGTCACGGAGGGGAGGCGCCGACCTCACGAAGGATGCCCTCGGCATTCAAGATACACCCGGCTGCGGCTCGTCGGGCGGATCGTCGGCCAGCAGGTCCGTCGGGGCGAGGACGAAGACCTCACACATGATGTCGGGGCCCTGCTGATTGCCGCTCATGAAGCCGATCACCTTGCGGCCGGTCGCGTGCTCGACGACCTCCTCGAAGCGCGCGCGCATGAGTTCCTGAAATTCCATCCGCTGCTGGATCACGGCATCGCCGCGACCACCGTCGAGCAGCGTCTGCTCGACGCGCGAGAACCCGCCGCGCAGCAGGCAGACCACGAGATCGTCCTGGTAGTAGGACTTCGTCCGGCTCGGCCCGCGACCGTAGAACTCCTTCAACAGGGCGACCATCCCGTCGGAGATCGCGGTCAGCACGTCGCCGTGGGCGCTGGGCATGTCGCGGGGTTGCTGAATGCTCATCGGCTGCGCGCAATGATGTCAACCTGGCACGTAGACCGCCGATCGGGCTGCGCCGGAGCGTCAGCGGCGCCAGCCGCCACGGGTCCCCGCCGTCGCGACGACGCTATACCTCATGCGGTGCGTGCACTCGTCGCCGGAGCCACAGGATTCATCGGGCAGGTCCTCTGCGAGCGCCTGCTGCACGACGGGGTGCGGGTGCGGGCGCTCGTGCGCAGCGCCAAGCGCACCCGCGGCCTGCCGGTCGACGAGCTCGAACTGCACGAGGGCGACGTCCTGCAGGCGGACACGCTCGAGGGCGCGGGCAAGGACGTCGACATCGCGTACTACCTCGTGCACTCGATGGGCCGCGGCGCCGACGCGGGCGACTTCGAGGCGCGCGAGCTGCGGGCCGCCGAGTCGTTCGCGCGGATGTGCATCCGCGACGGGGTGGGGCGCGTCGTGTACCTCGGCGGGCTCGGCGACGTGCCGGGCTCCAAGCATCTGCGCAGCCGCGGCGCGACCGCCGTCGCGCTGCGCGAGCATGGGCCGCCGCTGACGTACTTCCGCGCCGGGATGGTCGTCGGAGCGGGCAGCGAGTCCTACCGCACGCTGCGCCATCTCGTGGCCCGGCTGCCGTTCATGATCGCGCCGCGCTGGCTGTCGACGCCGACCCAGCCGATCGACGTCGACGACGTCGTCGCCTACCTCGCCGCCGCGGCCACCGTCGATGCGTCGGCGGGCCGCGAGATCCAGATCGGCAGCCCCGACGTGCTGCCTTACGCCGCGATGCTCGACCGCATGGCGATCGCCCTCGGCAAGCGCCCGAGGCCGAAGCTGCCGGTGCCGTTCATCACGCCGTGGCTGTCGTCGCTGTGGATCGGGCTCGTCACGCCGGTCGACGTCCAGGTCGCCCGACCGCTCATCGAGGGCCTGTCGACGGAGACCGTCGTCACCGATCGCAGCGGTGCCGAGCTGTTCGACATCCAGCCGATCGGCTTCGACGCCTCCCTGCGCAAGGCGGTCGCCGCGGAGTCAGAATGAGCGCGATGCTCCGACGGCTGAGGCGCGCGCTCAGCGCGGATCGTCGTGCGGCAGCAACGGGTTCAGCGCCGCGTTGACGAAGCTCACGATGAGCGCGGCCGCGGCGCCCCACCAGAAGCCGCTGATCTGAAATCCCGTCACGACCCAGTCCGTCAGGTAGAGCATCGCGATGTTGATGAGGAACAGGAAGATCCCGAGCGTCACCACGATGAAGGGGATCGAGAGGATCGTGATGACCGGCTTGATCCACGCGTTGACGATCGTGAAGACGGCGCCGGCGAGCACGAGCGTCCAGCCGTCGTGGCCGTAGCCGACGCCGCTCAGCAGCCACGCCGCGACGAACAGCGCGACGACGTTGGAGACCCAGCGGATGAGTAGCTGGCGGGCGATTGCTGGCCTCCCCGCCGCGACTCAGGCGGTCGGCGACAGCGCCAGGCGCACGCCGTAGTAGGGGTCGCCAGTGCGGACGAAGTGCGCCGTCAGCTCCGACAGCTCGAAGGTCTCGCCGCCGGCGACGACGGTGCGACCGCCGTCGCGCACCTCCTCGACGACCGCGGGCATCCGCACCCCGAGGTGCACGATCGCGACCGCCATGCCGACGCACGGCACGAGGCGGCTCGATCGCGGTGCGCGCAGGCTCGACATGACAGGGAGCGTAACCGTCGGGGTTGGACATTTCCGGCATTGCTGCACGGTCGCGCTCAACCTCGCGCCGGTTTCGGGCCGATAGGGAGGGCATGAGCTTCGAGGCCGAGTGGTTGACCGCGCCCGTATCCACCAACCACGATGTCGAGCAGGCGCTGCTGGGGCTCGCCGACGGCAGCTACGTCCTCAGCACCCCCGACGGCAACGTCGCCGAATGCGGCGCCGGCGTCGCAGCGTTGCTGGGCGCCGCTCCCGAGCAGCTCGCGGGCCGTCCGGTCGCCGAGCTGCTCGCGTTCGATTCCGACCCGGCGCAGTTCGCGCGCGTGCTGGGCGGCGAGCGCGACGCCGTCGAGCAGATCTTCCGTACGAGCGCGGCCGGCGGAGAGCCGCGCGCGCTGGCGCTCGTCGTCGTGTCCGTGCCACTCGCGCTCGGCTGGGAGTTCACCTCGCTGCTCAGCGAGCTCGGCTCGCGCGACGCCGACTCCTGGCATCCCGAGGAGCTGCGCCTGCGCCACGAGCGCGCGCTCGAGGCCGTCGAGCGCGTCTGTGTCACGGGTGCGCAGCCGGAGCCGGGCGCGCGCCTCGCGGGCATCCTCGTCGTCGTCCGCGACGTCGACGCTCCGCCGCTCACGCGTGAGGACGTCGGCCGGCGCATGGAGGAGCAGCGGATCGCCGCGCGCGAGGCCAAGGAGGCCGCTCGCCGCGCGGAGCTCGGCCTCGACCCCGAGCAGCTCGTCCCCGACGGCGCCGCCGTCGACGACATCGTCGGGCGCGCGCACATGTTGCGACGGCGACTGGAGGAGGCCGAGCAGGAGGCCGCGGACGCGCACGCCGAGCGCGAGCGCGCGCTGACGCGGCTGGCCGTCATCGAGGCCGACCGCGGGACCGATCTCGACGACATCCGCACGCAGCTCGTCGCGGCGCAGGAGGAACGCGAGCAGGCGCTGGAGCAGCTGCGGCTCGCCCAGGCCGAGCTCGAGCGCTCCGCCGCGCAGGCGGCAGCACAGGGCGATCAGGAGTCCGAGCGCCGCCAGGCGCTGGCGCAGCTCTCCGCGGCGCAGGCCGAGCGCGAGCAGACCGCCGCCCGCATGGCCGCCGCGCAATCCGAGCGCGAGCAACTCGCGGCACGGCTCGCCGCCGCGGAAACCGAACGCGGGGCCGAGCGCGAGCAGGCCTCACGACGCGTCGCCGATGCCGAGTCCGCGCGCGAGCAGGCGTTCGCGCAGCTCGCGGGGCTGCAGGCCGAGCACGCGACCGAGCGCGAGCGCGCCGTCGCGCAGCTTGAGTCCGCCTACGAGGAGCGCCGGCGGATCGCGGCGCAGCTCGCGACGGCGCACACCGAGCGCTCCCAGGCGCTCGCCCAGGCACACACCGAACGCGAGGAGCGCGCGCGGATGCTGGCGCGCGTGCAATCCGAGCACGCCGAGCTCGAAGCGGTCGCGCGGCGCCTGGAGGCCGTCGAGGCAGAACGGGTTGCGGAGGCCCAGCGCCGTGAGGCCGCCGAGGCGCTCGCCGCGCAGGCCCGCGAGACCGGCGACGGCCGTGTCGAGCAGCTCGCTGCCGAGCGCGAGCAGGCGAACGCGGCGGCGGCGGCCGCCGAGGCACTCGCTCATGCCGCGCAGGAGCAGGCGCGGTCGGCCGAGGCACAGCTCGCGCAGGCGCTCTCAGACGGTGCGGCCGCGAGTGAACAGGCACGTTTGGCCGAGGACGCGCTCGAGCGCGCACGAGCCGAGGGTGCGGCCGCCGCGGAGGAGCACGGGCGTTCGATCGGGGCCGAGCTCGAAGGCGCGCGGGCCGAGGCTGCGGCGGCGTCCGCGCAGGCGCAGGCCGCGGGCGCCGAGCTCGCTTCGCTGCGTGCCGCCGCCGAGGCTGCGGTCCAGCAGGCGCAGGCGGCCCAGGGGGCCGCCGAGGTGGAGATCGTTGCGGCCCGCGCCGCGGTGGCCGCCGCGCGCGAGCAGACGCACACCGCCGAGGCCGTGGCGGAGAGCGCCCGCGCCGACGCGCAGGCAGCGCGGGCGGAGGTCGAGGCCGCGCACGCCGAGACGCATGCCGCGCACGTCGAGGTGCAGGCCGCGCGCGAGGCCGCCGATCGCGCCCAGGCCGACACGGACGCCGCCCGTGCCGAGAGCGACCGGGCGCGCGACGAGCTGCACGCGATTCGCGATTCGATGCACGCCGAGCGCGCGTCGAGCGTCACAGCCGATGCGGAGATGGCGGCGCTGCGCAGCGAGCTCGACGACGCGCTTCTGGAGGCCGACAACGCGCGTCGCGAGCTGCACAGCGCCCGCGACGAGGCGCAGGCGGCGCGCGGTGAGCACGCGCTGACTCGCGGTGAGCTGGCCTCCGTCCGTGGCGAGCTGGACAACGCCCGCGGCGCGCTCGACGCGACCCGACGCGAGCTCGAGGCGGCACGCGCCATCCCGACGATCGCGCCGGCCGAGCTCGAAGCGGTACGCGCGGATCTCGATGCGAGGACGCACGAGCTCACGCACGTGCGCGGAGAGCTCGTCGCCCGCGAGGACGCGCTCGCGCAGAACGTTGCAGCGCTCGAGGCGCGCGAGCGGGAGCTCATGCAGGCGACCGCCGCGCTCGGCGCCGGCGAGCGTGAGCTTGCGCAGTCGGACGCCGTGCTCAGAGCCGGCGAGGGCGAGCTTGCGCAGACCGTTGCGACACTCCAAACGCGCTCGGACGAGCTCGCGGCCACCCACGCCGAGCTCGAAGCTCGCGCCCGCGAGCTCGAGGATGTTCACGCCGAGGCCGGCGTTCAGCGCGGCGAGCTTGAGCGGTTGCGCGTGGAGCTCGACGGTCGCGGCCACGAGCTCTCGACATCGCGCGCGGAGCTCGAGACGCGAAACGAAGAGCTGCGAGCCGCCCGCGAGGAGCACGCGGCGATGCGGGTGGAGCTCGGCGAGCTGCGCGCCCGGCTCGAGACTGACTCGATCGAGCTGACCGGACTGCGGTCAGACCTCGAGTCCGCCCGCGCCGAGCTGTTGTGGTTCCGTGGCGAGCTCACGGGCCGCGAGCGCGAGCTCGCCGAGGCCCGCTGGCAGCTCGGCAAGCGTGACGAGCAGCTCGCGCTGGCCCGCGGAGAGCTCGGCAAACGTGACGAGCAGCTCGCGCTGGCCCGTGGTGAGGTCGGCAAGCGTGACGAGCAGCTCGCGGCGACGCGCGCTGAGGTCGGCGCGCGCGAGGAGCACCTCGCCGCCGCCGGTGCCGAGATCGAGCGGTTGCGCGACGAGCTGGCGGCCGTCGGCGGCGAGCTCGCGACGGCGCGCGCCGACGCCGACGAGGCCCGCGCCGAGCGCGACGCCGAGCATCGCCGGGCCGACCACTTGCGCGGCGAGGCCGAGCGCAGCCACGCCGCCGTCGAGGCGATCCGCGCGGAGTTCGCCTTTGACGACCTTCCGGCGGCCACGACGAAGCCCGGCCCGTTCGCGGCCGCGGCGCCGCTCGCCGCGCCCAGCTCGGCTACGCCGGCCGCTGCACAGCCGGCGTCGCCCGCGGCGGCCCCGGTGGCTCACGGACCAGCGCTGCCGCCCTCACAGCCGGGCATGGCCAGCGCGCTGATCGGACCCGACGGCACGTTCAAGCGCCTCGACGAGGCGTTCTGCGCGCTGCTCGGCAGCCACGAGGACGAGCTGCGCCACGCACGCTGGCCGTCGGTGATCGATCGCGACAACTTCAAGTCCCATCAGGACATCGCCCGCAAGCTGCGCTCCGGCGAGCTGCAGAGCGCGAACATCGAGACGATCTACATGCACAAGCGGGGGCTGCTCGTGCCCGTCGAGGGGACGGTCGCCATGCACCGCGACGCCGGCGGCCAGCAGTACATCCTCTTCCGCGCCGACGTCCGCCGCACCTCCGGCGCGCCGGCCAGCCGCTGACGCCGCGGCCGGAACCTGCGTCCGCTCAGGCGGCCGGCGGCGCGCTCGCGCCGCTCCCGATCGGGCAGCTGACGCCGGTTCCGCCGATGCCGCAGTAGCCGCGCGGGTTCTTCGCGAGGTACTGCTGGTGGTAGTCCTCGGCGTAGTAGAACTCGCCCGCGGGCACGACCTCGGTCGAGATCTCGCCGCGGCCGGCGGCCGTCAGGGCCTCCTGGTAGCGGGCGCGCGATGCCTCGGCGGCGGCCTGCTGCGCGTCGGAGGACGTGTAGATCCCGGACCGGTACTGGGTGCCGACGTCGTTGCCCTGGCGCATGCCCTGCGTGGGGTCGTGCGCCTCCCAGAACGTCTTCAGGAGCTCGTCGTAGCCGAGGACGTCGGGCTCGAAGACGACGAGCACGACCTCGTTGTGGCCGGTCCGCGCGCTGCAGACCTCCTCGTAGGTCGGGTTCGGCGTCATGCCGCCAGCGTAGCCGACCGCGGTCGTGTAGACGCCGGGCTGCGTGTTCCAGAAGATCTTCTCGACGCCCCAGAAGCAGCCGGCGCCGAAGATCGCCACCTCGGTCGTCTCCGGGAACGGGCCGCGCAGCGGCGTGTCGAGGACGAAGTGCTTGTCGGGAACGGGCATCGGCCGGTCGCGGCCGGGGAGCGCGTTCTCGGGGTCGACCATCGCGGTCTTGTGCTTGGAGAGGAAGTTCAGCATCGGGTGCCTCGCAGAGTCAAGTGGTTGTCGTCAACCGTAGCGCCGCAATGCTTACCGGACCCTGACGTGTGCCCCGCTCGCGCGCCATCTCGGTACCGTCGCCCGCAAGCATGGGCGAGGTCGCGGAAGCACGCAAGCAGGACGCCGGCGTCGGAACGCTGCTGGCCGGAAACGGCGTCCGCGGCGTCGGCATGCTGCTCGTCTTCTTCACGCACCTGTTCCTGCTCGCCGACCCGGCGCCGAACAACAATATGGCCTCCTACGGCTGGGCAGCGCCGATCCTCGGCCACATCGACCTCGGCCTGGCGGCGTTCTTCGCGCTGTCGGGCTACCTCATCGCGCGCCCGTTCGCGCGCGCCTACGTGATCGGCACGCGCACGCCGCGGCTGCGCTCCTACGTGCGAAACCGCGTCCTGCGCGTCGTGCCGGCCTTCTACCTCTTCACGGTCCTCGTGCTGCTGCGCTTCGGCTTGGACGGCACGCTCGCGGCGGGCTCGGAGAACCACAGCAGTGCGTTGCAGGTGCTCGGCCAGTTTCTCTTCGTGCAGGGCCAGGCCGGCGGTCCCGCCGCCGTCCCGATCGGCCCGGCGTGGTCGATCGGCGCGGAGGTCGGCTTCTACGTCCTGATCCCGATCTCCTACCAGGTGGCGATGCGCTTCGCCCCGAGACTGCGGACCCCCGAGAAGCGGGCGGCGTTCGCGATCGCCGCCGTCGGCGCGGTCATGGTCCTCAGCATCGCGTCGCGCGCGCACGACCAGTACCTCTTTGCCTGGCTCACGAGCCCGCCGGCGATCATGTACGTCTTCATGCCGGGCGTGGCGATCGCGCTCGCCGAGCCGCTCGTCGCCTCCCGTCTGCGAACGCGCCCGCGCGAGGCCAGGACGATCGCGTGGGGGGCGTTCGCGGTGTCGGGGCTGCTCGCCGTCGCCTACACGCTGACCGACTACGACGCGCGCCAGACGCCGATCCACCATGCCCTTGGCCAGCGCGCGCTGCTCGCGGCGCTGTGCACCGGTGCGCTGATCGCGGGCCTGCTCGTCCTGCAGCTCGGCACCGATCGGGCGCCGAGCCTGTTCGGCAATCGACTCATGCTGTGGATGGGGGAGCGCTCGTACTCCTTCTACCTCGTCCACATCTGGGTCCTGCTCGAGATCGATCATGCGCTCGGCGACGGCGAGAGCGTCGGTACGCGCGTCGTGATCATGACCGCAATCGCGCTGCCGCTGACGACCGCGATCGCCGCGCTCTCCTACCGCTACGTGGAGCGACCGTTCCTCGAGCGCAAGCGCAGGGTCGTCGCGGGTGGCCCCGGCGAGGGGCCCGGCGGATCGGGCGCCCCGCCCGACGCGCACTCGGTCGTGGCGCCCGCACGGGCGTAGACGTTCGGGTCGCGGGACGCGATCGATAGGCTCAGGCCCATGGCCAGGCTCGCGCGGATCGCGTTGCTTGCCGTGCTGCTCGTCGCCGCTGGCGCGTTCGCGGCGTGCGGCGACGACAACACCGAGGAGAATCGCTATCTCACCGAACTCAACGCAGCCCAGACCGCGTTCGCGTCGACGCAGAAGCGCCTCGCGGCCGACGCCACGACGAGCCGCACGCCGCGTCAGAACCGCCGTGCGCTCGATCGTTTCAGCGGCGCGATCTCGGAGACGATCGTCGCGCTGCGCGGGATCGACGCCCCGAGCAAGGTCGCACCTCAGCACCGCCGCTACATCGGCGTGTTCGAGAAGCTGCGCGACGACGTCGCGCGGTTTCGAGTGGCGGTCTCCAACCCGACGTCGAGCAGCCTCGCGCGCGCACGGCGCCGGATCGCCGGCGCCACGCTGGCCTTCGACCGCAGCGCCAACGCCGCGGCCGCGGACATCGACGCCAAGCTCGCGAGCTAGCTGATGCAGCCCTTCTGGATCTGGACGCAGTCCGCGCTCGTCTTCTTCGTCGTCGTCGGAATGATCATCGCGATCGTCAAGCTCGTGTAGCGGTGGCTCGCTGATGTTCCGCTCGATCGTCGTCGGCATCGATGGCTCGGACACCGCCGCCGAGGCGCTGCGCCAGGCGACGGCGCTGGCCCGCTCGGTCGGCGCGCGGATCGAGCTCGTCAGCGCCTACGAGCCCGTGTCCGACGCGCGGCTACGCGAGGCGGTCGCCGTGCCCCGCGATCTGCACTGGATCATCAACCCGCGCGTGGATGTCGAGGCGACGCTCGAGGCGGCCGCGGCAGCGGTACGCGAGGCGGACGTCGCGGTCGAGGTCTTCGCTCGTCAGGGCGATCCGGCGGACGCGATCCTCGACGTCGCCGAGGAGCGCGGCTCGGACCTCATCGTGATCGGCAACAAGGGGATGACCGGCGCGAAGCGCTTCCTGCTCGGCTCGGTGCCGAACAAGATCTCGCACCACGCGCCGTGTTCGGTCCTGATCATCCGGACGGACTGACCGGCGGCTGCTCGGGCGCGACGGGCGGGGCGGGCGCGACGACCGGGGCTGGCGGGGACGTGCCGATGGGGGCGGTCGCGGCCGCCGCGTCGAGCAGGCCGTGCCCGTAGTAGCGGTCGTGGCCCGGCGGGCCGAGGTCGCGGGCCGTGCGCTCGAGCTGGTGCTCGACCTGCGCCGGCGTCGGGTGGGCGCCGAGCACGCCGGACGCCAGCACGAGCGCCACGACGCCGGTCACGTGCGGTGCGGCCGACGAGGTGCCGCGGAAGCTCGGCAGGATCTCGAAATGCCGCGGCGCCCGCGCGTCGAAGCTGACACCAGAGATGTCGCGGCCCGGAGGCTCCCCCGGATGGCAGTTCGGATCGCCCCTCAGGTGCGCGTCCTCGCCGCCGCCGGGCGCGACGAGGTCCATGCCCGGCCCGTGGTTCGTGTAGTTGCCGAGGCAGCCGTGCTCGGTCGTGCCGCCGACGTTGATCGCGAGCGTGTCGTCCGCCTTGCCGGGCACGTTGAGGTCACGGCTGTTGCCGGATGCGGCCACGACGACGACGCCCGCGGAGCGCGCCGTGCGCAACGCGGACCGGATCGTCCTCGACGTCGTCACGCTGCGCGGCTTGGGGCTCAGCGGCGGCGCGTCGAAGAGCTCGAGCGAGAGGTTGATGACGTCGGCCCCGTGGCGGACGGCCCAGCGCAGCCCCTCGGCGATCGTGGCCGCATCGCTCTTGCCCTCGAAGTCGAGCACGCGCACCGGCATGATCTTCGCCCGGTAGGCGATGCCAACGGTGCCGTAGGCGTTGTTTGCGGTCGCGCCGACGATGCTCGCGACGAGCGTGCCGTGGCCGAACTCGTCGTTCGGGTAGGCGTCGTGGCCGATGAAGTCATAGCCGCGGGTGAAGCGAGACTTCGAGAGATCGGGCGAGCGGGTGTACGGGCCGCGGTTGCTGTAAGCGACGCCGCTGTCGAGGATCGCGATCGTGACCCCCTTGCCACCGCTGCCGCCGACCTTGGAGACCTGCGACCAGGCGGCCGGCGCGTTGATCCCGAAGGGTCCGTTGAGCTCCCATTGGACGGCCGCCCAGCCGCCCACCGGCCCCGCGGCGCTCGCGATGCCGGAGTCGTTGGGGAGGTAGGCGGCGCTCGCCGCGAGCGAACGCTCGGCCCACGCGACCGCACGCCGGCGCTGCAGGCTGCGCAACGCGGCCTCGGGCGAACGGCCCGCCCGCGCGGCCACGACGTCGGCGCCGCCGACGCGGGGCGCGACCGCTGCGACGCCGGCCGCGCGCAGCGTCGCGGCGCGCACGGCCGCCGGGACGTCGTGCTTGAAGCGCACGACGAGTCGCGAGCCGTCGGGGCCGGCGGCGGAGGGGGCGGCCTGGGCCGGGAGCGGTCCGGCGAGGGCAGCGGCGGCGGCGCACACGATCGCGAGCACGAGACTCGGGCGCGGCAGGCGGGGAGGAAGACGCAACAGAGGAATGATTGTGTACTGCCGGCCCTCGGTATGGCGACGGAGGGCTCGAATTCTTCGGAACTTCTCACACACGATACGGGTGGTGAGGGCAATGCGGTCCGCTTGCCGGACCTCAGCCGACGCGGTCGCTTGAGATAGTGGCGGACCGGCGATGACCACGACCTTCTTTCCCCGCGACGAGTACTACATGCGCCTGGCGATCCGCGAAGCCGAGGCGGCGGGCGCGCACGGCGACGTGCCGATCGGCGCGGTCGTCGTACACGACGGCGAGGTCATCGGCGCCGGCCACAACGAGCGCGAGTTGCGCCAGGACCCGACGGCCCATGCCGAGGTGCTCGCGCTGCGCGAGGCGAGCCGCGCGCTCGGATCGTGGCGCATACTGGACTCGGTCCTCTACGTGACGCTCGAGCCGTGCGCGATGTGCGCCGGCGCGATCGTGCTCGCGCGCGTGCCGCGGGTCGTCTACGGCACGACCGATCCGAAGGCGGGCGCCG
Organism: Solirubrobacterales bacterium; assembly: GCA_038260305.1. Classification (GTDB taxonomy): domain Bacteria; phylum Actinomycetota; class Thermoleophilia; order Solirubrobacterales; family Solirubrobacteraceae; genus CADCVQ01. The sequence goes on from JBBSNY010000001.1 coordinate 180,691, forward strand.
CCGGGTCGGTGCTCGACGTGCTCGCCGAGGCGCGCCTCAACCACCGGCCCGTCGTCGCCGGCGGGCTGCTGGCGGCCCAGTGCGCGACGCTGCTGACGGACTTCTTCGGCTCGCGCCGCTGACCCCGCTCGGGCTCAGGCGCCGGGTTCGCCAGCGCGATGATCGAGAACGTCGTGCCGTGCGGGCCCGCGACGACCGCCGTCCGCCCGACGCCTCGATCCTCGCACATCCCCGCGAAGCCCTTGTGAAGCTTCGACCTCTATCCTCGATGGTGCGCCAAGCGTGCCTCGGAGGGGTGCGAGAGTGGCTGAATCGGGCGGTCTCGAAAACCGTTGTGCGGGCAACCCCCGTACCGTGGGTTCGAATCCCACCCCCTCCGTTTATGCCTTCAGAGCCCCGTGCTATGGGGGTTCTGTGGGCAGAATCCTGCGGCGAATCAGGGGCGCGTCATCCGCTCAGGACCGCAGGAGACAGACGCACGTTGCCGCGCAGGTAAACGCGCATGCTGGGTCAGATGAGCCCGAGCTTCAACGCCGCCACGAGGATCACGGCCAGTCGGGCTTGCGCGAGCTACTGGACAACCTCGCACGACCGACGAAGACGAAGCGCTCGAGCCGATGGATGAGGCCACTGACCAGCAGTTCCGATTGGGCGTCGTCAACGACCATGCTGGCGCACGCACGGTCGACCGAGCAACTCTGATCTGACGCCGAGCCGCGACAGGTCTGGACTACATCGACCCTGGTGCAGCGAGCCATTCGGATGCGAAGCGCAGGCTTGTGAGCTCGACGAGGTGGTCGTAGTCGCGATCGTAGTGCAGCACGCCCGCGCCGTTGGCGTGCGCACACGCGGCGATCAGGAGATCCGAGGGCGAGGCGCTGCGATGGTGTCCGCACGCCGCCAGATCGCTTTGGGCGGCCAGGGCCGCTGCTTCGATGTCGCCATCGATGGCGAGGTACGGGAGTTGGAGGAGGTCTGCGAGCAACCGGTGGTGATCACCGGCATTGCGCGCCGACCACCCCGCCTCGAGCAGGAATGGGACGCAGATCGCGACCTCACCTCGCTCGATCATGCCCGCGATCTCGGCACGGCGTTCACCGGCGAGGACAGGTGAGCTCAGCCGCGCCCACGCCGAGTTGTCGATCAGCAGCAGGGCTATCCCTCGAGGCCGAGGCGCTTGACGCGGTCGGCTGCATCGAGGTCCTGGCCGATGTCCCCTGCCCGTACGAGATCCGCCACACGCCTGCGGGCCGCCTGCGTGGATGGTGCCTCCTGCTTCAGCCGTTGCAGACGGGTGCGGGCCCCTTCGTCGATCAGCCCCCCGATGTCGGGGGGTGTGCCCTCGATCGCTGCCAGCTCGCTGAGGAGTGAAGCCCGGATCGGGTTGATCGTGATCATCTTGCGTGGATGACGTGTCGGCACGAGCAGCAGTGTAACACCGTGTTGCACCTGTAGTGCCGTGAGTTCGAACCCCACCCCCCGCTGCTGTTGGTGCGGGTGGTGGAGCGCTGGCGTGCAGCTGGGTGTGCAGCGCGCGGGCGATCGAGCTTTTCGCATCCCCGCCGCCTCGCTGACGGTACGATCGCAGGGTGCGGACGCTCGTTCTCGATCCCTCATCCTTCGGGCTCGACGAGCTCTTGGAGCGCCGACGCCGGTTGGGGCTCGATCGCTTGGACGAGGTGTGGGAGGGAGTTCAGCACATGGTGCCGGCGCCGTCGGGTCAGCATGCAGAGATCACCCAGCAGCTTGCAGAGTTGCTGGGCGGTCCGTCGCGGGCCGCCGGGCTGGTGCCTGCGATGGGCGAGTTCAACCTCGGTGAGTCCGAGCACGACTACCGAGTCCCGGATGGCGGCGTGCATCGCGAGCGGCCGCGCGGCGTATGGCTGCCGACCGCCGCGCTGGTCGTCGAGATCCTGTCGCCTGGCGATGAGTCCCGGGAGAAGCTCCCGTTCTACGCGAGCCACGGGGTTGACGAGATCCTGATCGTCGATCCCCACGAGCGCGCGATCCACTGGCTCGCGCTGACCGACGGGGACTACCGGCCGATCGAGCGCAGCGGGCTGCTGGACCTCGCAGCCGCCGAGCTCGCCGAGCGAATCGACTGGCCGCCCGTCGATTAGGAGGGGTGCTGCGAAGCTGTGATCTCGTGGAGATTGTCCCGGCCGACTTGCGGACGCATGGCGTCCCGCACCTGTACTCGTGCTTGCCGACGAACGGGTCGTGAGGCCCGCGCTTATCACTCACCACAACGCAGCCACGCATGGTCACTCCGTAGGCGGTGACGCGGCGTGTGCGGCCTCGCTACAGCGAGCGAACCTCGCGGAAGTTGCCGTCTCCGTCCGGCCGACATTACGACCGTGGACGCGGCTTCCAACGTGTGCTGGTCAGCATCAGAGCGTCGCGTATCCCGCGACGACGACGATCGTGCTGATGTTGCCTGCACGGTCCGTGGCCGTCACGTTGTAGCTGTAGTTGCTTAGCGTCTGTGGGGACACGTGGAAATCATATGTCCCACCCGCCCCGACCACGGGCGACATGAAGGTCCCGGAACCGCCCACCGTCTGGATGGCGACGATCGTGGCTCCGCACTCGGTCGTCCCGTGGATGTCGTCCGGGACTGCAAAAAGTATGGAGAAGATGTTGTCCCGATATGTCGCGTCACTCGGCGGCGCGGCGACGATGTCCTTGATTGTCGTGTTCATTGGTGCAACCGTCGCGGACTGATTGCCAGCGGCGTCCTGCGTGCGCGCCGTGACCGTGAGCGTGCCGCTGCCCAGCGATGTCAGGTTGAGCGAGGTCGTCGTCGTTGATGTGGCCGCGACGGTCGCCGTCACCGGGGCGCCTCCCGAGCTGGCCGAGAAGACGACGCTCTCGCCGGTCTCCACGCTTCCGATCGTTGCGCTCAGCGAGACGGATCCCTGTCCTGCGGCGTTGATGTAGCGCGTATTCAACGCGACCCCGCATGTCGCCGTGCCCCAGACGGGTCCGCCACCCGTGACACTCATGGCCGACGGCGCGCTCGGCGCGGTCGTGTCGACCTTGGCGACGTTCCCGCTCGTGATCGTCCCCTGCGTCGCGAGGTTGTCGGACACGAGGTAGCGGTACTGGTAGCAATGGGCGTTGGCGACGGTGGTGTCGCTGAACGGCGATGTGGGGTTGGTTCCGCCGGTGACGGTCGCGAAGCTGGCGTAGCCGCCGCAGAGCCCGGTGCTGCTCGTCAGGGTCGCATCGGCGCGTTGGAGCAGCCCCGTCGACGCGTTGACGCCGGAGCCGCTGCCGTCGGTCGCGGTGAAGCTCACGCTGACCGACGTGGCGGTGTAGTAGCCGTCGGTGTAGATGACGCTGCCGGTGGGCGCGGCGATGTCGCTTGTGAGTGTGAGGGCGGTTGCGCTGGAGGTCAGCGAGGCGGCGTTCGTGGCGGTGATGTTCTGGGCGCCGGACGGCGCCGTGGGGTTGGCTGATGCCCAGCTGTAGGTGTTGACGCCGAGCGCGCCGGGGTTCGCGTTCCAACCCGCCGGCAGCGTCGGGAACGCGTAGCTCGCCACGCCCGAGTCGGCGTCGCTGGAGCTCGCGGTGACCGTGAACGCGCCGGGAGCGGAAGCGGAGCGGTAGAAGAGCGTGTTCCCGCTTGCAAAGCTGTTCGTCAGCGCCGAGAACGCGAGCGTCGGCGCGTTCGGCGCGGAGGTGTCCACTTTCGCGACGTTGGCGCTCGTGAGCGTCGCCTGGATGGCGAGGTTGTCGGACACGAGGTAGCGGTACTGGTAGCAGTGGCCGCTCGTCACGCTGGTGTCGACGAGCGGAGACGTCGGGTTCGTGCCGCCGGCGACGGTGACGAAGCCGGCGTAGCTACCGCAGGTGCCCGTTGCCAGCGTTGCGTCGGCGCGCTGCAGCAGGCCCGTCGAGGCGTTGATACCGGAGCCGCCGCCGTCGGTGGCCGTGAAGCTCACGCTGATCGAGGCGGTGGTGTAGTAGCCGTTCGTGTACGTGACCGATCCGGTGGGTGCGGTGTCGTCGCTGGTCAGCGTGAGCGCCGTCGCGGTGGAGGTCAGCGACGCGTTGTTCGTCGCGGTGATGTTCTGGGCGCCGGAGGGTGCGGTGGGGCTGGCCGAGCTCCAACTGTAGGTGTCGATGCCGAGCGCGCCCGGGCTGGCGCTCCAGCCCGCGGGCAGCGTCGGGAACGTGTAGCTCACGATCCCGGAGTCGGCGTCCGTCGCGCTCGCGGTGACGGTGAAGGCACCGCTGGTCGCGCCGGAGCGGTAGAAGAGGGTGTTCGTGCTGGCATAGGTGTTCGTCAGCGCCGAGAACGCGAGCGACGGCGCGCTCGGCGCGGTGGTATCGATCTTGACGAGCTGCGTGGAGACCGCCGACGCGTTGCCGGCGACATCAATCGCGAAGTACTTGACCGTCGTGGTCACGGCGATCGAGAGTGTCGTGGTGTAGTCCGCGGCTGTGCCCGAGGAGGTCGGGTCGGTGCCATCGATCGTGTACTTCAGGCTCGCGACACCGGATCCGCCGGCGTCGCTGGCGCTGAGGGCGTCCGAGACGGGCGATGCGTTGTTCCAGCCAGCGCCGTTCGCAGACGGTGTCAGGAGTGCGCTCACCGTCGGCGGCGTCGTGTCGATCGTGAACGTGACCGGCCCCGCCGCGTTCGAGGTCGCCGTCCACGTGTGGTAGGCGGCCACTGCGCGATACGTGTAGCTGCCCGCTGTCGCCGGCGCGTCGACGCAGCTCGCGATCCCTCGGGCCTTGGCGCCCGAGCAGCCGCCGCTGGCGATCGCCGCCCAGCTCCCGGCGCCGAGCTTGCGCTGCACCGAGTACGTGATCGCGCTGTTGGAGGCCGAAGTCGGGTTCAGGGAGCTCTGCGTCGTCCACGTGACGGTGACGGAGTTGATCGCCGAGCCCGGGACCGAGATCGTCGCCGCGTCGAGCGTGGCGGTGCTCGCCGATGCGCTCCCGGAACCGGCCTGGCTCCAGTACGCCCAGGCGACGACCGCCGACATCGTCAGCACGAGCGCGAGCGACAGGATCGCCCACGGTCGTCTCACCGCGTCGCCAACCCGCTGTACTCCAGCGACACGACGGCGCGCTTGCACGCGTCCTGGTTGACCGGGAGATCGGTCATCGAGACGCGCGGCCACAGAGAGGAGTCCGCGACCAACGAGCTGAGCGCGGTGGTCCCGGGCGCGAGCAGGAGCGGATAGCGGCCGCGGTATTGCGTGGCCGTGTAGTTGACGTCACCGCGGCAGGAGGGCCTCGTCGTCAGCGCCTGCACGCGCACCCGCAACGACACGACGCGGACGTCGAAGATGTGGCGGTTCGTGAGGATCAGATCCAGCGGGCCGCCGACGCCGGGATACAGCGGCGTCGTGAGGTCCCCGCGGATGAGGAACGCACGGGTCTTCAGCAGCGTCACGACGGCGATGGCGTAGCGAAGGATGACCGTCGCGCCGACGCGCGTCGAGCCCTCGACCACAAACCGCTCCGAGCCCAGCCGCTGGCCGCTGGCGCTCGTGACCTCAAGCGCGCTCGGCGTGACCCGCGCCGTAGCACCTCGCGGCACTGCGAGTACGCGAAGGGCGACCCGCCCGTGGCGCAGGGCCGCACCGCGCCGCACGCGGATGGCGAACGTCGCCGTCGCGCCCCGCGGCATGACCTGGCGGCGGGGGGAGATCTTCAGCGAGAAGCTTGGCGAGCGGCGCCCAAGCACGGTCAGCGTCACCGTGCGCGCCCGGACGGCGGCGCCGCGCTTCACGACGATCCGCATCCGCGAGCTGCCGAGGCGGCCACGCGTCGGTGTCCTCAACCTCAGCACGGCCCCCGTCTCGCTCGCTGCAAGCATGTGCACGTATCTCCCATTCGCGATCTGCCAGCGAGCATGGATCCCATGCGGCAGCCCGGTGACCCGAAGCGAGGCGGCGCCGCGGGAGCTCGCGCTCCGCACGACGCCGACGCTGAAGCTCGCGGTCTGGCCGGCGACGACGGTCTGTCGGGCCGGGCTGACCGTGAGGGTCACGCCGCCCTGCGACGCGACTCGGATGGCATGCGCCGCGAAGGCGACGCCCCCGAGTCCGGCCAGCGAGGCGAGCACGATGACGAGGAGCCGTCTCATCGGGATGAGGACGGGTGGGTACTACCGGCGAGACGAGCGGACTCGCCCTCCTCCGGACCCGATTCCTCGTATCTCCGCTGACTAGTTGCTCGTGTAGGACACGTTCACGGTGGCGCCCTTGCAGGAGTCCTGGTTCGTGTTCGGATCGAGCATCTCGATCGTGGTGGCGCCGACGCCGGGCGCGGCGATGCCCCAGGCACCCTGGTTGGTCCCGACGGGAATCTCGGCGTCGACAGTCACGGGGAACCCGTTGAGCTGATAGTCGGCCGTGGTGCACGTAGGAGTGTCGGTGACGTTGGGTCCGGTCACCGAGGAGATCGTGGCATCGACCTGATGCACGTACGCCGTGCCGGCGTTCGTGTTGGTGAACTTGCCGCTGAGCGTCTGCGCGGCGGCGCCGGGGTACAGGTCGGTGATCGCCGCCGAGGTCTGGACGACGGTGACGGCCGTGCCCGATTGCGTCACGGCGCTGCCGGTACCCGTACCGGTCTGCGTGAAGTACGCGTATGCGCCACCGGCGACAATGAGGGCGAGGATGCCGGCGATGACGGCTGACTTGCGATTGAGCATGCGAGACATGAGGCCTCCTGGGGAAATAACTGGCACGAACCACCCCTCCACGCTGTGTCCCCTGAGGGGCGGGTTCGCGGCCAAGGCCTCAAAATGAGCCTCGATCCGTTACCCCAGATATCGGCTGATAGCCGAAAGACTTGAATTGATAGACAAATCTTTCTGCATCGGGTGGTCCCGCGCCGGCCGTGAGTTCACGCGCCCCCAGTGGCCCGATGTTGCGGCGGGGCTAGTCGACCTCGACCCGCCAGATCGCGTAGCGCGGCGTCCGCGGCGTGGCGCCGCGTCGCTCGTCGCGCTCGGCGATGAGCCGGAACGCGGGCTGGTCGTCGAGCAGCTCGCGGTGCTCGGGCGTCTCGTAGACGACCCACGCGGGGCGCGGCTTCGCGCGTAGCTGCTCGAGGGTGCTCTCGAGTACGGCCTCCAAGATCTCGCGGCCGAAGGGGTTGTAGAAGAACAGCACGACAGGGTCGGTCGGCAGCTCGAAGTCGCGCGCGTCGCCGCAGACGAGCGTGATCCGCTCGCCGTCGCCGCGGTAGGAGCGCACGTTGTGAAACGCGATCTCGTGATGGCTCTCCTCGAGCTCGATGCCGATCGCCGCGCCGAAGCCGTTCTCGATCGCCAGGAAGAGCGCGCGCCCGCGCCCGCTGCCGTAGTCGACGAACGCGATCGCCTCGCGATCACGCTCGGCTGGCAGATGTGCGAGGAACGTGCGCATCGCGCGTGGCTGGACGGCCTGGTAGTTCGTCGTCCCATCACCGTGCGCGAGGTTCACCGTGCCCGATGTCTGCACGCCGCGGCGGGCGTCGAAGCGGCGCTCCTGCCACGACAGTGCACGGCGCTCGGCGAGCATCCGCACGCGCAGCCGCGCGGCGCCGGGGAGCCCCGCCGGCCCGTGGCGGCGCAGCCCTTCGGCGACCCTGTCGAGCATGCGAAAGACCCTACCGTCGCCCGCCGCGCCTACGCCCGCGATCGCCAGCGAGGCCGCGTGGGGCAGAATGGGCCCATGAAACTTCGCGACATCTACGCTCGGCCGGGCAAGACCTTCTCGGTCGAGTTCTATCCGCCCAAGGACGAGGCCGGCGTCGAGCGTCTGTTCGCGGAGATGCCGGAGTTCAAGAAGCTCGAGCCCGCGTTCTGCTCCGTGACCTATGGCGCGGGCGGCTCGACGCAGGGCACGACGCTCGAGATCGTCCGGCGCATCCACCGCGAGTCCGAGCTCGAGGTGATGTGTCACCTGACGGTCGTCAACCAGCCGAAGTCCAACGTCCACGGTGTGCTCGAGTTCCTGCGCGAGAACGAGATCGAGAACCTCATCGCGCTGGCGGGCGACCCGCCACCGGGCACGGCCGAGGGGGACTGGGCGCCGCACCCCGAGGGCTATCACCACTCGCGCGAGCTCGTCGAGCACGCGCGGGCATTCGAGGAGGGCTGGTTCTCGGTCGCGGTGGCCGGCTTCCCGGAGGTGCACCCGCGCGCCGTGGACCGCGCCTCGGACCTGCGCTACTGCAAGGCCAAGGTCGACGCCGGCGCCGACGCGATCGTCACCCAGATGTTCTTCGAGAACGACGACTACTACCGCTACGTCGAGGATCTGCGCGCGCTCGGGGTCGAGGTGCCGATCGTGCCGGGGCTGATGCCGATCCAGTCACCGGCGCAGTGCCGGCGAATGGCGGCAATGTGCCAGTCGAAGATCCCGGCGGGGCTGGAGGCGATGCTCGAGAAGGTCGAGGGCGACGCGGAGGCCGCCGTGCAGCTCGGGATCGACTACACCTCCGAGCAGTGCCGGCGGCTGCTCGAGTTCGGCGTCCCGGGCTTTCACTTCTACACGCTGAACCGCGCGCGCTCGGTCGCGACGGTCTTCGACAACCTCAAGCTGCGGACGCTCGCGGCCGCGACCTGACATCGGCCGCGGCGAGCGCGCCCCGGACCGAAGGCTCAGATCGGCGCGGCGCTCGACACTGACGATCGGACTCGCGCTCAGCCGGGGCTGGATGCGCAGCGAGATGGGCGACGTACAGTTAGCCTCGTGCCGGGCCACCTTCGCCAGCTATGCCTTCGGTGGTCTCTCGTCCTCGCAGCCGGGTTCGTCGTGATGGCGCCCGCGGCGCGCGCCGCCGAACTCCCGACCTCGGTCGTGGCGATGGGCGACAGCTACATCTCCGGCGAGGCCGGCCGCTGGCTGGGCAACAGCGCGAACGTCGCGGCCGACCGCGACGGCACCGATCGTGCGTGCGTGTTCGCGCTCGGGCTGTGCACGTCCTACGACGAAGCCCGCGTCTACGTCGACGGCACGGCGGCCGACAAGTGTCACCGCTCGGACATCTCCGAGGTCGTGTCCGCGAGGCTGCCCGTCGACCGGCCCGTCAACCTCGCCTGCTCGGGGGCGGTGACGAGCGACCTGCTGCGCGCGTCCAGCGGTGGCACCCGGCCCCACGGGGAGGCGCCGCAGGCCGATCAGCTGCTGCCGATCGCTCGCGCGACGCGCGTGCGCATGATCGTCGTCGCCATCGGCGGCAACGACCTCAAGTTCGCACCGATCGTCACGGCCTGCTTCACGGCTTACATCACGCTCGCGCGGCCGTGCAGCCAATCCCAGGCCGCGGCGCTTTCGGACGCAAAGCTCGCGCAGGCGACGACGAAGATCGAGCACGCGATCGACGAGATCAGGGCCGTGATGCGCGAGGCCGGCTACGCGGACGGCGGCTACCGCCTCGTCCTGCAGACCTATCCCGTCGTGATCCCGCGCGCGGCCGCGGCCCGCTACCTGCAGCTCGACCCGCAGCGCACGGTCGACGGCTGCCCGTTCTACAACGTCGACATGGACTGGGCCAACGACGTCGCCGCGCCGCGCATCGGGCGTGCGGTCAAGGCGGCCGCCGCGGCGCGCGGGGTCGAGGTGCTCGAGCTCCTGCGCGCCTTCACGGGACACGAGGTCTGCGCGAAGACCGACGGCCCGGCGTCCGTGCTCGGGCGGCCCGCGGCGGCCGTCTCGGAGTGGGGCCGCGGCGTCAGCGCGACGACGATCGTGACCGGCGAGATCCAGGAGCTCTTTCATCCCAACGCCTACGGGCAGATGGCATTCGGTCGCTGCCTCGGTGCGCTGTACGCGGCAGCTCGCGGGTCGTACGCGTGTACGAACAGCGCCGGCCGGGGGCCAGAGGAGATGGTCCTGGCGCCGCTGCGCAAGACGATCAAGCTGGCGGCCTCCTGCCGCCTGCTCGCGGGGCGGGCGACGGGGCGGGCGACGAAGGCCGCCGGTCGAGCGTCCGCGCGACGCCGTTCAGCGGGGCAAGGCTGCCCGACACGTGCGTTCACCGCGGGCCGTCGGCCGGAGTTCACGCGGCCGCACCGCTGAGCGGTGCCGCGCGCGCTGCGGCGCTGCGGCTAGACCGTCGCCGGCGTCAGGTGCGGGTACAGCGGATAGGCCTCGGCGATCGCCTTCGTGCGCTCGGACAGCTCGGCCTTCTCGGCCTCGCCGAAGGCGCCCGTCAGCGCTGAGCCGATGACCTGGCCGATCTCGCGGAAGTCCTCGACGCCGAGGCCGCGCGTCGCGAGCGCGGGGGTGCCGATGCGCAGGCCGGACGTGACCATCGCCGGGCGCGGGTCGTTCGGGACGGCGTTGCGGTTGACCGTGATGCCGATCGCGTGCAGGCGGTCCTCGGCGTCCTGGCCCGACAGCTCGGACTCGCGCAGGTCGGCGAGCACGAGGTGCACGTCGGTGCCGCCGGTCAGGACGTTGACGCCGGCCTCCAGCAACTCCGACGCGATCACGGCGGCGCCCGCGCGGGTGCGCCGCTGGCGATCCCTGAAGAGCTCCGATCCGGCGACCTTCAGCGACACGGCCTTGCCGGCGATGATGTGCATGAGCGGGCCGCCCTGCTGGCCGGGGAAGACGGCGGTGTTGATCTTCTTCGCCCACTCCTCGGTACAGAGGATCATCCCGCCGCGCGCGCCGCCGAGCGTCTTGTGGATCGTCGTCGTGACGACGTGTGCGTGCGGCACCGGGTTCGGGTGCTCACCGGCCGCGACGAGCCCGGCGAAATGCGCCATGTCGACCATCAGCAGCGCGCCGACCGAATCGGCGATCTCGCGGAAGCGCGCCCAGTCGAGCTGGCGCGGGTACGCCGACCAGCCGCCGATGATGAGCTGCGGGCGCTCCTCCTCGGCGATCTTCTGCAGCGCATCCATGTCGACGCGCGAGTCCTCGTCGGAGACCCCGTACGCGACGACCTCGTAGAGCTTGCCCGAGAAGTTCAGCCGCATCCCGTGCGTCAGGTGCCCGCCGTGGTCCAGGCGCATGCCGAGGATCTTGTCGCCGGGGTTGATCATCGCCATCATCGCCGCTTCGTTGGCGCCGGCGCCGGCGTTGGGCTGGACGTTCGCGTGTTCGGCGCCGAACAGCGCCTTCGCGCGCTCGATCGCGAGCGTCTCGACGACGTCGACGTGCTCGCAGCCGCCGTAGTAGCGCTTGCCGGGCAGGCCCTCGGCGTACTTGTTCGTCAGCGTCGAGCCCTGACAGTCCATGACCGCCTGCGGGACGAAGTTCTCGGAGGCGATCATCTCGAGCGTCGTCTCCTGACGACGGGCCTCCGCCACGAGGACATCCGCAACCTCCGGATCGACCTCGGATACGGGCTTGGTGAAGTAGTCCGGCGCCAGTTCGGTCATGCCGCGGACGGTAGCAAGCGGTTGCGTCGCTACTGGGATGCGACGGGCGCCGCGCCGAGCAGCGTAAGCGCGTCACATCCGACGAACGCTGCGCCCAGCGGCTCGCCCGCGCGCAGCAGCCTCGACCACACGGCGTCGATCGCGTCGACCCGCACGAGCACGAGCAGCCGGCGCTGGCTCTCGCGCAGGATCGCGACGACCGACGGGTCGCCCGGGTCGCGCCCGATCGCACCGATCGCGAGGTCGGCGGGCAGCCCTGCGGCCGCCATCAGGCGGCCGGCGCGCGGGCCGACGACGCTGATCATCGCGAGCGTCGCCGCGATGTCCTTGCAGGCGAGCTCGACGCGATCGTGCCCCTTGCCGATCGGCGGGCCCGACGCGAGCGCAGCATGAGATCCGACGAGCAGCGTGCGGCGCGCGTCGAGGCGCAGGTACCAAACCGAGCGCAGGCGGCGGGCGCCGCCGGGCGCGACCGCGGGGTCGCCGAGCCGCGCGATCAGCGCGCGATCGAGCAGTGAGCGCTCGGCCTTGAGCTCGAGCACGCCGAGGTCCGAGCGGTCGGCGAGGCCGACGCTCTTCATGCAGACGGCGATCTCGCCGGGCACCGATCCGTAGTTCGCAGCGACGGTGTGGCCGTCGCGCTCGCCGAGCATGGCGCCCGCCTGCAGGCAGGTCGCCGGGATCGGTGCGACGAGGGTCTGGCGCGATGGAGAGTCCACGTGGCTAGGGAGGTCGGTCTGTCACCTGACTGAGACGACCCGATCATAGGCGCTCGGCGCTCGGCAGGCGTGGGCGTTGGCGCGCGCGCCGCCGCAGCACGGGGGAAGTGTGGTTTCGAAGCCCTGCGCCTACGCGGCGAGCTGCTCGTCGAAGCCGTGGCGCTGGGCCGTCAATGCCAGCTGGCAGATCGAGCTGCGGCAATGGCTCACGGTCTTCATCGCCGAGCGGATCGCGTGCGGGATGTCGGCGAGCTCACCCTCCTGCGGGCAGTGCTCCGCGGCGAGCACGAGCAGCCGGGCGAGGCGCGTCTCGGCGCGCGTCGCCGCGCGCGCGAGCGTCGTCAGCGCGACGCCGTCCAGGCGCGGATCGAGCGCGTCGTCGTGTAGCGCGATGACATCGTTCGCGTAGTCGCCGGCGAGCGTCAGCATGCGCCCGGCAACCTTGAGGCTCATCCCGTCGCAGAGACCGAGGTACTGCTCGATCGTCAGCCTGCCCGTCCGAAAGTCGATGACTGTTGGCTTCATGTCGTGCTCCTGTCGCGGCGCAGATCGTGGCCGTTCTCCCTGCTTATCGGCCTGACGGGCACCGATGAATAGCCCGCATGCGTATGCGACCAGCCTGGACGGCACGGGTGCGGCCCGCCATGGACGGATGGCTGAGAATCGGCGGCGGCGGTTCGACGCGAGGTCGAACGCGCCAAACCGTCACATCTGCGTTCGGACGAGCAGGCCGCGACCCGCGAAGCCGACGTTGCGCCCGAGGCCGGCCATGAACTGCTTGTAGAGAAACGGCTTGCCCTGCAGCGCGTGGATCGTCTTCGCCGTCACCCAGGCGCTGTCGCGTGCGCGCGCGACGCTCCAGTTCGCGAGCACGTCATCCAGTGGCCCGGCGACCTTGTCGATCTCGCCGATGATGCCGGTCGTGAAGCGCGCCTTGATCTCGCCCTCGACGCGCTCGAGCGTCGAGTTCACGTCGAGGTAGTCGCGGTGCTGCGCGGAGTCGTCGTCGACGCCGATCTTGCGCTCGTCGCACAGCTTCACGAGCGCGACGGCGAGATCGTGGTTGATGTGCGCGTTCATGCCGGCGATCGCGAACTGGATCGGGGCGATCCCCTTCGTGTGGCGCTTCTCGAACAGCGGCGCCCAGGCCTTCGGGAGCGCGGCGCCCGACGCCGCCGCGTCGACGGCGGCGAAGTACAGGTCGGCGAAGATCACGTCGAGGCGCGAGATGAACTCCGGGTCCTCGTAGTTGGCGACGCGGGTCTCCTCGAAGACCGCATGCGTGACGGCGAGGTAGAGCTCGTTGAAACGCGCGACGCCGTCGTCGGGATCGAGCGGGGCGGCGATCGCATCCATCCGTGCCACGACGCCGAGGATCGGGTCGGCGGCCGATTCGTGTCCTGCGTCCGAGCTTTGATCGTGCATCCGCCGATGCTACGGCCCGTAGCGGGCGGCGAAGTCCTGCCGGACGACTGTTCTACATCCCCGGTAGCCTCGCTGACCGAGCAACCGGGGGGATCGCCGCGATGAAGAGCAGCCTCGAGATCGCACAGGAACACGAGCTCCGGCCGATCGCGGAGATCGCCGCTGCAGCTGGCCTGCAGCCGCACGAGATCGAGTTCTACGGCGACGTGAAGGCGAAGATCAAGCTGGCGGCCCTCGACGCGCGCGCCGATCAGCCCGACGGGAAGCTCATCTGCGTCGCGGGCATCACGCCGACGAAGGCCGGCGAGGGCAAGACGACGACGGCGGTGTCGCTGACGCAGGGCCTCGGCCACATCGGCAAGCGGCCGGTCCTCGGGCTGCGCGAGGCGTCGCTGGGGCCGGTCTTCGGGATCAAGGGTGGGGCGGCCGGCGGCGGCTACACACAGGTCGTGCCGATGGAGGACCTGAACCTGCACTTCACCGGCGACTTCCATGCCATCGGCGCCGCGAACAACCTGCTCGCCGCGATGCTCGACGCGTCGATCCTGCACGCCAACCCCTGCGAGCTCGACCCGCTCGGCGTGACGTGGAAGCGCGCGCTGGACGTCAACGACCGCGCGCTGCGCCAGATCGCGATCGGGCTCGGCGGCCGCGTCAACGGCTACCCGCGCGAGAGCGGCTTCGACATCGTCGCGGCGTCGGAGGTCATGGCGATCCTCGCGATGGCGCGCGACCTCGCCGACCTGCGCGCGCGCCTCGCGGCAATCACGGTCGGCTACTCATACGCCGGTAAGCCCGTCACGGCCGAGGATCTGCAGGCGGCGGGCGCGATGGCCGTGCTGCTGCGCGACGCGATCAAACCGAACCTCGTGCAGACGCTCGAGGGCCAGCCGTGCCTGATCCATTGCGGCCCGTTTGCGAACATCGCGCACGGCAACAGCTCGCTCGTCTCGACGCTCATCGGGCGCAAGCTCGGCGACTACTTCCTGACCGAGTCGGGCTTCGGCTCGGACATGGGGATGGAGAAGTTCTTCGACATCGTCTGTCGCGGCGGGGGCCTGCGGCCCGACTGCGTCGTCCTCGTGGCGACGGTGCGCGCACTGCAGCACCACGGCCTCATGGAGGACGGCGCCGGCGATGACGAGCGGCTCGCCGCCGTCGAGGACGGGATCGCGAACCTCGCGCGCCACCTCGCGATCGTCGGCGAGTTCGGCGTGCCGTGCGTCGTCGCGGTCAACCGCCGGCCGGAGGACTCCGACGCCGAGGTGCAGCTCGTGCGCCGGCTCGCGCTCGAGCACGGCGCGTTCGCGGCCGAGGTCAACGACGGCTTCGCGCACGGGGGCGCCGGCGCGGCGGACCTCGCACACGCGGTCGTGCAGGCCTGCGAGGAGCCCGGCAGCTTCGACCAGCTCTATCCCCTCGACGTCCCGATCAAGGACAAGATCGCGGCCGTCGCGACGCGCGTCTACGGTGCCGGCGAGGTGCGCTATACGGCCGTCGCCGACAGCAAGATCGAGCAGTACAGCGCCGACGGGCTCGACCGGCTGCCCGTCTGCATGGCCAAGACGCCGCTGTCGCTGTCGGCCGACCCGACGCGGCTCGGCGCGCCGACGGACTTCACGCTCGAGATCCGCGACGTCCGCGCCTACACCGGCGCGGGCTGGCTCGTGCCGCTGTGCGGCGACATCATGCAGATGCCGGGGCTCGGCAAGTCACCGGCCGCGCACAAGATCGACCTGCTCCCCGACGGCCGCATCGTCGGGCTCTTCTAGAAACGGATCGGGAGGCGACAGCTCATGGAGGCCGGAGGCACGCGCGACACGCTCGCCCACGAACGGCTCGGGGCGATCGTCGACGCCATGGCGAGCCGCGAGCCGCTGCCCGCCGCGGGCGCGGCGCTCGCGATCAGCATGTCGATGGCCGCCGCGCTGCTGGAGAAGGCGGCGTCGGCGCCGCGCAAGGGCGTGCCCGTCGATGCGGCGGCGGAGGCACGCGCCGGCCGGTTGCGCCACGACGCGCTGCGGCTCGCCGACGAGGACGCGACGGCCTACCGGCGGGTCGTCGCGGCGAAATCCGCCGGCGACGCCGAGCGTATGCGGCACGCGCTCAGCCAGGCCGCCGAGCCACCGCTCGTGATGGCGGAGATCGGCCTCAAGCTCGCGCGGATCGCGAAGTCGATTCTCGACGTCGTGCCGCTCAGCCTGCAGGGCGAGGTGCGGGCCGCCGCGCACATCGCCTGCGCCGCGGCGATCGCCGCCGCCGACCTCGTTCGGATCGACGTCGGCTCCGCGGACGACGAGCGCTCACAGCGCGCGGTGCTGCTCGCGGGCGACGCGACGGCGCTGGCTCAGGCCCTCGCCACCCGACCGCTGCGCGACTGATCGTGTCCCGGCGGTGACGCGTCACCGCGCCTTCAGCCCCTGCCGTGATCGGCGGCCGGGAACCGTCGCGAGGATCGGCGGCGCCGGGCCGAAGACGGCGTGATGATGCTCGCGGACCTCCCGCTCGCGCTCGTCGACCTCGCGCTCGTCGTCGTCGTCGTGCGCTGCGTCGGCGCGCTCGCGGTGCGGATCGGCCAGCCCCGGATCGCCGGCGAGATGCTCGGCGCGCTGCTCGTCGGACCGACGCTGCTCGGCGGCCAGATCGCGGGTGTCGTCGACGGCGCGCGGGCCTCAGGCGCCGTCGGCACGCTGTTTGCGGACGGCGCCGTCGACGTCCTGACAGGGCTCGGCGCGCTCGGCATGATCCTCTACATGCTGCTCGTCGGGCTGACGATCGACCCGCAGCCGATGCGCCGCCGGCTGCCGGCGATCACCGTGCTCTGCGCGGTGATGATGGCGTCGATGGCCGTGCTCGCGATCGTCGCGGCGCCGTTGCTCGAGGACGCCGGCGGCTGGAAGGGCTCGCATGCCACGAGCCTCGCCTTCCTGCTCGCGCTTGGCGCGGCGCTCGCCGCGCAGGGCGTGCCGATCGCGGCGCGCATCCTCGAGGAGCGCGGGCTGCTGCGCAGCGACATCGGGCGGGTCGTCATCGCGGTCGGGGCGGGCGTGACGACGATCGCGCTCGTCGCGTCGGGCGTCGCGACCCAGGGCGGCGACGTGGCCGCGCTCGTCAAGCTCGCCCTCGTGCTCGCAAGCGCGGGCGCGCTCGGAGTGATCGCGATCGCGATCGCGAACTCGCCGCGCGCGGCGCTGCCCCCGCGGATTGCGGTCGCGGTCGTGCTCGTCATCGCACTGGCGGTGGGATTCGGCGGCAAGGCGCTGATCGGCACGGTGCTCGTCGGTCCGCTCGTCGTCGGCGTCGTGGTCCGCGGCGCAGGCTTCTCGGCGCGCTGGCTCGAGGCGCGGCTGGGACGGATCGTCCGCGGCGGCCTGCTGCCGGTCTTCCTCGGCGTCGCGGCGCTGCACACGAACCTACGCGAGTTGCGACTCGACGCGCTGCCGGCGGTCGTCGCGATCATCGCGGCGGTCATCGTCGTCAAGCTCGTTTGCGGCTATGCGGGCGCGCGCGCCGTGAACTTCGACCGCGGCGAGGCGCTGGCGGTCGGTGCGCTGCTGCAATGCGGCGGCATCATGACGATCGCGATCTCGCTCGACGTCCTGCAGGCGGGCGTCGTCACGACGCGCACGCACGCGCTGCTGACGCTCGTCGGGCTCGTGACGACGCTCGATGTGGGCCCGTTGCTCGCCCGCTCCGGCCTGCGGGGCATGGAGCCCGACGGCGACCGGCCGGCGGAGCTGCCGAGCGTCGGCGTGGGGGAGTAGGCGGCCGTTCGGAGGGCTTGCACTACCCTGCTGCATCCGGCGGATCGCCTACTCGGCCGGAGCGCTTGCGCTCAGCCGGGCCACGTGCGGGCCTCGTGTTCGCAGCCAGTCCCGGTGGTCGGGAGTGTCACGCAAACCCCGGTGACACACACTCCGGGGACGTAGTAGTTCAGCGGCGATCCATGACCGGGCGGAACCGGGCGGGCCACGTGTGGCTCGCCCGGGCCCCGCCGATCCGTGGCGCTTGGCTTTCCGAAGATCGTGCCCGGGCCGGCCGCCGCACCGCGACCGACCCGGGGTCGAGGGCGTCAGCGCTTGCGCGCGACCCGCACCGTCTTGCTGACCGCTGCCAGCGTGGAGAACGAGGTTGCCGCCGAGACCTTGAGCGATCCGCCCTTCTTCTTCAGGCGCTTCGCGACCGAGCTCGTCAGCTTCATCGTGAGCGTCTTGCGTGCGTTGCGCAGGATCACGATCTGCTTGCCGGCGAAGGCCTTCTTGCCGGAGACGACGCCCTTGAGCGTGACGAGGCAGCCCTTCGGCGCGGCGCTCGGGCAGGACAGCGTGAGCTTCGCGCTGCGACGGTTCCTGGCGACCTTGACCGAGCTGATCTTCGCGCGGTAGCGGGTCGACGCGGCCGGCGTGTAGGCGGTGGGGGCGGTCGCGGCCGTCTTCACGGCCGTCGCGGGGCGCACGGTCGTGCCGGGGGTACTGCCGCCGCCCGAGGTGCTGCCGCCGCCCGCTGTGCTGCCGCCACCGGGGTTCGGTCCGCCGGCGCCGAGCAGGCTGCCGATCGTTCCGATGAGGCTCTGCAGCGGGGCCGTGTCGCTGCCGGCCGGAGCGCCTGCGAGCGCGGTCTGGGCGGTGCCCAGCAGGCCGTTGAGGATCGAGCTGTCGAGGCCGGCGACGCCGGTCAGCGAGCGGACCGTGTTCAGCAGGCCGGAGGTCCCGGCGACGTTCGGCAGCCCGCCGCCGAGCAGCGCCTGCACCTGCGACAGCAGGCCGTTGACCGACGCGGCGCTCGGGGCGCCACCGGCGAGGCTCGTCGCCTTGCCGGCGAGTCCCGTGACGATGCTCGTCGCGGCCCCGGGCGAGGTCAGCAGCTGGCTGATCTGGCCCGGGTTCAGCACGCCGACGATCGAGGTCAGCTGCGCGCTGTTGAGCGGGGCGAGCGCGTTCGTGAGCTGCGCCAGCGAGAGACCGGGGAGGATCGAGGTCAGGTGGGCGACGTCGAGCAGGGCGAGCGCGTTGCCGAGCGTCGAGCCGCTGAGGGGAGCGAGCAGGTTGCCGAGCTGGCCGTCCGTGAGCGTGCCGAGCAGCGCGCCGAGATCGCCGGCGCTCTGGAGGCTGCCGACGGCGCCCGTGAGCTGGGTGCCGGTGAGGCCGCCGAGCAATGCGTCGACCTTGCCGGCGGCGGGCGCGGCGCCGAGCAGGCTGCCGATCTGGCCCGACGTCAGTCCGCTGACGGTGGACTGCACCTGTGCGACGGTCGCGTTGGCGGGAAGCAGGCCGAGCAGGAGCGCCAGTACCGGGTCCAGGATGCCGCTGCGCGTCGACGCGCCGTATGAGCTCACCGGGGCGTCGGACGTCGCCGCCGACGCCTGAGCGGCGGTCGTCAGCGCGCAGGAGCCGAGCGTGGCGGCGGCCGCGATGAGCGCGATGGCGCGGCGGCGAGACAGCGAATGCATGAGTGGCGGGTCCTTTCGGCAGGGACGGTCTGGGTCCCTGTCGGCGCAACCGCCGTCCGCTTGAACCGCAACGGACGGATGTTCGACCCTGCGCTATGGACGAACGGTCAGGGCGCGCTGACTCCGTGCGAGCGCAGGTACTCGAGGTAGAACGGGCGCAGCAGCTCGGCGACCTCGCCGCTGCCGGCGTCGGTCACGTCGTCGAGGTGCGCGCGCAGCGTCATGACGTCGGCCTCGGCCTCGTCGACGAGCCCGGCGGCGGCCTCGGCGACCGGCAGCGTCTTGAGCAGCCGGATGAAGAACCCGACGTCGACGTGGCGCAGCGCGTACTTCACCGCGAGGTCGTGCAGGTCGGCGGAGGAGAGCTCGTCGAGGGTGTCGGCCATGTCCGCACAGTAGTCGTCGCCGCGAGCCAGGGGATCGCCCGCCGCCGCGCGCGGGCATCTCGGCCGTCGCGTGTGATGAGATCCCCCGATGAACCGCCTCCCGCGCAGCTGCGTCCTGCCGCTCGCGATCACCATGGCGCTGGTGTTCGCCGGCTGCGGAGATTCCAAGAAGACCGACTCGACGGCCTCCGCGGCGCCCGCCTCCACGACCGCGACGGGGCCGACCACAACGAGCGTCGCGCTCGGCCCGTCCTTCCCGTCGATGGACACGCTGCCCGGGATCCTGAAGACGCCCGCGCCGTGGTCGGCGAACGCCGGCAAGCTCCAGCTGCGTCTGCGCGCGATCGGGCTCGCTCCGCTCACCGCGGAGGGCCAGGTCATCCACATCCATCAGCACCTCGACGTGTTCGTCGACGGCAAGGCGGTCGAGGTCCCGGCGAACCTCGGGATCGACGCGCAGGGCGCGTTCATCGCGGCGCTGCATACGCATGACACGACTGGTGTCATGCACGTCGAGTCGCCGACGGCGAGTACGTTCAGCCTCGGGCAGTTCTTCGCCGTGTGGGGCGTGCGGCTCAGCAAGACGTGCATCGGCGGCGACTGTGCGGGCTCGGGCAAGGAGCTGCGCGCATGGGTCAACGGCGAGCCGGTCGACGCCGACCCGACGCGGATCGTGCTCGCCGATCATGAGGAGATCGTGGTCGCGTACGGCACGCCGGCGCAGATGCCCAAGCCGGTCCCGACGAGTTACGAGTTCCCCACCAACCTATAGGCGCCGCGGGCGTACACGGCGCGGCGCCGTTGTCCGCACGCGCTGCGCTCAGCGGCGTGAGTTCAGACGACGACGGTCCACGGCACGACGCGGTGCTCGGTGACGATCCCGTTCTGCACGTACGGGTCTGCGGACACGAATGCGTCGATCTCGGCCACGTCGTCGACGGAGAAGACGAACAGCGCGCCGCTCGGCGGGGTGCCGGTCGCGCCGCCGGAGACGAGCTTGCCATCGGTCTTCCACTCGCGGGCGTGGGCGAGGTGCGCCTCGCGAAACGGGCCGCGACGCTCCATGACGTCGGCGACGTAGTCGTAGAAGAGCAGCTGCCGGACGACCGGATCGCTCATGCGATCGTCACGAGCGGGGCTGGCGGCAGCAGCGCCGGCGCGGCCGGCGGCGCCACCCAGCCGCCGAGCGCGCGCTCGAGCTCGATCGCGACGGCGACGGCGACGTGGTCGCGGCCGGGACCGGCCGCGGCCTGCACGCCGAGCGGCAGCCCGCGGGCGTTCAGGCCGAGCGGGATCTGTGCGACCGGCACGCCGGCGAGGTTGAAGACGGCGGTCGTCGTCAGCAGCCACGGCTTGCCGATCGTCTGGCCGTGCTTCGGCGCGACGCGCGGATGGGTCGGGTGCAGCAGCACGCCGTCGCCGATCGTGTCGACGACCTCGCGCGCGAACGCCTCACGTGCCGAGGCGGACTTCGTCAGCCGGCCCTGCGGCATCTTGCCGGTCAGCCACTCGCTCATCAGCAGCAGCCGCAGCGCCCGGGTGTGCGGGCCTTTGCGCCTCAGGCCGCCGCGGACGGTGACGTGCGCCGACCCCTCGGCGACGATGAGGTCCTTGACGCTGACGCCGGCCTCGAGCTTCAGCACCGCGAGGTAGAGCTCCAGCGCGCGCTTCATCGACTTCAACTTGACGACCTCGAGCGTCGCGCCGGCCGCCTCGAGCGCCTCGGCCGCCTTGAGGCGGGCGGCACGCAGCTCGCGGCTGACCTCGATGTAGGACGTGTCCTCGCTGAGCAGGACCTTCGTGTCGGCGAGCGACACGTCGGCGGGGTCGCCGATCGGCTGCTCGCGCACGTAGGGATCGATGCCGTCCGGGCCGGCGATGACCCTGAGCATCGGCATGAGGTCCTCGGCGCGGCGGGTGATCGGGCCGATCGTGAGCATCATCGCCGCGGTCTCGGTCTCGGTGACCGGGAACTGGCCGGTGCTCGGGACGAGGCCGGGGGAGGGCTTCAGGCCGAAGACGCCGTTGAAGAACGCCGGCAGGCGGATCGAGCCGCCGATGTCGGCGCCGAGGCCGAGCGGAGAGCCGCCGGAACCGACGACCGCGCCCTCGCCGCCGGACGAGCCGCCGGCCGTGCGGCGCATGTCGTAGGCGTTGTGCGTGCGGCCGTACTGGCGGTTCTCGGTCTCGATCCAGAGGCACAGCTCGGGCGTGTTCGTGACGCCGAGCGGGATCGCGCCGGCGTCGATCATGCGCTGGACGGTTGGGGCGTTCTCGGGCGCGCGCCACGCGCCGCGCGAGACGAGGCCGGCGCAGTTCGGCATGCCCTTCATCGCGATCGATTCCTTGATCGTGCAGGGGATGCCGTGAAACGGGGGCAGCGTGTCGGGGTCGGGCGTCGTTCTGACGAGCGCGTCGGCCGCGTCGGCGTCCTCGCGCGCGGCGTCGTAGCGGTCGACGACGACGGCGTTGATGCGCACGTGGGTGCGCTGCAGCACGTCGATGTGCGCCTCGACGACCTCGCGCGACGTCGTCTCGCCGGTGCGGATCGCCCGCGCGAGATCGACGGCGGAGCGTTCGGTCAGCGAGCTGGTTGGCGCATGCGCGGCCACTGGACCCGAGAATCTACCGAGCGCGTCGTCCGCGCGGCGGTGACCGCTCGCTGGTCGCGGCTCGCGGGCACGGACGCCTGCCGGTCGCGTGTACCCTGGCGTTCGAATGCAGAGCGAGCCGACTTCGACCGCGCCGGGGGCACCACCGGCGCCCGGCATCGAGGGTGTCGCCGCGGTCGACGGGCCGACGCTCGAGCGCTTCGCGGAGCTCGTCGTGCGCTTCGCGGCGAACGTCCAGCGTGGCCAGATCGTCGCGATCGGCACGGAGCCCGGCAAGCTCGAGGTCACGCGCGCCATGGCGGCCGCCGCCTACCGCGCGGGCGCCAAGTACGTCGACGTGACGCTCTTCGATCTGCACGTCAAGCGCGCGCGGATCCTGCATGCCGACGAGGACACGCTCGACTACGTCCCGCCGTGGCTCGGCGAGCGGATCCTGGCGCTGGGCGAGCACCGTGCCGCGCGGATCGGCCTGACGGGGCCGTCGGCGCCCGGCCTGCTCAGCGACCTCGATCCGGCGCGGGCGGGCCGCGACCAACTTCCGTTCCTGCGCGAGTCGGCGGAGGTCGTCAACGCTCGCACGACGAACTGGACGGCGGTGCCGTGCCCGACGCGGCCGTGGGCCGCTCTCGTGTATCCGTCGCTTGATCCCGACGCGGCGCTCGAGCGCCTGTGGGAGCAGGTGCTGCACATGTGCCGCCTCGACGAGCCCGATCCCGTGGCGGCGTGGAAGGAGCGCCAGGACGTGCTCGTCGGCGTCAGCGAGCGGCTGACCGCCCGCGCGTTCGATGCCCTGCATTTCGAGGGCCCGGGGACCGATCTGCGCGTGGGTCTGTTACCGACGTCGAAATGGCTGTCGGCGCGCTTCGAGACGATCGACGGCATCGTCCACATGCCGAACCTGCCGTCCGAGGAGGTCTTCACCGCACCCGATCCCTCGCGCGTGGACGGCTTCGTTCGGTCGACGAAGCCGTTGGTCGTGGGCGGCACGATCGTGCGCGGCCTGCGCGTGCGCTTCGAGGGCGGTCAGGCGGTGTCGTTCGACGCCGACGAGGGCGGCGAGCTGCTCGCCCAGTACGCGGCCCGCGACGAGGGCGCCGGCCGGCTGGGCGAGGTCGCTTTGGTGGACGGCGACGGCCGGATCGGCCCGCTCGACACGGTCTTCTACGACACGCTCATCGACGAGAACGCCGCGTCGCACGTCGCCCTCGGCTCGGCGTATGAGTTCACGGCGGGCGAGGCCGACCACCCGCGCCTGAATCGCTCGCAGATCCACATCGACTTCATGATCGGCTCCCCCGAGGTCGACGTCACCGGCCTGACCACCGACAGCGAGCGCGTGCCGGTGCTGCGCGCCGGCGCCTGGCAGCTCTGAGCCGGCCCGGCCATGCCGGCTCCCGATACTCTGGGCCGCCTGGAGAGGTGCCGGAGCGGCTGAACGGGCACGACTGGAAATCGTGTGTGGGCTTTACGGTCCACCGAGGGTTCGAATCCCTCTCTCTCCGCTCTGGAGCCGAGCGCCCTTGTGCGAACCCTGCCGATCGACGCGCTCTCGACGCGGCGTATCCTCCTGTGATGGCCGTCGCCCATGCAGAGAGTCCGCTAGCCCTTCCTGCACTCGAGCAGGTGGATCCGATGTTGCGCCTGCGCTTCGCGGAGCGTGCGCACGATGGCGATCTCGGACAACTCGGTTTCGATCCTTCTCGGCTCGCTCGCCTTGTCGATGCCCCGATCGTCCTCGGCGTCCGCGATCCCGACGCGTTTCCCGCGCAGCTCATCGCGCGCTCGGAGAACGAGGAGACATCTTTGTTTGCGTTTGCCGACGTCGCGATGCGGGAGGCTGGTAATGATCGTGCCGTTGTGTTGCGCTGCTCAGCCTCCGCGCTAACCGTCGCGCTCATCACAGTGATCGATCCAACGTACGCGATAGAGAGTGTTGTCGACGTTCCGGCTCCGGTGCTCCATTGGCAGCTAGCGGGAACCAGTGCCGACGCTACTGCGAGAGCGGACATCCTCGATTTTCTCCGAGTGCTCCATCGGGGTGGCCAGCTTCGCATCATCGACACCGACAGCAGCCAGGTCGTCGGGATCTTGGACCTCCCGGGCGCGCCGTTCGATGCTGATCTCCAACGAGATTCTGTGTTTCTTGGTGACGTGGCAACACTCGAGGAGTGGGCCGGAATGGTGCTCCCGTTGCCCGTCGAGGTTTCGGCTGCGGAGGTTGCTCGAATCGCCCAAGCTGCAGCGATGATCAGGGCGCGTGAGGTGCCGGTGACCTTCACCGGCGACATCGCGGCGACCGTTCCTCGGGGCATTGCTGGCGCCGACGAGATCGAGCTCGAACAGGACTTCGGCGTGACCGTGTTTGGCTTCGAGGTGCCGCTGGGCGTCGGACGTGTGCGATTGCCGGTGTCCATCGCTCACATGGAGCAAGCCCCCGAGGACCCCGCACTGGCGCGCGCGACACTCCACCCGACGGTAGCTGACGCCGTCGTATTCGTGTTATCGCCGCCGCCGGAGCGCACTCCCTATAAGCGAACGCTACTCCTCGACGAGCAGGTCACGCCCGACCCGGCTCCGCCGTGGCCGGCCGAGTGGGCCGCTGGAGAAGCCGAGGCATCCCGGGAGCTGCGGTTCGGCAACGGCATTCGCTTTGTCACAGAGGGCGCGTTCTTCGACTGGCTGGCGCAACCAGACCGCGGAGATCCGGGCTGAGAGTTGGCCACCCACGAGATGTCGCCTCGCTTCGCTCGCGATTTTCGGACGCTGACCGATGAGCAGCGATCCGCTGCACGGGCTGCGGCGCGACACTTGGCGGAGGATCTGAATCAACGCACGAGACCGCGCCCAGCGCTACGCGTGAAGCGGGTTCAGGCAGCCCCACCAGGCGTGCTTGAGATGACCTGGGCATCAGACGGCCGCGCCACATTCGAGTACGGTCGGGAGATCCGACCGGGCGAACACCACGTCGTGTGGCGCAGGATCGGCACCCACGCGATCTTCGGTCAACCCTAAGCCTCGACCAAGGGTCCAGCGCGATGGACCCGAACGAGGTTTTCTTGCTACTCGCCGGATCCCGCTGCCCGATGTCGCGATTCGCGTGGCGCCCGATCCATGAGGCGGTGAATCAGCAGATCAACGTCGGGCTCGGGGTTCGCAGGTCGTCCCTGCCGCCCCGTGATCGCGCTCAACGCGAACCCGCTGGCGAGCCCGTTCCGGTTTCAAATCAGTACACGCGCCGAGATTGCCGCAGCCAGCCGAGCCGAGGTGTAGCCGGCCGGCTTGACCGACGATCTGGGAGGTGCCATGGGCCGCGAGTATCGCCTCCATGGCGTGCTGCAGTCGCTGACAACACGTCGGCTCACTCAGGGCAGCCGTCCGCCGCTGCGTCGATCCTCCTGATATGGCTGATCCGATCCTTTGGGACCTGGATGCCCACACCGCGGCGAAACATCGCGTCCTGCGGGCTTACCTCGACGGCTGGATCCCGGTCCTGGCGCAGCAAGCCCTGAACGTCACTGGCCACAGGATCGGTCCGCCTCGGCTCCTCCTCGTCGATGGGTTCGCCGGCCCCGGCCGCTACGCCACGGGCGAGCCGGGGTCGCCGCTCATCATGCTCGACGCGCTCACCTCGCACGCGGCGTTGCCCGGCCTCGCGGGCGTGGAGTTCATCTTTCTGTTGATCGAGCACGACCGGCGGCGCGTCGAGCACCTCCGCGGGGAGATCGTTGCGCTGGGCGCGCTGCCCAGCAACGTGACGGTCCGCATCGAGCATGGCGAGTTCGAGTCGGCGTTTGGCGCGCTGATCGATGAGACGACCGACCACGGCACGACCCTCGTTCCGACGTTCGCGTTCATCGATCCGTTCGGCTACTCGACGGCCTCGATGTCCCTCACCGGACGCCTGCTCGCGTTCGCGCGATGCGAGGCGCTGATCTTCCTGCCGCTCTCGTTCGTCCACCGGTTCGTGGGCCGCGACGGTCAGGAAGCGGCGTTGACCTCGTTGTTCGGGTGCGAGGACTGGCGCAAGGCCGTCGGCCTGGAGGGCGAGGAGCGGCGTGCTTTCCTGCTGGCGCTCTTCGAGTGCCAGCTCGGATCGAACCCGGCGGTGAGGCACGTGCGCTCGTTTCAGCTGCGCACACAGGACGGCAATGACTACCGACTCGTGTTCGGCGTCGGCCACGACAAGGGCCTGGACCTCGCCAAGGACGCGATGTGGAAGGTCGACCCGATTGCCGGCAGCTCGTATACGGCGACGACCGAATCGGGGCAGGAGGTCCTTTTCACGCCCGATGACACCGTGGACACCCGGCCGCTCCTCGCCGAGCTGCGATCGAAGTTCGGCACGGGTTGGTTCACCATCGAGCAGGCCGAGCAATGCGCGCGCATCGACACGCCGTTTCGCATCGGACATCTTCGGCGCCGCACGTTGCAGCCTGCCGAGAGGGCGGGGAAGCTCCGCGTCGAGCGCAAGGGATCCAGCGGATTCAAGGGCGCCCGAATGCGGTTCCTCGTCTGATCGATCGCCGAATGTCGTCGAGAGCCGACCGGGGCTTGTGCGAACGTTTGTTCGATCCGC
This sequence comes from Solirubrobacterales bacterium, assembly GCA_038260305.1. Classification (GTDB taxonomy): domain Bacteria; phylum Actinomycetota; class Thermoleophilia; order Solirubrobacterales; family Solirubrobacteraceae; genus CADCVQ01. The sequence goes on from JBBSNY010000001.1 coordinate 207,208, forward strand.
GGAGGGTTCCCCGCACCTCTGGCGAAGGAGGACCGATGGCAGACAACAGCGCGATCGAATGGACCGAAGCGACATGGAACCCGGTCACGGGATGCCATCAAGTCTCGCCGGGATGCGCTCACTGCTATGCCAAGACGTTCGCTGAGCGCTGGCGTGGTGTCCCGGGGCACCCCTACGAGCAGGGCTTTGATCTCAAGCTCTGGCCACATCGCTTGGAGCAGCCAATGAAGTGGTCGCGCCCTCGAACCATCTTCGTCAACTCGATGAGCGACCTGTTCCACGAAGGCATCCCGCTCGACTACATCCAGCAGGTCTTCGACGTCATGGGCCGCGCTGACCACCACACCTTCCAGATCCTGACCAAGCGCCACGAGCGGCTGGCCGAACTTGCCCCGTTGCTTGAGTGGCATCCGAACGTCTGGATCGGGGTATCGATCGAGAACCGCCGGTTCATCCATCGCGCGGACTACCTTCGCCGGGTTGGCGCTGCGGTGCGCTTCATCTCGGCTGAGCCGTTGCTCGGCCCGCTAGACGGACTTGACCTGACCGAGATCCAGTGGCTGATCGCTGGCGGCGAGTCGGGCGCCCGTCATCGTCCGATCAAGGCCGAGTGGCTCCGCCAGTTGCGGGAGCAATGCGAGGCGGAGGACGTCGCGTTCTTCTTCAAGCAGTGGGGCGGGCGCACGCCAAAGACTGGTGGCCGCGAACTGGACGGGAAGACCTGGGATGAGATGCCCGAACGCCGGGTTTCGATCGCCGCCTAGGCTCTGAGGATGGCGGGTGCCGCGCCGGTTGAGCCTCCGCGCCTGTCGCAGTCCGACGGTTACCGGTGTCTGGTCGCACCAACTATGAGCGCCTGTTGACCAACAATAGAGACGGGCTCATTCGGCGTGCAGTCTTGAGGCAGCCTCGGTGAGGTCGACCGCCTCGACGTCAGGATGTAGTCGCAACGCTGCCGAGACCTTGACGACGACGCCGTTGACGTCGTCGTTGTGCGCACGCAGTTCCTCGGTGATGCCCGGGGAATGCGTAGACCCTCGGTGACCTTGAAATCGTCGTCAAGTAGCACGATCACCAACAAATCCGGTCGGCGACATCGCTGGGGCCATCGTGGCGGAGCACTATGCCGGCCAGCGAGCGCCCTTCGGCCAGAAGAACTGTTCGCTGGGTCGGCTCGTAGCTCATCGCGCCAGGCTACTCGTGGCCCGTAGTCCGGACGTCGCGCTGCGCCGGGCTTCGCGCGCGGAAGGATCCATGAGACACTGGACCATGCGATCAAGGCTTGGCTCGGGGTTCGCAGGTCGTCCCCGCCGCCCCGTCGGGCGTCATCGGAACTGCCCTCCACGAGTTGCCGTTCGGCTCGACGGGGGAGTCCTCAGCGGAGATCGAGGACGAGGGCGAGAGCGTCCTCGACCGCCCTCAACTCGGCGAGCGCCAGATGGCCCACGTGCGCGCCGAGGCCTTGAGCGTGCACGGCACCGACCATCTCGCACATGACCCGTGTCGGCTCGTCGCGCACGGTTACCTCTGGGTGAAAGCTCGCGGGAGGCGTTGACTGGGATGTCGGGCAGATGATCACGGTCGAGAGGCGCAGAAGATCGTCGGCCTGCACGATCACAGCGAAGTGCGCGCCGCACTGAACACGACCGCGCTTGCTGGGCATCGTGATCGCGTAGAGGTCACCTCGAACCACGGAGCTCCTCCATCATGGCAGCGACATCGCGGGCTTCCCGGGCGTAGTCGGGGTTCGCCATGAGGGCCGCTGCCTCGGCCGCAAGCCCGCTGCGGCGGCGCTCTCGCTCAGCCGTTTCGGTGATCGCCTGCCGGGCTGCTTCGGCCCTGGTCACGCCGCGCTTGAGCGCGATTTCGTCGAGCGCGATCTGGCCCTCGTGTCCGAGTCGGAGCGAGAGCGGTGGCGGAGCCGGCACGACGAGAAGCGTAGCGCGTTCTGCGCTACGTGTGTGAGGCCCTGTTCGGCGGCGTCTCGCCGCTAGCATTGGCCCGCCGGATGGCGGGAGCTGCCGTTGACGTGGTCTCCTACGGGCGATCGCTCGGCATTGAAGGGCGGCGCGAGCTCGCCGGCCGGCTCGACGGCGCAGGGCCCTGCTGCCGGGATGCGGCACCGCTCACGATCGTCGCGGCGAGCGCGGTCCGATGGTCCCTCGTCCAGGGCGGGCCGAGCGTCGCCCGCGGACCGTGCAGGACCGCGTCGGCCCGCCCGGCCAGCATGCTGACGGCGTGCTCGACGACGTCCTTCGCGTTGTATAGATGGACGTCCCAGTCACGCTCCTGCGCGAGCTTGGCGAGCACCTGGCGATACATGATGGCGTCGGCGCGGGCCTCATACGGCGGGCGACGCTGCACCGCGATGTCGTCCGGGAAGTCCGGCGGCCAAACTCGTAGCGAGATCGAGACGACCGGCTCGGGCAGCGCGGCGGCGAGGTCGTCCAGCACGGCCGATGTGGCCCGGACCACGGACGCTCGCACCCGCTCGACGAGCGCGGTCGTCTCGTCGACGTCGAGACGACGGCTTTTGTAGTGGATCGGTGCCGCCGTGATCCCGGGTTCGACGAGCTCGATCCGCCGACGGTCGACGACCTCGTGATCGGCCGACGCCGTCACGGCCACCGCCCAGCCGAGATGATCGGCGACTCCCACACGCATGCCTGCGAAGTATCCCGCAGGCGCGCACGGGGTCGTGTCAGGCCAGGATCCAGGGGGACGGTGTACCAACGCTGCGGTACACTCGTCTGGTGGCGTCCCTGCGCCCCCGCATCCAGGTGACGGTCGACGACGAGTTCGAGCGGGCGCTCGCCCGCATCGACCCCGCGCCGCCGAGCCGATCGCGACTCGTTCGCGACCTCGCGTTGCGTGGGGCGCTGGCGGTCCAGCAGGAGCGCGCGACTGCCGGTGAGGCGCTGACGGTCCTGCTCGAGATTGCGGACGGAGTCCGCGACTATGACTTCGAGGCTCCGTCCGAGCTCGCCGCGCGGCGTGGCGACCGGCTGCCGTGAAGCCCTACGGCCCGGGCATCCCGCTCGTGGTCGATACGTCCGCATGGGTGCGCCAGCGCGATCCCGATGTCGTCGGACGCTGGAAGGCCACGATCGCAGCGGGACTCATCGCCGTGTGCCCTGTCGCCGCACTGGAGATCCTGACCGGCGCGCGCGACGAGGAGGCCTTCGACGCACTCGACCGCGCGCTGGCAGCACTCCCGCAGGCACCCGTCACCCCGTCGGTGTGCGCGGCCGCCCTCGGCGCGTCGCGCGAGCTGCGCGGTAGCCGGCGATTGCCGGCTGCCGACTACCTCATCGCCGCCGCCGCGGCCGAGCGGGGCTTCGGCGTGCTGCACCTCGACGGGCACTACCACACGCTAGCGCCCGTGCTCGGGTTCGCGAGCGTCCGGCTCGACCGGCCTTGACCGGCGCGGTCGTCGAGCAATCCCTCGACCCACCTCCGACCTATTCGCCGGCGATGCCGTCGTTGTCGCGATCGAGGCCGTGCGGATCGCCGCCGAGCACCTGGACCGGCCCGTTCACCTGCGGGCAGTTGAGATCCGGCGGGTAAACCGGCACGCAGCCGGAGTAGTTCGGATCGCAGCCGCTGCTCGACTCCGGCGCCGCCGCCGCCGGCGACTCCGCCGCCGCCTGCTCGGCTGCCAACCCCGCGGCCGTCGCCACCCTTCGTTGCTCGGCCGCAACGCGGCGGGCGCGAGCCCGCTGCGCCGCCGCGGCTTTGGCGACGCGGTAGCCAGCTCGCGCCTGCCGGGTCAGAGCGGTCGTGGGGTAGCCGTCGGCGCTCGCCAGCAAGGTCTTCGCTCGGGCTCGATCGTCCGTGCGCAGCGCTGACCGGACGCGCCCGCGATGCGGTTGGCGATCAGTCTCCGCACGACCAACTGACGTTCGAAACCGAGGCCGGTGCCGTTCGTGGCGGCGCGCGCGTAGTCGTCGGCCGCGATTGCGCTGCCGGCTCGAGCCACTGCCACCAGGCAGGTTGGGTCGCGGAGTCGTGCCTGTCGTCGGCACCATCGTTCTCCCCTTACATCGTGCGATGCCCCGTCCGTCCACCCTGCTCCTCCGGGCGGCACGCGTCAAGCGATGCGCGATGGCGCTGCGGCGCGGCGGGCCGTGACAAGCTCCCCCGCGGTGGACTCCGGGACATGCGAGCGCTTCGGACCGGTGTCGTGAGCGGATGCGTGCGGCGACGCTCGTGGTTGGCGAGCGCCGGCGTCCTGCTGATGCTGGCCGGGTGTGGATCGCCGTCGCCCGGCGCGCGCTTGCCTGCCGGCCTCGGCGCGGCGCCGGGAGCGAAGCCTGCGCCCGGGCCGGTCCATCCGCCGCAGACGATCTCCTCGGGCAAGCCGACGAGGGTCGTAGGTGGACCGGTCCTCTTCCGCGCGCCGGATCCGGACTCCGCGCGGTCGGCACCAAGCAGGTCATGGGCTTCGCCTACGTCATGGTGTTCAAGCTCAACCGCGACCCATTCGTCCCCGGCGGAGGCGAGAACAACAACCAAGCCCGCGGCGACTACAGCTTCGCCGGTCGCGCCGCATCCGCTGACACCGGCGTGCGCAAGTCGTCGGGCACGTACTGCTTCGTCACCTACTACTCGGGATCTGAGATCAACAGCGACCCAGGTTTCGGGCAGCTGAAGGCGCTCAGGACCGGTGAACCCGTGCGCGTCGAGATGCAGCCCAAAGCCGCCCAACCGCCGGGCCGGACGTTCCGCTTCGATGTGCCGCTGCTCGCAGCGGCCTCACAGGACATGACGGACCAGGCATCGTTCCGGGAACTCCGCCGCATCGGCTGCGGCGCACCCAGTCTCTGATCGCCGCCCTGAGCGAGCACGACGATCCCGGTGGACGACGAGCGGCCCGATCACGGTCGAGGCGTGGCTCGTCCTGCTGATCAGCACGGTCCGCAGCGACGAGGCCCGCGACCTGACCGACCGCCATCTCGGCGCGCTCGACTGAGAACGACACCGGCGCGCGAGGCTCAACCGCGCCACGGCTCGCGACCGACCGTCCGACGGACCGACGTTCAGCTGCGGTGGGCGAGCGCCGTCTTCTTGACCTTGGTTGCCGTCTTGGCCTTCTTGGACGCCTTCCTGGCCTTCTTCCCAGCCTTCTTCTTCGCAACCTTCTTCTTCGCGGCCTTGTTGAGCTTCGCGATCTGCGCTTGGCCTTTTCGGGTCCGCGCGGGCCCTGCCCAGCTTGGCAGCGGCCTGCGCGTACTTGGCGGCGTCGGCCTTGACCTGCGCGGCGAGCTGCGCGGACTCGGCCTGCGCCTTGGCGACGGCCCACGTCGATCGCGCTCAGCGTGTAGGTCGGCCCTGTGGCCCCATCGATCGGGACGTTGAAGGTCGGGCCTTCGAAGAAGTCGAACGCGCGGACCCAGCTCGTCTGCGTGCTCGTGACCGAAACCGCGCCGGCCCTGCACGCCTACGCGACGCAGGCCAACCCGCCCGTCGCCCCGGTCGTCGTGACGATCCCGGTGGTGACCGGTACGGAGCGAACTGTCAGCCGCCAGGCTCCTGCGCGCGGACCTCGAAGCCGGTCAGCGTGAGCGGCCCGAACGACGTGATGAGCGCGACGTCGACCGCGTCGCGGCCGCGGCCGACGACGACCCGCCCCGTGCGCGGGATGTTGTTGCGGGCGTCGAACGTGTGCCAGCGCCCACCGATGTAGGCCTCGAACCAGGCGGCGAAGTCCATCGGCTCGACGAGCGGCAGGCAGTCGATCTCGGGGATGTAGCCGAAGACGTAGCGCGCCGGGATGTTCAGCGCGCGGCAGAACGTGATCGCGAGGTGGGCGAAGTCGCGGCAGACGCCCTGCCCTGAGACGAACACGTCGGCAGCCGTCGTCCACGGATTGGAGGCGTCGGCGACCCACTCGAGATGGTTGTGGACGAAGTCGACGACCGCCTGCACGCGCGACCAGCCGGGATCGAGGTTAACGAAGCGCTGCCACGCCTCGTTACCGAGCTCGTCGGGCAGGCAGAAGCGGCTCGGCATGACGAACGCGATCGTCTCGTCGGGCAGCTCCGCGACCGGGATCTCGGGCGCGTCGAGCTCGATGACGTCGGCCGGGCTGGACAGCAGCAGCTGCGCCTCGTACGTGATCCGGCTGCTGCCGGCGGCGATCTCGAGGCGCTCCGCAGCGGTTGCCGTAGAGGTCGACGTAGCTGTGGTGATCGCAGCCCGTGTCCCAGACCTCGCTGCGCATCCGCACGCCTGGGCTCGGCCCCGGTGCGACCTGCATGATCGCCGCGATCCCAAACGCGGCCTCGATCTCGAACGTGCATCCGACCGTCAGCGCGAGCGCGTCCTCTGTGGCGGATGAGGAGCTCATGTCTCGGACCATCGCAGCCTACTCGCGGGAGTCAACGGCCCTGGGGTCCAAGCGCCGTGTACGGACGGGCCAGTCGGGCTGATGCGGGCCAAGCGCCCGCACCCGACCGAGGCTCAGGCGAATCGCCCTAGGCGACGACCTCGCGGCGCAGGGCCTCGAGCTGCGCGGCGTCGCGCTGTTGGCGCTTGGCACGCCCCTTCGCGGCCTCGACCTCGCGGTCCTTGGGCGCCGCGTTCGTGACGAGGCGCTCCAGCAGCTCGGCGGATGCCGCCTCGACGGCGGCCACCGCACGCTCGAAGGCCTCGGCGTTGGCGGCCGACGGCTTCGTGAAGCCGCTGATCTTGCGGACGTACTGGACGGCGGCTCCGTGCACCTCGTCGGCGCTGGCGGGCGGCTCGAAGTTGTACAGCGGTCGGATGTTTCGGCACATGCCTGGAAGCGTAGTGGCGACCGCTCGGAAGCTCGAACTGCCACGATCGCCGGTCATGCGGCTCTTCTCGCCCGAGCACCTCGCCGCGATCGCGGTGACCGTGCTCGCCGCGATCGGGCTCGCCGTCGCCGGACGGCGCGTCGACCGGCAGACCGCCACCACGGTCGCGCGCGTGCTGGCGGGCATCGTGCTCGCGGCGTTCGTGCTCGAGCAGGTCGTCTACATCGCCCGCGGGGAGTGGTCGGTGCGCGTCAACCTCCCGCTCCAGCTATCGGATGCCGTGACGCTCGTCGCGGTCGTGGCGCTGTGGTGCCCGCGCGCCGGGCTCAGGACCGAGCTCGTCTGGTTCTGGGCCTTCAGCGCGTCATTGCAGGGCGTGCTCACGCCGGACATCGCCGACACGTTCCCGGACGTCCTCTACTTCACCTACTTCACGACGCACACGGGCGCGATCCTCGCCGCCTGCCTGCTCGTAGTCGGCATGCGCCTGGCACCGCGCCCGTGGGCCGTGTGGCGCGTCTACGGCCTGACCGCGGCCTTCGCGGCGCTCGCCGCGATCGGCTGCCTTGCGACCGGCGGCAACTACATGTTCCTACGCCACAAGCCGGCGACGGGCTCGCTGCTCGACGCCTTCGGCCCGTGGCCGTGGTACGTCGTCGGCGCCGCCATGCTCGGCCTCGCGATGCTGATCGTGCTCGAGGCCGTCGCCCGCGCCCTCAGGCCGCGCGCGCCCGCGCCCCCCGAGCCGACCCGCTCCCGGCCGTGAACCGCATGCGTGCCCTGCGCCGGACGGCCGCAGCACTGTTGCTGATCGCCGTCGTGCTGGCTGCCGTGCTCGCGATCGAGGCCTACGTCGCGATCCACACGGTTCCCGACGACGGCTACCGGGCGCCGTCGCCTGCGCCGCGCACGTTCGGCTCCGGCGACGAACCGGCGCTGCGCTACATCGTCCTCGGCGACAGCACGGCGACCGGCCGCGGCGCGCCGTATGAGCGCGGGATCGCCGTCGGCAGCGCGCGCCACCTCGCGGGGCCCTCGCGGCGGGTGACGCTGACGAACCTCGCCGTCTCCGGCGCGCGCTTCGGCGACGTGCGGCGCGACCAGCTCGCGGAGGCCGCCCGCATCGCCCCCGACGCGGTCCTACTCGCAGTCGGGGCGAACGACGTCACGGGACTGACCCGCCTCGGATCGGTGCGCGACGACCTCGAGCGGATCGTCGCTCGTCTGCGCGCGGCACGCTGCGACGTCGCGATCGTCGTCACCGCATCGCCCGACATCGGGTCGGCGCCGCGGCTGGCGCAGCCGCTGCGGACCGTCGCCGGCTGGCGCACGCGGCAGCTCAACGACGCCGTCGAGGACGTCGCGCGCGACCGCGGCCTCGTGCTCGCCCCGATCGCGGAGCGGACCGGTCGACGCTTTCGCGCCGACCGGTCGCTCTTCGCGGCCGACGGATTTCACCCCTCGGCCGCTGGTTACGCCACGTGGCTCCCCGTGATCGACGACGCGCTCGACCACGCCCTCACGCGGCGCGGCACGCCGCTCACGTGCCCATCAGCGGCGGCCGGTGCGAGCCGCCGCTGACGCTTTCCGGACCCGAGCTCGCTGCAACGAGGGCAATCAGCCACCTCGCTTGCGCGGACCCTGCGCGCGACGCAGCTTGCGCGGGGACGTCGCGGCGACGGGCAGGGTCCGCGCCGGCGGCTGACGCAGCTGCACTTCGAGGCGCGCCCGCTCGCCGCGTTCGGTCTCGAGCTCGCTCAGCAGCCGCACCTCGAGACGCGCGCGGTCGTCGCGCTCGCTCTCGAGTTCGGCCCGCAGCGTGTCGCGCTCCGCGCGCAGCGCCTCGACCTCCGCGTGCAGCGCCTCGACCGCCGGGCTGCGGGCGTCCGCCTGACGCTCGAGGATCTCGCACGCCCGCAGCAGGCGTGCGAGAGCCTCGTTCGCGGCTCCCACGGCGCCCGCCGCCTCCCGCGAGCGGGCCTCGGCCGCGTCGACGAGCGCCTGCGCCGCCGTGGCGCGCCGCTCCGCCGCATCGGCACGCGCGGTCTCCACGCGCGCGAGCTCCCGCGCCTCGCCGGTGCGCTCATCCGCCTCGTGGCGGCGCGTCTCGGCGATCTCGGCGCGCTGATGCAGCGTCTCGAGCAGCCCGTCGAAGTGCAGCGAGAGGTGATCGGCGCCGTGCTCGACGCTTGGCCCGGCGTCAGTCGGCGCGGCAGCCGGTGTCGAGGGCGGGGACTGCGCCGCAGTCGGCGGCGGCACGTGCACGGGCATCGTCGGCGGTGGCCCCTGCTGCCCGGTGGCGAGGCTGGGCGCCGGCGGACGGCGATCCTCCGCGGCGGGGCGATCGATCAGGGTCCGAACCGAGGCGATCCGCGGCCGGCGGTTGCCCGCCAGGTCGCGGACGACGGCCTCGATCTGCGAGCGCGACGCGACGGCGGGCTGGATCGTGCGTCCCGTCAGGTGGGCGAGCTCGACCGCGGCCGTCGATCCGTTCGGCTCGTGCAGCGCCACGACGACGGTCTCGTCGGCGAGGAACGCGACCGGGACCGCGCCGAGGCGGCGAGCGACGTACGGGTCGACGAGCGCCGTCGCGCGGTCGTCGATCGCGAAGACGTCGAGGTCGATGTGGTCCAGGCCGTGGTGCTCGGCGAGCGTGTGCGCGAGATCGTGCTCGCTGAGTGCGCCGTTGGCGATGAGGATCTCCGTCAGGCTGCGGCCGGCGAGCGAGGCCTGCAGCGCGGCCCGCATGGCCCGCGGCTCGACGAGCCGGCGCTCGGTGATGACGTCCGACAGGAAGCGGTGCGGCGATGGCTCGGTCGGCGGCGGCGTGACGCCAGGCGCGGGTGCGAGGGAACGCTCACCTCGGACGCTTCGGGAGCCTGATGCGGTCAACACGATCAACGTGATCGGCCGCGCCGAGGACAACTGAAGCGCGCTGTCCAGACGGGTCTGGACGCTCCCGTTCGACCGCTGGTCGATGCGCCGCGGCCCGACTACGGCCTACGCGGGCGCGTCGCCGGATGCCGGCTCGGCGCGCGCCGCGGACTCGCCCTCGACGTCCGCGAGCCTGCCGCGCAACCGGTCGCGCAGCTCGTCGGGAGCAAGCGGCGCCTGCGCACGGCGGTTGCGAGCGACGACGACACCGGTCGCCGCGACGCCGGCCACGCCGGCGAGGCCGACGAGCTTCCACGACGGGCGCTTGGCGGCGCGCAGGAGCGCGGGGCCGCGCTTGCGGCTCGGCGGGCTTGGCAGCTTGAGCTGCGCGAGCAGCGAGCCTCCGCCTTTGCGCTTGCGCCGCTTGGACGCCGTCTTGCGGGACACACGCGTAGGTTACGGCGATGGACGCGACCGCGCTCACGCTCGTCGAGGCGGTCGCCACGGCCTCGACCGGCGACGTCTGGCTGTTTCGCGGGCGCTCGATCGCCGATCGGGCGATCCAGACGCTGACGAACAGCCCCGTCAACCACGTCGGGATGGTCGTCGCGATCGACGACCTGCCGCCGCTGCTGTGGCACGCAGAGATTGGCCGCTCGCTGCCGGACGTCTGGACCGGCGAGCGCCAGCGCGGCGTGCAACTACACAAGCTCGACGAGGCCGTCACGCAGTGGAACGAGCGCTACGGCCAGCGCGCGTGGGTCCGCCAGCTCCAGGGCCCGATCGAGCGCCGCCACGAGGATCGCCTCATGGAGGTCATCTCACGCTACGACGGACGGGCGTTCCCGACGACGCTCGGCCTCGCGCGCGGCTGGGTCACGGGGCGCTTCCGGCGCAGCACGTCGCTGGAGACCGTCTACTGCGCCGAGCTCGTCGCGACGACCTACCAGCACATGGGCCTGCTGCCCGACGAGCGCCCGGCGAGCTGGTATGACCCCGGCCGCTTCTGGAGCGGCGATCGCCTCGGGCTCGTCGAGCCGTTCGCGCTCGGCGGGGAGATCGCGGTGCGCTGAGCCGACCGAGCGCGAGCGCTGCGCGACGCGTCGACAGGCTCTCAGGCGAGCAGGGCGCCCGACGCGGATGACGGCGCGGGCTGGGTCACCTCGCCGAGCGAGACGGCGAAGACGACGTGCTGCAGGTGCACGGCCATGAAGTCGTGGTGGGTCGCCGGGGCGTCGCTGTCGAGCAGCTCCACGGTCGCGTCGGTCAGTGAGATGAAGTCGCGCTCGGGCACGTTCAGCAGGTCCGACAGGCGGCTGCGATAGCCGTCGCTGGGCATCGTTGCGACGCCCACGATGCGGTGACGCGCCGTGTCGATGGAGATGCGCTCGTATCGGTGTTGCACGGGACGGTCATCGGCAGGGCGGCGCCAGGACATGAGCGCCGACGGACGCGAGCGGTCAGACTTGGCGCGCGTGACCGAGCGGCCGACCATCTACCGCCGCCGCCGGGTCGTGGCCGTCACCGCGGCCGCGATCGTGCTCGCGGTGCTCGTCGTCGCGGCGCGCTCCTGCGGCGGCGCCAGCGACGAGACCGTCACGATCCCGCCGCGGCCGCCGCCGCTGCGTTCCCAGATTCCCGGCGGCGGTCGAACGATCTTCCCCGAGCACCGGGTCGTCGCGTTCTACGGCGCGCCGCAGAGCGACGGCCTCGGCGTGCTCGGGATCGGCACGCCGGCGCACGCGGCCGCGCGCCTGCGCCGGGTCGCCCGCGCGTACGAGCGCCGCACGCGCCCCGTGCTGCCGGCGTTCGAGCTCATCTCGACGATCGCGACGGCCGGCCCCGGCGACGACGGCCTGCACCGCTTCCATCAGACCGACGACACGATCGAGCGCTACCTGCTCGCAGCGCACCGCGCGAAGGCGCTGCTCGTGCTTGACATCCAACCCGGCCGCGGCGACTTCCTGAGCGAGGCCAAGCGCCTGGAGCGCTGGCTCGTCGAGCCCGATGTCGGGATCGCTCTTGATCCCGAGTGGCACGTCGGCGCCGACGAGATCCCCGGCAAGGTGATCGGGTCGGTCACCGCGGGGGAGATCGATCGCGTCGCCGCGTACGTGTCCAAGCTCGTCGCCGAGCACGACCTGCCCGAGAAGCTGTTCGTCATCCATCAGTTCACGCGCTCGATGATCGAGGGCCGCGAGCGCGTGCGCGGCCGTCCCGGCCTCGCGCTGACGATGAACATCGACGGCTTCGGCACGGCGGCGGCGAAGATCTCCAAGTACCGCGACCTCGTCGCGCTGCAGCCGCGCTTCAACGACGGCTTCAAGCTCTTCTACGAGGAGGACACCGGACTCATGTCCCCGGGCGCGGTGCTCGGCCTCGGCCCGCCGCCCGACCTCGTCCTCTACGAGTAGGTCAGCGGCTTCTCGAGCCAGACCTCGACGGGCGCGCGCGGGTGTTCGACGCGGCCGACGACGCGGTAGCCCGCGGCCTCGTAGAGCGCGATCGCCTCGTGCAGCACGTCGGTCGTCAGCAGGCGCACGCTGCGGTGACCGTGCTCGCCGGCGCGGCGCTCGAGCGCTCCCAGCAGCCGCCGGGCGTGCCCGCGGCCGCGCGCGGTGGCCGTCACGAATATGCGCTTGATCTCGCCGACGCCGGGGGCGAGTGTGCGCAGCCCGCCGCAGGCGACCGGGCGGCCGTCCTCGTAGACGACGAGCCATGCCGCTCCTACCGCGGCGAACGCCTCGTCGCTTCCGAACACGCGCTCGGTCGGCACGAAGTCCTCGCCGAGGCGCCCGCGCACGTCAGCGAGGTACTCGGCGAACAGCGCCCTGGACGCCGCGCCGTCGGGGCGCTCGGACCGCAGCCGGGTGCGCGCCTCGACGAAGAAGCGCACCATCGCGCTGACCGCGGCGACCTCCAGCCCCTTGCCGCAGACGTCGCCGACGAGCACCGCGAGCGCGCCGCCCGGCAGCCTCCAGACGCCGAAGATGTCGCCGCCGGAGACCTCGTGGCCGACCGGCTCGTAGACGAGGCCGAGCTCGAAGTCGTCGAGCTCCGGCGGGGCGTCGGGGATGAAGCCGCGCGTCAGTGCGGTCGCGATCCGCCGCTCGTGCTGGAACTCGAGCGCGTTGGCGATCGCGGCGGCGGCGGGCCGGGTCAGCGACTGGAGCAACTCGAGCGCGGGCTGGCCGAGCGCGTCGCGCTCCGGATGGCTGACCGTCAGCACGCCGAAGCGCCGCGGCCCGAGGTCGATCGGGACGTGGACGAACGAGCCCACGCCCTCGTCGGTGATCCAGGGCAGGAAGCGGCGGCGGTCTTCGTCGCGGCTCGCGTACCCCTCGCCGCTCTCGGCGACCGCCCCGAGCATGCCCTCGCCGAGCGCGTAGTGGTGTCGGGACATGCGCGCGGACGCGCCGACCTGCGCGACGGCGCGCAGGGTCTGCGTGACGTCGTCGAGGCGCAGCAGCAGCGCCGTCGGCGCGCCGGCGACGAGCGCGGCCTGCTCGACGATCAGGCCGTAGACGACGTCGAGATCCAGTGACGCGGTCATCTTCTGCGCGGCGCCGTGCAGCAACTGCTCGGTGCGCGAGCGGCGCGCCTCGCGCTCGAGCAGCTCCGAGCGCTCGAGCGCGAGGGCGGCGAGGCCCGCGAAGACCTCCGTGACGCGCAGGTGCTCCTCATCCAGCGGAGGGCGAGGTGGGCTCGAGGAGAGCGCGAGCACCCCGAGCGTGCGCCCGCCCGTCGTGCGCACCGGACAGGAGATGAACGACGAGGTCCGATACCAGTCCCAGGCGGCGTTGGCCTGTGCCTCGTCGAGTTGCAGCGCGAGTCGTGCGCGCAGCGCACCCGCTCCCCGCCAGCCCCCCATGTCGCTGATCAGGATCGACTCGCCGCGCTCGACGGCGGCCTCGGTGACGCCGCCGCGCTCCGGGTCGTAGGGGCGGTCGAGGATCGGCTGCATGACCGAGCGCAGCTCCGCGTGCTCGAACCACGAAGCGGCCGGCCTGATGTGCTGGTGCTCGTGATCGACGGTCTGAAAGGCGCAGCCGTCGATGTCGAGCAGCACCCGAACCTGCGACAGGATCTCCTCGAGCGTGTGCCGCAGCCACGCCTCCGACGACGCCGCATGCTCGATCGACGGTTGCATCCGGTCCTCGCCGGAAGACGCCATGACGTGACCATAACCGTGCCGACGACCTCGGCACGAACGGGTCGACGAAGGGACCATCCGTCCGACCGCCGGGCGGCGGCGCGCCGAACGTCCGTCCTTGCAGTTTGATCGCGAGCGCCCGGGGCACGATGATGTCCGGATGCTGCTCGTCTTGAACGCTGTGCTCTACCTCGTCGCGCTCACGCTGTCGCTCTGCGTCGTGACGCCGGTGCCGGCCGGAGCGTCGCGCAAGGTGCGAGTCGCGCGCATGTCGCTGGCAGTCGGCGGCGGCGGCGCGATCACGGCCGCGATCACGCTGACGTTCGTCGGCATGTGGGTCGAGTCGGCGATCGTCGGCCTCGTCGCGCTCGTCGTCGTCTGCGTCTGTCTATGGGTCGCGCTGTCGCACTCCCCGTCCGAGCACGACGATGGCGAGGACGGCTCGGACGGTGGCGGCGGACGCCCACGCCGGCCCGTGCCGCCCGCGCCACCGGAGCCCTCCAGCGGGCCGCAGCTCGACTGGTCGGATTTCGACGCTCAGCGTGCCGGTTGGGCGCGCGAGCGCGATCGTCCGCTCATCGGCGCCTAGCTCGACAGCTCGACGCGGGCGGGCCGTCGAGGTGGCGATTTCGCATGCGAGCCGAACACCGGGCGCAACGATCGCGCCGCGGCGACGGCTGGCGGTCGATCAGCGCGTGTGGATCTTCACCGTGCGCCCCGCGCTCGAGACGAGGTTGCCGTCGAGGTTCTCGACGAACACGCGGTAGCTGCCGCTGCGTGTGATCCGCACGCGCTTGGCGTAGCGCGAGAACGAGCTGCTCGCGCGGTGCGTGATCGTGCCGGCGACGGTGATCCAGCGCTTGCCGGTCGAGCTCAGGCGCTGGATCGCGACCCGAGCACCCTCGCGGGCGGGGCGGATCGTGCCCGAAAAGCGCACGCGGCTGCCCTTGTGCAGGCGTGTCGTGCTGACCGACGTACCGACCTTGACCGCGACGCCGACCGTGACGATCGGGCTGACGATCTCGGGCTTGGTTGGGATCAGGACGCGGTACTGCGTGTTCAGCGCGACCGACAGCAGCGGGAACTGAAATCCGCCCTGTTCGCTTGTGAGCTGGATGTTGGTCGTGTCCTGGAAGCCCTGCGTGTACGGGAACGGGTTGGATTGCAGGACGACCTGGCGGCTGGCGTTGCCGGTTCCGCTGAGGACGCCGGCAAGGACGGTCGGCTTGCCGACGCCGACCGGGTTCGGCGTCGCGGTGAGCGACAGGCCCAGCGGTTGCGGCCTCGTCTTGAACGTGCGGTCGGCGCCCTTGACCGTGCCGTGGCTGTTGGATGCGACGATGCGGTAGTGATACGTCGTGGCCGGTGCGAAGGCGACGACGTCGGCAACGACGTTGATGGCCTTGGCCCCGCCGCCGGCGGCCGCGGCCGTGGTCATCCCGCCGTACAGCGTCGACGTGCCGTACTGGAAGAGGTAGGTGGTCGCAGCGCCATTCGGGTTGACCTTGGCGAGCAGCGAAGCCGTCGACGGCGTGACCTTCGCGACGCCGCCGGTCGTCACGGTCGGCTTCGTCGAGGCGCCGAGCGCGAGCGCCGGAAGCGCCAGCGACAGCGCGAGCAGCGCCGCGATCGAGCTGCTGATCCTGCGGGATGAGGCGGACAAGGTGATCCCTCCGTGGAGTCCTGCGGGTGTCGGTGCGGCGAGGGCCGGACCGACCGTTGCTCAAGGCTCTACCCCAATCGGTCCGATTCCCCGGGCCGGCTCTCATCGAGCTCTCACGCTTGGCGGCCGCGGTCGGGCGGCTATGAGGCGCGCTCGGCGCGGGCCTTGAGCTCGGCCGGCCGGCCCTCGATGAGCAGCCTGCGGAGCTTCTCCTCGAGCGCGCCCTTGATGAAGCGCGACAGCAGGACGCCGGGATCGGCGTCGAGCGCGTACTCGGCACGGGTGCGTCCGTCGCCGAGGTCCCGCAGGTGCCACGAGCCGGACAGCGACTTCAGGTCGCCGCGCTCCTGCACCCAGCTCAGCCGCTGCGGCGCTTCGTAGTCGAAGCGCAGTCGGGCGTTGAAGACCTTCACCTTCATGTCGGTCACGCTGTCGCAGCTCGTCGCGCGGTCGTCGCCGTCGCGCTCGAGCGGGACCATGCTGTCGAGCCCGCGCTGCCAGCCGGTCGCGCCCTCGACATCGGAGACGATCGCCCAGACGGCGTCGATCGGGGCGTCGATTTCGGTGCTCGCGCTGCCGCTCAGCTTGCCCATTGGCAACGGACGGTATCTAGGCGCGCAGCGCCGACAGCCGCGCGACGGCCTCCTCGATGACCTGCGGGCGCTTGCAGAACGCGAAGCGCACGAGCGTGCGGCCCGCCTCTGGATCGTCGTAGAAGGCGCTCGTCGGGATCGCGACGACCCCCGCGCGGGCCGGCAGCTCGCGACACCAGGTCGCGGCGTCCTCGACGCCGAGCGCGGCGACGTCAGCCTGCACGAAGTAGCCGCCCTGCGGGACCGTGACGGCGAAGCCCGCGTCGCGCAGGCCCGCGCAGAGGACGTCGCGTCCGGCCCGCAGGCGCGTGCGCAGCGGTGCCGTGTGGCGCTCGGCCTCGTCCAGCGCGCCGGCGATCGCGTGCTGAAACGGCGTGCCGCCGGCGAACGTCAGGAACTGCTTCGCCGCGCTGACGCCGCCGACGAGCGCCGGCGGGCCGCTGCACCAGCCGATCTTCCAGCCCGTGAAGGAGAATGACTTGCCGGCGCTTGAGATCGTCAGCGTGCGCTCGGCCATCCCCGCCAGCGTCGCGAGCGGGATGTGCTCGCCGTCGAAGGCGAGGTGCTCGTAGACCTCGTCGGTGACGGCGATGAGGTCGTGCTCGATGCAGACCGCGGCGACGGCCTCGAGCTCTGCACGCGTGAGCACGCGACCGGTCGGGTTGTGCGGCGAGTTCAGCAGCAGCATGCGCGCGCCGTTCGCGGCGCCGGCCAGTGCCTCGACGTCGAGCGCGAAGCCCGGCGGGCGCATCGTCACGAGCCGGCGCCGCGCGCCGGCCATCGCGATCGTGGCCGCGTAGGAGTCATAGAACGGCTCGACCACGACGACCGCGTCGCCGGGCTCGAGCAGGCCGAGCATCGCGGCGGCGATCGCCTCGGTCGCGCCGAACGTCACCTGCACGCCGCCCTCGGGGTCGATGTCGAGCCCGTAGCAGCGCCGCTGGTGCTCGGCGATCGCCGAGCAGAGCTCGGGCACGCCGCGCAGCGGGGCGTACTGGTTCGCGCGGCCGGAGCCCATCGCCGCGGTCACGGCCTCCATGATCTCGAGCGGCCCGTCGGTGTCCGGAAAGCCCTGCCCGAGGTTCAGCGCGCCGGTGCTCGCCGCCAGCGCCGACATCTCGGTGAAGATCGTCGTCCCGAACGGGCGCAGGCGACGGGCGATCACGCCGCGCCATCCTCCCCGTCGTAGTACTCGACGCCGCTCGAGCGGCGCACCATCACGTCGTCCTCGCAGCGGCCCGTCCAGATCCCGATCTTGTCGCTGTCGGGATAGACCGTCGCCGTCGGCACGACGACGGTAGACCACATGAGCACGCGCGCCGGCGCGTCGGCGTCGTTGCGCACCTGATGGGCGCCCTCGGGCCCGCGCGGGAAGCAGAGCACGTCCATCGGCTCGAGCTCGTCGGTGCCGTCGGGATGGCGCACCGACGGACGGCCCGAGATCACGAGCAGCCACTCCTCCTCGCCGCACTCGTAGTGATACGGGCACAACGCCTCACCCGGCGCCAGCTCGTACAGCGACGCGCCGGTCTGCTCGGCGCCGAGCCGGGCGCCGAAGCGGAACATCCCGGCGTGGAAGCCGGGCGGGTCGTCGTCGTCGAACTCAAACGTCGGCTTGTCGAGGTTCACACGGCGCATGGCGCGGATGATGACGGGCGCGCGCGGCGGAGGCTGGTGGCCCTACGGCTCGTCGAAGCGGACGCTGACGCGGGCATCGGAGTCTTCGCCGAGCTCGAACGCGAGTAGCGCGGCGCCCTCCTCCGCCAGCGCGAGGCGGTCCACGCCCGCGACCGGGGCCAGCGGCGAGATCACGAGCGTCGTGACCTTCGGGCCGCGCACGACCTTCCACGTCCCGCGCACGAAGCCGTCGACGAGGAACGTCTTGTTCGCGGTCACGCAGCGGCGGTGCGCGTCGCAGACGATCCGCGAGCGGTCGGCGTGCGACAGCACGACGTTGTCGCCGCCGGGCAGGAAACGCGGCGCGGACGGCGTGTCAGGGTCCGGCAGCGGGCCGTGCGGAACGTCGAGCAGCTCGCGCCCGCGCTCGTCGCGGAAGCTGCGCAGCCTTGGGCGCAGGCGCTCGATCGAGCAGCCGATCCCGCGCAGCCCGGACCACGTTCGCATGTCGTCGACGCTGGCCGGTCCGAACGCGCCGAGGTAGCGCAGCAGCAGCTCGTCGGGCTCCCCCGCCGGGCCCAGCGGCCGCCCGAGCCAGCGCTCGGACGTCGTCTGGACGGCGCGTCCGTTGCGACCCCAGAGGCCGCGCGGCGGCACCTGCACGAGCGGTGCGAGCGCGGCGAGGGCGTTGCCGAGCGCGCTCGGCTCGTGGTTCGGCCAGCGCTCGGCGAGCGCGCTGCCGATGTCCCCGAGTGATCGCGGCTGGATGTCGACGAACGCGCGCCCGAGCACGACGAGCTCGTCGAGGTCGACGCCGACGAGGTGGCGGCCGAAGAGCGCGCGCATGCGCTGCTCCATGACCGGCTGCACGAGCGGGCGCAGCGACAGGCAGTCGCGTGCGGTGACGACGTGCAGCGTCCAGCGCATGAGCGCGATCCGCACGACGAGCCGGCGGTCGATGAGGCTCGCGAGGTCGTCGGGATGGAAGTCCGCCAGGCGCGACCACAGGCCGTAGTACGGGCCGCTCGGATTCTGCGCCTGCTGGCCGACGAGGTGGTCGAGCGCGTCGGCGACGCGCAGCGGTTGGCGGCGCAGGAGCAGCTGGCGCTCGAGCAGCGCGCGGTTCAGCACGCGCGAACTCAACACCGTCCCCTGAGGAACCGCGGCCGCTGTTGATCGCTCGGCTTCGACTACGCCGCTGGACATGACGTCGAACATCGCCAGAGGGGAGGGTACCCGGATCATTCGCGCCTTACAGCACAGCCGAGTGCGTGTGCGCCGGACTGCGGAGCTGGCGCGTCGCCGCTCGCAGCGGATTCGATCGGAGAAGAGCTCGTTCGGGTTCGATCAAGAGTCGTCGGCGGGCAGGCCGTCGACGCTGAGGCTGCGGTTCGCGTAGCCCGTCTCGCCTGTGACCTCGCGCCCGAACCACGCCGGCGGCGTGAACGCGCGCGCCGCCTGCTCGTCGTCGAACTCGACCTCCGCAACGATCAGCCCGTCCAATGCGCCTGCGTACTCGTCGACGCTGACGGCGACGCCCTCGACGCGCATCTCGCGGCGGTTCTTCTGCAGTCGCCGGCCGCTCGTGAGCTCCCACAGCGCGTCGGCCTGGCGCGGGTCGAGCACGAGCTCCTCCTCGATGCGCATCTCGCCGCCGCCGTGCTTGATCGTCAGCTTCGATCCGGCGCCCGTCCGGCGCACCCGGACCTCCGTGTCACCGTCGACGGCGAGGTAGCCCTGC
Organism: Solirubrobacterales bacterium; assembly: GCA_038260305.1. GTDB lineage: Bacteria > Actinomycetota > Thermoleophilia > Solirubrobacterales > Solirubrobacteraceae > CADCVQ01. Next base: position 226,628 of record JBBSNY010000001.1, read on the forward strand.
AGCATCGCCTCGCGGCGCGCGAACGCGAGCGCGTGAGGCAGCGACTGCAGCAGGAACTTGCGCTCGATCTCGATGCCGGGGATCGCCATGACTCGCCTTTCACGAACATCGGAGTCGGGATTTGCCATCATGCCCCGGACCCCACCTGGCGCACCCCCCAAGTGTGCCAGCCGCGCCCTCCCAGCGCATGTCCACCACCCCGTCCAACAGCCCCTCGGTCTTCGTGCGCCTCGCGCGCTGGTGCACGACGCACCGCTGGCAGACGTTTCTGATGTGGGTCGTAGCGGTCATCGCCGCGTTCACGATCGGCGGCGCCGTGGGGACGAAGGACACGTCGAACTTCCGCCTGCCCGGCACGGAATCCCAGCGCGCCTACGACCTGCTCGCCGCGCACGCACCGAAGTCCAACGGCGGGACCGACCAGATCGTCTACGTCGCCCGCAGCGGAACGCTGCGCGACGGCGCGGCCGCGGAGGCGATGAAGGCGTCGATCGCGAAGGTCGCCGCCGACAAGATCGTCGACGACGTCTCCGATCCGCTCGCCCCGGGCGCCCAGCTGACGAAGGACGGGCGCATCGGGGTCTCGACGATCACCTACAAGAAGGACTTCCAGGCCTACAAGCCCAAGGAATTCGAGCGCATCCAGAAGGCGGTCTTCGCCGGCCGCGGCCCGGTGCTGCAGGTCGAGCACGGCGGCATCGGCGCCGAGCAGGCGCGCTTCGCCCAGCAGGGCGGCGGCACGGAGGGCATCAGCCTGCTCGCCGCCGCGCTGATCCTGCTGATCACGTTCGGCTCCGTGATCGCCGCCGGCGTGCCGCTGCTGACGGCGATGCTCGCGCTCGGCACGACGATCGGTCTCGTGCCGGTCATCTCGCAGGTCGTCGACACGCCCGACTTCGCGTCGCAGCTCGCCGCGCTCATCGGCCTCGGCGTCGGGATCGACTACGCGCTCATCGTCGTGACGCGCTACCGCGCCGAGTACGGTCGTCTGCGTCGCGAGGCGGATGCCGCGCATCCTGATGAGGCGCCGGCGACCGCCGAGCTCAGCGCAGACGACGCTGCCGCCCGCCGCAAGCAGACGCTGGCGCTGCGCTCAGAGGCGATCATGCGCGCCCAGGACAGCGCGGGGCGGACGGTCTTCTTCGCCGCCTGCACGGTGATCATCGCGCTGCTCGGGCTGCTGCTGCTCGGGTTGTCATTCCTGCACGGCCCGGCGATCGCGTCCGCGCTCGCGGTCCTGCTGACGATGCTCGGTGCGCTGACCGTGCTGCCCGCGCTGCTGAGCAGGTCCGGCGACTGGATCGACCGCCTGCGCCTGCCGCTGCCAGGGCGCACGAAGCGCGCCGCGAACGCGGCCGCCGGCGAGAGCGCCGCGTGGGCGCGCTGGTCGGCGCTCGTGCAGCGCAATCCGTGGCCGGCCACGGTGGTTGCCCTGGTCGTTCTGCTCGCGCTCGCGGCGCCGGCGCTCGGTCTGCGACTCGGCACGGCCGACGCAGGGCTCGATCCCGACGGCACGACGACGCGCAAGGCCTACGACCTCATCGCCAAGGGCTTCGGACCAGGTGTCAACGGCTCGTTCCTGCTCGCGACGCAGCTGCCGACGGCCGGCGACGACGCGGCGGCCAAGACCGTTGCCGCCGCGATCACGCGCGATCCGGACGTCACGCTCGTGACCCCGCCGCAGCTGTCGCCCGACAAGCAGATCGCGACGATCATCGTGTTCCCGAAGACCGGCCCGCAGGACGAGAAGACGACGGGGCTGCTGCATCGCCTGCGCGACGACCTGCTGCCGACGGTCGAGAGCGAGACCCGGACGGCGGTCTACGTCGGCGGGCAGACGGCGTCGCAGGAGGACTTCTCGGACGTCATCGCCGGGAAGCTGCCGCTGTTCGTCGGCACCGTCGTGCTACTGAGCGCGCTGCTGCTGATGGCGGTCTTCCGCAGCCTCTTCATCCCGATCAAGGCCGCGTGCATGAACCTGCTGTCGATCGGCGCCGCGCTCGGCTTCGTGACGATCGTCTTCCAACACGGCTTCCTATCGGGCGTGCTCGACAGCGGCACCGGCCCGATCGAGTCGTTCGTGCCGGTGATGATGTTCGCGATCGTGTTCGGCCTGAGCATGGACTACGAGGTCTTCCTCGTCTCGCGCATGCACGAGGAATGGCAGCACGCCGACGACCCCGAGCAGGCCATCGGCAACGGGCTTGCGACGACCGGACGCGTCGTGACGGCGGCGGCCGCGATCATGATCGTCGTCTTCGCGACGTTCGCGCTCGGCGACGATCGCGTCATCAAGGAGTTCGGTCTCGGCCTCGCGATGGCCGTGCTGCTCGACGCCTTCATCATCCGGGTGCTGTTCGTGCCGGCGCTCATGCAGCTCGCCGGCCGCTGGGCCTGGTGGCTGCCGGCCGCCCTCGATCGCCGCCTGCCCCAGATCGCGCTCGAGCGCGAGTAGCGCGCACGCTCGTTCGCTCCCGGATGAGCGATGGGAGCGCCGCTCGACTCCCGGAGCGCCCGCCCCGGGAGTCGGCGTGCCACAGCTAGCTCTGGCTGTCGGCCGTCGGCGAGGGCATCACCGGGGTGCCGCCGCTCTTCGGGTCGTTGTTCTCGTCGGTGTCGGTCGAGTCGGTGGGGTTGACCCCAACCCCCTGCTCGTCCTGCGCCGCTCCGTCGGGGGCGTTCGGCGTGTCGGCGTCCAGGGCGCCCTTGGCTTCGTCGGTCATCTGCATCTCCTCCTGCTTTGGGTGCAGCGGGGTGTACCCGGAGGCGGCGGCGACAGTCGCGGGGAGGTTCGCGGGTGCTCAGGCTTCGGCAAGTGCCCGCTGCTTGTCGTACGCGCGCAGGGCGGGGAAGGCCGCGGTCACGACGAGCGCGCCCGCGACGCAGGCCAGGCCGCCCGAGACGACCGACGTGCGCACGCTCGTCAGCGACGCGACGACGCCGGCCTCGACGTCGCCGAGCCGCGGGCCGCTCGTCACGACGAGCGAGAACACCGACGACATCCGCCCGCGCATCTCATCCGGGGTCACGGACTGGTTGATGACCGAGCGACAGACCGCGCTGACGCTGTCGGCCGCGCCCGCGAGGGCGAGCAGCGCCGCAGCCGGCCACAGCGATCCGACGAGGCCGGCGCCCGCGATCGCGACGCCCCAGGCGCAGACCGCCGCGATCGTGATGAGGCCGAGCCGGCGTGCGGCGCCGAGCCAGCCGGTCGTCAGTGCCGCGACGGCCGCTCCCGCCGAGACGGACGCGAACAGGAGTCCGGTGCCCGCCGCGCCGGCGCCGTAGACGCTGACCGCGAGTACGGGGAACAGCGCACGCGGCATGCCGAACGTCATCGCCGAGAGGTCGATGGCGAAGGACCCCAAAAGCGCCGGGCTGCGACGCACGAAGGCGAGGCCGTCGGCGATCGAACGGCGGATCCGCACGCGCGCCTCGCCGGCGGCGCCGAGCACAGCCGGCAGCTGCGGGCCGAGACCGCGTAGCGCCGCGACCACCGCGAAGCAGCTCAGGGCGTCGACCGCGTACGCGCCCTCGACGCCCGCCGCCGCGATCAGCAGGCCGCCGAGCCCCGGCCCGAACACCATCGTCAGCTGAAACAGGCCGAAGTTGATCGCCAGCGCCGCCGGCATCTCCTCGCGCGACACGAGGTTCGGCACGATCGCCGTCCGCGCGACGTTCTGCAGCGCGCCGAAGCCGGCGAGCAGGCCGCCGAGGACGTAGAGCACGAGCACGTGCGGGTCGCCGAGGAGCGCCGCGCCGCACAGCGCGGCCGATACCGCGACGAGCGCGATCTGGTCGAGCAACAGCAGCCGCCGGCGGTCCATGCGGTCGGCGAGCGCGCCGCCGACGAGCGCCATCACGACGAGGGGGCCGAGCTCGGCGGCGCCGAGCAAGCCCGTCAACAGCGCCGAGTGCGTCTGCGTGTAGATCTGAAAGGGCAGCGCGACGAGCGCGGCCTGCGTCCCGAGGCCCGAGACGAAGTTGCCCAGCACGAGCAGCCGCAGCTCGCGCGAGGCCTTCAGCGCGCTGAGGTCCGGCGCGAGCTTCGAGAGGCGCTGCCTCAGCGAGGCGATCCTGCGGTGGGGGTCGTGCGATCAGCCAACCTCGCCGCAGACCTTCATGCCGTACTTCTTGGCGCGGGCGTTGGCGTCGGCGAACGGGTCGGGGGCGTTGTTGTGCGAGTACCTGTTCGGGTCCGCCTTCGCCGTGTCGATCGCGCCGGCGAGCGACGCGATGAGCTCGTCGATCGTCTTCTGATCGGCGGTCGGCGGGTTCAGGTCACGCAGCTTGTTCAGCAGGTCGTCGTAGGCGGGCAGCGAGGACTTGATCAGGAACCTCGCGACATCCGGCACCTGCAGCGTGCCGGTCTTCTTCCCCGCGTCGCGCAGGCTTGTCGCCGCGAGCTCGATCCGCCTTTTGTTGGCGGTGCACAGCTTGTCGGCGGTCGTGATGAACGCGGCCTTCGTCAGCGGCGTCGCCGACGTCGTCGAGGTCTTGGAATCTCCGCCGGAACCGCAGCCGGCGGCGAGCGCGGCGACGAGCAGCGAGACGGCGGCACCTGCGAGCTTGCGCTTCATCGAGAACCTCGTGCGTGGAAGACGTGCCGCCGCGCACCGTAGCCGTTCACCCGGCCGGTGCGGTCGGTTGGGTTTCGCCGAACGCTTCGCTCATCCCGGATGCGAGTGCGCCGAGCTCGTCGCGCAGCGAGCGCACGTCACCGGCGATGCGCTGCTGGTTGCCGGAGTCCGTCGATGCCGAGACGCTGACGAGGCTGCCGCGGATCGTGTCGAGCTCGACGACCATGCGCTCCATCTCGTCGTAGAAGCGCTGGAGCTGGGCCGCCATCTTGCGCTGCACGGTGAGCTGCAGCGTGAGCGCGTCGATGAGCGCGGTCTTGCCCGAGCCCTCGAGCTCGAGCAGCCGCCGCTGCACGCGATCGGGCGGGCTCTCCTCGAGCGCCTCGTAGAGCAGCTGGGCGCGCTGCGCGGACTGCTCCATGAGCGTGACGAGCGCGTCGACCTCCGTCGAGACCTCGGTGTAGGGGAGCTCGGCGCGTTCGATCGCGTCGCGGATGCGGGCCTCCGTCGCGCGCGCGGCGAGCAGGTGGTAGCGCACGTCGGGGGCCAGCGCCCCGGGGTCGGCGCGCCGGCGCCCGCTCTCGAGCGCTTGGCGGCGCTCGCCGCGCACGCGCGCGAGCACGGCGCCGGCCTCGTCCTCGTCGAAGAACGTCCGCGCCGCGGCCGCGAGGTAGATGACGAGCCCGACGACGAGCGCGAGCACGAAGTTCGCGCTCAGCACCGTCGCGGCGCCGATCGTGGCGATCGCGAGACCGAGGTTGAACGGCTTCGCCGCCGCGTTCGCGACGAGCGCGCCGGCGAACTCCTGCCGCGAGTAGGGCTTGTCTGTCAAGGCGTCGCGGCTCAGAAGAAGGAGCTGATGCTGCGGTAGACGGACTCGATGTCCGACGTCTTGCCGACGTAGGCCTTGCCACCGGACGCGTCGGCGATCCGCTGGAGGTTCTGCGCGGCGCGCTCGGCACCGGCCGAGTAGGCGATCGTGAAGACGCGTACGCGCTTGGTCGAGTCGCCCTGCGCGTCGAGCTCGCGCACGACCTCGTCGACGTTCTTCGAGGAGTCCGTGTCCTCACCGTCGGTCAGCAGCACGACGGCGTTGATGCGGCTCGTGTCGGCGAGCTTGGAGACCTGTCCGACACCCTCCGCGGTCGCGTCGTAGATCGCGGTGCCGCCGTCGGCGACGAGGCCCGAGACCCGCGTGCGCAGCTCGGCGCGGTTCGTGCGCGCGGGCGCGATCGGCACGAGCGGCTGGATGCGGTCGTTGAAGATCGTCAGCCCGATGTTGTCCTGCGGCTGCACCTGCTTGAGAAACGCCTGCAGGCCCTGCTTGGCGTTGCGCAGGCGGCCCTCCTGGCTCATCGAGCCCGACGTGTCGAGCACGAGCAGCACGTTCGCGGGCTTGCGGTCGCGCCGCCACGCCTTGCGCAGGGCGTCGAGCACGCGCGGCTCGGGCAGGCCGAGCACGCGCTTGGGCTGCGCCGGGTCGACGCCGTTTGAGGCGGTCAGCGGCGCCTCGGGCTTGGCGTTCAGATCGGACGGGCGGAAGCCGTACTTCGCCGCCGTCGAAGCGCTGATGTGCTTGACGAGGTACTCGCCGAACAGCGTCGAGCCGGCGGACTGATCGGCGCTGACCCACGGTGCCTTCAAGGTGATGTATGGGTCGTCGGAGTAGAAGGTCCCCTCCTTCGGGTAGATCGCGATGAGCTTCGGCTGGCCATTTCGATGCTGGTTGAAGTCGACGAGTGTCGCCTCCTCCATCGCGACCGCCGACGCGTAGCCGGGCCCGCCCTTTCGCATCTGATCGGCGATGAAGAGCGTCGTGTCGCCGTAGTGGACGATCGACTGCTCGATGTCCTTGACCTCCTTGCGCGCCTTCGGGATGTCGGAGAGCTGGAGGCCCTCCTTCTTGCCGGTCGTCGAGTAGTACTCGGCGACGACGGCCGACAGGCCCGAGGTCGAGAAGTCGGGGTTCGTGTGGACGAGCTTGAACGCGCCGTACTCCGGGTGGCCGAAGGCGGCCCAGCCCTGGTTTGAGCGCGCGAGCGCGAGGATGTCCGAGAAGCCGAGCCGCTTGCGCGGGTAGCCGAGCGCCTTCGCCATCGGCTCCCACATCGCGATGACGAGCGGCGTGCGCACGATCGAGGGGTTGTCGTCGGCGACCCAGGGCTGGTCGGCGGCGAAGTTCAACAGGCGACCCCACATCGAGCTCGACGGCGACCACGCGACCGGCTTGTAGGTCCCGCGGGCGATCTTGTCCTCGGCGTCACCGGACGAGACGTTCTCCGCAGCCACGAAGACCTGCTTGCCGTTGACCTTCGTCTTCGAGGCGTTGAACGCGGCGACGAGGGGCTTCAGCAGCTGCTCCTTCTCCGGCGAGTAGGCGAAGCTCACCTCGACGGCCCCCTTCGGTGCCGACTTCGGCGTGCCCCCGCCGCCGCCGCCGTCCTTCCCGCCGCCGGAGAAGACGGCGATCAGCGCAACCGCCCCGATGGCCACGGCGATGAGGGCGAGCTGGCTCTTCTTCATGGGTGAGGCCTCCTGGTGACTCGGCGCAGCCGCCGCGTCGGCCAACGATAGACCGCGACACGCGCCCGCTCCGCGTCGTGCAACCGGGATCCGCGCCAGCTCGTGCTTGCGGCGGCCGGGGTCGGGTACCCCGATGGCACACCAACCTTCGCGACAGCAAGGAGACGGACATGTCAGACGGAACGCTCGACGAGGCCAAGGGCCGTGCCAAGGAAGCTGTCGGAGACCTGACCGGCAACCAGGACCTCAAGGACGAGGGCAAGGTCGATCGCGCCTCGGGCAAGGTCAAGGATGCCGTCGGCGGGGTCGCCGACAAGGCGAAGGATCTCCTGCGCAAGGACTGAGCACCGCGCCGCGTAGCCGGACGTGCAGTTCGGTTCGCGCTTCGCCCAGATCTACGAGTCCCGGGTGGATCCAGGTTATGAGGTCTGCAGCAGCTCGAGCAGCGAGTCGGCGTGCTTGGTGACGAACGAGGGGCCGATCCCCTTGATCGCCAGCAGCTCGTCGGCCGTCTGCGGCTTGCGCCGCACGACCTCACGCAGCGTCGCGTCGGTCGCGACCGTGTAGGCGGGCTTTCCGTCTGCGCGGTCGCGCCGCCACGCCTTCAAGGGCGCGAGCTCGTCGTCTGAGACCGGCGGCCCGTCCTCGCCGAGCGTGGCCTGCCCGGAGCCCGGGCCCGAGCGCGAGCTTGTGCCCGAGCCTGAACCCGAGCTTCGCCGCTTGCCCGCGACGGTGATCGGCGGCAGCCAGCCCGGCGGGTCGTGGACGTCGCAGCAGCGCCCCGTCGGCGCCGCGGGCGTGCTGTCGCCGAAGTGGTCGAGTAGCTGGCGGCGGCGGCACGTCTCGTTACCGGCGGCATAGCGCTCGATCGAGCGATAGGACTCCCAGCGGCGGTTCGTCGCCTCGCGACAGAGCTGACGCGCCTTGCCGTGATCGAGGTCGCGCGCCGAGAGCTGCACGCGGACGCGGCCGCCCGCGCCCGGGGCCAGCGTCAGCGCGCCCGCCCGCTCGGCGACGGCGAGCGCGATCCGGTCGCGGTCGTCCTCGGGGCTGAGCTCGATCACGCCCTCACCGCCGGCTCGCGCACGCAGCCGGCCGACGATCGCGCCGACCTGCTCGACGGTGACCTCCGCCTCGCGGATGAAGCGCACGAGTCGGCCGAGGTCCGAGCGCGACGCGAGCAGCACCGCGCGTGCCGGCTCCCCGTCGCGGCCCGCGCGCCCTGCCTCCTGGTAGTAGGCCTCGAGGCTCGACGGCAGCGCCCAGTGCCAGACCGAGCGCACGTCGGCCTTGTCGACGCCCATCCCGAAGGCGTTCGTCGCGACGACGATGTCGGCCGCGCCGGTCATGAACGCGTCCTGGCGGCGCGAGCGCGTGTCGGCGTTCATGCCGGCGTGGTAGGCGACGACCTCGCGCCCCTCCCCCTGGAGCACGTCGGCAACCTCCTCGGTGCTCTTGCGCGTGCCGCAGTACACGACCGCGGGACGGTTCTCCTCCATCGCCAGCCCGGCGACGAGCGTCGCGCGCTTCCGCGCGACCGAGCCCTCGCCGTCGAACGCCAGCACGTCGAAGGAGAGGTTCGGGCGGTCGAAGCCCGAGCGCACGCGGGCGGGCTCGCGCAGGCCGAGGCGCGCGACGATCTCCTCGGCGACCTTCGGCGTCGCCGTCGCCGTGCAGGCCATGACCGGCGGGTGGCCGAGCTCGCCGATGACGGACGCGAGGCGCAGGTAGTCGGGGCGGAAGTCGTGGCCCCACTCGCTGACGCAGTGCGCCTCGTCGACGACGAACAGCGCGAGCGCACGACGCTGCAGCGCCGCACGGAAGGCCGAGGACGCGAAGCGCTCGGGCGCGGCGAAGACGACCGCGGCCGTGCCGTTGCGGATCTGTTCGAGTGCGTCCCGGTTGCTCGCGCCGTCGCCTCCGGAGGCGAGCATGACCGCGGGATGGCCGAGGTCGGTCAGACGCGCGCACTGGTCGCGCATGAGCGCGATCAGCGGCGAGACGACGACGGTCAGGTCGTCGCCGGCGAGCGCGGGGAGCTGATAGCAGAGGCTCTTGCCGCCGCCGGTCGGCATGACGACGAGCGAGTCGCGGCCGTCGAGCGCGCACTGAACGGCGTCGCGCTGGCCGGGTCGGAACGTGCTCAGCCCGAGCAGGCCGAGGAGCGCCTCGGGTGTGACGTCGGTGAGCGGCTTGCGCGGCGCGACGGGGCGCGGCGGCGGGGCGCCGGCTTCGAACAGCGTCGGTGCGTCCGCGCCGCCCGCGCCGGCCGGGGCCGTGGTGCGGCGGGCCGTCGGGCCGCCGTCGTAGCCGCCGGCGGGCGGAGTGCCGGCGTCGCGCTGCGCGGAGTCGTAGCCGTCGGCCGCTCGTGAACCGGAACCGCGGCGCGCCGGCCGGGGCGCCGTGCCCGCATCGAAGGGCGGCGGCCCGCCGTGCTGTTCCTCGGCGTCGACGGTCGCCTCCATCGAGGCGAGGTAGGCGAGGTAGGCGTCCTCGTCGGGGTCGCCGGATCCGCTCGGCAGCGGCGCGGCGGCCGCTGCCACTCGTTGCGCGGCCAGCGTCGCGATCGGGGTCAGCGCGTCGCGCTCGTCCGGTGCCAGCCGCGGCCAGCGGCCGCGCAGCGTGTCGAGCTGCGCCGCGGCCCCGGCGTCGGCGGGATCGGCGAAGACGGCGGCGAGGACGGTGAGCTCGTGCTCCATGCACCTGAAGCTAACGGGCGCGGCGGCGCGCCGTGATCGGTCGCACACAACACGCCGTGTGCGACGACGTAACGTGCGCGCCAGGGACAACTCGACGCCGCCGCGCGTCACGAACAGGCAAAGGACGGATCAAGGTGCTCTCACGTGCATTGACGGTGTCGCTGACTCTCGCCGCGACCATGGGGCTCGCCGCCTGCGGCGGCGATTCCTCCGCTGACAAGGGCGCCACTAGCGCCGCTGCGACGCTGGCCGCCACGGCGACGACCGCTCCTGCGGCCACGACCCCCGTCACGGCGGCGCCCGCGACCGGTGGCGGAGCCAGCGCCGGCGAGATCACGGCCGCAAGCGGCGACGCGATGAAGCTCGGCACGCGGGTCGTCGCCCCATACGTCGTGTACGGCAAGACGGGCGGGACGCAGCAGAACACCCGCATCGGCGTCACCGTCCAGCATCTGCGCAAGGGCAAGATCTCCGACTTCAAGGACTTCACGCTGGATGCGAAGCAGAAGGCCACGACCCCGTACTACGTGGACGTGAAGTACGAGAACCTCGGCAAGCTGCACCTCCAGCGCTTCCTCATGGACCCCTCGATCGAGGACTCCGACGGCCAGGAGTACAAGCCGCTGAACCTCATCGTCCTCAGCGGCACGTTCACGAAGTGCCCCGCGCCGGCGAAGGCGCGCCTGCTGCCGGGCAAGAGCTTCACGCTCTGCGCACCCGTCCTGCTGCCGAAGGGCAAGACGTTGCAGCGCGTCCGCTTCCAGGGCGATGTCCTCAAGGACCCGTACTTCTGGAAGTAGGCGAACCTCAGGCCGGTCGGTCGGGCGCACGTGCGCGCCGGTTCGTCCCGGCGTGCCTACGCGGGTCGCCCCGGCCGCCGCGCGACGCCATGGATGTGCGGTATGGCGGGCACGGGGCGCCCCGGTGAGAAGTGCGAGTGGCGCACGTAGTCGACGACGAAGCCCGCGTCTTCGATCGCGCCCAGGGTGTCGCGCGCCGGGTGACAGCCGCCGGCGAGCCGGGGCCAGACGCCGCTGCGGTCGGCGCACGCGAGCAGCGCCCGCAGCGGCTGGTGCTCGGCATGCACGTGCTCGAGGAAGCGCAACTCGCCACCGGGACGAAGCACCCGCAGCAGCTCGCGCAGCGCGTCGCGCTGGCTCGGCACGCTGCACAGCACGAGACATGCGACGGCCGCGTCGAAGCTCGCGTCCTCGAACGGCAGCGATCCGGCGACGGCGTCGACGACGTTCACCTCAACCGCGGCCCGCGCGGCCGCCTCGATCGCGAGCCCGCGCAGGTACGGCTCGGGCTCGACCGCTCGCACCTCGACAACCTCGGGTGGATAGAAGCCAAAGTTCCGCCCGCTGCCGGCGCCCAGCTCGACGACGCGGCCGCGGAGCCCTGCGAGCGTCTCGCGACGCTGATCGACCTGTTCGTCACCCTCGCGCTCGGCCGCCCGCGCGTAGAGGCGGGCGAACAGCGGGTTGCGGACCTGGGCTGCGTCACGACGCGGCATACCCCGAGGATGGCGCATGGCGGTGACGAGACACCATCAAGCCGCTCGCACGCAGACAGGATGCGGTCGTCTCACCGACCTCAGTCAGGAGCCGAGGCCGAGCTCGAAGTATCGCGCCGAGCAGGGGCTCACCTCCCCGTCGTCGGACTGACACCGGCAATCCGTGCAGCGGACGCCGGCCGCTCGTCGCCGCGTGACGCCCGAGCGGGTCGGGTAGCGTCTGCCACATGATCAGCTCACTGGATTTCGTCGCCGTTCCGTCGCAGGACCCCGAGGTGGCTCGAACCTTCTACATCGACACGCTCGGCCTCAAGCCCGACGAGAAGTCGCGCTTCGAGTTCTGGGTCGGGGAGACCTGCTTCGGCATCTGGAACCCCGACCAGATGGGCTTCACCTTCTCCCCGCAGAAGAACGGCCACATCGCGCTGCACGTCGACGACGTCGAGGCCGCGCGCGCCGAGCTCGAGGCCAAGGGCGTGCAGTTCGCCGGGCCGACATTCGACACCGGCGTCTGCCACATGGCGCTCTTCACCGACCCCGATGGGAACGACCTCATGCTCCACAACCGCTACGCGCCGCGCACCTGAGCGGGCGCGCGGGAGAAGGCGTCAGGCTCGTCGCTCCCAGCCGCCCTACGAGACGGTGACGGTGCAGGCCTAGCGGCGAGGACAAGTGGGCGCGCCCGCGGTGCTGCGAAGCGCCAGCGGGCAGAATGCGCGTCGTGAAGCTCTCCCGCCGGCACAACCGCAAGCCCAAGCGCGAGCGGCCTCCCGTGACGATCGACGTCGTCTCCGAGATCGAGATCCGCAGGCCTCGAGCCGCGGTTGCCGCGTTCGTGCTCGACCAGGACAACGCGCCGACCTGGCACGAGGAGATCGACAGCGTCGAGCTGGAGTCGCGGCGCTCACTCGAGGTCGGAGCGCGCTTCACGCTCGTTCGTGGTCTGCTCGGCAAGCGCCTGGACTACGAGTACGAGGTTCTCGAGCTCGTCGACGGCGAACTCCTGGTCGTGAGTACGGCCGATGGCCCGTTCGAGCTGCGGACGGCGTACACGTGGGCCGACGCCGTCGACGGCGCTACGACGATGACGCTGCGCAATCACGGCAACCCGGGCAGCTTCAGCCGCATGTCGGCACCGATCATCGGGCGAGCCATGCAGCGCACCGACCGCAAGGACCTCCAGCGTCTGAAGCGCCTGCTCGAGGACGGCTGACGTGGCGCGCATGCGGGTCTTGACGCCCATTTCGACGTCGAACTGGACCTCGTCGCCTCGTACGACATGTCATGCGGGCTTGGGCGGGTGAGCATCGAGCCGCGGCGGCGCCAGCTCGATCGCCCGGTCAGTATCTGATTTATCTGATACTCTGCTGGGGGTGACACGCATGACTGCCACCGAGGCCGCGCGCAGCTTCTCCGATGTTCTGAACCGTGTCGCTTCGGGCGAGATCGTCGAGGTCACGCGCAGCGGTGCGCCGGTCGCGGTGATCGGGCCGCCGCGGGTGCGCCTGATCTCAGCACAGCGCTACCGGGCCTTGCTGGCGAGTGCTCCCGCTCCCGACGATGCCTTCTCATGTGAGCTTCGCGTTGCGCGCGAGAGCGTCGGTGCGCCGGGCGATCCGTGGCCCTCCTGATCGATACCGACGTGCTCGTTGACCTCGAGCGCGGCGCCACATCGCAGATCGAGCAGCTGCTAGGCGACGAGGATCGCGCGATCAGTGTCATCACGGTCAGCGAGCTACTGCACGGCGTCCACCGTGCCCGGGGAGCGATCCGGGCGCGCAGACTCGCGTTCGTCGAGCACATCCTCGCGGGCCTGGAGGCGATCCCGATCACCGACGCCGTCGCACGAGTCCACGCCGACATCTGGGCTGATCTCAGTGAACGCGGCGAGCTGATCGGGGCGCACGATCTGTGGATCGCGGCATCCGCGCTCGCACATGGCCTCGGCGTCGCGACACGTAACGGCGCGCATTTCGAACGCGTCGCAGGCCTGCGCGTCGTGACGCCAGAGGCGTAGACGCGGCCGCTGATGCCTCCACTGTCTCGCGACATCGCTGCGGGTCTACGCCGAGTCGCTGCGGTGACCGAGAAGGAAGCCAGCACAGTGCGCGGCTTCCACTGGCGACGGACTGACACAGCGCTGTGTCGTCGGTTGGCACCGACTTGCTCCGGCAGATATTCTGCCCGGCGTGGCATCGACGCAGCTGCAAACCATCACAATGTCGCTCCGCGCTCGTCTGGACGAGATCGATACGAGCTGCTCGCCGGTGAGCTCCGCTCGGAGGGCCTGACCTATCCGCAGATCGCGTCGCGCGTGCGGCGCCTGCGCCACCGAACGCCGCGTCGCCCGATCCTCGAGCCCCACGAGGTCCGGGCGATGTTCGAGGCCGCCGACCGCTTGGATCACGGTCCGCACGCCCGCGGGTGTCTTGGCTACCGTGGCCCGCACCCGATGAGCACCCCCAAAGCTGCGACCGGGTCCACATGCCGGCAGGAGCCTCGCCCTACGGCCGGTTTGCGACGCGGGTCGGACCCAGACGTCCCGACCGTCATTAGCGCGCGAGCCACGGTTTAGGCCATCGAGCGCGCCAATTCGCACGGTTTGAGCGCAAGAGCGTATAGCTTCGAAACATCGAAAGATAGCCATTTCCAGCAGTATTCTCGTCATGGGCGCGGCGGGTTTCGAACCTGCGACCTCTCGCGTGTGAAGCGAGCGCTCTCCCACTGAGCTACGCGCCCTGGGCGCCGGCGGCGAAGCTGCCTGCGACCCGCCGATCATAGCCGGGGGCGCCCAAACGCCATCCGGAGCATCTACGCTGCCGACATGAGCGATATGCCTCGTGGGACACTGCTCGGGCCGGGCGACGAGATCGACGGCTTCGTGATCGAGGCGGTCGCCGGTCGCGGCGGGATGGGGGTCGTCTACCGCGCGCGCCAGCAGCGGCCCGACCGGGTCGTGGCGCTCAAGGTCATCGCTCCTGAGGCGGCCGACGACCCGGCGTTTCGCACGCGCTTCGAGCTCGAGTCGAGCATCGCCGCGCAGATCGAGCACCCCAACGTCATCCCGGTCTACGCGATCGGCGAGGCGCGGGGGATCCTCTACATCGCGATGCGCTTCGTCGAGGGGACGGACCTGCGCAGCCTGCTCGCCGCCGAGGGCACCCTGCCGCCGGCTCGAGCCGCGGCGATCGTCGACGGCGCCGGCCGCGCGCTCGATGCCGCGCACGCGCACGGGCTCGTGCACCGCGACGTCAAGCCGGCGAACATCCTGCTCGCGGCGGTCGGCGGGCACGACCACGTGTACCTCACCGACTTCGGCCTCTCGCGACACATCCAGAGCACCTCGGGACCGACGCGGACCGGTGCCTTCCTCGGCACAATCGACTATGTCGCGCCGGAGCAGGCGCGCGGCGAGCGCGTTGACGCCCGCGCCGACATCTACTCGCTCGGGTGCGTCCTCTTCACAGCCCTCACCGGGAGCGTCCCGTTCGACGCCGACAGCGACCTTGCCAAGCTCTACGCGCGCGATCGCAGCCCGGCACCCTCGGTACTCGAGCGCGCCCCGGACCTGCCGCCGGCCATCGACGCCGTCGTCGCGCGTGCGATGGCGAAGACCCCGCGTGAGCGCTACCGCTCCGCGGGCGACCTCGGACGCGCCGCCCTGGCCGCGGCGGCGGGCGCCACGCTCCCGCTCACGGAGCGAACCGTCGCCGAAGGGGCGGCGGCCGCCGACAGCGAACCGCCTGCGGCGCCGGCCGCCGCTGCGCCTGCGTCGGACGACCCCAGGATCACGACGAGCCTTGACCGCGACGCCACGCCCGCGGCGCAAGATGGACCTCATCGGCACGCGCGTCGGCCCACTGGGGCACCCGCCGCCCCGGCCCGGGCGCCCGCGGACGAAGCCACGACGGCAGAGGGCGCGACGCCCGCGCCCGCAGCCACGACGGCCGAGGGCGCCACGCGCGCGGACGAGGCCAGCACGGCCGAGGGCGCGACGCGCGCGGACGAACCCACGACGGCCAAGGGCGCGAGGCGCGCAGGCGAGGCCACGACGGCGGAGGGCGCCACGAGGGCGCAGGGCGACGCGAGCGCGTACGGCGAGACGACGGTCGAGCCCCCGGACCGGCGCCCGCGGACACAGGATGGCGCAGGTCGTGGATCCTCCGACACGCCACCCGCCCCGCGGGCTCGCGCCGCAAGGCGCCGCGGCCGTCTCGCGCTTGCCGCGGGCGTCCTCGTCGCCGCGGCCGGCGCAGGTGCGATCGCGCTGTCCGGCGGAGGCGACGACGGCGGTGCCACCGCCGACACGACCACACCCACCACCGCAACGTCCGCCGCCGCCGACTCCGCGGCCGCGATCCCCGACGGCAACGCCACCGCGAACCCGTCCTTCGAGGACGATCTCTCGGGCTGGGATCACTTCAACAGCGACCTGACGCGCATCGCCGACTCCCACGCCCCCGACGGGAAGTACGTCGCGCGCGTGGCGCTCACGGGCTCGGAGACCGAGTACGCGATCGACGACACTCCCGACAGCGTGCAATCGTCGACGAAGGGCAGCACGTACAACGCGGTCGCCTGGGTACGCGCGGCCGATCACACGGTCGGTGAGCCGGTCTGCATCTCGATTCGCGAGCGTTCCGCCGACGGCGATGCGGCAGGCATCGCCACCACGCAGGTGATGACGAAATCGGACACCTACGTACCGGTCCGCGCCAGCCTCGTCGCGACGACGGACGGCAGCCGTATCGACGTGCACGTCCTGCGCCAAGGCTCCGGCGTGCAGCCCGGCGAGGCCTTCCTCGTCGACGCGATCTCGCTGACCGAGGGTCCCGCGCAGGAGCCCTCCCCCGATTGCGAGCTCTGACCGGCCGTCCCGCCGGGTCAAGCGATGCCGCGCACGGTCAAGGAGCCACGCCGCGTCGACGGGCCGCGCACCGACGGTGAGGAGATCTGCCACATCGTGACGGAGGAGGACCCCGACACGGCGCTCTGTGGCAAGGACGTCACCGGCTGGCCGTGGAACCCGCCGTGGCCCTACTGCGTCGTCTGCGTCGACCTCATGCACGGCGGCGCCGGGGGCTGAGCCCCGGCGCACCGCACAGCCGCTACTCCTCCAGGCCCTTGCCGCGCCGCGCCGCGCGCTGCGCCCGCGAGTACTTGCGCCCGAGCTGCTCGCGATCGCTCGCTGCCTGGCGGCGATCCTCGAGCCACTTCTGCTCGCGCTCGAGCTTCTGCCAGGCTTCTACGCGCTCGGCATCCGCCCCGTCGCGGACCGCGCAGCCCGGCTCGTTGCCGTGACCGCAGTCGGTGAAGCGGCACTCGAGCGCCAGCGCCTCGATGTCGGCGAACGCGCCGCCCGTGCCATCCCACAGGCCGGCCTCGCGGATCCCCGGCGTGTCAATCAGCAGAGCGCCGCCGGGCAGCATCATGAGCTCGCGCGTCACCGTCGTGTGGCGCCCGCGCCCGTCGCTCTCGCGCACGGCGCCGACCTCCTGGCGCTCGACGCCGAGCAGGGCGTTGACGAGCGTCGACTTGCCCGCGCCCGACGGGCCGAGCAGGACCGTCGTCGCTTCGGGCTCAAGCAGCGACGCGACCATCGTGATCGACGCCTCGTCGTGGACGCTGACCGCGAGAGCGTTCGCGACGCCGAGCCGGCGTCCGACGTCGCGCGCCACATCCGTGGCCAACGGGTCGAGATCTGCCTTCGTCAGCGCGAGCGCTGCCGGCACCCCGCCCGCCAGCGCGAGCGCGACGAGCCGCTCGGCGCGCCGGACCTCCGGCTCGGGCAACGGCTCGACGACGAGCACGAGGTCGACGTTGGCCGCCAGCACCTGCGAGGCGAACGAGGCGCCCGCGGCGCGGCGGATCACCGTTCCGTGGCGCGGCAGCACGGCCGCGATCGCGCCGCTTGCGTCCAGCGCGACCCAGTCGCCGGTCGTCGGCGAGTCGCTATGGCGCAGCCGCCCGCGCGCGGGCACGAGCTGCGGCGGCCCGCTCAATCCGGCGACGAGCCAGCGAGCGCGATGTTGTGCGAGCACGCGGCCGGCCGTGAAACTTCGATCGCCGAGCTGCTCGAGCTCGGCTTCGAGATCCGGTCGCCGGCCGAGGCCGGCGGGAATGACCTGCATCAGTGCGAAGTCCTCCAGAACGTCGTCGAGGGCACGGTCGCGATGGCGGCGTGCGGGCGTGGGCCCGACGCCGACCTAGGCAGTCGTGGCGCTGACGACGAGCGGGTGGAGGAGGCTTGTCATACGACGTTCACTGTAGGCGCTGACGCGCACTTGCGCAAACCACCGAATTCGCTGCAATCGCCGCTCAACCGACGCGGCGGGTGATGCGTCCGCCCGCGTCGGCTTGGAAGTGCGTGCCGTCGCGCATGAACACCGACCACGTCAGCGCGCTGCCGAGCTGCAGCAGCACGACGTAGTCGACCTGGCTCGCCGGTCGGTGCAGGCGCTCGGCGGCGCCGCGAACGAGCCGCTCGGGCGCGGCCGGTGTGACGCGCGCGAACGCGATCGTGTCGAGCCCGCCGAAGCCGGGTCCGCTCGTGCCGAAGTCGCTGAGCTTGCCGTCGGAGCGCAGCTGGACGGAGCGCAGCCGGCCGCCGCGGGTCAGGAGCTGCGCGTCGACGCGCTCGGGCCGGATCGAGAGCGTCCGCAGCCGTCCGAGGCCGCTGCGGCCCAAGCGCCGCAGGGCGGGGGCGAGGTTGCGCCGCGTCAGCAGCGAGCTCGCGTTCAGGCCGCGCGGCGTCACGTTGGTGCGGGCAGCGGGCGGCGGCGCGGCGTTGGGGCGGGTGGGCTCGCTGCCGGGCTCGGGTGCGGCCTGGTCGGGCGCGCCCAGCCGCACGACGGTCGTCTTCTCGGACCCGGAGCCTCCCGAGAACGAGACCAGCCCGACCCCGCCGACGACGACGAGCAGCACCGCCACCAGGACGACGGACCTGACGACGCCGCGTGCGATGCGGGCGACCTGCTGTGGCTCGATCGTCGTCGTCCGCGTCTGGACGTGGTCGGCCTTGCGCAGCGGCTTCGGTTCCGGGGAGGACACTCGAGCGGTGCGCTTCGCCGGGTCCGCCGAAGCGGGCTGCTCGCTCGCTGCCCCGGCCCGCGCCCATGTCGCCGCCTCGGCCGCCACCGCCTCGGCCGCCACCGCCTCGGCGGCCGCGGACTCGGTGCCGTTGCTCGGCCGCCCGAGGAACTCGAGTGGGTTCTCGTCCGGAAGCCGTCCGAAGGGGTCGCGCTCGGCCATCGGCCCATCCCACCACGCGACGCCGCGCCGGTCAACGTGTCCGTGCGCCGTCCCACAGAGCCGAGCGAACCTCGGTGCTCGGCTCGCGTTGCCTGGATCTGTGGCTACGCGGGCGTCAGCTCCGCCACCGCCACCCCCGGCTCGGCGATCGGCGCCACCGGAGCACGGCGGGCGGCGAGCCCCGGCACGAACAGCGCGATCACGGCACCGACGGCGAGCACGACGGCGGCCACCGGCAGCGCCGCGACGACGCCGTCGCTGAACGCCTGCGGCGAGGCGTACGAGCCGTTCGCGCTGAAGACGGACGCGAGCACCGCCACACCCATGACCCCGCCGAGCTCGCGGATCGCGTTCGTCGCGCCGGACGCCTGACCGGCCTCCCGCGGGCGGACGCTCGATAGGACCGCGTTCGCGGACGGCGCGAAGACGAGCGCCATGCCGGTGCCGGCGATGATGAACGGGCCGACGAGGCTCGAGTAGGCGACCTCCGGCGAGCAGACGACCGCCAGCCAGGCCATCGCGACCGCCTGCAGCGCGAGGCCGGCCACCATCAGCGGCCGCGATCCGATGCGATCGCTGAGCAGGCCGGCGATCGGAGCGACGAGCATCGGCATCCCCGTCCACGGCAGCGTCCGCAGGCCGGCTTCGAACGGGCCGTAGCCCTGCGCCGTCTGGAAGAACTGCGACAGCAGGAAGATCGCGCCGAAGACGCCGAAGAACATCGCGAACGAGACGCCGTTTGAGGCAGCGAAGCCGCGCGAGCGAAAGAAGCGCATCGGCAGCATCGGCGCCGGGGCGCGCAGCTCCCACGCGATGAAGGCGAGCATCAGCGCGCCGCCGCCGATGATCGAGACGAGCACGGTCATCGAGGTCCAGCCGAGCGCGGTCGCCCGCACGATGCCGAACGTCAGGCCGAACAGGCCGGCGCCGGCGAGACCGAGGCCGGGCATGTCGAGCTTGTCGGCCGGGCCGTAGGACTCGGTCAGCCGGCGCCACGCGAGCGGCACGAGCACGAGCCCGATCGGCACGTTCAGCCAGAAGATCCAATGCCAGGCGATGCCCTCGACGACTGCGCCGCCGACGAACGGGCCGAGCGCGACCCCGAGGCCGCTGACGCCGGCCCAGATGCCGAGCGCCATGCCGCGCTTCTCGGCCGGCACCGCCTCGGACAGGAGCGTCAGCGTCAGCGGCAGGACGATCGCCGCGCCGAGACCCTGCACGGCACGAGCGGCGATCAGCGCCTCGATGCTCGGCGACAGTGCCGCGAGCGCGCTGGCGGCGGTGAAGATCGACAGGCCGATGACGAACATCCGCTTGCGGCCGAAGCGGTCGCCGAGTGCGGCGCCGGTGATCAGCAGGACCGCGAAGGCGAGCGTGTAGGCGTTGACCGTCCACTCGAGCGACTCGATCGATCCACCGAGGTCGACGCGGATCGACGGCAGCGCGACGCCGACGACGAGGGTGTCGAGCGCGGTCATGAAGAGGGCGATCGAGACGATCGCGAGGGTCCAGCCGGTCCGTGGCTTGTCGGTCGTCGGGCGGGGCATGGCGCGGTCCCTTGTCATAGTGTGATCAGTCACTCACTTACAGGTCAAAAAAGAGAGGCTTAGCTGCAATCGATCATCTTCGGCCCGAGCAGCACCTTCGCCCAGTGCGCGTCGACGTCGGAGGCGCCGATTGCCGCGAGGACGTTGAGCAACATCCCGTGGGCAAAGAACAGACGGACCTGCTCGGCGTCGGCGCCGGTCTCGCGCTCGACGAGCTCGACGAGCCGCGCGAAGCAGTCGCGCATCTGCTCGCGGATCGCGGGGTCGTCGCAGGCGGCGTGCGAGTGCATCTGGACGAGCAGCAGGTTGCGGTCGCCGAGCAGGCCGATGTAGGCGGCGCCCATCGCGGACATGACGTCCTCGCCGGCGGCCTTCGCCTCGCGGGCGGCCTCGACGAACGTCTCGTAGATGCGCTCGTTGCAGCGCTGTGTCAGCGCCGTGAAGAGCTCGGACTTCGTCGGGAAGAGGCGGAAGAGGTAGGCCTGTGAGATGCCCGCGGCCCTCGCGATCTCGATCGTCGGCGTGCCGTGCAGTCCGCGCGCGGCGAACACGCGCTCGGCCGCGACGAGGATCTCCTCGCGCCGCTCGTCGGCGGTGGAAAGGGTGCGGGTTGTCGTCGTCGGGGTGGCCATGGGCGTGGGTGAGTATGCACTCACTCACTGGGCGTGTCAAGCCCGGCCGCCGACGCGCGCGTCAGGAGCGGCGGCGCGCGATGACCGTCACGGCGACGAGGATCACGACGAGCGCGCCGGCCTGGATCGCGAGCGAGACGCCCTTGCCGGCGCCCGAGGCGAGTGCGTCGATCGCGCGAAACAGGAGCGAGCAGCCGAAGAACAGGCCGATGCTCCAGTAGATGATCTTGCGGTCCACGCTGTCGCGCACCCTACTCAGGCGGCGCCCGCCGCTGTCGCGGGGGACGGCGTCGCCGCGTTCCGGCGACCACTAGACTCGCTCGCGGACCGTGCTAGGCGGGGAGTCAGCGGTTCCCTGTCGCTCGTAATCCGCTATAGCGAGGCCGAATCCCCTCTCGAGGGGCGCGGCCTTCGGGGTCAGCCCACACGTGATGGTGCTGATGGCCCGGGTCCCGCGCGGTGTCGGCCCGTGAATCAGGTCAGGTCCGGAAGGAAGCAGCCTTAAGCGGTTACCGATATGCGCAGCGGGAGTACCCGAGCCGGAGCCATCGCTGGTGTCAGCGCCCGAGGGCAACGTCTCGATTGAGGGTGCACGGTCCACTCCTTCACCGCGTCCGGCGCAGCCGCCGGGCGCGGGACCTGGGCCGGGCAGGGCGCCGGATCAGGGGCGCAGCGTGATCAGCCGGGTGAGCTTCTGGCGCCGGCCGTCGGACGTTGCGTAGACCCGCAGCGACAACCGCCCGGAGCGCGCGCGGCGCAGCTTGGCCAGCGTCTTGCGGGAGAGTCTGATCGTAAGGCGCGCCGTCCTCGCCTTGGTGAAGCGCACGCTGCCGGAGCCGACGAGTCCGCTCGACATCGTGCGCGTCAGGCCGACCCGGCGCGCCGTCGGACCTTCGAGGCGCAGCGTCGCCTTGATCGTGCACGGGGAGTAGCAGCGGACGCGAACGTTCGTTTCGCGGTCGAACAGGCTCCTGAGGTGCAGGCTCGCAGGCACGTCGAGCAGCCGCGCGACTGGTTTGGCGATCGTGGCCGATGGCGGTGGCGGGGTCGTCGCGGCCGGTGGAGGCGGCGGCGCGGGCGCTACGACCGCTGGCGGCGGCTGCACGACCGCCGGTGGCGGTGGCGGTGGCGGTGGCGGAGGCGGTGCTGGTGGAGGAGGTGGTGGCGGCGGTGGTGGAGGAGGCGGAGGTGGTGGCGGTGGCGGAGGCGGCGCCGCTCCGACCGTCACGACCTCGCGCGTCAGCGCGCGATCACCGTCGCCATAGGTCTCGAGCACCCGGACCGGGTAGCTGCCCGCCGCGGCCGGGCCGAGCGTCGTCGTCGGACCCGTCGCGTCGTCGAACGCGCCGTCGTCGTCGAGATCCCAGGCGTACGCGGTCGGCGTGCCCGTCGGCAGCGGGTTTGAGCCCGTCGGCGCCATCGCACTCGCAGTCAGCGCGACGGTGTCCGTCGGCAGTGCCGGGGCCGGGCTGATCGTGATCGCCGCCGTCGGGATCTGGGCGCGGATCCAGGCGTTCAGGGCCGGCGCCGCGACGCGCGCGTAGACGCCGGGGTACTGCGCGTCGGCGCACCCGGCGCCCCAGGACGTCACGCCCATGAGCACGAAGTCGGCCGCCCGCGGCACCATCATCGGGCCGCCGGAGTCGCCCTGGCAGGTGTCGGTCTGCCCGTTGCCGGCGCAGACCATCGTCGTCGGGTGGAACTCGGCGCCGTAGGCCAGCCCCGATCCGCACGCCGCATCGCTGACGATCGGCGCGTGCGCCTCGCGCAACTGCGTCGTCGGATCGCAGTCGCTGGAGCACGTCGTCCCCCAGCCGATGATCGTCGCGCTCGTGCCGGGCGTCCACAGCGCGCCCTCGTTCGTCGCGATGATCCGCAGCGGATCGACCGGCGAGGCGGTCGCGCTCGCGAGGTGCAGCAGCGCGACATCGCTCTGGGGATCACCGGTGATGGGGTCCTCCGAGAAGTCGGGATCGCGCAGGACCTTGTTGACGGCGAAGTGGTTGGCCGCGGTCGCCAGCTTGCGATTGGAGACGCCGAGGGTGACGTCGAAGGCGCTCGCGGCCACGATGCCCCCGGCGCCGTTCGTCACGCAGTGCCCTGCGGTCAGCACCCAGCGCCCGCTGACGAGCGTGCCGCCGCAGGCCCCGGCGTTCGAGCTGACGTACGCCTGTGCCGGCCACGGACGGGTCGCGAGCGTGCCGCCGACGATCCGCGGCGCCGCTGCGGACGATGCCGTGACGGCGAGCGACAGCGCGAGAGCGGCGAGCAGCACGCAGCGACGCAGAACCATGTGATCTCTATCGGTCATCGACCAGCCGGCCGTGAGCTGACGCAGTCAGCGCCGCAGCGCGATCGACTTGGCGAGCTGCGAGCGGCGGCTGCCCGTGGTCGCCGTGACGCTGAGGGCGAGGGTCCCGCGCGTCGCCTTGCGCAGCTTCGCCAGCGACCGGCTCGGGACGATGATCGTCAGCGTCGAGGTCCTCGCTTTCGTGAAGCGGACGCTGCCGCTGCCGACCTGAACGCTCTTCGATGACGATCGCGCGAGCCCGAGCCTGCGCGCGGTCGGGCCGTCGAGACGCAGCCTTCCCTTCACTGTGCAGGCCGCGTAGCAGTGCACGTGGATGCCGAGCCGGCGATCGAGCAGGCCCGCGATCCGCACGGTCCGCGGCACATCGACGAGGCGGGCGACGGGCTTGACGACGACCGCGGCCGGTGGTGGCGGCGGTGGTGGCGGTGGCGGTGGCGGTGGCGGGGGCGGCGGCGCGGCGCCGATCGTGACGACCGTGTGCCCCGTCGCGCGGTCGCCGTCGGCGTAGGTCTCCTGCACGCCGACGGAATACGTGCCGGCCGGCGCGGGCCCGATCGTCGCGGCCTGGCCCGCGGCGTCGTTGAAGACGCCGTCGCCGTTGAGGTCCCAGCCGAAGGCGATCGGATCTCCGGCCGGCGGCATGCCCACGGGGTGGGTGCCGGTCGCCGTCAGCACGACCGTCTGGTCGGCGGTCGGCGCCGCCGGCGACACAGCGATCCCGGCCGTCGGGATGCTGTTGTGCAGCCACTCGTTGAGCGTCGGCGCCCCGAGGCGCGCGTAGACGCCGGGGAAGCCCGCCGCCGCGCACGTCGTCGCGCCCCACGAGGTGACCCCGGCGAGCACGAACGCGCCCTGGGAGGGCACCATCAGCGGTCCGCCGGAGTCGCCGGAGCAGGTGTCTGTGCCGCCGCCGCCGGCACAGACCATCGTCGCCGGGTCGAAGTCCGGACCCCAGATCGAGCTGCACGTCGCGTCGTCGACGATCGGCACCTGCGTCTCGCGAAGCTGCTTCTGGAGCGTGCCCGCGTCATCCTTGCCCCAGCCGATGATCGTCGCGCTCGTGCCCGCGGCCCACAGCGCGCCGTCGGCCGGGCCGACGACCGGCAACGGCGTCTGCGGCGGCGCCGCTGGGGTGGAGATGTGCAGCAGCAGCGTGTCGTTGCTCGGCGGGCTGCCGCCGAATGCGGGGTTGCGCGCGACGACGTCGACGCTGTAGCGATCGGCCGCCGTCGCCTGGTCGATGTCGGCCTTGCCGAGCGTGATCATGTACTTGGTGGGGTCCGTCGACGTCATGCAGTGCCCGGCGGTCAGAAACCAGCGACCGCTGACGAGCGTCCCGCCGCATAGCAAGCCGTTCGCCTGCAGGTAGCCCTGCGCGGGCCAGTCGTGCGTGGCGAGCATGCCGCCGATGATGCGCGGCGACGGGCGCTCGGCGGCCTGCGCGCCGGCGACCGGCACGATCGCGAGCGAAGCGGCGAGCAGCAGTGACGTGTGAAGGCGCGTGATATTGGTGGCGGTAGGTCGTCGTCGGGCGGTCAGCAGCTCGCTGCCGCCGTCCAGGAAGCGTCGCGACGAACGGTACGGAAGCCGGCGGGCGGCGGCGCCACCGTGCGGTCGACGTCGCGCTTGTCGAGGATGTAGTCGTGGGCGACCTTCTCCGTGCGCGGCACGAGGTAGGTTCCTCGGTGCGGGACGCCACCGGACTGCGCGTCGACGACGGCGCCGGGATCGAGCTCGAGCCAGAGCGCCAGCAGCGGGATCGGACGGCGGTTGGGCACCGCGACCGGGCGGCAGGGCAGACCGGCCTTCACGACCCGCGCGAGGTCGCCCTGGATCGACTCCTGGCGGCTCAGCGCGCGGGCGAGGCTGTCGATCCGCTCGATCTGGTTGGGGACGTAGAGCGCGAGCACGACGAGCGCGAGCCCCCCGAAGCGCGCCCACCACGTGCGCGCCGCGCCGCGGCGCACGTCGAGCCAGCCGAAGACCCCGGCGCCGGCGAAGATCGCCAGCAGCGTCCCGATCAGCAGCACGTAGCGGGTGATGATCGGCAGGCCGGCCGCCGCCAGGACGCAGAACGCCGCGACGGCGAGCACGCCCGTGGTCGCGCCGAGACGCGTGTGTCGGTCGCGATGCCAGATCAGCGCGAACACTCCGCCGCCGGCGGCCGCGAACAGCACCGGCTCGCGCAGGATCTCGCCGATCCGCCGCGGCAGCGTCGTCGGGACGTGCTGCAGGCCGGTGATGCGACCGAGCGTCGCGGCGTTGTCGCGCGTGCCGGTGAGGGAGTGCAGCGCGTTGTGAGTCAGCAGCAGGTCGTGCAGACACCAGAGCACGGGCCCGCAGGCGGCGAGAGCGACGAGCGGCGCGGCGTCTCGCCATGCGCGTGTGCGCGCCGGTCGGCTTCCGTCGCGCGCCGCCCGCAGGCCCGGTAGCAGCAGCCACCCGAGGTAGGCGGCGCTGAACAGCCACGCCTCCGGTCGCAGCAGAGCGGCGAGCGCGAGCAGCGCCAGGACCGGCGGCCCGGCGCGCGGGCGCCGCGTCTCGACGAGCAGCGCGCCGAGGACAAGCACGAGGTAGGGGATGTCGACGTACGCGCGGGCGCCGAAGTCCAGCACCGGGATCCGCGTCAGCACGATCGCCGCCGCCGTCAATCCCGCGGCTGTGTTGAACCACGCGCGTCCGAGCGCGAAGACGACCCAGCCGAGTAGCGCCAGCGAGACGTAGGAGAGCCCGACGACGACGCTGGCCGCGAGATCGCCGTGCAGCCCGTCGATCCGCAGCGAGCTCAGCGGCGACAGCCCGATCGCGCCGAGCGTGGCGAGCGGGTGCGGGGTCGGCGCGATCGCCACCTCGAGGTTGGGCAGCGCGCCGTGGGCGAGCTCGCGACCCCAGACGAGCGTGTAGAGCGTGTCGTAGTTGACGAGCCCGTTCGAAGTCACCAGCCGCAGCAGCGCGGCACCGACGAGCACGCCTGCCGCGAAGCGGATCCGAGCCATCGGGCGGCACGGTAGCCGTTCGCGGGGGCGACCGGCGCGGGGCGTGGGCGGCGGCGCCCGCAACCGCGGCCCTGCCGTGCGCGGGTGCGCGGCGGGCGTCGGCCCGGGCGCGCGCGAAGCTATCCTCGACGCGTGTCCCAGGCTCCATCGCTCTACCGCCGCCACCGTCCGCGGTGCTTCGCCGATGTCGTCGGCCAGGAGCATGTCGTTCGCACGCTGCGCAACGCCGTCACGGGCGGCAAGGTCCATCACGCCTACCTGTTCGTCGGCTCGCGCGGCACGGGCAAGACGTCGATGGCGAAGATCCTCGCGGCGTGCCTGAACTGCGAGCACGGCCCGACGATCGATCCCTGCGGCGTGTGCGACTCGTGCGTGTCGATCGCGAGCGCGACATCGCTCGACGTCATCGAGATGGACGCTGCATCCAACAACTCCGTCGACGACATCCGCGACCTGCGCGAGAGCGTCGTCTACGCGCCGGTCTCCGGGCGCCACAAGATCTACATCCTCGACGAGGCGCACATGCTCTCGACGCAGGCCTGGAACGCGTTCCTCAAGACGCTCGAGGAGCCGCCCCCGAACACGGTCTTCGTGCTCGCGACGACGGAGGCGGCGAAGGTCCTGCCGACCGTCGTCGACCGCTGCCATCGCTTCGACTTCGCCCGCCCGACGGTCGAGCAGCTCGCGTCGGTCGTGCGCCGCGTCGCCGAGAAGGAGTCGATCGAGATCCCGGCCGATGCGGTCGCCCTGCTCGCGCGTCATGCGACGGGGTCCTTTCGCGACGCGCTCGGCACGCTCGAGCAGCTCGTCACCTACGCCGGTACGTCGATCGCGACGGAGGACGTCCTCGCGGTCCTCGGCGTGGCCGATGCCGACCTGCTGTTCGCCTCGCTGGATGCGATCGCCGCCGCCGACCCGCGCGAGGCGCTGCTGGCCGCCGCAAGGCTCACGCAGACCGGCCGCGACGCGCTCGGCTTCGTGCGCGATCTCGAGGCCCATGCGCGTGACCTCATGATCGTCCAGGCCCTGGGTGAGGTGCCGGCGGAGCTCGCGATCACGCCCGAGCATGATGCGCGCCTCGCGGCGCAGGCCGGCCGCGTCGGGGCGAGCGCGGTCGCGCGCCTGCTCGACCTGCTGGCCGCGGCGATGGAGGCGACGAAGAACGGCTCCGATGCGCGCACGCAGCTCGAGCTCGCGCTCGTCAAGGCGGCCTCGCCGATCGTCGACCCCTCGTCGCAGGCGATGGCGCAGCGCATCGAGCGCCTCGAGGCTTCGCTGTCGGCGCTCGCCCACGGCTCGCCGCCAGCGCCCGGCCCAAGCGCGCCGCCATCGCCTCCGGCGCCCGGTCCAGGTGCCCCATCATCGGCATCGCCGCCTGGGGCAGAGCTTGCGCCGAGCGATCCGCCGCCGGCCCCGCTGCAGGCGCCGGCCGCCGAAGCCCGTCCCGCCAACGGCGCGCCCACCAACGTCAGCGTCGCCGCCCCGCCGGCCGTCGGCGATCACGACGGCCCGTCGCTCGACCTCGGCTCGCTGCGCGCCATCTGGCCGGCCGTCATCGACACGGTCCGCGCGGAGAACGCGCTCTGCGCCGCGCTGCTCGCCGAGGCGATGCCGATCGCGGTCGACGGCACGGAGGTCACCGTCGCGTTTCCGGCGAGCGACGACTTCCACCGCCGCAAGGCCGACGACGACGGCTACCGGCGCTGCGTCGCGATGGCCGTGCGGACCGTGACCGGCATGAAGGCGCAGATCGCCTACGTGCTGGCGGATCTCGCGCCAGCGGGCGCGGTCGACGAGGCGCCGGCCGCGCCGCCGACGGAGGACGAGTGGGTCCAGCGCTTCGTGGCAGAGTTCGACGCCGAGGAGATCCACCCCGACCCCGATCCCCCAGAACCCCCTCCTACCGAGAGCGAGCCGCGCTGATGCCCCAGCCGAACATGAACCAGATGATGAAGCAGGTTCAGAAGATGCAGAAGGACATGATGGCCGCGCAGGAGCAGCTCGCCAACGAGACGGTCACGTCGTCCGCCGGCGGCGGCATGGTGACCGTGACCGTGACCGGCGATCTGACGGTCAAGGACATCAGCATCGACCCCGACGCGATCGATCCCGAGGATCCGGAGCTGCTGCAGGACATGGTCATGGCGGCCGTCAACGAGGCGCTGCGCCAGGCCCAGGAGATGGCCGCGACGAAGATGGGCGGCCTCACCGGCGGCCTCGACCTCGGCGGTCTCGGCCTGCCCCCGGGCCTGATGTAAAGCCGTTTGTACGCCCCACCGATCCAGCGCTTGATCACCGAGCTCGGCAAGCTGCCCGGGATCGGCGCGCGCACCGCCCAGCGCCTGGCGTTTCACATCCTGCGCGCCTCGACGGAGGACGCGTCGTCGCTCGCGGAGTCGATTCGCGAGGTCAAGGAGCGCATCGGCCTGTGCGAGATCTGCTTCAACCTCGCCGACGCCCCGATCTGCCGGATCTGCGAGGACACGCGCCGCGACGCGAGCCTGATCTGCGTCGTCGAGGAGGCCGGCGACGTCATCCCGGTCGAGCGCACCCACGAGTACCGCGGCCGCTACCACGTGCTCGGCGGCGCGCTGTCGCCGATCGACGGCGTCGATCCCGACGACCTGAAGATCGCCGAGCTCTACCGCCGCGTCGCGGATCCGGCGCAGCCGATCTCCGAGGTCGTGCTCGCGACAAACCCGACGACGACCGGCGAGGCGACCGCACTGCACATCGCCGACGTCCTGCGCGTCCGCGCCCCCGAGCTCGTCGTCACGCGACTGGCGAGCGGGCTGCCCGTCGGCGGCGACCTCGAGTATGCCGACGAGGTCACGCTCGGCAAGGCGTTCCTCGGCCGCCGCCGCCTGTAGGCGGTCAGCGCCGCCGCAGCCCGAGGTCGGCGACGAGATCGCCGCGGTCGCCGAGCCGGGCGTAGACGATGAGATCGGTCGATCGGGCGGCGCGCGGCGGCAGCCGGACGAACCAATGGCGCCCGCTTGAGCCGATGCGGTGCAGCGTGAGCTTGACGCTGTCGCGCGCGACGACGTTGGCGCCGTCGACGTGCTCCGCCGAGATGCTGACGTCCTGCGCCGCACGTCGCAGGTCGACGACGACCTTCGCGCCGGAGCGCCAGCGCAGCGTCGCCGATGGATTGCCGATGGTGCCGTTCTGCAAGCACTCGCGGCGGCTCCCGTAGCTCCAGCACGACGTGAACACCGTCGCGAAGCGGGTGACGCCGAGCGTCGTGACCTTCGGCTTCGGCGGCCCGGACGGCGCGGCCGAGACGGCGGCGACCGGCGCCGCCGCGGCGAGCAGCGCGAGCCCGAGCACGATTCGGCGCATACCTACTTCCCGACCTGCAGCGGCGCGCGCGAGTCCTTCGTCAGCGCGCGCATCGCCGCGATGTGCGTCAGCGCGTCGACGACGCGCTGCGCCGGGATCGCGCGGCTGCGCACGGCCGCTACGACCGCGCGGTAGGCCTCGTCCTGCTGCGCGCGCCCGCCTGGCACGACGAGCATGTCGACGCCGGCCTTCATCGCGTCGACCGCCGCCTTGCCGACGCTCCCGCCGGTCGTCGCCGTCGTGGCGACGAGATCGGCGGAGATGATCGCTCCCTTGAAGCCGATCCTGTTGCGCAGCTCGTCGATGGCCTCGGGGAGCAACGTCGCCGGGGTGACGCCGTCGAACGCCGCGTAGATCGCGTTGGACATCTGGATCGCCGGGACGGCGCGGTCGCCTGTCGCGACGGCGGCGAACGGCGTCATGTCGGAGTTGCGCAGCTCGTCGAGGCCAAGCCCGACCGGCGCCGGCCCCTCGGTCGGGTCCTGGGCCGCGGCGCCGTCGCCGGGAAACGGCCCGACGGCCGCGACGACCTTCGCCTGGCGGTACGCCGCGACGGAGGCCCGAACCGCGCTCGTGACCTTCGCCACGCGGTCGGAGAAGGCGCGGCCCTGCCCCGGCCCGCCCGCCACGGCGATGTCGGCGTTCGGCGCGAGATTCATCCCGACGCCGAGCGCGCGGAGCTGGCGGCCCGCCCCGAGCGCACTGTCGCGCGTCCCCTTGGCCTGATTGCCGACGTCCACCTGGGCCGCCGGAGCGAGGTTGGCGAAGGCGCTGAAGTCACCGCCCTCCTGGCGAGCGGCGACGATCGGCGCGGGATGGCCGGCGGCGCTCGCGGTCTTCTGGAGCGCCAGAGTCAGCTTGGAGAGCTGCTGCGGCTCGCGGTAGTTGACGCCCGACAGCAGCACGCCGCCGTAGCCGCGCGCCTTCAGGCGCTTGAAGAACGACGAGCTCGAGTCCGTGCCGGCGAAGCCGACGAGGAACAGGCCGGCGACGGCGTCCTGGGGCGCGCGGCCGAGCTCGGCGGCCGTCGGCGGATCGGGGTCCGAACCGCCGCGGACGCTGCCGCCGGCGCGCACGGCGAGGATCGGCGCCAGCGTGTCGAGCAGCGTGCCGCCGGTGCCGCGCCCCGTGTCGTTGCCGAAGCGCGAGCCGGCCTCGACGACGGGCGTGTCGTCGCCGCCGCGCAGGAACAGCAGGTAGACGCCGCCGGCAAGCAGCAGGACGAGCACCGCGCCCGCGATCGCGAGGCGCTTGCCCTGGACGCTCAGTTGCACGCGCTACCCTCCCAGCCCGTTATGGCAGGCACAGTCGTCATGAAGTTCGGCGGGACGTCCGTCGCCGACGCCGAGCGCATCAAGCGCGCGGCGCAGCGGATCGTCGCCAAGCGCGAGGCCGGCAACCGCGTCGTCGCGGTGCTCAGCGCGCGCGGCAAGACGACAGACGCCCTGATCGCGGACGCGTTCGAGATCTCGCCGCAGCCCGACCCGCGCGAGATGGACATGCTGCTGTCGACGGGCGAGCGCCAGTCGTGTGCGTTGTGCGCGATGGCGATCAACGATCTCGGACATCGGGCGATCTCGCTGACGGGCTCACAGGCGGGGATCGTTACAGACACGTCGCACACGAAGGCGCGGATCCTAGACGTGCGAGCCAAACGGATCAGCGACGCCCTCGACGACGACGCCATCGTGCTCGTCGCCGGCTTCCAGGGCGTGTCGACCGCGAAGGACGTCACGACGCTCGGCCGGGGCGGCTCGGACACGACCGCGGTCGCGCTCGCGGCGGCGATCGGCGCCGACGTCTGCGAGATCTACACCGACGTCGCGGGCGTCTTCAGCGCCGACCCGCGGGTCGTCCCGGACGCCCGCAAGCTGGCGGTCGTGTCGTTCGAGGAGATGCTCGAGATGTCGGCCTCCGGCGCGGGCGTCCTGCAGCTGCGCTCCGTCGAGTACGCCCGCACACACGGAGTGCGGATCCATTGCCGCTCGGCGTTCGGCGATGCGGAAGGCACGATCGTCGGGGACGGCGAGGGCGAGGCGGCGCCTCGTCCGGCGATCACGGCCGTCACGCATTCGACCGACGAGGCGCGCGTGACGCTCGAGCACGTCCCCGACGCGCCCGGCATGGCGGGGCGCATCGCGACGGTGCTCGCCGACGCGAACGTCAACATCGACATGATCATCCAGAACGAGCCCGTCGTGCCGGGTGCGGGCGCGGACATGTCATTCACGGTCCCGCGCGCCGACCTGCGGATCGCCCTCGACGCGCTCGCCGGCCTCGCCGAGGAGCTCGCGATCGCGATCACGACCGACGAATCGGTCGGCAAGGTGTCGGTCATCGGCGAGGGGATGAAGACCCAGGCCGGCGTCGCCGCGCGGGTCTTCTCGACCCTCGGCGCGGCGCAGATCAACATCCAGATGATCTCGACGTCGCCGATCAAGATCTCCTGCGTCATCGCGCTCGACAGCGTGCCCGACGCCGTCCGCTCGCTGCACGCGACGTTCCTGTAGACCAACCTCCGGTGGCCTTCTCCGCGTGGTCCTTCGACGGCCGCTGGCGGGGCGCCTAGGACTGCGGCGGGCTCACGACGTCGCGCTCCCGCTGCCTGTGAGCAGCTCGCGGGTGCGCTCCGGGCCGATCGAGAGCAGGAGCGTCGGCAGCCGCGGCCCGGTGTCGCGAGCGCACAGCAGCTGATAGAGCGCCTTGAAGAACGCCCGCTGCGCGACCTTGAGCTCGGGGCTCGGCGGCGCGTCGCGCGGCAGGCCGAGCATGAGCTTGGGGACCGCGTAGACGAGCGCGGTCAGGCCGTCGAGCGTCCACGCGTCGTCGAGCTCGCCGGCGAGCGTCGCGATGCCGGACCGTGTCGGCTCGTCGAGCCCCTCCCAGGTCACGGCGTCGAAGCGCTCGCGGACCGTCGTGCGCTGCTCGTCGGGTAGCAGCTCGACGTAGTTGCGCGCGCACTGCAGCCGCGGCTCGAGCTCGTCGAGCAGGTCGTCGAGCGAGGCGACGGGCTCGTCGAGGTGCTGCGCGACGATGCGCGCGATCTGCTCGCGGTTTCCCTGCGTGAGGTCGGCGGCCGCGGCCAGCAGGCGAAACGAGACGCGGCGATCGGTGCTCGCCACGCTGCCCGCCGACGTCCGCACGGCGAGGCGGTACATGGCGCCGTCGGTGTCCCCCGCGTCGGGCCCGCTGGCGGCATCGACGAAGCGATCCCACTCGTCGTAGAGCTTCTGCACGCCCTTCGCCGACAGGTCGATCTGAAAGGACTGCGACGGCAGTCGGCGGATGTACAGCCAGCGCACGATCGCCGGCTCGAGCAGGCGCAGCGCCGCCGACGGGACCGCGGCGGTGCCGCTGGAGCCGGAGATCTTGCCGCCCGCGCCGGCGAGGGTCACGAACGAGTACACCGCGGAGTGCGGGGCCTGCGCGCCGAAGACGTCACGTACGAGCGTGCGCCCGACGGTGAAGCTGCCCGTGGGCGCATGGTGGTCCTCGCCGGCGGGCTCGAAGGCGACGCCCTCGTAGGCCCAGCGCATCGGCCAGTCGACCTTCCACACGAGCTTGCCGGTGATCGCGGCGCCATCGGCAAGGCTCATCGTGCCGTCGTGGCCGTGGCGGCAGCGGTAGGTCGCAGCCTGCGCCTCGCCGTCATACGCCGTGACCGTCGTGTCGTCGCGACCGCAGGTCTCGCAGAACGGCTTGAAGGGGAAGTACTCGAGCCGGCGCTGCTCGAGCGGCTTGTCGTGGCGGGCCGCCGTCTGCTGCTCGGCGAGGGTGTCGAAGATGAGCTCGCGCGCGTCCATCGCGCGCCGGATCTCGGCGTTGTAGGCGCCCGCCGGGTAGCGCTGGGACTGGCGCACCCCGTGCAGCTCGATGCCGAGCTCGCCGAGCGCGCTCGTGAACTCGTCCATCCAGTGCTCGGCATAGGAGCCGCCGTCGGGTTCCCACGGGTCGGGGATGCCGGCGAGCGGCATGCCGATGTGGCGCTCGAAGCCGAGCGCGGGGTCGACGTTGGCGGGGACCTTGCGCAGGCGGTCGTAGTCATCCCACGAATGGAGGTGCACGACGTCGTGGCCGGCGTCGCGCAGCGCCTCGGCGACGAGATGCGTCGTGAAGACCTCGCGCAGGTTGCCGAGGTGGATCGGGCCCGACGGCGAGATGCCCGACGCGCAGACGATCGGGCGACCGTCGACCGGCACAGCGGCCGCACCGACGCGGTCGACGACCTCGGCGGCGAGCCGCTCACTCCAGACCGCGGCCTGCGTCGCCGCCGAGCCGGCGGAGGGGATGTCGGGCGACGCGGTCACGCTCGCAGCAAGGGTAGCCGCGGTTCGAACCGACGCAATCCCCGCTGCCAACCGCGGTCGACGAGACCGCGCGGGTCGCCTGACGCGCTACCGTGAAGCTGCCGTGGAACAGCCTTTGATCACCGCCGTCACGCACTCCACCGAGGAGGCTCGGGTGACGCTCAAGGACGTGCCGCACAGCCCCGGCATCGCGGGCCGCATCGCGACGGTGCTCGCCGACAACGCGGTCAACATCGACATGATCATCCAGAACGAGCCGGTCTCCGCCGGCGCGCTCGCGGACATCTCGTTCACCATCCCGCGCTCCCGGCTCGCCGCCGCCCGCGCGGCGCTCGCGCCGCTCGAGGCGGAGCTCGGCCTGGCGGCGTTCAGCGACGAGGCGATGGGCAAGGTGTCCGTCGTCGGGGCGGGGATGAAGTCGCACCCGGGCGTCGCGGCGAAGGTCTTCACGGTGCTCGGAGACGAGGGCGTCAACATCGAGATGATTGCGACCTCTCCGATCAAGATCTCCTGCGTCATCGCCGGCGAGGCCGTGCCCGGCGCGGCTCGCGCCCTGCACACGGCGTTCGACCTGTCCGGACCGGACACGATGCGGCCCGAGCGGCCGTTCGGGGAGTTCGCATGAGCTCCGCCGCCCTGCGCGTCGCCGTCGTCGGCGCCACCGGCGCGGTCGGCACCGTCATGCTGCGCCTGCTGCGCGAGCGTGATTTCCCCGCGTCGGAGGTCGTCGCGTTCGCCTCCGAGCGCTCGGTCGGGCGCGAGCTCGACGGCGGCCTCGTCGTCGCGGCGCTGACCGACGAGAACATCCAGGGCTTCGACATCGCGCTGTTCTCCGCCGGCGCGACGCGCTCGCGCGAGTGGGCGCGGGGCTTCGCCGACGCCGGAGCGGTCGTCGTCGACAACTCGAGCGCGTTTCGGATGGACGACTCGGTGCCGCTCGTCGTCTCCGAGGTCAACCCGGAGGCGCTCGATGCCCACAACGGGATCGTCGCCAACCCGAACTGCACGACGATGGTCGTGATGCTGCCGTTGAAGGCGCTGCACGACGCCTTCGACCTGCGCGCGATGGTCGCCACGAGCTTTCAGGCGGCGGGCGGCGCCGGTCAGAAGGGCATCGACGAGCTCGCCGCGCAGATCGCGCCGCTGGCCGCGGATGTCGCGCAGCTCTGCGACGACGGCGCGGCCGCGGCCGCCAAGGTCGATCACGCGGTGCACGCCGCGACGCTGGCCTTCAACGTCGTCCCGCTGCTGGGCTCGATCGGCGAGGAGGGCTACACCGACGAGGAGCTCAAGCTGCGCAACGAGTCGCGCAAGATCCTCGGCATCCCGGATCTCGCCGTCTCGCCGACGTGCGTGCGCGTGCCGGTCATGGTCGGCCACGGCGTCGCCGTGCGGGCGACGTTCGCCCGCGAGGTCGATCTCGACCGCGCGCTCGCGGCGCTCGCCGCGTTCCCGAACCTCGTCGTCGACGACGTGCCGACGCCGCTGCACTACGCCGGCCGCGACGAGGTCGCCGTCGGGCGCATCCGCCGCGACCTCGGCGATCCCAACACGTTGAACTTCTTCGTCGTCGGCGACAATCTGCTCAAGGGCGCGGCGCTGAACACCGTGCAGCTCGCCGAGGTGCTGCACGAGCGTGGCCTCATCGGCGCGCGCGTGTCCTGAGCGGCGCGCCGGCCTCGCGCGCCGGCGGTCCGATTTCGAACCATGACCGCCATCACCGCCAAGGGTTCCGCATGGCCGGTGCTTGCCGCCACGATCGCGCTGCTCGTCGCCCTCGGGCTCGCGTTCTGGCTCATCGATCCGCTGCGCGGCGTCGCGACCGCCGCCTTCGACGGTGACGGCTCGCTCGTGCGTTCGCGCACGCACGCCCTCGGGGCCGCCGGCGCGCTCGTCCTGCTCGCGCTCGTCCTTGCCCACTCGGTGATCCCATACCCGGCGGAGCTGACGACCGCCGCCGCCGGCTACGTCTACGGCTTCGGGCTCGGCTGGGCGCTCATGATGGTCGCCTGGTTTCTCACGGGGCTGCTCGCCTACGAGCTCGCCCGCGAGGTCGGGCGCCCGGTCGCGCGGCGCCTGATCGGCGCGCGCCGGCTCACGAAGGCCGAGCAGTTCGTGCAACGCGGTGGGTCGACGGGCCTGATCGCCGCGCGCTTCGTACCCCTGATCCCGTTCAACGCGGTCTGCTACGCGGCCGGGATCACCGGCGTCGAGCGCTCGCGCTACGCCTGGACGACGATCATCGGGATCGCGCCCTTCTGCCTCGTCGTGACGTATCTCGGCAGCCGCCTGCAGACGGTCAGCCTGACCGACTGGCGCCTGTGGCTCGTCGTGCTGGCCCTGCTCGCCGTCCTGATGGCCTGTCACCGGCTGCTGAAGCCGGCGCAACACGACGAAATAGCGCCGCAGGACGGCTGAAACGCGTCGAATCGGCGCCATCGCGAGCGGCCGGTGCGCAGATTCCGCAACGAAACAGCCCGGCGACGACCCGGCGGCCGCGCGCCGCGCGATCCTCCGGCCCGTGGCTGACAAAGGTGCATCCTTGACGGCTCAACGGCCGCGAATTCTGCAGCCGTCACGGATGCATCCATTTGGTGTCGAATCCTCCGGGTGTCGCCCGGCAGCCAGTTGATCCGTCACAGATGCACCTGGATCGGCGGCCGGCGCAACCCCGGCGCGGGCGCAGGGCTCTAGCGCGAACGCGAGAGGTTCGACAGCTCGCGCCGGCTGCTGACGCCGAGCTTGCGAAAGACGCTGCGCGCGTGGGTGCGCACGGTCTCGATGCTGACCGACAGTGCCGCCGCGATCTCGCCGTTGGAGCGCCCGTGCTGCAGCAGACCGAGGACGTCGGCCTCGCGCGGGGTCAGCACGTCGTGCGCCGCGTTGGTTGCGACGCCGCGTGGCAGGACGCGCAGTCCGCGGGACGCGAGGTGGATCGTGTTCAGGACGTCGCGGCCCTGCACGTCGCGGCCGAGGCACGCGGCGGCGCCGAGCGCGAGCAGCTGATTGCACTCGGCGGGCGTCGGGTTGTCGGCCAGCACCACGAGCTGGGTCGTCGGGTGCGCGCGGTGCAGGCGATGCAGGTCGCCGGGGGTCAGCAGCGCCGCGAGGTTGACGATCGCCACGCGCGGCGCGTGCTCGGCGATCGCCGCGTCGAGCCGGTCGGCGGTGACATCCGCCGCGACGACCTGGAGATTCGGATCGCCGCTGACGAGGCTGTGCAGGCCAAGCGCGATGAGGTCCTCGAAGCGCGCCAGCAGGATGGTGATCGGGCATCGATCGGCGATCATCACCGCCTGTATCGGCAGGCAGGCGCCGAAGGGTGAGCCGGGCCCTCCCCCGAAGATCACCCGCGGCGGGGGACGAAACCCGAGCGCGCGTGCGCCACCATGACAAGCGTCATCTGGGACGAGCCGCCCGGGGAAGGGAACCTCGAGCGGCTCTCGGAACTTCCGGGGATACAGGGCAAACGGGGTACGACGGGAGAGGGGCCTCAAGGGGCCCCTCTTTCGTGCCCGCATTCGGGCTCACGCGTCGGGGTGCGCGGACGCCGGCGCGGGATCGTCGTCGTCCGAGGGTGCGGCGATCGTCGCGCGCAGCCGAGCGCGCGCCGCGTCGATGCGCGCGGCCGCCTCCTCGGGCGTGAGGCGGGCCGGCGCGGCGGCTGGCTGGGCGGTCTCGCGCTCCGCCGGCGTCCCGGCCTCCTCGACCGGCGCCCCGGCCTCCTCGACCGGCGCCCCGGCCTCCTCGACCGGCGCCCCGGCCTCCTCGACCGGCGCCTTGGTCTCGCTGTCCGGCAGCAGCAGCGCCGACGACCGCGGCCCGCGGCCGGTCAGCGATCGCAGCGCCGCGGCGATGCGAGCGCGAGGGCGTCCGTCAGCCAGCGACTGCTCCGACGACCGAGGTGCTCCAGTCGATCACGGCCTTCGGCTTGACGACGTGGCGCGCCAAGCCGAGCTCGCCCGGCGACAGGCCGAGGGCGAGGCCGACGAGCTGGGGGAGGTGCAGCACCGGCATGTTCAGCTTGCGGCCGACGACCTTCTCGGCGAGCGGCTGCTGCAGATCGAGGTTCAAGTGACACAGCGGGCACGGCGTCACGATGCAGTCCGCGGCGGCGTCGACGGCGTCGCCGAGGTGGCGGCCCGCCTGCTGCAGCGAGGCTTCCTTGTTCATCGTGATGATCGGAAAGCCGCAGCATTTGTGCGAGCCGGCGTAGTCGATGACCGTCCCGCCGAGCGCCTCGACGACGAGCCCGAGGTAGGAGTCGCGCGGCTGCTCCTCGTCGATGCCCAGCCGTTTCACGGGGCGCACGATGTAACAGCCGTAAAACGGCCCGACCTTGAGGTCCGTCAGCGGCCGCACGACGCGCCGGCGCAGCTCGGCGAGCCCGATCTCCTCGACGAGCAGCCAGAGGAAGTTCTTGTTCGTCAGGCCCTTCTCGTACGTGAGGCCCTCGTCGGCGAGGGTCTCGTTGACGTGCGCGCGGTACTCGGCGTTCGCATCCAGGCGCTCCTGGCACTCGCTCTGGGCGCCCTGGCACGTCGAGCAGATGTTCATCATCATCGCGGCGCCGTCGACCTGCTGCGCCAAGGCGAACGTCCGCGCGTTCAGCGTGTCGGCGAGCTCCTGGTTGTGCTCGGCGATGACGCCGGCCCCTGTGCACGACGCGCGGTCGAGCTCGACGAGGTCGATGTCCAGCAGCGGCGCGACCTTCGCCATCGAGCCGTGCAGCTCGGGGGTGAAGCCGCGCGAGACGCAGCCGGGCCAGTAGGCGACCTTCATGGCAGCAGGTCCTCGTCGCGTCCGGAGATGTACAGGTTCAGCTCGACGCGCTCGTCGCGGCCCTCGATCGTGTCGTAGATCCGCTTGACCGCCTTGAGATCTGATGCCGCGAGCTTGTGCGGCTTCAGCACGGCCGCGGGCGTCACCTTGCGCCGCAGCAGCGCCTTCGCGATCGCCGGCAGCGAGCTCGCGAGCTCCTTCGCCGCGACCGGCTTGAACTTCGCCAGCGGCGAGTCGCCGCCGTAGGAGCGCGGCAGCAGCTCGGCCTCGTTGAGCAGCCCGTACTGGCGGACGAGCGAGACGAACGCCCGCTCGTGGCGCTCGCCGTTGTTGGCATCAAAGATGTGGAAGTCGTTGCCGGCGCGCCGGCGCAGGCGCATGATCTGGCTCATCGGGGCGACGCCCTTCGGGCACGCGTCGATGCACTTGAAGCAGTGCGTGCAGTCGTAGATCCCGTGCGGGTCGTCGGCGAGGTCCTGCAGGCGCGTGGCGGTCTGCGCGTCGCGCGGGTCGCCGACGAAGCGGTAGGCCTTCGCCAGCGCCGCGGGCCCGACGAACAAGGGGTCGACTTCCATCGACAGGCAGTCCGACAAGCAGGCGCCGCACTGGATGCAGGCCATCGACTGCGTGACGTCGACCATCGACTCGTGCGCCACGACGTACTCGCGCTCGGGCACCGGCTGCTTGGCCTCCAGCCACGGCGTGACCCGCTGGATCTTCTTCCAGTGCACGGCGTCCATGTCGACGATGAGGTCCTTGATGACGGGCATGTTGCCCATCGGCTCGACCTCGATGACGCCGTCGCGGGCGCCGCGCTGGGCCTTGTCGAGGTGCGTGTGGCAGGCGAGGCCGGGCTTGCCGTTGACGCGCACGCCGCACGAGCCGCAGATCGCCGCGCGGCACGAGCAGCGGATCCCGATCGAGCCGTCGTGCAGCGCCTTCGCCTGCAGGATCGCCTCGAGCACCGATCGATGCGGCTCGAGCTCGACCGTGTGCTCGTCCCAGTAGGCGGGCTCGCCCGATTCGGGGTCGTAGCGGCGCAGCTTCAGCGTGTACTCGGCCATCAGTACTTCCTCACCTCTGGTTGCCACTGCGTGATCGTGACCTCCGAATAGGAGATCTCGGGCGAGCCGTCCTCGCCGCGCGTCAGGTCGATGTGCTTGAGCCACTGCTCGTCGTCGCGCTCGGGGTAGTCGGTGCGGAACTGCGCACCACGCGACTCCTTGCGCTCGATCGCGGCGACGACGGTGCACTCGGCCGCGTCGAGCAGGTAGCCGAGCTCGATCGCCCCGAGGACGTCCTGGTTGAAGACCGTTCCGCGGTCGTCGATCGCGGCGACGTCGGACTCCTGCTTGAGGCGGCCGATGATCTCGAGCGCCTCCTGCAAGCCCTGCTCGTCGCGGAACACGGCGACCTTGTCGTTCATCATCGCGCCGAGCTCGTCCTTGATCGCGGAGATCCGGCGGCCGCCGCGCTCGCGCGCGATGATCGCGTCGATCCGGGCGACGTCCTCGCGCAGACGCGACTCGGGCGCCGCCGGCATCGGCATGTCCGTGCCCCGCTGCGCGGCGTGCTCGCCGGAGCGGCGGCCGAAGATCAGCGTGTCGAGTAGCGAGTTCGCGCCGAGACGGTTGCCGCCGTGGACCGACACGCAGGCGACCTCACCCGCGGCATACAGGCCCGTCACGGGGGTGCGGCCGTCGACGTCGGTCTTGACGCCGCCCATGATGTAGTGCTGCCCGGGGCGGATCATGATCGGCTCGCGCGTGATGTCCGTGCCGGCGAAGTCGCGGCCGATGTTGACGATCTCGCGCAGCGCTTCGAGTACCCGCTTCTTCGGCACGACGGTGATGTCGAGGTAGATGCCCTGACCGTCGGCGCCGACGCCGCGCCCCTCGTTGATCTCCGTCTGCTCGGCGCGCGAGACGACGTCGCGCGAGGCGAGCTCCATCTTGTTCGGCGCGTAGTCCTCCATGAAGCGCCGGCCCTCGGAGTTCAGGAGATGGGCGCCCTCGCCGCGCGCGCCCTCGGTGATGAGAAAGCCGTTCTCGGCGAGCGTCGTGGGGTGGTACTGGACCATCTCCATGTCCATCAGCGGCGCCCCGATCGCGTATGCCTGGGCGATCCCGTCGGCGGTGCAGATGAGCGCGTTCGTCGTCGGCTTGTAGCACTGGCCCGCGCCACCGGAGGCGAGGATCACCGACTTCGCGTTGAAGATCTGCATGTCCCCGGAGCGGATGTTGCGGGCGACCGCGCCCGTGCACTCGCCGTCGTCGTCGAGGATCAGGGAGCTGACGAACCACTCTTCGAAGCGCGCCACCGTGAGGTGGTGGCGCATGAGCTGCTCGTAGAGGACGTGCAGGATCGCCTGGCCGGTGATGTCGGCGACGTACGCGGTGCGCTTCTTCGAGGCGCCGCCGAACGCGCGCAGGTCGAGATGGCCGGTCGCGTTGCGGTAGAAGGTCACGCCGATGTGCTCGAGGTGCATGACCTCGCCGGGCGCCTCGGAGCACATGATCTCGATCGCGTCCTGGTCGCCGAGGAAGTCCGAGCCCTTGACGGTGTCGTACGCGTGCTCGGTCCAGTCGTCGTCGACGGCGATCGCCGCGTTCATGCCGCCCGCGGCAGCGACGGAGTGCGAGCGCACGGGGTGGACCTTGCTCATGATCGCGACGCTCACGCCGGTCTGCGCCGCGGCGAGGGCGGCGCGTTGGCCGGCGAGTCCGGCGCCGATGATGAGCACGTCGTGCGAGGGCAAGAACTGCACTGTAGCGCTCGCGCTGGGACGGCCCGGGCCCCGCAAAACGGAGTTTGTGGCAGCTACGCCAAGCGCTGGGGCAATGCCGCGCTGACCGCGCGCCGAACCTGGTCGATCGTCACGACGCCGCACAGCACGCCGTCGCCGTCGACGGCCATCAGAGCCCCATTGCTGTGCAGGTTCTGATCGGTGACGAGCGACTCCAGCGGGCGGTCGGAGGGCACGCGCCAGCGCTCGGCATCGGCGGCGTCGAGGAGCTCGCGGACCTCGAGCGCGGGACGCCCGGCCGTGATCTCGGCGTCGATGCGTTGCTCGGAGACGACGCCCACGAAGCGCCCGCCGTCGTCGACGACCGGAAACCACTCCCAGCGGTAGCGCAGGAAGAACTCGTCCTGGGCGCGCAGGACCGTCGTCGTGGCGGGCATCGTGACGGGCTCTGAGTCCATGATGTCGGCGACCGTGATCCCGTCGATGCGCTCCGTGAAGACCGTCGACTTGACGGCGGCGCGCGCGCCCTGGGCGAGAAACCAGCCGACGACCGCGAGATAGATGCCGTTGATCGGCCAGCCGGCAGCGGCGATGAAGCAGCCGAGGCCGACGAGCAGGTAGGCGAAGTACTCGCCGATGCGCCCGGCGACGCGGGTCGCGCGGGTGCGGTCGCCGGTGATGGCCCAGATCGTCGCCCGCGCCAGGCGGCCGCCGTCGAGCGGGAAGGCGGGGACGAGGTTGAAGATCAGCAGCGCCGTGTTCCACAGCGCGAGGAAGCCGAGCAGCGCGACCGCGGGCGAGACCTCGACCGTGGCGTCGAGCAGCATGACGTCGAGCGCCCCGCCGTTGGAGATGACCGCGCCGAGGCCGATGCAGGTCGCGCAGATGACGAGCGTCACGACCGGTCCAGCGACGGCGATCTTGAACTCCGCGCCCGGCGTGTCCGTGTCGCGGCTCATCTTCGCGATGCCGCCGAAGAACCACAGGTCGATCCCGCTGATGCCGATCCCCAGGCGCCGCGCCACGAGCGCATGCCCGAGCTCGTGCAGGATGATCGACGTGAACAGCAGCACGACCGCGCCGACCGCCAGCAGGTAGCCCTCGGTGCTCGTCCCGCCGATCGCGGTCTCGAAGTAGTCCGACAACAGGTAGATGAGGACGAAGAGGACGACGAACCAGCTCGGGCTCGCACCGATCCGGATGCCGAACAGCCGTGCGATCTGGATCGAGCCACCCCCGCCTCCGAACATGCCCACATCGTCGCAGGGTGGGGGGCGCGCCGTGAGGATCGGCGTGCGGCGGGAGCGCTTCGCGTGCACGACGACGGCGCGGGCTAGGACTGACGGCGCTGATGACGGCCCCGGCGCGCGCGCTCTGGAGGACCGCCTAGGTCCCACGAACGTCAGTCCGGCGGTGTGTGGCGCGCGATGATCGCGGCGCAGTCGATGCCCGCGGGCAGTGTTCCGTACTGCAGGCCGCCGTCGGCGCCGAGGCGCGAGGCGCAGAACGCGTCGGCGACCGCGGGTGGGGCGTGGCGCACCAGCAGCGAGCCCTGCAGCGCGAGCGCCAGCGCCTCGACGATCCGCCTCGCCCGCAGCTCGAGCGACTCGCGGTCGGCGAGCTGCGCGCGCAGGCGCACGCAGAAGGCGTCGAGCCGCGTGTCCGCGCCGGCGGCGAGATCGAGCTCGTCAAGGACCGCGTCCGGCGCCGCCGGCTCGCGCCCGAGCGCGCGCAGGACGTCGAGCGCCATGACGTTGCCCGAGCCCTCCCAGATCGACGCAAGCGGCATCTCGCGGTATAGGCGCGGCATGCCGGACTCCTCGACGTAGCCGTTTCCGCCGAGGCATTCGAGCGCCTCGAAGGCGTGGCCCGGCCCGCGCTTGCAGACCCAGTACTTCGCGATCGCCGTCGCGATCCGCTTGAAGGCCGCCGCGCTCTGCGAGCCCGCGGCCGCCTCGTCGTAGGCGCGCGCCAAGCGCATCGCGAGCACCGTCGCGGCCTCGGACTCGATGCACAGGTCCGCGAGCACGTTGCGCATCAGCGGCTGGTCGGCGAGCCGCGCGCCGAACGCTGACCGGTGCGCGGCGTGCCAGGTCGCGTTCGCGACGCCCCAGCGCATCCCCGCCGCCGTCCCGATGACGCAGTCAAGCCGTGTGTGGCCGACCATCTCGAGGATCGTCGCCACGCCGCGCCCCGGTTCACCGACGATCCGCGCCCACGCGCCGTGCAGCTCGATCTCGCTCGACGCGTTCGAGCGGTTGCCGAGCTTGTCCTTCAGGCGCTGGATGTGAAAGGCGTTGCGCGTGCCGTCGGGGAGGATCCGCGGCAGCGCGAAGCAGGACGGGTGGGCGGGACGGTGTCCATCCTGCGCGAGCACGAGGAAGAGGTCGCACATCGGCGCCGAGCAGAACCACTTGTGGCCGGTCAGCTCGTACTCGCCTGCGGGCCCGACGGCGCGGGCGACGGTCGTGTTCGCACGCACATCCGAGCCGCCCTGCTTCTCGGTCATCGCCATCCCGCACAGCGCGCTCGCCTTCGCCCGCCCGCCGAGCGCGAGCTCCGGGTCATACGATGTCGCGGTCAGCCGCGGCTCCCACTCCGCGGCGAGGGACGGCTCCGCGCGCAACGCGGGCACGGCGGCGAACGTCATCGTGATCGGGCAGGCGAAGCCGCCCTCGGCTTGTGCCGCCGTCAGGTACATCGCGGTGCGCGCGACATGAGCGCCGCCTCGCGACGAGGTCCAGGGCAGCGAGTGCAGCTCGTGGCTCGTCGCGAGGCGCATGAGGTCGTGCCACGCGCGGTGAAACTCGACCTCGTCGATGCGATGGCCGTAGCGGTCGAACGTGCGCAGCGCCGGCGGGTGCTCGTTCGCCTCGAAGCCCCAGCGCACGGGCGCCCCGCCCCACGCGGCCCCCACGCGGCGTGCCCGCTCCAGGGCCCAGCCGGCGCCCTCGCGCCCGAGCGCCTCGACGAGCGGGACGTTGTCGTCGAAGAGGTTGCGGTCCTCAAGCGACGGCGGCTGGTTGGACACCTCGTGCGTGCACCAGGGCTCGGTCGGCCGGTGGGCCATGGGGCAAGTCAACCACGCTGTGAAACGATTCGTGGCATGTGATCGCTCGCGGCATTCCTCGCCGTTGCGCTGGCCGTGACGCTGACGCCGGGCCCGGCGCTCGCGCTCCTGCTGCAGGTCTCGGCTTTGCACGGCCGGCGTGCCGCGCTCGCGAACATCGCCGGCAACTCGAGCGGGG
This sequence comes from Solirubrobacterales bacterium, assembly GCA_038260305.1. GTDB lineage: Bacteria > Actinomycetota > Thermoleophilia > Solirubrobacterales > Solirubrobacteraceae > CADCVQ01. Next base: position 271,108 of record JBBSNY010000001.1, read on the forward strand.
TTCTCGCGTGGGGCGTCCTCGCCGCCGTCGGGATCTCGGCGCTCGTCCGCGGCGAACCAGCTCGCCTACGACGCGCGCGCCAACCTCGTCCGGAGGGTGGGGTGAGAAACGTCCAAATGGCGGACGTTTCTCACGTCATACCTCCCGCGTGACGTGTAGGACCGCGAGCGCGGACGTCAGCGTCGGACTCGGACGCATAACCGCAGCGACGCGCGCGGGGTCGGGCCGGTAGTAGCCGCCGATGTCCGTCGGCTCGCCCTGCACGGCGGCGAGCTCGGAGAGGATCGCCTGCTCGTCGGCCGCGAGCCGCTCGGCGACCGCGGCGAAGCGCGCGGCGAGCTCGGCATCCTCGGCCTGGCCGGCGAGCTCCTGGGCCCAGTAGAGGGCGAGGTAGAAGTGGCTGCCGCGGTTGTCGAGCTCGCCGCAGCGGCGCGACGGGGAGCGGCCGTGCTCGAGCACGCTGCCGGTCGCGCGGTCGAGCGTCACGCCGAGGATCCGCGCCTGTGCGTTGCCGGTCTGCTGGGCGAGCATCTCGAGTGAGACCGCCAACGCGAGGAACTCCCCGAGCGAGTCCCAGCGCAGGTGGTTCTCCTGCAGGAGCTGCTGGACGTGCTTCGGCGCCGAGCCGCCGGCGCCGGTCTCGAACAGGCCACCGCCGTTCATCAGCGGCACGATCGAGAGCATCTTCGCGCTCGTCCCGAGCTCGAGGATCGGGAACAGGTCGGTGAGATAGTCGCGCAGGACGTTGCCGGTCACGGAGATCGTGTCCTCACCGGCGTGGGCGCGCTCGAGCGTCAGGCGTGTCGCCTCGGCGACCGGCAGGATCTCGATTCGCAGGTCGTCGGCAGCGAGCTCCGCGAGGGCGGGGCGGACCTTCTTCAGCAGTTCCGCGTCGTGCGCGCGGGTCTCGTCGAGCCAGAAGACCGCGGGCGCGCCGATCGCTCGCGCCCGGCCGACCGCGAGCGCCACCCAGTCGCGGATCGGCGCGTCCTTCGTCTGGCACATCCGCCAGATGTCGCCCGCGTCGACGTCGTGTTCGAGCAGCGTCGCGCCGTCGCCGTCGAGCACGCGGACGGTGCCCGCGGACGCGATCTCGAACGTCTTGTCGTGCGAGCCGTACTCCTCCGCCTTCTGAGCCATGAGACCGACGTTCGGCGTCGTCCCCATCGTCGCCGGGTCAAACGCGCCGTGCGCGCGGCAGTGGTCGATCGTCTCCGCGTACAGCGCCGCGTAGGACGAGTCCGGGATGACGTACTTGGTGTCCTGCTGCGCACCGGCCGCGTTCCACATCTGTCCCGACGTGCGGATCGCCGCGGGCATCGACGCGTCGACGATGACGTCCGACGGCGCGTGGAGGTTCGTGATGCCCTTGTCGGAGTCGACCATCGCGATCGCCGGGCCGGCCGTGAGCGCGGCGTTGACCGCCTCCCTGGCTTCGGGGTGCGCCGCGAGCAGGCTGCCGAGGCCGTCGTTCGGACTGACGTCGTCGAGTGAGTCGAAGACGTCGCCGACGACGGCGCGCACGGCGTGGCCGAAGATGATCGGGTCGGAGACCTTCATCATCGTCGCCTTCAGGTGCACGGAGAACAGGACCCCGAGCTCCTTTGCGTCGGCGACCTGGTCGGCGAGGAACTCGTCGAGCGCCGCGCGCCGCATGACGGCGGCGTCGAGCACCTCGCCGGCGAGCACCGGCGTACGCGCCTTGAGCACCGTGACGCTGCCATCGGCCGCGACGTGCTCGATCCGCACGACGCTCTCCGTGTCGACGGTCAGCGAGCGCTCCGTCGAGCGGAAGTCGCCGCCGGACATCGTCGAGACGTGCGATCGCGAGTCCGGCGACCACGCGCCCATGCGGTGCGGATGCTTGCGTACGAAGGCCTTGACCGAGGCCGGCGCGCGGCGATCGGAGTTGCCCTCGCGCAGAACGGGGTTGACCGCCGAGCCCTTGACCGCGTCGTATCTCGCCCGCACGTGTGCCGGATCGGCGGCGTCCGCCGGGTAGTCGGGGATCGCGTAGCCCTGCGCCTGCAGTTCGGCGATCGCCGACCGCAGCTGCGGCAGCGAAGCGCTGATGTTCGGCAGCTTGATGATGTTCGCCTCGGGGGTCGTCGCGAGCTCGCCGAGCTCGGCGAGCGCGTCGGGGACTCGCTGCTCGGGCGTGAGCAGCTCGGGGAACTGAGACAGGATCCGGCCGGCGAGCGAGATGTCGCGCAGCTGCACGTCGACGTCGGCGGCGGCGGCGAACGCTCGGACGATCGGTAGAAGCGACGCGGTCGCGAGCGCGGGAGCCTCGTCGGTGTGGGTGTAGATGATCCTCATCGGCAGCCCGACACGCTAGCGACGAACGTCAATGTTCCGCGGACGCGCGGAAGTCCCGGATCCCACCGATAGCATCGCCGCCTCCCGCTTGTACGCGAGACCTCGAGAGGCCGCCATGGCGCACGACGTGACCTTCATCCCCGGAGACGGCACCGGCCCTGAGCTGCCGAGGCCACTCGGCGCGTGCTCGAGGCCACCGGCGTCGACTTCAACTGGGACCGCCACGAGGCCGGCATCGAGTTCGAACGCGGCACGGAGGCCAACGCGACGCTGCGCGCAAAGCTCTCCGACCTTGGGGCCGTCGTCCGCGAGGACGCCGGCATCTCGATCAAGCCGATCAGCGTCTTCGGCTCCGAGCGGATCGTTCGCCACGCCTTCGACTACGCCGTCACCCACGGTTACAGGAAGGTCGTCGCCGCGCACAAGGCGAACATCATGAAGTTCTCCGACGGCCTGTTCCTCGAGGTCGCCGCGGACTACCCGGCGATCGAGTTCCCAGACTGCATCATCGACAACCTCTGCAATCAGCTGATCACCTATCCGGAGGATTTCGAGGTCATCGTCCTGCCAAACCTCTACGGAGACATCGTCTCCGACCTGTGCGCTGCGATGATCGGCGGGCTGGGAATGGCCGGCGGGGCGAACATCGGCACAGAGGCCGCCGTGTTCGAGGCGACGCACGGATCGTCGCCGACGTACGCTGGGAAGAACCGCATGAACCCGACCGCGCTCATGCTGTCGGGCGTCGCAATGCTGGACCACCTGAAGGAAGCCACCGCGGCGCGCGCGCTCGAGAACGCGCTCGCAGCGGTCATCAGCAAGGGCGAGAAGGTCACCTACGACCTCAAAGCCAGCCGAACAGACCCCACCGCCGTCGGCACGAGCCAGTTCGCCGACGCGGTGATCGAGGAGATGAATGCATGAGTGAAGGTTCCGCGGTGAAGGTCGCCGTCACCGGTGCCGCCGGGCAGATCGGGTACGCGCTGCTGTTTCGCATCGCGTCCGGTCAGATGCTCGGCCCCGACACGAAGATCGCACTGAAGCTGCTGGAGGTCCCACAGGCGGTGGAGAAGGCCGAGGGGACGACGCTCGAGCTGATCGACTGCGCCTTCCCGCAGCTCGCGTCGGTGGACATCTACGACGATCCAAAGCAGGCCTTCGACGGGGTCGAGATCGCGCTGCTCGTCGGCGCTCGCCCACGCTCGAAGGGCATGGAGCGCGCGGATCTGCTGGAGGCCAACGGGCAGATCTTCAAGCCGCAGGGTGAGGCGCTCAACGCCGCGGCGGCAAGCGACGTGAAGGTGCTCGTGGTCGGCAACCCCGCGAACACGAACGCGCTGATCCTCGCCGCCAACGCGCCGGATATCCCGGCGTCGCAGATCACGGCGATGACGCGCCTGGACCAGAACCGCGCCGTTGCGCTGCTCGCGCAGAAGCTCGGCGTCGGCGTCAACGAGGTCTCGGACCTCGTCGTGTGGGGAAACCACTCGCCGTCGATGTTCCCGGACCTGTACAACGCGACGGTCGGCGGCAAGCCCGCGATCGACCTCGTCGACCTGGACTGGTATGAGAACGAGTACATCCCGCGCGTCGGCAAGCGCGGCGCCGAGGTCATCGCCGCGCGCGGCGCGTCGTCGGCCGCCTCGGCGGCGAATGCCGCGATCGACCACGTCCGCGACTGGGTCGGCGGCGCCGACGGGCTGCGCTCGATGGCTGTCGCCTCCGACGGCTCCTACGGCGTCACCGAGGGGATCATCTCGAGCTTCCCGGTGCGCCTCAGCGGCGGCGCGTACGAGATCGAGCAGGGCCTTGAGGTCGGGGACTTCGCACAGTCGAAGATCGACGCCACCGTCAAGGAACTGACGGACGAACGAGCAGCCGTCGTGGCGCTCGGTTTGGTGTAGGCGGTCCCTGACCGCTAGCACCAACTGGTGGCGTCGACCGTTCGACGTTCGATCGACCTCCCGGGTCAGGTTCCCCCTAGTAGGGACCTGACCCCGGTGGTCCGTTCACGCGCTAGGCGGCTTCCTTCGGGTGCCAGCCCCGACCGTCCTTCGCGACGAGGCCGTCCTCGGCGAGGCCCGGCAGCACGCGGTAGAGGTAGTTCTGCTTGATACCCATCTTCTGCGCGAGTTCGGGAATCGTGATTCCGGGCGTCTGCTTGACGAGCGCCAGCGCCTCGGCACCGCGAGTCCCGCTGCCCTTCGGCCGGCCACGGCGACCGCTGCCGTTGCCGTTGCTGCGCCGCTTGGCCGCGGCTCGCGGGGCACGTGAGCTCGCCGCACGCGCGGGCGCCGTGGTGGGCACGCCGTCGAGCGCAGCGGCTGCGGCCTGCAGGCGCTGGTACTCCTCAACGAGCGGCTTGAGCTCTTTGAGCCGAGCGCCGATCTCGCTGCGCTTCTCATCCAGGAAATCTGCCATGTACGTCTCCCCGTCAGGCATTAAGGTTAACCGAACGTATAGCGTAGCCAATCCGCCGGTCGGTTGTTGCGAGCGGGCGTTCGTGCGCGGCGAGGAGCCCTACGCGCGACTCTCCAGAATCTGCTTGAGGCGTACCAGCGAGGCCCGCGCCTCCTTCTCCGGAATGCCGCCGACGATCACCTTCGACGCGGCCGCGCCGAGCGGACCGAACGGCGTCCGGAACTCGTTGCGGTAGTCAAAGTGGACAAGCCCGTTGCGCTCGCTGAGGCGATGCTCGGTCACGGCTCGGGAGCGGGCCGGGCCGCTGCCCTCCCAGCGCGCGATGGTCGGCTCGCGCACGATGTCAAGCGTCCAGTGCACCTTGAAGCGCACGCCCCGCAGGTGCAGCGTCTGGTCCATGCGAAATCCGGGCCGCAGCGGGCCGCGGTCGACGTTCGAGACGGCGTCCACGATCGTCACCCAGTCGCGGTAGTGCGACGGATCCATCACGTAGTCCCACACGTCCTGCATCGAGGCGTCGATGTCGATGCTGGCGAGGACGATGGCGGCCACCGCGCGCACCCTATCCCGCCTACGTCAGCGCGCGCGCAGCGGCTCGGCGGCTTCCCATTCGCGCAGCGCGTGCTCGACGGCGCGGTCGAAGTCGTGCACGCGCACGCCCAACAGTGCGGGGGCGCGGTCGTCGCGTGCGAGAAGGTCGCTGGACAGGCTCTCCATGAGCGGGGCGATGAAGCCCGGATCCTCACCCGCGATGCGGGCGGCGACCGGTGCCGCGACCGGCGTGAGGTCGCGCCCGAGTCCGATCGCCGGGCGGCGCACGAGCATGAGGTCCGCAATGCGCCGCACGATCGCCTCGTAGGTGAGTGTCCGCGGGCCGGCGATGTCGAGTGACAGCCCGCCGGCCGCGTGCGGCGTCGTCGCCGCGGCAACGAGGAACGCGCGCACGTCGCGCACGTCGATCGGCTGCGTGCGATGCGATCGCCACGCCGGCAGCGCGAGCACGGGCATTCGCTCGACGAGTCGCACGAGAAACCGAAACGAGCGCGAGCTCGAGCCGATGACGATCGACGCCCGCAGGGCGACGGCCTCGGGCAGACCCGCGAGCAGGATCCGCTCGACCTCCAGGCGGCTTGCGAGGTGGCGCGAGAGTGTGCGCTGTAGCGGCACGATCCCGCCGAGATAGACGGTGCGCCGCACACCGGCGCGCCGGGCGGCGTCGACGAAGTTCTGCGCCGCGGTGCGCTCGCGCTCCTCAAAGCCGGGGCCCGAGCCCTCCATCGAGTGGATGAGGAAGTAGGCGACATCGACGCCGTCCAGCGCCGCGTCGAGCCCGGCGCCGCTGATCGCGTCGCCGCGAACGACCTCCACTTCCGGCGCGTCGACCCGCGCCGGATCGCGCGACAGCCCGCGTAGCTCGTGGCCCTCGCGCCGCAGCGCGGGCACCAGCGCCGAGCCGATCGAGCCGCTGATGCCGGTCAGGAGGATGCGCATCGCCCCTACCATCGTGGCCCATGCGACTGCTCGGCGAACTCGAGGCGCAGACCCGCGAGCGGATCCCGCGCTCGCACTACGACTACTTCGCGGGCGCCGCCGGCGACGAGCGCACGCTCGCCGAGAACGAGCGGGCGTGGCGCCAGGTGTGGGTGCGCCCGCGGGTCATGGTCGACGTCAGCGCGATCGATACGAGCCTCACGCTGCTGCAGCGGCGCCTGGAGCTGCCGGTGCTGCTCGCGCCGATGGCTGCGCAGTGCCTGCTGCACGCCGACGGCGAGGTCGCGGCGGCACGCGCGGCTGGCTCCGCGGGCACGATCTATTGCCTGTCGACGCGCGCGACGACCGATCTCGCGGACGTCGCGGCGGCGGCGACCGGGCCGCTGTGGTTTCAGCTCTACGTCGACGTCGATCGCGAGCGCACCGAACGCGTGCTCGCGCGCGCCGCCGAGCACGGCTACGACGCGATCCTGCTGACGGTCGACCTGCCGGTCGGCGGGCGCCGCGAGCGCGAGCGCGGCCACGGGGCGTTCCCGTTTCCCGACGGGATCGCGCTCGCGTCGCACCTCGGCCACGAGCTCGAGACTCACCAGACCGCGATCGGCGGCTGGGATGCGAGCCTGACGTGGCCGGACGTCGCCTGGGTGCGGGCGGCTTGCGGCGGCCTGCCGGTGATCGTCAAGGGCCTGCTGTGCGCGGAGGACGCGGAAGCGGCGATCGAGGCCGGCGTCGACGCGATCGTCGTCTCCAACCACGGCGGCCGCCAGCTCGACGGCAGCGTCCCGAGCGCGGTCGCGCTGCGCGAGGTCGCGGCGGCCGTCGGCGGACGCGTTGCAGTGCTCGTCGACGGCGGGATCCGCGACGGCACCGACGTCCTGCGCGCACTCGCGCTCGGCGCCGACGCGGTGCTCGTCGGGCGGCCGTACGCATGGGGCCTGGCGACGGGCGGCGAGGCCGGCGTGCGCGCGGTGCTCGAGGCCTTCGGCGACGACCTGCGGCGCGCGCTCGCGCTCGCCGGCTGCCCTGACCTGAGCTCGGTCGACGGCAGCCGCGTGCGGCTGGCGCAATGGTGATCGACCGCAGGCTTCTGCCGCAAAGAGCGCCAACAAGGGCGACGCCGGGGGGCGAGATTTGCATGCCGTTCACCTCTTCCACAAAGCAGAGATGTTTCGTACGCCATTTGCGGGCTACGTGATCTGAAAAACCGTCAAGGAGCGGAAAGCGGTCCTCGCGACCTCTTGCCGAGGCGTGCCGCGGCGTGGTGTCATAGACCTCGTCAGGCACGAATCACTCGGGGGGGAACGCGGAACACATGGGCAAGAGTCGGTCGACGGACAAGGCGGCGTGCGAGGACTGCTTCTTCCGCTGCAATCTGCTGTGTGCACTCGAGCTCGACGAGCCGTGCCCGACGTTCCGACCGAACAGCCCCGAGGGCCTGCGGCCGCCGCAGCAGCTGCGCTTCAGCTTCCGTCAGGAGCGCCGCACGCAGAGCGCCTGGGCGTTCCCGTCGGCCCAGGAGCAGGCGGCGCTGCACGCCGGCTGACGGGCGCTCACGGGCGGCCTCGTCCGTTCGGCCATCGCCTCCGCTTGCGTGCGCCATCGCACACTGCACGCGCGCGGCACTCGTAAGGTTCGACTGTGCGCATCACGGTCCTCGGCAAGTCGCCGTCCTGGCAGGACGCCGGCGGAGCGTGTAGCGGCTACCTCGTCGAGGACGCCGGCAGTCGCGTCCTACTGGACTGCGGCAGCGGGGTCTTCGCACAGCTGCGGCGCGTGTGCGCGTACGTCGACGTCGACGCGATCGTCGTGTCGCACATGCACGCCGACCACTTCCTCGACCTCATCCCCTACGCCCACGCGCTGACCTACGCGCCACGCCAGCAGCCGCTCGCCGTCGAGCGCTGGCCCGGGAGGGAGCACCCGGCGCGCCCGCGCCTGTTCGTGCCGCCGGGAGCGAGCACGCTGCTGCGAACGCTGGCGCAGGCCGGCGGCCAGCCGGGGATCTTCGACCGCGCCTTCGAGCTCGGCGAGTACGACGTCTGCGGGACGCTCGAGCTCGGTGACCTACGCGCGCGCTTCCAGCCGGTGCCGCACTACATACCCACGAACGCGATCGAGCTGCGGTCGGTGCACGGCGGCGGGCGCTTCGTCTTCGGCGCCGACCACGGCCCGACCGACGCGCTGCGCGAGTTCGCCGCCGGCGCGGAGCTGCTCGTGCTCGAGGCGACGCTGCCATATGCGCCCGAGCACGAGGACGGGCGCGGCCACATGACCGCCGCCGAGGCGGGCGAGCATGCGGCGAGCTGCGGCGCGCGGCGGCTCGTGCTGACGCACATCACCGACGAGCTCGACCACGAACACGCGCTCGACGAGGCCCGGCGCTCCTACGATGGGCCGCTCGAGATCGCGCAGGCGGGCGCCGTCTACGAGGTCTGATCGCCGACGCCGCACGTGCCGCCGCCCGCGAACGGGGTAGCCTCACCGCCAATGCCGAGAGAGCGCGATCTGTTCGCCAATTTCGAGCGGATGCGCCGCGAGATGGACGAGCTCTTCGGCGACGTCTTCGGCAGCGTCGGGCTGACCTCGCGGCGGACGGGATTCTCGCCCGCGGTCGACGTCTTCTACGCGGACGATCCGCCGCGCGCGATCGTCCACGCCGAGCTCGCCGGGATCGATGCCGGCGACCTCGGCCTCGAGATCCAGGGCCGTGAGCTGACGCTCACCGGCAACCGCCGCGAGGCCGATGTCGAGGGCCGTGTCTACCAGCAGCTCGAGATCGAGCACGGGCCGTTTCGGCGCACGATCTCACTCGGTGCGGACGTCGTCGCCGAGCAGGCCCGGGCGACGTACCGCGACGGCATCCTGCGTGTCGAGCTGCCACTCGCCGACGTCGAGGCGCACACCCGCAGCGTGCCGATCGAGCGCGGCGCCGGCGCCGGCAGCGTGCCGCCCGGCGCCGTCCAGCGGCGCGGTTCGGACGCGTCATGATCGACATCGTCAGCGACGGCAACGGGACGCAGGAGATCGAGGTCGGCGCGCGCCAGCAGCTGCCGCCGACGCTGCCGGTGCTGCCGCTACGCGAGACCGTGCCGTTCCCCGACACGCTGACGCCGCTGGCGATCGGCCAGGACCGCTCCGTGCAGCTCGTCAACGACGTGCTCGCGGGAAACCGCATGCTCGTCATGGTCGCCAGCCGCGTGCCCGAGCTCGAGGAGCCCGGTCCGCAGGAGCTCTACGAGGTCGGCGTCGTCGGCGTCGTCGCGCGCATGCTCAAGGTCCCCGACGGGACGTTGCGGCTGCTCGTGCAGGGCGCCCAGCGGGTGCGCATCGACGGCTGGAACAGCGAGAAGCCCTACCTCGTCGCCGAGATCTCCGAGCTCCCCGACGTCGTCGAGGAGTCTCTCGAGCTGACCGCGCTCATGCGCTCCGTCCAGCAGACGTTCTCGCAGATCGTCGAGGCCGTGCCGTACCTGCCCGAGGAGCTGCAGGTCGCGGTCGCGAACGTCGAGGACGCGAGCGCGCTCAGCCACCTGATCTCCGGCTCGCTGCGGCTGCCGACCGAGCGCAAGCAGGAGCTGCTCGAGGAGACCAACGTCGCGCGCCGGCTGCGGCGCCTGACCGAGGTGCTCGCGCGCGAACTCGAGGTCATCTCGATCGGCTCGGAGATCCAGCATCAGGTGCAGTCCGAGATGGACCGCTCGCAGCGCGAGTTCGTCCTGCGCCAGCAGCTCAAGGCGATCCAGGACGAGCTCGGGGAGTTCGACGAGTCGGCCGCCGAAGCCAACGAGCTGCGCGAGCAGCTCGCGGCGCGGAACCTGCCCGGGGACGTGCGCAAGCAGGTCGACCGCGAGCTCGGGCGCCTGGAGAACCTGCCGACGCAGGCCGCCGAGCACGGCGTCATCCGCGCCTACCTGGAGTGGATCGCGTCGCTGCCGTGGGACACGAGCACCGAGGACAACCTCGACCTTGACAACGCGCGCAAGGTCCTGGAGGAGGATCACTACGGCCTCGAGCAGGTCAAGGACCGGATTCTCGAGTTCCTCGCGGTGCGCAAGCTGAAGCCGGACGCGCGTGGCACGATCCTGTCGTTCGTCGGGCCGCCGGGCGTCGGCAAGACCTCGCTCGGGCGCTCGATCGCACGAGCGCTGGGGCGCGAGTTCGAGCGCATCTCCGCCGGCGGCATGCATGACGAGTCGGAGATTCGCGGCCACCGGCGCACGTACATCGGCGCGATGCCCGGGACGATCATCCGCGCGCTGCGCGACGCCGGCTCGAACAACCCGTTGTTCATGATCGACGAGATCGACAAGATGGGCTCGAATTTCCGCGGCGGGGCGGGCGGGATCGAGTCCGCGATGCTCGAGGTGCTCGACCCCGAGCAGAACGAGCACTTCCGCGATCACTACCTCGACCTGCCGTTTGACCTCTCGAAGGTCATGTTCATCACGACGGCGAACACGCTCGACACGATCCCCGGTCCGCTGCGCGACCGCATGGAGATGATCGACATCGCCGGCTACACGGCCGACGAGAAGCTGCAGATCGCGCGCCGCTACCTCGTGCCGCGCCAGGCCGAGCGCAACGGCCTGCGCACGTCGCAGCTGCGGATCACCGACGCCGCCCTGCGGGCGGTGATCGCGGACTACACGCGCGAGGCGGGCGTGCGCGAGCTCGAGCGCCAGATCGGCGCGATCGCCCGCAAGGTCGCGCGCGGGGTCGCCGAGGAGCAGCCCGCGAAGGGCTCGATCGGCGAGGCGAAGGCGCGCGAGCTGCTTGGTCGCCGGCGCTATCATTCCGATGCCAAGCGCCGCACGCGGATTCCGGGCGTCGCGACCGGCCTCGCGTGGACACCGGTCGGCGGCGACGTCCTGTTCGTCGAGGCGACCTCGATGGACGGCGACGGCGAGCTCCAGATCACCGGCCAGCTCGGCGAGGTCATGAAGGAGTCCGCGCAGGCGGCGATGTCCTACGTCCGCGGCCATCTCGCGCAGGTCGCGCCCGAGCTGCCGTCGGACTGGTTCAAGCACCACGACGTCCACATCCATGTGCCTGCGGGCGCGATCCCGAAGGACGGGCCGAGCGCGGGGATCACGATGGCGACGGCTTTGGTCTCGCTGCTGAGCGGTCGTCAGATCCGCGACGACGTCGCGATGACCGGCGAGATGACGCTGACCGGGCAGGTGCTGCCGATCGGCGGGCTCAAGGACAAGGCGCTCGCCGCACAGCGCAACGGGATCTCGTGCATCATCGCGCCGGAGCTCAACGAGCCCGACACCGACGAGATCCCCGAGCACCTGCGCTCGAAGCTCGAGTTCCGCTTCGTCGAGCAGATCGACGACGTCCTCGCACTCGCGCTTGAGCCCGTCGCCGAGGTGCCGGCGCCGCGGGCGCGAGCCCGCTAGCCGGGTGGGCCGGCGCCGGACCGGGTATATGCTCGGCAGAAGCCACTTCAGCGATCAAAGGTGAACCACATGGCAGCGAAGGACAAGGCCGAGGCCGCCGCGGCGGCGGCCCGCAGCGCCGGTCACAACCCGTATGTGCAGCGCTTCATGCAGGACGAGACGCTGCGCGACAACATGGTCGTCGCGGTCGAAGCGGCGCGCAGCGCGTACTCGCGCCTGAATCACGGCAAGACGCCCGCGAAGGCCCTGATGGAGGACAAGAAGCTGCACCGCGAGCTCAAGCGCTCCTCCGACGCGCTCCGCGACGCCACCGTCGCCCTGCGCGACGCCCCGAAGAGCAAGGCCGTCGTGAAGGCGAAGCGCAAGGGCGGCATGGGCAAGCTGCTGCTCGTCGCGATCGTCGGCGCCGTCGTCGCGATCGCCGCCAGCGAGGGTCTGCGCAACAAGGTGCTCGACGCGCTCTTCGGCGCCGAGGAGGAGTTCGACTACAGCTCCAACACGACTCCCGCCGCGCCGCCCGACTCCGCGTAGGTCCGCGATCCGCAACGACCTGTGGGGGGCGCCGCTGTGGCGCCCTTCGTCGTTCGGGATGACCTGCGGCTCGCCCCTCAACCCGCCTTCGGCGCCTGGAAGCGCGTTCCGATCGTGATCAGCAGGTGCGCCACGCCAAGGACGATGAACAGCGCCGTGGGCGCGCTCTCGCCGGAGAAGCCGAACAAGAACGGCGCGGCAACGAGGATCGCCGCGAGTACGTAGTCGAGCAGCACGTGGACGGCGATCGGGATCGAGTTGACGAGCGAGCTCGGGCCGTCCGTGCTGGCCGCGACGACGAGCACGACGAGGCCCGCGATGATCGACACGGCGATCGCCGCGTTGTGAGCGAAGCCGAGGAGAAACGGCGCCGCGATGAGCAGCACGCCGGCGGCGTACTCGATGACGCCGTGCAGCAGGCGGGATATGGGACCCTGACGCAGCAAACCTGCCCAGAACCTACTCGTCGGCGCGAGCGCCGGTCAGTCGAACAGGCGCTGCATCCGCAGCAGGATCCGCGGATCGCCCCACGGGCGCAGCTTGCCGCGCGCGACGAGCGACGGCGGCGCGGCGCGCTTGGAGACGAGCTCGGCGAAGTCGTCGAAGCGCATCCGCATGCGCACGGTGGGCTTCGGCAGGCGACCCTGGACGGCGACCTTGTGCGTGCCCTCGAGCTGCAGGTACCACGGGTCGGCGTCGCGGAAGTCCCACTGGATCGTCGTGCCGTGTGGCACCTCGGTACCGCGCGCCGTGCGCGCCATGAGGTCCATGAGGGTCCGCACGGTCGGCTCGTCGCGCGGGATCGGCCCGTTGCGCTCGCCGAGGAAGCCGGCTCGCAGCAGCGTCAGCGCCTGCACGCCGCGCTCGCGCGGAGTGACGTCCATCGGAAACGGGAAGTGGGCGATGTCGTCGAGCGGGATGCCGATCGCGCGCAGCTTCGCCTCGTTGGAGATCGCGCCCTGCTCGAAGAGGTCCTCCATCGAGAAGCCGAAGCACTCCGTGTACGAGGTGTCCCAGCGCGGCGGGATCGGCACGCTCAGCACCCACGGCAGGACCTCGCGGATGACGTCGATGATCTCGTCCTCGGTGCCCTGCGGATCGGCCTTGTAGAGGTCGGCAAGCAGGCGCACGCCGAAGGCGATGTGGCGCTGCTCGTCGATCGCGACGTTGCGGATCCCCTCGCGGAAGCCGGGCATGAGGTCGAGCGCCTCGAGCGAGCTCTCGATGATGTGCTGGCCGGGCTGCGCGAGCGTGCCCTCGACGACGACGTGGTAGAGCGCCACCGCCGCGGCGAGCTTTCGCGGCGAGCGGTCGCGGCGCAGCTCGTCCGCCATCCGGTCGAGGCGCCCGAAGAGCTTGCGATGACCCCACGACAGCTCGCCCGCGGTGCCGCGCAGGCCGCCGGCGAGGCTGCCGTCGCCGACGCCGACGACCTCGTGCAGGAAGCGATGGAAGAAGACCGCGTGGCGTGCCTCGTCGACCTGCTGCGTCGCGAGGAAGTACTTCTGCTCCTCCAGCGGAGCCGCGTCGATGTACGGCGACAGGTTGTCGGCGACCGAGTCCTCGCCGTGGAAGAACAGCGAGTACAGCCACAGCGCGCCGGTGCGCTGCTGCGGGGTGAACTCGTGCAGCCAGTGCTGGCGATCCTGCGCGAAGTCGATCTCGGTCGCGGCCCAGTTGCCGCGCTCCCAGCGCGCGTAGAGGTCGGCGTAGTCGATCTGCTGCGTCGCGGCGGGGATGGTGACGGCCATGGGCTCCGGGTTCGGATGTGGGACGGACCTGGCGCTCTGGCCGGGACGGTAGCGAACGACGGCCGGCGGCGACGCTCGTGCCGCGAGATCGTCTCGCTGTCTTCGCGGCACGCCCACATCCGCCCGCTGGCAAGCACCCTCCCCGCCCGGTGCGCGATGATCGTCGGGTGGCCCGTCGCGCTCGTACGTCGATGAAGCGATTCAGCCAGCTCGTCGAGTATCTGCGCACGAGCCTCTGGGTGATCCCGGCGATCGGCGCCGCTCTCGCAGTCGCGACGGGCTTCGGGACCGTCGCGCTGGATCACGCCACCGTGGACGAGTACGGCTTCACCGGCAACGCCGATGCGGCGCGCAGCGTCCTCTCGACGATCGCCACGGCGATGATCACATTCACCGGCCTGGTGTTCAGCATCACGATCGTCGCCTTGCAGCTCGCCAGCGGGCAGTTCTCGCCACGCGTCATGCGCACCTTCCTGCGCGACAACGCCAGCAAGGTCGCGCTCGCGACGTTCGTGGCGACCTTCAGCTACGCGTTCACCGTTCTGCGCGCGACGCGCGCCGACGACGTGCCGGGGATCTCGGTGAACCTCGCCATCATCCTGGTCTTCGTCAGCGTCGCGGTGTTCGTCCACTACATCAACCACACCGCCCACTCGATCCGCGCGTCGGCGATCATCGCCGCCGTCGCCGAGGAGACGCGCGCCAGCATCGAGCGCCTGCATCCCGCCGAGGCTTCGACACCCCCGCAGATGCCGGACGTCGGCAATGACGGCGTGGTGGTCGCCAACGCCGACGGACCCGGCGTCGTGACGAACGTCAACAGCAGCCTGATCGTTGCCCGCGCGGCAACGTCCGGGGCAGTCGTCGTCATGCGGGTCGGCGTCGGCGACTTCGTTGCCTCGGGCGCGCCGCTGCTCGAGCTTCACGGCGCCGAACCCGAAGCGTGCCGAATCGCCGACTGCATCCTGCTCGGGCGTGAGCGCACGATGCAGCAGGACGCGGCGTTCGGACTGCGTCAGCTTGTCGACCTGGCCGTCAAGGCCCTCTCGCCCGGCATCAACGACCCGACCACGGCGGTCCAGGCGATCGACCAGATCCACGACATCCTGCGCCGCCTCGCCGGCCGGCCGACGCCCTGCGGTCGCTTCGCAGACGATGACGGGGTCGTGCGGCTTGTCCTCCCGAGCATGCAATGGGACGACTTCGTCGCGCTGGCGATCGACGAGATCCGAATCTACGGGGCCGACAGCCTGCAGGTCCTGCGGCGCCTGCGCAGCATGCTCGAGGACCTCTTGACGGTCGCCGGCGAACAACGCCGCAGCGCGCTGCGCGAGCAGCTGCGACTGCTCTCGGCCGCCGCCGAGCGCGAGTTTCCCGACGCGCGCGATCGCCGCGCCGCCGGGCTCGGCGACACGCCGGGGACGGGCACCTGACGAGGGGCCGACCGGCGCTGGCAAGGCGGCGCCGTGGCCCCGACGGCCTACGGCTTCGGCGAGCGCCAGTCGCAAGCCAGCCGCTGCGCCAGCTCGTCCGCCAGGCTGTCAATGGGCAGGCGTTCCTGCTCGAGCGTGTCGCGGTCGCGGATCGTGACCGTGCGGTCGTCGAGCGTCTGGTGGTCGACGGTGACGCAGTACGGCGTGCCGATCTCGTCCTGGCGGCGGTAGCGCTTGCCGATCGAGCCGCCCTCGTCGTACTCGGTCTGCATCCGGCCGCGTAGCGCCGTGACGATCTCACGCGCGATCTCCGGCTGGCCGTCCTTGCGCACGAGCGGCAGCACGGCGACCTTTACCGGCGCCAGGCGCGGGTGGAGCTTCAGCACCGTGCGCAGCTCACCGCCGAGCTCGTCCTCGTCGTAGGCGTCGACGAGAAATGCGAGCGTCGCGCGGTCCGCGCCGGCAGCCGGCTCGATGACGTGTGGGACGTAGCGCTCCTTGGTCTGCGGGTCGAAGTACTCGAGCTTCTCGCCGGAGTGGGTCGCATGTGCAGTGAGGTCGAAGTTGCCGCGATCGGCAATCCCCTCGAGCTCAGACCAGCCGATCGGAAACAGGTACTCGACGTCCGCGGTGGCGGTCGAGTAGTGGGCGAGCTCCTCGGTCTCGTGCTCGCGCAGGCGCAGGTGGTCGGCGCGCAGGCCAAGCTCGACGTACCAATCGAAGCGCGCCTGCTTCCAGTGCTCGTACCACGTGGCGGACTCGTCGGGCGGGACGAAGAACTCCATCTCCATCTGCTCGAACTCGCGCGTGCGGAAGATGAAGTTGCCGGGCGTGATCTCGTTGCGAAACGACTTGCCGATCTGCGCGATCCCGAACGGCGGCTTCTTGCGCGCGAACAGCATGACGTTCTTGAAGTTGATGAAGATGCCCTGCGCCGTCTCGGGTCGCAGGTAGGCGACCGACGCGGTCTCCTCGACGGGCCCGACGAACGTCTTGAACATGAGGTTGAAGTCGCGCGCCTCGGTCAGGTCGTGGGTGCGAACCTCGCTCTTGGGGAGGCTCGCCTTCGCCGGGCACAGCTCGTCGCGGTCGACGTGATCGGCGCGGAAGCGCTGCTTGCAGTTGCGACAGTCGACCATCGGGTCGCTGAAGCCGGCGAGATGGCCGGACGCCTCCCAGACCTTCGGGTGCTGGAGGATCGCCGAATCCAGCGCGACGATGTCGTCGCGCTCCTGGAGCATCGCGCGCCACCACTCGGCCTTGACGTTGGACTTCAGCAGGACGCCGTAGTGGCCGTAGTCGTACGTCGAGCCGAGGCCCCCGTAGATCTCCGACGAGGCGAAGATGAACCCCCGCCGTTTGCAGAGGGCGACGATCTTGTCCATGGTGGCGAGGTCGGGCATCCGCGCCATGGTAGATACGATGGGCCCGAGTGCCCTTCTACGAGTACAGGCGGCCCGACGGAACCGTCCTCGAGGTCATGCAGAAGATGACCGACCCGCCGATGACGGAGGACCCCGAGACCGGCGTCCCGTTGGAGCGGATCTTTCATCCGATCGCGGTCCACTTCAAGGGCAAGGGCTTCTACAACACCGACTACGGTACGAAGAAGCGCCAGCGCGAGAACGCGAAGTCCGAGGAGGGCAAGAAGGCCGACGCCAAGGACACCAAGGACTCCAAGGCCTCCGGCGATTCGACGTCCGGCAACGACTCGAGCTCCGCCGGCGACTCGTCCTCCAGCTCCTCGTCCTCGTCGTCGTCGGAGTCCGTCTCGAAGGCCGAGCCCGCGAAGTCGTCGTCGTCGGACGGCGGCTCGTCCTCGTCGTCCTCCCCCTCGAAGTCCTCGGACTGAGCGATCAGCCCTTCAGGAAGCGGCTCACGAGCCGCTGCCTGAGGCTGTCGGGCACCTGACCGGACTCGGTCCCGAGCACGTCGGTGTGCGGGCTGCCCGCCACCGTCAGCGAGGCGAACAGCCCGAGCAGCGTCGGCCCGCTCATGTCCGAGCGCAGCGACTTCGGCGCGGCCCACGAGATCAGCGGCAGCCGGATGAACGCGAACGGCGACAAGAGGCGCGACTTCATCGAGCTGATGACCTTCTGCTGGCGGTGCGCGCGCGTGAGGTCGTCCTCGTGCTTGTTGCAGTCGTTGTGGCGCGTACGTGCCAGGGCGAGGGCCTGCTTGCCGTTGATGTGCGACTTGCCCGCGCGCAGGCGCAGCGTGAAGCCGCCGTTCTTGAAGCCGCCGTTGATGCGCGAGACGACACAGCCGCCCTTGTAGGTGACGCCGCCCATCGCGTCGATGAGGTCGGGGAAGTCGTCGAAGCTGACGACGACGACGTGGTTGACGTTGACACCCGTGTACTGCTCGACGGTCTGGATCGCGAGCGCGGCACCGCCGTAGGCGAACGCCGCGTTGATCTTCGAACGCCCGTGGCCGGGGATGTCGACGACGGTGTCGCGCGCGATCGACAGCCGGCTGTTCGCGCCGCCGCCGACGCGCATCAGCATGATCGAGTCCGAGCGGCCACCCGTCGTCTGCGCGCCGGGCTCCTTGGTGCCCTTGACGCGCTGGTCGGAGCCGAGCACGAGCACGTTGTTGGCCGACCACAGCGGGTAGCCGCCGCCGCCGAGGCGGGCGTTGGCGTCATCGCCGATCGATCCCTGCTGGATCTGCGCGCTGATGAGGAAGACGACGACCGAGATCGCGATCCAGGTCGCGATCGCGCCGAGGACCCAGCGCGCGATCCGACCGCCCGACCAGCCGCGCCGCGGACCGCGAGCTCGACCACGCCGTCGTCCGCGGCCGGGTTCGCCAGGCCCGTCACCCGGCCCGCCCGCCCCGCCTGGATCGGTCCGCTCGCCCTCCCCACGCAGCTGCGCGAGCTCCTCGCGATCGCCGCTGGAGCGCTTGCCGAAGAGGGGCTTGCGTGAGCGGTAGACGCGGTACTCGCGTGCGCCCTCGGGGTCCGTGGGTGCGGGCATGCAGCCGTGTATGGTGGCCCATCGTGTCGACCGGCTGCGTGATCGGGGTCGACCTCGGTGGCACGAAGCTCTTGGCCGGCGCGGTCGATCCGGCACTGAACGTCCACCATCGGGCGACCCGATCGTCGCGCGCGAGCGACCAGGCGGGCGTTCTCGACACGGTCGTCGCCGCCGTCGCCGAGGTCCGCGATGCGATCGAGGCGGCGTCTGGAACGGTGTCGGCGGTCGGCATCGGGATCCCGTGTCTCATCGATGCGCAACGCGGGATCGCCGTGATGGCCGTCAACCTGCCGCTCGCCGACCTGCCGTTTCGCGACATCATGGCCGAGCGCCTCGGCCTGCCCGTCTTCGTCGACAACGACGCCAACGGCGCGATGCTCGCCGAGTGGCGCTTCGGCGCGGCGGCCGGCGCGAGCGACGCCGCGCTGCTGACGCTCGGGACCGGGATCGGCGGTGGTCTCGTCGTCGGCGGCGCGCTGCAGCGCGGCAGCCCGGGCGCCGGCGCCGAGCTCGGGCACATGGTCGTGCAGGCCGACGGGCCGCGTTGTCAGGGCAACTGCCCGAACCACGGCTGCCTGGAGGCGATGTGCTCGGGGACGGCGCTCGTGCGCGAGGCCGCGCGGGTCGCCCGCGAGCGACCGCGGTCGGGGCTCGGCCGGGCGCTCGCCGAGGGCCGCGAGATCACCGGCCCGCTCGTCACCGAGCTCGCCCACGACGGTGACATCGCGGCGGTCGACACGCTGGCGCTGATCGGATCGTGGTTGGGTGTGGGGATCGCGAACCTCGTGAACATGCTCAACCCCGACGTCGTCGTCATCGGCGGCGGTGTCATCGCCGCCGGCGAGCTGCTGCTGGAGCCGGCGCGCGAGGTCGTTGCGCGGCGGGCGCTGTCGCCGTCCAAGGAGCACGTGCGGATCGTCCCCGCGCGCTTCGGCGCGGAGTCGGGGATGCTCGGCGCCGCGGCGCTCGCGCTCGACGGGATCGGGGCGGTCGCATGAGAGGCCGGCTCGTCGTCTGCCCGACGCCGATCGGCAATCTCGAGGACATCACGCTGCGCGTGCTGAGCGCGCTGCGCGACGCGACGGTCATCGCCTGCGAGGACACGCGCCGTACGCGTGTGCTGCTCGAGCGCTACGGGGTGTCGGCGAAGCTCGTCAGCTACCACGAGCACAACGAGACTGCCCGCGCGGCGCAGCTCGTCGAGCGGATGAACGCCGGCGACGTCGTCGCGCTCGTCTCCGACGCGGGCACGCCGCTCGTGTCCGATCCCGGCTTCGTGCTCGTGCGGGGGTGCGTTGCGGCAGGGCTCGCCGTCGAGGTGCTGCCGGGGCCGAGCGCGGCGCTGAGTGCGCTCGTGGCGAGCGCGCTGCCGTCGGACACATGGCGCTTCGTCGGCTACCTACCGCGCAAGAAGGGCACGTTCGGCGAGCTGTTCCGGGCACCCGAGACGATCGTCGCGTTCGAGTCGCCCAACCGGGTTGCGGCGTCGCTCGCGGCGCTGGCGGAGATCGATGGTGAGCGGCCGGTCGTCGTCTGCCGCGAGCTGACGAAGCTGCACGAGGAGATCGTGCGCGGCACCGCGGCCGAGCTCGCGGCGCGCTACGCCGAGGCGCCGCCGCGCGGCGAGGTCGTGCTCGTGGTCGGCGGTGCGCCCGCCGGCGAGCCCGATCTCGGCCCAGCGCTCGCTGCGCTGCGCCGGCTCGTGGAGGCGGGCGCGAAGCCGCGCCCGGCGAGCTCGGTTGTGGCGTCCCTGACGGGCGTCAAGGCGAACGCCCTGTACCGCGCGCTGATGGCCGACGGCGCGGACTCCTAGCCGCGCCCGCGCGGCGACCCCGCTACCGTCCGCCGCGTGCCGATGATGCGCCTCTACCGCGCGAACTTCTCGACGAACGCTGAACGGGTCGCGCTGGCGCTCGGGCACAAGGGCATCGAGGTCGAGTCGCGCTACATCAGCAATGACGACCGCAGCGAAGTCGAGCGCGTGAGCGGCCAGCCGCTCGTGCCGGTGCTCATCGACGGCGACAACGTCGTCAGCGACTCGACGCGGATCATCGCCTACGTCGACTCGCTCGTTCCCCATCACCAGCCGTTGTTTCCGGCCGACGACGGGCGCGTCGCCGAGATGATGTTCTTCATCGACTGGTTCAACCGCGTCTGGAAGCTGTTCCCGAACGGCATCGAGGCGGAGCTCGCGTCCGAGGATCCCGACCACATGGTCATCATCGGCCTGGGGCGTGAGATGGCCGCGGCGCTGGACGGCTTCGAGACGATGCTGCTCGGTCGCAAGTTCCTCATGGGCAACGAGCTCTCGGCCGTCGACTGCGCCGTGTTCCCGTTCGTGAAGTACGCCGCGCTCGAGCGCGAGCCGGCGGACAACGAGCCGTTTCACGTCATCCTCGACGAGTATCAGCAGCTGTCGGAGTACGACCACGGGCGGCTGCGCTCGTGGATCAAGCGCGTCGACGCGCTGCCGCGCGCGTAGTACCTACCGCGCTTCCCGTTCTCCGAAGTCCCAGTCGACCGTGACGTGCGACGCGTCCGTACGCGCCCCGGCGCCGCGGTACGTGGCGAGCGCGGCGGCGTTGTCGTGCTCGGTCGCGGTCCACATCCCGTAGCAGCCGCGCTCACGGGCGAGCGTCGCGAGGGCGTCGACGAGCGCGCCGCCGACACCGCGGCGGCGGGCGTCCTCGGCGACGCCGAGCTCGTAGAGGAACATCTCCGTGCCCTTGTCGGGATGCGTCGTCTCGACGCCGGAGACGAAGCCCAGCGGGCGGACCGCGGTGCTAGACGGTCGGCGGCGCCGCACGTGAAGGCCGTCGGGGAGCGGTGGGAGGCGGGGCCCTCGCGGGTACGCTGGGGCGCATGGACGTCTACCTTGCGGTCGCGAGCAAGCGCGAGCTGCGTACGTATGACACGAGGCCGCTCGACGGCGACGCCGAGCGGCGCATCCTCGAGGCCGGTCGCGTCACCGGCAGCTCGAAGAATCGCCAGGCGCGGCGCTTCGTCGTGCTGCGCTCGGCCGAGCTCGTGGAGCGGGCGGCGGACTGCGTCTACGCGCCGGAGAACGTGCGCGGTGCCGCGCTCGTCGTGGTGATCGTCGCCGGGGCGAAGGGCCCGACGGCGTTCGACGCGGGCCGGGCCGCACAGAACATGATGCTCGCGGCGTCCAACGACGGCATCGGCTCGTGCCCGAACGGGATCGCCGACGCCGAGGCGCTGCGGGAGATCGTCGGCCACGAGCAGGGCGAGCAGGTCGCCACCGTCCTGACGTTCGGCTATCCCGTGACGGCGCGCGACCCGCGGCGGCTGACCGCGGAGGAGTGGATCGAGCGCGCCGACCGCCGTCCGTACGAGGAGATCGTGCAGGAGCGCTGAGCCGGGCGCGGACCGCCTCGTGCGCGGCCCGCTCGCGCAGGATCCGATCTGCGCCGGGAGAGGCGCGCTTTGCGCGGAAGGACGCGCGGCTTCGCGACGAATGACGCGCAGCGAGCGTCTGTGGGGCGAACCGGCCGTAGCTTCGAGCGGTGCCGATCGTCCTGTCGCTGCTCGTGCTGCTGCTCGCCGCCCCGCCGGCGCACGCCGGCTCGTGGCGGCGGCCGGTGCAGGGACCGCTGTTGCGCGCCTTCGAGGTCGGCGCCAACCCCTACGCGGCCGGTCAGCACCGCGGCGTCGACCTCGCCGCACCGCTGGGCGCCGCGGTCCGGTCGGCCTGTTCGGGCCGGGTGAGCTTCGCCGGCCGCGTGCCGGGCGGCGGCCTCACGGTCAGCACCCGCTGCGGCCCGCTGATCGCGACCTACCAGCACCTCGGCGTCCTGGCCGTGCGCCGCGGGCAGGCGGTGCGAGCGGGTGCGCGTCTCGGCACGATCGGGCGCTCGGGCAAGCCGGCGGTCTCGACCCCGCACGTGCATCTGGGTGTCCGCGAAGCGGCGAGCGGGCGTTACGTCGATCCCCTGAGCCTGTTCGGCGGCGGCACTCCGGGATTGCCGCCCGGCCTCGGCCCGGCCCCCCGCGCCCGCCCGCCGAGGCTCGGCCCGGCGCCGCTGCGGGCGCCGCGCTTGCGACCGGCGCCGCGCGTGCTGACGCCGCGGCTCGGGCCGGCGCCGCTGCGGGCGCCACGCTTGCGACCGGCGCCGGACCGGCCGATGCCGCGGCTCGGGCCAGGGTGGTCGCCACCGATCGATGCGGGCCCGTCGGCGGCAGGCCGGGTCGGGTGGCTCGTCTGGGTCGGCCTCGGCTGCGTCGGGCTCGGGCTGCCGCTCGGCGGATTCGTACACCTGCGCCGTCGCCGTCGGGCGATCGCGGTCGCCGCGCGGATGGCGCGGTCGGTATGAGAACGGCCTCCACGCAAGGTCATGACGCGCCTATCATCGAAGCCATGTCCGCGCACGTCGAGCTCGACGAGCTGTACCGGATGTCGACCGACGACTACCACCGGCTCATCGAGTCCGGCGCGTTCGACGAGTTCCCGAACTGCGAGCTCATCGACGGCCTGCTCGTGCTCAAGGACATGAAGAGCCCCGAGCACGAGAACGCGATCGCGTGGCTGCTGCAATGGGCCATGCTCGGGGCCGACCTCGAGGCCTTCCAGGTGCGGGCCAGCGCCGCGCTCACGCTGACCGGGTCGGAGCCCGAGCCCGATCTCATGGTCATCGCACGTGATACGCCGCGGCCGTACCACCCCGGTAGCGCCGTGCTCGCGGTCGAGGTGTCGATCTCCTCACTGCGCCGCGACCTCAAGCGCAAGGCGGAGCTGTACGCCGAAGCGGGCGTCGGCGAGTACTGGGTCTTCGATGTCGCGGCGCGTCGCGTGGTCGTCCATCGCGCCCCACACGACGGCCACTACGCGAAGGTCCTCGAGCTGCGCGCGGGCGGGCGCCTTGCGGATCCGCCGGCCGGGCTCCCCGAGCTGTGTGTCGACGAGCTCCTGCGGGCCACCTACGGCTGAAGCCTGACTTCGGCCTCGCCCGGCGAGGGTCGAACCCGCCACCGACGCGTGCCGGCGACGTGATTGCAGGTCGATTCGGGCGCCGAGGATCCGGGCTCGATCACTACCCTGCTGCGTCCGATGAGCTTCTACGTCACGACGCCGATCTACTACGTCAACGCCGCCCCCCACCTCGGGCACGCGTACACGACGATCGCGGCTGACGTCCTGGCCCGCCACATGCGTCAACGCGGCGACGACGTGTTCTTCCTGACGGGCACCGACGAGCACGGCGAGCCGGTCGCCCTCGCGGCCGAGGCGAAGGGCATGACGCCGCAGGAGCTCGTCGATCTCAACGCGCCGCACTTCAAGAACCTCGCGCCGCGGCTGAATGTCTCCATCGACTTCTTCATCCGAACGAGCGACCCCGAGCACAAGGCGAAGGTGCAGGAGGTGCTGTCGCGGATCCGCGACAACGGGCACGTCTACAAGGGCGTCTACGAGGGCTGGTACTGCCCGCGCTGCGCGGACTTCAAGACCGACGCGGAGGCGGGGGAGGACCACACCTGTCCGATCCACCGCATCGCGCTGATCCGCGAGAAGGAGGACAACTACTTCTTCAAGCTGTCGGCCTTCCAGGACGATCTCATCCGCCTCTACGACGAGCAGCCGGACTTCGTCATGCCGCGCCAGCGCTACAACGAGGCGCGATCGTTCATCGAGTCCGGCCTGCAGGACGTCTCGCTGAGCCGCTCGACATTGAAGTGGGGCGTGCCCGTGCCGTGGGATCCCGAGCACGTCTTCTACGTCTGGTTCGACGCGCTGCTGAACTACTACACGGCGCTGTCCTACGCCAAGCCGGGCGAGAACCTCACCGAGCGTTTCTGGCCGGCGCAGTTTCACATCATCGGCAAGGACATCCTGAAGTTCCACACGGTGTTCTGGCCGGCGATGCTGCTCGCCGCAGGGCTGGCGCTGCCCGAGCACGTCTTCGTCCACGGCTTCCTGCTGATCGGCAAGGACAAGATGGGCAAGTCGATGGGCAACGCGATCGACCCCTTCGAGATCATCGACGAGTACGGCGCCGACGCGCTGCGCTTCTACTGCATGCGCGACGTGACCTTCGGCCAAGACGGCGAGGTCTCCGAGGACCGCTTCGCCGTCGTCTACGCCTCCGAGCTCGCCAACGACTTCGGCAACCTCGCCAGCCGCACGATCGCGATGGTCCACCGCTACCGCGGCGGCAGCGTCCCGTCCGCCGAGCCCGATCCGGAGCTCGCGGCCGAGATCGATTCGATGATCGGCGAGATCTCAGAGCTGCTGGACCGCGCCGACCTCAGCGGAGCGCTCGACGCGATCTGGCAGCGCGTGCGGCGGCTGAACCGCTACGTCGAGGCCCAGGCGCCCTGGGTGCTCGCCAAGGACGAGGCCCGCGCCGCCGACCTCGACCGCGTGCTCGCGTCGCTGAGCGAGGGCCTGCGTGTCGTCGCGGTCGCTTTGCACCCGTGGATCCCCGAGAGCATCGACAAGCTGCTCGCCGCGCTCGGCGCGCCAGAGCTCGAGCTCGACGGCGCGCGCATGCGGGCCGGCCGGCTCGGCGCGATCGCGACGCTGGCACCGCTGTTTCCGAAGCCCAAGTAGTGCCGCGTGCGCCGATGATCGACAGCCACACACACCTGCACGTCTGCAAGCCCGACGACGGCGATCTCGTCGCGGCGGCCGCCGCGGCGGGTGTCACGCGGATGCTGACCGTCGGCACGACCGGGGAGACCTGCCGCCAAGCGCTCGACGCCGCCGAGCGCTTCCCGCAGGTCTTCGCAGCGATCGGCCGCCACCCGAACGAGGCGACGTGCTTCGACGACGCCGATCTCGCCGAGCTACAGGAGCTCGCCCGGCACCCGCGCTGCGTCGCGATCGGCGAGACGGGGATCGACTACTTCCGCGACTACGCGCCGCGCGAGGACCAGCTGCGCGCCTTCGTCGCCCAGATCGAGCTCGCGCGCACAACCGCCAAGCCGCTCGTCATCCACACCCGCTCCGCCGAGGACGACACGATCGACACCCTGCTCGAGCACGCCGCCGGCGTCGACGTGATCCTGCACTGCTTCACGATGGCCGGCCGCCTCGACGAGTGCCTTGAGCAGGGCTGGTGGATCTCATTCGCGGGCAACGTCACCTACGGATCGGCGACCGACATCGCGCAGGCCGCAGCCCGCGTGCCCGACGATCGCCTGCTCGTCGAGACCGATGCGCCGTATCTGACGCCCCAGGTCGTGCGCAAGCAGCGCAACGAGCCGGCGTTCGTCGTGCACACCGCGCGCTTCGTCGCGCGGCAGCGCGGCGTCGAGTACGAGCAGCTCGAGCAGGTCGTCGAGCGCAACGCGGCCGGGCTGTTCGGATGGTGAGGCACGACGCGGCCGCGCTGCGCTCCGACGAGCGCGTGGCCCCGACCCAGCCGAGCCTGCGCCGGATGCGCGAGTTCGGCGTGCGACCGAAACGCGAGCTCGGCCAGAACTTCCTCATCGACTCGAACATGCTCGGCGTCATCGAGCGCGCAGCCGAGCTCGGCCCGAACGACGTCGTCCTGGAGATCGGCGGCGGCCTCGGCGTGCTCAGCGAGCACCTCGCGCCGCTCGTCGCGCATGCCCACATCGTCGAGCTCGACCGCGGCCTCGAAGCGCCGCTGCGCGACGCGATCGACCGCTTCGACAACGTCACGCTGCATGTCGCAGACGCGATGCGCCTCGACCTGCGCGCGCTGACACCGGCACCGACGAAGGTCGTCGCGAACCTGCCCTACGGCATCGCGGCGGGCGCGATCCTGCGCACGATCGAGGAGCTCGAGCACGTGGGGCTGTGGGTCGGGATGGTCCAGAAGGAGGTCGGCGAGCGCTTCGCCGCCGGGCCCGGCAGCGGCGCGTACGGCGTGCCGTCGGTGCTCGCGCAGCTCGCCTGCGAGGTGCAGGTGCTGCGCGCCGTGTCGCGCAGCGTCTTCGCACCCGTCCCGAACGTCGACTCCGTCCTGGTCGGCCTGCGCCGCAGCGGTCCCGCGGCCGAACCGGCGCTGCGCGAGCTCGTCGGGGCCGCGTTCGCCCATCGCCGCAAGGCGCTCGCGGGCTCGCTCGCCCTCCGACCAGGCGCTCCGGCGGACGTCCGCGAGCGCACCCGCGAGGCGCTCGCCGAGCTCGGGCACCCGCCCGATGTCCGCGCCGAGCGCTTGTCGCCGCAGGACTTTCGCCTCCTACAGGCGAAGCTCAGCAGATGAAGATCCTCACGACCCAGGCGCGGGGCAAGATCAACCTCTGCCTGTTCGTCGGTCCGCTGCGGCCCGACGGCCGCCACGAGATCGTCACGCTCATGGACTCGCTCGCGCTCTGCGACGACGTGACGATGACGATCGGACCGCCCGGGTTGCACGCCGACGAGGTCGTCTGCCCCGGCGTCGTCGGCCCGAACCTCGCGGCCTCCGCGCTCGCCGCGTTTCGCGAGCAGACGGCATGGGACGGCCCACCCGTACGCGTGGAGATCGTCAAGCGCGTGCCGCTCGCCGGCGGGATGGCCGGTGGATCGGCGGACGCGGCGGCCGCGCTGCGCCTTGCTGCGGAGGCGGCCGGCCTCGACGACCGGCGCTGGCTGCAGGACATCGCCGCGGGCCTCGGCGCCGACGTGCCGAGCCAGATCCGCGGCGGGCTCGTGCTCGCGACCGGAATCGGGGCCCGCCTGCGGCCGCTCGATGCCCGCTTCGACTACACCGTCATCGTCGTGCCCGTCAACGCCGAGCTGCGGGCCGCGGACGTCTACGCGGAGGCCGATCGGCTCGGTCTCTGTCGCGACACCCTCGGGCTCGCGCGCTCGCTGACCCGGATCCAGGCCGCGCTGTCGTCGGAGACCGTGCTCGATCGGGTGTACAACGACCTCCAGGATGCCGCGCGGTCGCTGTGCCCGACAATCGACGAGGCGCTCGAGGCCGCGCTGGCGGCGGGCGCCGACCACGCGATCGTGTCGGGCTCGGGGCCGACCGTGCTCGCGCTGTTCAGCGAGGACGACCATCGCGGGCGTGGCGCGGCCGCGTTCGACATCCTCGTGGAGTCCGGCCGCGTGCCGCCGCCGATCCTCACGCACCCCGCCGGCCCGATGACGGAGTAGCGCCCAGCCAGACCGAGCTACTGATGTATGAGTCGTCTGGCTGTCGATCGTCCGCGAACTACGGCACAATTCATCCCGTGTCGAGCGGCCAGATCACCTATGTCGTGGCGGCGGTGTGCGCGATCGGTGCGCTGGCGGCGTTCGTCGCGTTGATCGCGTTTCCGGCGTGGTCCTCGTACAGCAAGACCTGGGAACGCGTGGCCGCGAGCTTCCTCTCGCTGTTCGTCCTGGTGGCACTGATCGTGGTCGGTGCGCTGGGCGGTGCCGCGATCGCCTACTACTGGGACACCATCGGCGCGTAGCCTATGACCATGGCCAGCCCCGCCGAGAGGACACCGGGGCTCGATTTTGCTGCACTTGACTCGATCACCGAGGCGGTTGAATCGGGCGCTGGGCTCCCCGATGTCGTCCGCGCCGCCGCGCGGGTGCTGGAGGCCAGCCTCGTCCTGCTCGACCGCACCGGCTCGGTCCTGGCCGTCGCCGCCCGCTCCCCCGCCGACGAGCGCTCGTTGCTGGACGGTGCCGCCGGCGTCGAAACGATCGAGCTGCGCGTCGCCGACGCCTCCGTCGGGCAACTGCGCATGCGGGCGCGCGCGGAGCCGGGGCCGGCGCTCGTCCGGCTCGTCACCACGCTCGTGGCCTCGGAGGTCGAGCGCGTCCGGGCGCCGGCACGCGCCTCGCAGGACGCCTCCAGCGCCTTCCTGCGCGCACTGCTGTCGCGCCAGTTCGCGAGCGCCGAGGATCTGATCGGCCGCGCCGGCGACCTCGGCGTCGACCTTGCCGCCGGCGGCAGCGTCCTCGTCGCCCGTGCGCATGCGCACGTCCCGACCGAGGAGGGCTGGCGGACCCGCGTGCTCGCGACCGCAGAGCGCGGCGCCCGCGCGGTCGTCGCAAGCGCGATCGCCGCGCCCGCGGAGCGCGAAGCGACCGCGGCCGAGGTCGTCGTGCTCGTCCCCGGTGGCGACGACGCGATCGCCAAGCGCGCCGCCGAAGGGGTCCTGCGCGAGCTGCAGGCGAGTCTGCCGGGACACACGTTCGCGCTCGGACGAAGCCGCGTCGCCGATGATCCGATGGACCTGCACCGCGCCGGCAACGAGGCGCTGCTCGCCGTCAACGTCGCCGAGGGCGACGAAGAGCACCCGCTGCTGGCGTTCGAGCAGACCGGCGCCTACCGGCTCCTGCTATCGGCGATGAGCGAGGACCCGGCCGAGCTGCAGCGCTTCTACGCCGAGACCGTCGAACCGCTCGTCGCCTACGACGACCAGTACGAGACCGACCTCGTGCGCACCGTCGAGGCCTTCCTCGACAACGACGGCAACGTGGCCGGCACGGCACAGAAGCTCTTCACGCATCGCCACACGATCCGCTACCGCCTGGAGCGGGTGCGCGAGCTGTCGGGCCTGGACGTCGGATCGACGGACGGGCGCGAGAAGCTGTCGCTCGGCCTCAAGGCAATGCGCGTGCTCGGCGTGACGGCGCCGAGCGGACCGGCGACTGAGCCCGGCACGGCGGCCGGTCGCGTGCCGCGGCGCCAACAGCCCGGCAGCTCCTAGGCCGTTCCGCGAGCGGCGGACCGGACGGCCGTTGGTACGACGGTCGCGGCGGACCACTGGACTGGCCACTAGGATCCCGGCGCAATGCTGATCGGCATCCTCACCGGGTCGGGAACCTACGCGCTGCCCGGCATCGAGGCCGACGGTGAGCCCGAGCTCGTCGAGACCCGCTTCGGCTCCGCGCCGGTCACAAGCGGGCGCTTCGCGGGCGTCGACGTCCTGCACATCTCGCGCCACCGGCCCGGCCACGAGCTGCTCTCCAGCGCCGTCACCCACCAGGCGAACATCGCAGCCTTCAAGGAGCGCGGCGCGGACGCGATCCTGTCGGTCACGGTCTGCGGCGCGATCGACCACGACCTCTCGCTCGGCACCCTCGTCGTCTTCGACGATCTTCATTTCCTGACCAACCGCCTGCCCGACGGCTCGATCTGCACGCTCTACACCGAGCCCGGCGAGCAGGGCCGCGGCCACTGGATCTACGAGTCGCCGTTCTCCGAGCCGCTGCGCCAAGCGCTCATCGAGGGCGCCCGCGAGGCCGGCCATCACGTCCGCGACGGCGGCTGCTACGGCCACGTCGACGGCCCGCGCTTCAACACGAAGACCGAGATCCGCATGCTGCGCAACTGCGGCGTCACGGTCGTCAGCCAGACCGCGGGGCCCGAGACGGTGCTCGCCGGCGAAGCCGAGATCCCGTACGCGCTGATCGGCTACGCGACGGACTACGCCAACGGCGTCAAGGCCGAGGCGACGCCGGTCGAGGAGCTCATCCGTCTCATCGGCGCGAGCGGCGAGACGCTCGCCAGCACGCTCGTCGCGGCCGTGCCGAAGATCGATCCTGACGCGCTGCAGCCCGTCGGGACGTTCTACCGCTTCGACTGAGGCCGGGTCCGAACGGCTGCGGCGGCTCGTGGCGCCGTGGGTCGAAATGGGCTTCCAACGGAGGAAGCGTCAGCTGGGGAGCCAGGATTCGAACCTGATCATGGACTTCCAAAGAGTCCCGTGCTGCCGTTACACCACTCCCCAGTAAATTGGGCTCGGGGCCCAGGACAGGATAACCCTAGGATGCTGGCATGCCAGATCTCACCGTCGTCGTCCTCGCCGCCGGCCAGGGTACGCGCATGCGCTCGGCCACGCCGAAGATGCTGCACGACCTCTGTGGGCGTCCGCTCGTGGGCTGGCCTATCGCCGCCGCGACCGCGGCGGGGGCGACGAAGATCGTCGTCGTCGACTCACCGGCGAACACGCTCGCGGGGCATCTGCCCGCAGGCGTGACGAGCGTCGTGCAGCCTGTTGCGAACGGGACCGGCGGGGCGGTCCGGGCGGCGGCCGGCGAGATCGACGACAGCTGCGTCGTGGTCATCCTGCCGGGCGACGCGCCGCTGATCACCGGCGCGGCGATCACCGGGCTCGTCCAGGCGCACGCCGCGAGCGGCGCCGCCGCGACGATGGCCACGATCGTGCTCGACGACCCCACCGGCTACGGCCGCGTCGTGCGCGACGCGGACGCAAACGTCGTGCGCGTCGTCGAGACGAAGGCCGCGGGCGACGCGACCCCCGAGCAGCTTGAGATCCACGAGGTCAACAGCTCGATCTTCGCCTTCGACGGGTGGGCGCTGAAGACCGCCCTGACCCACCTCAGCCCGAACAACGCGCAGGGCGAGCTGTATCTCCCCGACGTCCTGCCGGCGCTGCGGCTCGGCGGCCGCGACGTGGCGGCGCACGTCCTCGAGGACCCCGACGACGCGCTCGGGATCAACGACCGCGTCCAGCTTGCGCAGGCCCGCGCGATCGCCCAGCGGCGCATCCACGACGCGCACGGCCGCTCCGGGGTCACGATCGTGGACCCGACGTCGACGCTCATCGATGTCGCGGTCACGATCGGCGAGGACACGACGATCGAGCCGAGCTCGTTCCTGCGCGGCGCCACGCGCATCGGCCGCGGCTGCCGCATCGGCCCCCTCACGACGCTCATCGACGCGACGCTGCACGACGACGTCACGATCCCGCACTCCTACGTCGTCTGCGCCGAGATCGACGATCAGGCGACCGTCGGCCCGTTCGCCTACCTGCGCCCCGGCACGCATCTGCGCGAGCGCTCGAAGGCCGGCACGTTCGTCGAGATCAAGAACTCCGATGTCGGCGCCGGCAGCAAGGTTCCGCACCTGTCCTACATCGGCGACGCCGACATCGGCGAGGACACGAACCTCGGGGCGGCCACGATCACAGCCAACTACGACGGCGTCAACAAGCACCGCACGACGATCGGCGATCGCGTGCACACCGGGGTCGACACGACGCTCGTCGCCCCCGTGACGCTCGGCGACGACACGTTCACGGGTGCGAACTCCGCGATCACGAAGGACGTGCCGCCCGGCGCGCTCGGGATCGCCCGCGAGCGCCAGACAATCCACGAGGGCTACGCCAAGCGCAAGCTCGGGACCGAGGACCGATGACGCCGACCTCGACCACTAGACTGACCCTTGCGATGAGCGCGGTCGAGACGCAGCCGTTGCCGGCCACCCGCCTCAACCTCGGCTACGACAAGAACCTCATGTTGTTCTCCGGGCGGGCGAACCCGGAGCTCTCCGCTCGCATCGCCTCGAAGCTCGGGATCGAGCCCGGGCCGGTGACGCTGAAGACGTTCACGAACGGCGAGGTCTACTGCAAGTACGGCGAATCCGTGCGCGGGGCCGACGTCTTCATCGTCCAGCCGATGTGCGCCAATCCCGTCAACGGGCTGTCTCCGAACGACGCGCTGATGGAGCTCATGCTCATGATCGACGCGGCTGTCGGGGCGAGCGCGCACCGCGTCATCGCCGTCACGCCGTGGTTCGGCTACAGCCGCCAGGACAAGAAGTCCGCGCCGCGCGAGCCGATCTCCGCGCGCCTCGTGGCGCGCATGCTCGAGGGCGCGGGCGCCGACCGCGTCCTGACGATGGACCTGCACGCGGGCCAGATCCAGGGCTTCTTCTCCAAGCCGGTCGACCACATGACCGCGCTCTTCATGCTCACCCAACACTTCAAGGACCTCGGCCTGTCGGACCTCGTCGTCGTCGCGCCGGACGCCGGCCGCGTGAAGCTCAACAAGAAGTTCGCCTCCAAGCTCGGCGCCGACCTCGCGATCCTCGACAAGGAGCGCCCCGCCCAGCAGGTCGCCGAGATCGGCCACATCATCGGCAACGTCAAGGGCAAGACGGCGATCATCGTCGACGACATCATCGACACCGCGACGACGCTGCGGGTCGCCGGCCAGGCGGTCATCGACGCCGGCGCGCGGGCCGTCTACGCCGCGGCCACGCACCCGGTGATGAGCGGCCCCGCCTTCGAGAACCTCGCGGCCTCGCGCTTCGAGCAGATCGTCGTCACCGACACGATCCCGCTGCGCCCGGGCGCCCCGGACAACATCCGCCAGCTCTCCTGCGCCGACCTACTGACCGACTCGATTCGCAGCATCTTCAGCGACCGCTCGGTCAGCGACGTCTTCGGCGGCGAGAACCAGCTCTTCTAGCCGGCCTCCGTGGCGACGCGCAGCCGGCACCAGCCCTCTACCGCTCGCCAGCGACGGCGCTGATGGACAGCCCCGCCGTCGAGCTCATGCAGCGCCTCGGGCTCTCCGACGACGAGCTCTGCGAGATCCTCGCCGTCGATCCGATCTCGGTCATTACGGGCGAGCTCGCACACCGGCCCGAGCTCGGGATCCTGCTCGTGCTGACGAAGGAGGCGCTTGACCGCGTCGGCCCGGCGACGCTGCGCTCTTGGCTGCGCCGGCGCGGACCAAACGGCGTGCCCTTCGAGCATCTGCGCGCCCGCGACTTCGCGGCGTTCGAGGACGACCTCGACGTGCTGGCGCAGCGCGGCTTCGTGCTCGGCGGCGGCTGACCCGCCCGGGCTCGGACGTCCGTCCAGGCGCTCGCGACGATCCACGAGGATGTGATCAAGCCGCCGTTCGCCCCGTGGTCAACGGCACGGGGTGCGCGGCGGTGCTAGCGCCTATTCGAGGTCGGGGCGCTTCTCGCCCGGCCAGATGCCGGTGAGATGCTGAAAGCCCTTCGCGCCGCTGCGGTTCACGGCGGCTCGCGTGACGGCGAACGTGGCGCCCTGCAGCGCCGCCGCGCCGAGGACGCGACCCCACGAAGCCTCGAGCGTCGTCGCCTCCGGCGGCTCGCGCTCGTCGATGTGCCCCCAGAGTTCGTCGAATGCCTTGCGCGCGAGGATTCCGGCCACGATGCCGATGATGATCCCGAAGGGTTTGTAAAGAAGCTTCATATCTCGCGCAGAGTACCCCCCAGCCGTCACAATGAGTCGGAACGAACCGGGAGGCTGACATGGACCAGGCCGATGATCTTCTCCAGCGTGCGCTGCTCGACGCCGAGGCGTGCGCGTCCGTGGCGCTCAAGGTGGCAGACCTCCCGCTGTCGGAGGCGTTGACCGTGATCTTCCACGGGCGCCGTGACCTCGGCACGTTGCAGACCTACGTCACCAACGGCGGTCGCGCCGCGGGCTCCGCGGTCGGCGCCTCCGAGCTCCTGCGCGTCCCGTGCGACCTCGACCTCGCAGAGGCCTCCTCGCGCAACGAGGCCGAGGAGCTCTATGCCTCGCAGGCGCGCGCGCTGCGCGACGCGATCGTCGCCGCCGACACGGTGCTCGCGGTGTGGGCCGGCCCGCTCGCCGCGGCGACCGGCGGCGACGTCGAGATCGAGCGCTCCGTCGACCTCGGCGTGCGGCTTCCCGCCCACCGCCTGATGCCCGTCGCGCTGACCGCGCCCGAACGGCGAATGCTCGTCGCCGCCGTCTGCGGCGCGCGCACGCTCGCCGAGGGTCGTCCGCCGATGGGGATCGTCTGCGCGCAGCAAGACCTCGCCCACGTCTACCAGCTGTCCGACGATCCTGAGCGCTGCCTCGAGGACTTCGAGCAGCGCGCCGCCGAACACGCCCGCCGGATGGTCGCCCGGCTGGACCACCAGGAGGCCTCCGTGCAGCGCTTCCTCGAGCTCAACGGAGACGACTTCCACCGCACGGGCTGAGCGCCGCGGCGCAACCCCGGCGCGCTGCGGCGGCGCGCCGCGGACCGCTCGCCGTGAGAATGGCCGCGTGAAGCGTCCCGTCCTCATCGCCGTCGCCGTCATCGCCTTCCTCGCCGTCGCGTTCTTCGTCACGCGCTGGCTGAGCAACGACACGAACGAGCGTGGCGACGTCGTCACGGTGCTGAAGGCCCAAGCGAAGGGCGACGCGGCCGCGATGCTGCGCGTCCTGCGGTGCCCCGACGCGGCCTGCGAGGCGCTCGTGCGCGCGGACGCCAAGCGCCTGCGCGCGCCCGGCGAGGTCAAGATCGCGCTGTATCAGTCGCAGACCGCCCACTCGGTGACGAGCCGGACGAAGCCGACGCGCGTCGTCTGGTTCACCAACCCGGACAACACGATCGTGCAGTGTGTGCTCGTGCGCCGCAAGGGCAACGTGTTCGCCGGGACGTCGGTTAGCCTCCTGCGCCTCAGCGCCCCGATCCCGCGGGAGTCGAGCTGCCCCTAAGGCGCAACTCGCGGTGCGGCGGCGGGTTGGCCCGGACGAACATGCGCATCCACCGCCCGCTCACACCCGCGACCATCGCGCTGCTCGCGATCATCGCGCTCGTCGTCCTGAGCGCGGCGAGCACGGCGCGCGCCGCCGACGGCATCACGCGCGGCACCGTCTACCACGACGGCCCCGACAACCGCTACCTGCTCGGCGGCAACTGGCTGTTTCGGCTCGACACGGCCGGCGTCGGCCTCGACCAAGGCTTCCAGAAGCAGACCGACACGACCGGCTGGAAGCCGACGAGCGTGCCGAACGCGTGGAACGCCGGCGACAACTCGGTCGCCTCGTTCGTCGGCACCGTCGGCTGGTATCGCAAGGACTTCCATCTGCCCGACGCGCGCGCCCGCATGGACTGGCTCGTGCGCTTCGAGTCGGTCAACTACCGCGCGAAGATCTGGCTCAACGGCACCCCAATCGGTCGCAACACCGGCGCCTACCTGCCGTTCACGCTGCGCTTCCCGCGCTCGGTGCTCAAACGCAGCGGCGTCAACCGCCTCGTCATCCGCGTCGACAACCGCCGCCTGCCGACGGACTTCCCACCCTCCGGCCTGACCGGCTCCGGCGATCCCGCGGGCGGCTGGTGGAACTACGGCGGCCTGCTGCGCGAGGTCTACCTGCAGCGCGTCGACCGCGTCGACATCTCGAGCCTGCTCGTGCGGCCCGAGCTCAAGTGCTCGAGCTGCTCGGCGAATGTCCTCATGCGCGTCACCGTGCGCAACTACGCCGATCGCAAGAACCGCGTGCGCATCGACGGGAGCTTCGGCGCGACCAACGTCAAGCTCGGGACGAAGACGCTGCCGCCGCGCAGCTTCGCGACGTTCGAGCGGACGGTGCGGGTCGCGCGGCCGCGGCTGTGGTCGCCGGCGACGCCGAACCTCTACGTGGCGAAGGTGAGCGTGCGCGCGGGCAAGGACAAGGTCGTCGGCTGGCAGTTGCACAGCGGCGTCCGCTCGATCAAGATCGTTGACGGGCACCTGCTGCTCAACGGCCACCCGGTGAACCTGCGCGGCGTCGGCCTGCACGAGGACGACCTCGTCACGGGCGCGGCGATCACGAGCGCCCGCCGCGCGCAGATCATCGCGCAGGCGAAGGAGCTCGGCGCGACGCTCATCCGCGCGCACTACCCGCTGCACCCCGAGCTGCAGGAGCTGGCCGACAGCAAGGGCCTGCTGATCTGGTCGGAGATCCCGGTCTACGCCGTCAAGACGCAGTACCTCAAACGCCTCGAGGTGCGCAAGCTCGCCGCGCGCGAGCTCGAGGAGAACATCATCGCCAACCAGAACCACCCGTCGATCATGCTGTGGTCGATCGGCAACGAGCTGTCGGCGCGACCCGGCCCGGTCCAGGCGAGCTACATCGCGCGCGCGGCCAGGCAGGCCAAGGCGCTGGACCCGACGCGGCCGATCGCGCTCGTCGTCGCCGGCTATCCCTCGGCCGGCTGTCGGCCGCAGTACGCCCCGCTCGACGTCATCGGCATCAACGAGTACTTCGGCTGGTATCCGGGTCCCAACGGCCAGATCGCCGATCGCGACGCGCTGTCGGACTATCTCGACACGGTGCGCGCGTGCTATCCGAAGAAGGCGATCTTCGTCTCCGAGTTCGGCGCCGAGGCCAACCGCGACGGCCCGCTGGAGGAGAAGGGCACGTATGCCTACCAGCAGGACTTCGTCAACTACCACCTCGGCATCTACGCGACGAAGCCGTGGCTCAGCGGCGCGATCTACTGGGCGCTGCAGGAGTTCCGCGTGCGACCGAACTGGGACGGCGGCAACCCGCATCCGGACTCGCCGATCCACGCCAAGGGCCTGCTGCATTTCGACGGCTCCAAGAAGCCCGCCTGGTTCGACGCGCAGCGCCTGTACCGCGCCGTCGACCAGCTCGGCACGGGGTAGTGGTCTCTCCGGGACGCCGGGGCGGGCCTCCCGTTCGCTACCCTTCGCCGTCGCCATGGCATCCCAGAGCACGAAACTTGCGATCGAAACGCGCACCCCTGAGGGATCGCGCGCAACCCGCCGTCTGCGTCGCAGCGGCCGCGTTCCCGGCGTCCTCTACGGCGGCGGCGACGAGCCCGTCGCCTTCAGCGTCGATGCCCGCGAGCTGCGCGTCGCGCTCGCCGGCCGTGGCGCCGTGCTCGAGGTCGTCGACGAGGGCAAGGCCACGCCGGCCGTCCTCAAGACGGCGCAGTACCACCCGGTGCGCGGCGAGACGATGCACGTCGACCTGCTGCGGGTGAACCTGAACGTCGCGATCCACGCGGTCGTGGCACTCGAGCTCGTCGGGGGCGACGAGTCGCCGGGCGTGAAGGCCGGTGGGGTGCTCGAGCACATCACCCGCGAGTTGAACATCGAGGCGCTGCCGAACGAGATCCCTGAGTCGCTGAGCTTCGACGCCTCGATGCTGGAGATCAACGACACGGTCACGCTCGCTGACGTCCCGGTGCCGTCGGGCATCACGCTGCTCGACGATCTCCACGACACCGTCGTCGCGACGCTGACGCCGCCGCGCGTCGACACCGAGTCCGACGAGATCGAGTCCGAGACCGCGATCGTCGGCGAGGATGCGGCACCCGCCGCGGACGCCGGCAGCTCCGACTCCTAGGACTCCTCCATGCGGCTTCCCGGCCGCGGCATGAGCGCGCCGGTCGACTGGCTCGTCGTCGGTCTGGGCAACCCCGGCACGCGTTACGCCGGCACGCGCCACAACATCGGCTTCGAGGTTGCCAACGCGCTCGCCGCGCGCTGGCAGCTGCCACGCGCGAAGACGAAGTTCAACGGTTTGCTCAGCGAGGGCCGCACCGGTCCCGGCGGTCCGCGCGTGGCCGTGCTGCTGCCGCAGACGTACATGAACGAGGTCGGCCGCTCGGCCGGCCCCGCCCGCGGCGCCTTCAAGGTCCCGCTCGAGCGCGTGCTCGTCCTGCACGACGAGATCGACCTGCCGTTCGGCGAGGTGCGGACACGAGTCGGCGGCGGCCTCGCCGGCCACAACGGCCTGAAGTCCTTGAAGGCCGACCTCGGCGGACCGGAGTTCGCACGCGTGCGGATCGGTGTCGGGCGCCCGGACTCGACAGATCCCGAGATCGTCTCCGCGCATGTCCTCGGGGCGTTTCGCGAGCCGAAGGCCGACGTCGCCGAGCTCGTCGATCGCGCGACGTCCGCGGCCGAGGCGATCGTCCTCGGCGAGCGCGAGCCGTAGCGGACTTCAGCCTTGGCAGACGCCTGCCGATGGGTATGGCATGGCGGCGCGTCGATCTAGGGCCTGCCTGATCTTCACCGCGATCGCCGGTTGCCTGCTCGTCGTCGCCGCCCCCGCGGCGGCGGTGGACGCTCCGGCCTGCTCCGGGACCGAGGTCTGGGCGCGGCCCGGCGTGACGCGGACGTACACGCTGAACTGCCAGCGCACTGAGCGCATCGAGCTCGTGAGCGGCCCGACGGCGTCGCAGTTCGAGGGCCTGGACCAGGGCGACGCGCTGAAGTTCCGGCTGACGCCGGACACGGCGGCGCCGGCCGACGACGAGCTCACGCTGCGCCTGACCGGGCCCGGCGGATCGGACGACGCGGTCGTCACGATCCACAACGTCCCGCTGAGCGTCAACACGCCGCCGCGCTGCACACCGGTCGACGTCGCGCAGCGCACCGGCGGCGTCGTGCCCGAGCCCATCAACTTCGTCGTCTCATGTCAGGACGACGAGCACGACGACTACACGATCTACGGCAACGGGCCCGGGACGCACCCGGACGCCCCGTACCGCTGGACCGCCGACCGGGGCTCGCCGAGCTGGGACTACGTCCCATCGATCGCCTCGGGGGAGGAGCGCTCCAGCTACTACGCGATCGACGAGCTCGGCGCGCGCTCGGCCGATGCGCCGATCCACGTGCGCTTCGGGGCGGCCGTCGACCGCCTGCCCGTCTGCCGTGCGCTCGACAGCGGTCGGCAGCTCGTGTTCGGCGTGCGGCCGGGCGGCGATCTGTACTTCACGATGTTCTGCGAGGACCCCGACGGCGACCCGCTGACGCCGCGCATGCTGACGTCGCCGGCGCATGGGGACCTGACGTTCCGGACGTGGACGCAGTACGGCTTCTATGGCGCCCGCGCGTACATCAAGATGCACTACACGCCGACATCGAGGTTCGACGGGCAGGATCCGTTCACGCTGGTGGCAGGCGGGCCGGACGGCGACGCCCCGGTGACGGACGTGGCGATGGTCGAGCGGCCGCTGCCCGCGAACGTCCCCGCGAGCTGCTGGATGAACGCGGGCCGCGCCACGCCCGGCTCCGAGACGCAGATCCCCGGCAGCTGCCAGGACGAGGACGGAGATCCGATCGCGGTCCGGGTGGTTGCGCCGCCCCAGCACGGACGGGTCGGCACCCCGGTCCTGACGCGCGACTACTTCGATGACGAGAACGTCGCGATCCCCTACGTCGCGGACCCGGCCTTCGTCGGGACGGACTGGCTGACGATCGAGGTCACGGACGGCATCGGAGCGACGCAGCGGTTGGACGTCTCGGTCGGCGTCGGCATCGACCCGTACGCGCTGCCGTCGGACGGCGCCCCGATCGGCACGCCATATGACGGGCCCGAGCTGCACGCGACCGCGACCCCGACCCCGACCGCGACCCGTCGGCCCGTCACAGCCGCTGGCGCCGGGGTCACCCCGCTCGATCAGGCGCGCCGCGCGCTCGGCGGCCGCCCGGTGCGGCTGCTCAAGCGCATCGGCGATGCCCGCGTCTACGGGCCGCGCACGATGCCGAAGGCCGTGGCGAGACAGAAGGCGCTCGCCGTGACGTGCCCGCTGGGCTGCTCGCTGACTGCGTCGAGCACGATCGCGGGACGGTCGGCTGGCCACTCGCGGCTGCGCGTCGCACCGGGTCGGGCGTCCGCCCTGACGTTGCGGCTCTCCTCGAGGCAACGAGCGCACCTACGCCGCGCAGGCGGTGGCGCCGTGGTCGTCGCGCTGCGTGTCACGCGGCCGGGTGCGAAGGCACGCCGCGCCGCGGTGCGGGTCACGCTGCGCCGCTGAGCGGGGCCCGCGCCGGGCATGCGGGCGAGGGCCGCGCGCGACAGCGACCTACACTGAGACGTGCCGGCCGCGCCTCTGCGCGGTCGCTTCGCCTGCACGATGAGCCTGCGCCCACTCCTCAGCCACCTCACCGACGACCCCGGCGGCGCAACGCTCGCGCGCGACGGCGGGCGTGCGTTCGTGTCGGCGTCGCTGCGTCCCTACATCCTCGCCGCGATCGCCGACGAGGACCCGGCGCGGCCGACGCTCGTCGTCGCCGGCGACGATCGTCAGGCACGCGATCTCGCGAGCGACCTGCGCGCGTGGCTGACGCCGCGGCCCGTGCGCTTCTACCCCAGCCGCGGCGTCGCCTACGAGTCGCACCTGACGCCGCCGCCGCACCTCGTCGGCCTGCGCGTCGCGGCGCTCGACGCGCTGCTGGACGCCGACGCAAACGGTGCCGACGCGCCGGTCGTCGTCGTCTCCGCGGTCGCGTTGAGCGAGAAGGTGCCCGACCCGAGCCTGCGCCCGCACTCGTTCACGCTGCGCGTCGGCGACCTGCTCGACCGCGACGACTGCATGCGCGACCTCGTCGCCGCCGGCTACGAGCGCGTCGACCAGGTCGACGACCGCGGCCAGTTCGCGGCGCGCGGCGGCCTCTTGGACATCTACCCGGCGACCGAGGACCGGGCCGTCCGCGTCGACCTCTTTGACATCGAGATCGAGTCGCTGCGCTGGTTCTCGACGTTCACGCAGCGCTCGCTGGGCGATGCGGACGAGGTCGAGATCGCCCCGGCGGCGGAGCTCGCCGCGGAGCATCGCGAGCTCGCGGAGATCGCGGCGATGGAGTACCGCGACGCCGCCGGCGCGAAGTCCGACGGCGAACTGCCCGACGACCGCCCCGACATCTCGGAGCTGCTGCCGGTCGAGCGCTTCGCCGCGTTCCTCGACCTCGCCCCCGACGCCGCCGTCCTGCTCGCCGCCGAGGAGGAGATCGGCCCCGCGCTCGCCGACCACTGGCAGGACGTCTGCGCGGCCTTCCACGACGACGACGCGCATCACCTCTACGTCGCGCCAGAGGCGATCAAGGCCGCGCTCGACGCGCGCGCGAGCGTGCGGCTGTCCTCGCACGACTCAGACCAGCCGCTCGAATTCCGCGCGCAGTCGCCGGACATGGCGGCCCGCTCGCTCAAGGAGGCCGAGCCGGAGCTCGAGAAGCTCGTGCGCTCGGGCTATCGCACGGTCGTCGCGTGGCAGACGCGCGGCGAGGGCGAGCGCGCGGCGTACAACCTCGGGCGCCTGAAGGCATCCTGGCTCGGCGAGGGCGAGAGTTCGGGCCGCTCGCCCGTCGAGAGCCCGCTGCGGTTCGCGCACGTCAGGCTGCGCGACGGCTTCATCGCGGCCGGCCTCAAGCTCGCGATCCTGCCTGAGCACCGGATCTTCCGCCGCCGCCGCCAGGAGCGCACCGGCGGTCGAAGGAGCGTCGCCGGTGGGCGAGGTTCTCTGCGGCGCGGCGCGCTCAGATCCTTCGCCGACCTCAGAACCGGCGACATCGTCGTCCACGAGGACCACGGGATCGCCCGCTTCGCCGGCTTCGAGACCAAGACCGTCGCAGGCGTCACGCGCGATTACCTATACCTCGAGTACCGGGGCGACGACCGGGTCTTCGTCCCCTCGGACCAGCTCGCGAAGATCAGCCGCTACGTCGGCGCCGGCGGCAGCCATCCGCCGCTCTCCAAGCTCGGCGGCAAGAGCTGGGAGGCGATGAAGAACCGCGCCCGGCGCGCGGCGCAGGAGCTCGCCGGCGAGCTGCTGAACCTCTACGCGGAGCGGCGGCGCCGGACAGGGCTCGCCTACCCACCGGACTCCGACTGGCTACGCGAGTTCGAGGCGGCGTTCCCGTACCAGGAGACCGCCGATCAGCGCGAGGCGATCGAGCTCGTCAAGGTCGACATGGAGTCCGAGCGCCCGATGGACCGCCTGATCTGCGGCGACGTCGGCTACGGCAAGACCGAGGTCGCGTTGCGGGCGGCCTTCAAGGCCGCCGACGCCGGCAAGCAGGTGCTGATGCTCGTCCCGACGACGATCCTCGCCCAGCAGCACTACGGGACGTTCGCCGAGCGCCTGAAGGACTACCCGTTCACGATCGAGCAGATCAGCCGCTTCCGGCCGGCGGCCGACCAGAAGCTCGCGATCGAGGGCTTCCGCAACGGCGCGGTCGACATCCTCATCGGCACGCACCGGCTGCTGAGTCGCGACGTCCGCGCGAAGGACCTCGGGCTCATCGTCATCGACGAGGAGCAGCGCTTCGGCGTCAAGCAGAAGGAGCTCCTGCGCCAGCTCAAGCTGCGCGTCGACGTCATCTCGATGAGCGCGACGCCGATCCCGCGCACGCTGCAGATGTCGCTCGCCGGCCTGCGCGACATCTCGGTGATCGAGACGCCGCCGGAGGGCCGCCGCCCGGTGAAGACGTACGTCGGCGAATACGACGAGGAGCTCGTCAAGCAGGCGCTCGTGCGCGAGCATGCGCGCGGCGGGCAGGCGTTCTTCCTGCACAACCGCGTCGAGTCGATCGACGAGACGGCCGAGCGGCT
Source organism: Solirubrobacterales bacterium (assembly GCA_038260305.1). GTDB lineage: Bacteria > Actinomycetota > Thermoleophilia > Solirubrobacterales > Solirubrobacteraceae > CADCVQ01. Next base: position 313,221 of record JBBSNY010000001.1, read on the forward strand.
GCGCGGCCTGTGTCCGGGGATGCGCTTCATCGTCGCTCACGGCCAAATGGAGGACAGGGTCCTCGAGCAGCGCATGCTGGCCTTCCTGCGCGGCGAGGCGGACGTCCTCGTCTCGACGAGCATCATCGAGTCCGGCATCGACATCCCGCAGGCGAACACGCTGATCGTCGACCGTTCCGACATCTTCGGCCTGTCGCAGCTCTACCAGATCCGCGGCCGCGTCGGCCGCAGCCGCGAGCGCGCCTACGCCTACCTGCTGTATCCGAGCGCCGCCGCGCTGACGCAGGAGGCCGCGCAGCGCCTGGCCGCGCTCAGCGACTACACCGAGCTCGGCGCCGGCTTCAAGATCGCGATGCGCGACCTCGAGCTGCGCGGCGCCGGTAACCTGCTCGGCGACGAGCAGTCCGGCCACGTCGCGGCGCTCGGCTTCGAGCTCTACATGCAGATGCTCGACGAGGCGGTCGCTGCTGCGGAGAACGCGGCAGGTGAGGGCGCGCCCGAGATGGCCGAGCCGGTGCGTATGGACGTCAACGTCGATGCCTACGTCCCGGCGGACTACATCCCCTACGAGCAGGCGAAGATCGACGTGCACCGCCGCATCGCGGGCGCCGTCGATGTCGCCGATCTCGAGCTGCTGCGCGAGGAGCTCGACGACCGCTTCGGCGAGCTGCCCCAGCCGATGAGCAACCTCATCGACCTGCAGCGCGCCCGGATCAAGCTCGGCCAGGCCGGCGCTACGGCGGTGAGCTTCCGCGGCGGCCGGCTCGCCGTGACGCCGATCGAGCTCGACTCCGTGCGCGCGAAGAAGCTGCGCGCGCAGATCCCCGGCGTGCTCTACGAATCGGGCAAGAGCCAGCTCTCGATGCGCGTGCCCGACGATCCGCTCGAGCGCTTCCCGGCGGTCGTGCGTGCCGCCGACATCCTGCTTGCCGTCACGCGCGAGGCCGCGTGACCTCGCCGCGAGCTGCCAGGAGCAGCGCGTTGGCGCGCGAACGTGGCTATGCTCCCCGCGTTGTGACCCGAATCCTTCGTCTGTTCCCGGCGCTTGGCGCCTTTTTTGTGCTCGTCATCGCCCTCGCCGCCTGCGGCGACTCTGTGCCCGGCAACGCCGTCGCGCGCATCGGCGATGCCTCCATCACGAAGACCGACTTCAACCGCTGGTTCGGCATCGCCGCCTCCAGCAACCCCGCCACGGCGGGCAACAAGGCGGCTTACGACCCGCCGGCGTACGCGAAATGCGTCGCCAACAAGACCAAGACGGCGCCGAAGCCGGCCAAGGGCCAGCCCGCGACGACCCCGGCGCAGTTCAAGGCGCAGTGCCAGCAGGAATACGAAGGGCTGCGCGACCAGGTCCTGCAGTTCCTGATCCTCGAGAAGTGGGTCTCCGGCGAGGCCCAGGATCAGGGCATCAAGCTCTCCGGCAAGCAGGCCGAGGCTGACTTCGCGAAGGCGAAGAAGGATGCCTTCCCGAAGGAGTCGGACTTCACGACGTTCCTCAAGCAGTCGGGCATGACCGTGCAGGACGCGCGCTTCCAGGTGTTCTTCAACAGCGTCTACACGAAGCTGCGCGAGAAGGCCGTCAAGGGAGCCGACAAGGTCACCGACAAGCAGATCGCAGCCTTCTACGCGAAGAACAAGAAGCGCTTCGCCCAGCCCGAGACGCGCGACGTGCGCGTCGTGCTGACGAAGACCAAGGACAAGGCCGACGCCGCGCTGAAGGCGCTGCGCAACGGCGACAGCTTCAAGACCGTGACGAAGAAGTACTCGATCGACGAGGCCTCCAAGGCGACCGGTGGTGTCCTCCCGGGCATCGCGAAGGGCTCGCAGGAGAAGGCCTTCGACACCGCGCTGTTCGGCGCCAAGAAGGGCGTGCTGACCGGGCCGACGAAGGTCCAGTTCGGCTACTACGTCTTCAAGGTCCAGAAGATCGTCCCGGCCAAGCAACAGACGCTGAAGGAGTCCATGGCGGCGATCAAGCAGGAGCTCGCCGCTGCCGGTCAGAAGGCCGCCGACGACAAGTTCAACGCCGATCTGCGCAAGAAGTGGAAGGCCAAGACGAACTGCCGCAAGGGCTTCGTCATGGACCAGTGCAAGAACGCGCCGAAGGTCAACACGGCGACGACGGCGGCCGGCCAGGTGCAGGCACCGCCCGCGCAGGCACCGCCGGCGCAGCCGTAGCGCTCCAAGTCCACCCCGGCGCGAAGCCTGCCTGTCACTAGGCTTCGCGCCCGGATGTCCACCTCTGTCGAGATCAGCGAAGCGCTCGGGCGCCTCGACGCGCTCACGCGCCGTCTGCGCGTCGAGTGCCCGTGGGATCGCGAGCAGGACGAGCGTACGATCGTGCCGCACACCGTCGAGGAGGCCTACGAGCTCGCCGACGCCGCCAACGCCGGCGACGACGCCAAGCTCCTCGACGAGCTCGGCGACGTGCTCTTCCAGGTGCACTTCCTCTCCCTGCTGCTCGAGGAGCGCGGAGCCGGCGACCTCGGCGCCGTCGCCGAGCACTGTCGCCAGAAGCTCATCCGCCGCCATCCGCATGTCTTCGGGGACGTCGAGGTCGCGAATGCCGGCGACGTCCTCGCCAACTGGGACGAGATCAAGGCCGGCGAGGCCGGCCGTGAGCCCGGCATCTTCGGCGAGGTGCCCGATAATCTGCCGGCGCTGCTCTATGCGCGCAAGGTCCAGCGCCGCGCGGCCTCGGCGGGCCGCCTCGAGCGCTCGCCCGAGGCGCCCGCCGTGAGCGCGCGCGAGACGAACTTCCACGATGTCGGCGAGCGGCTGTTCGCCGCCGTCGACGACGCGCGCCGGCTGCGCGTCGATCCCGAGCTTGCCCTGCGTGCGGCGTCGCAGCGCTTCCGCGACCGCATCGAATCCCAAGGAGATCCATGACTCAGATCGACCGCGTGCACGCCCGTCAGATCCTCGACAGCCGCGGCAACCCGACGGTCGAGGTGGACCTCGTCCTGCGTTCCGGCGCGTCCGGCCGTGCGGCGGTCCCGTCGGGCGCGTCGACCGGTGAGTTCGAGGCGACCGAGCTGCGCGACGGTGGCACGGCATGGGGCGGCAAGGGCGTCACGCAGGCGGTGTCGAACGTCAACGGCGAGATCGCCGAGGCGATCGCCGGCATGGACGCGCTCGACCAGGCGGCGCTCGACGGCGCGCTCATCGCGCTCGACGGCACCCCGAACAAGTCGCGCCTCGGCGCGAACGCGATCCTCGGCGTGTCGCTCGCCGCCGCGCACGCATCCGCCGCGCACGAGGGCGTGGCGCTGTGGCGCCACCTCGGCGGGGCCTCGGCTCAGATCCTGCCCGTGCCGATGATGAACGTCCTCAACGGCGGCGCGCACGCCGACAACAAGGTCGACTTCCAGGAGTTCATGGTCATGCCGGCGGGCGCGGAGACGTTCGCAGACTGCCTGCGGATGGGCGCCGAGGTCTTCCACGCGTTGAAGAAGACGCTGCACGACGCCGGCCTCGGCACGGCCGGCGGCGACGAGGGCGGCTTCGCGCCGGACCTCGGCTCCAACGAGGAGGCTCTGGAGATGCTCGTCAAGGGCATCTCGGCGGCCGGCTATGTCCCCGGCGAGGATGTCTTCATCGCGCTCGATCCCGCGACGAGCGAGATCTTCGACGACACGGCGTACGTGCTCGAGCACGAGGGCCGCTCGCTGTCGCCGCCGGAGATGGCCGACTACTGGGCCGACCTCAGCGCGCGCTACCCGATCGTCTCGATCGAGGACGGCATGGACGAGGAGGACTGGGACGGCTGGAAGGTCCTCACCGACGCGATCGGCGAGAAGGTCCAGCTCGTCGGCGACGACCTCTTCGTGACGAACACCGCACGTCTGCAACGTGGCATCGAGCTCGGTGTCGGGAACTCGATCCTCGTCAAGGTCAACCAGATCGGGACGCTGACCGAGACGCTCGACGCGATCGCGACGGCGCGCGCCGCCGGCTACACGGCGGTCATGTCGCACCGCTCGGGCGAGACCGAGGACACGACGATCGCCGACCTCGCGGTCGCGACGGGCTGCGGGCAGATCAAGACCGGCGCCCCGTCGCGCTCCGATCGCGTCGCGAAGTACAACCAGCTGCTGCGCATCGAGGAGGCGCTCGGCGCCGACGCGCGTTTCCTCGGGCGCGGCGTGCTGCGCTCGTAGCATTGCACGTGCAGGAGCGGCCGTCCGGAGGGCGAACCATTCTCGGATGGCTGCTCCACGCGTGCGTTGGGATCGGGTTGGACGGCTGGCGCTCCTGTTCGTGGCCGTCCTGCTGATCGGCCTCTGGGTGCGCCCGCTGCTGAGCTACGTCTCGACCCAGCAGGACGCGAAGGCAAAGCGCTCGCAGGTCGCCGAGCTGCAGCGCGAGCACGCCGACCTCCTGCGCCGCGCGCGCGCGCTGCGGCGCGCCGGCAGCGTCGAGCTCGAGGCTCGCCGGCTTGGCATGGTGCGCCCGACCGAGCGCGCCTACGTCGTGAAGGGGCTGCCCCGCGGCGAGTAGGGACCCGCCGGACGGCTACCCTGGCGGAGCCGTGGCGACGACGTTTGAGATAGCGCTGCTGCAGTGGCGCGAGGGTGAGCGACGGATGGCCGGCGCGCCGCCCGAGCAGCGTCCTGCGCTGGAGGCCGTCGTCAGCGCCATCGAGGCCGAGCTGCGGCGGCGACTCGGCGGCACGTTCACGACCGACGAGCTGGCCGAGCTCTACGACCTCGGCACCGACTGGTGCACCGATCTCGCGGTCGACATCGCTCCGCTGGCGCCATGGGCATGGGACGCACGCACGATCGCGGACACGGCCTTCCTGCGCTACCTTCGCGACGCCCGCGACTTCGCGGGCGGTCGCAGAACCGAGCCGTAAGCTCGGGGCCGGACGCGGGCTACTCGTCGCCGCCGCTGCGGCGGATCACGATCTGGTCCTCTTCGATCGTGACCTCGAGGGGGCGATGGCCCGCCCAGTGCTCTGCGTAGATCGGGTTGTCGGCGACGGCGGGATCGAGCCACAGGCCGTAGCCGTCCTCGCCGTGGTCGAACGTGCCCTCGAGCGGCCCGGACGTCCCGCGGGCGCCGGCGCGGCCACGGCCACCGCGGCGGCCTCGACGGCGCGGCGTCGCGCGGGCGGGAGCGTCGTCGTCCTCGTCGTCCTCGCCGGCCTCGGCGCGGCGCGCGTCCTCCTCGGCCTTGAGGCGATCCTCCTCGACCTTGCGCGCCTCGGCCTCCTCGAGCTCGGCGGCGACCTTCGCGTCGTCCTCCGCGCGCAGGTCGATCTCGTCATCGAAGTCGGTGCCGGGGGCGTCGCCGTTCTCGGCGTCGGCGGGCGCCAGCTCGTTGTCGCGCTTGAAGGTCTCGATCTGCTGAACGGTCGCCTCGAGCTGATGAGCGATCCAGGCGTCGGTTCGGCCCTGGCGGACCCAGCCGCGGATCTGATTGAGATGTGGGCGCAGAGAGCGACGAGCCATGCGCGCGAGACCTTACAAGAAGCGGGCCCGCGACCACCCGCGTGAGGACGGTCCGTCGGTCACGGCGACCTGGCTGTTGCCTTTGTGCGGGGAACGTGATTGAGTGACCGCGGCGACAAGGAGGGTGGCCCCAATGCTGGTCCTGACACGCAAGTCCAACCAGAGCATCATGATCGGCGACGACATCGAGATCACGGTGCTGTCGATCATGGGCGAGAAGGTCAGAATCGGCATCCAGGCGCCGAGAGACATCCCTGTGTTCCGCAAAGAGGTCTACCTCGAGATCCAGGCCGAGCGCGGACAGGTCAGCGCGAGCGTGCAGGTCGAAGCCGCATTGGGGAAGCTCTCGAGCTGACCGACGTGTCGGGTCGGCAGCGGCGCGTCCGGCGCGCCGGGCTTCAGCCCATGACGACGTAGAGCGTCTGGAACATCGCGATGGTCACGATGACCGCCGTCGCGATGAGCACGAGCACGAGGACGATGAAACGGGCCGTCCCCTGCTTGTGCGTGTGTTCCAGGCGGCGCTGCTGCGAACGCATGACCGCCTTGCGGCGCAACGACTCCCGACGAACTCGGTCTTCGTGGGTCTCCTCGTGAAACGCGCGTTCGAATTCCGCGAGGGACTGTCGCATTCGGGTTGCCATTCGTTACGGCAGCCTAGCCCACTTCGGCGTCGATGTGGAGGTCCCGAGCCGATTGCCGTCTCGCCGTCTCGCCCGCACGCCGGCCCGCTCACGTCGCGCATGCCCCGCGCGCCCACAGGCCGCGGCCGGCGTCCCGCGCCTGCGCGGCGAGGCGGCGAAAGCGCGCCGCATAGCGCACGTTCGGAGCGATCTCGAGCGTCCGCGCGTAGCCGCCGGCGACGAGCAGCTCGTTGAAGGAGCGGCCGTCCTGGAGGCGCAGGTAGACGAGCACCCGGCCGTAGCGGTCGCGTGGCTCGGCACCGATCTCGTAGCGCACGCGCCGGCCCGACAGGACGCGCTTGGTGAAGGCGGACGCCCGCGCCCCGAAGCAATCGAGGCGCCCGAAGACCTCCGGCGTGTCGACCCCGATGAAGCGGCTGCGACCGAGCGACGAGAGGATCGCCGTATCGCCATCGACGACGCGCGTCACGACGGCCTCACCCGTGCGCCCGGCGGCGACGCGGTCGTCCGGATCGTCGCTCGCCCCGGGCAGGCCGCCCGCGCCGGCGACCACCGCAGCGACGAGCAGGGCGAGGACGATCGGGGTGCGCGGGGACATCCACGGCGCACACTAGGGGCCGATCTGACCGCATCCCCGCGACTGCGCAGAATCGACGCAGACCCGCGTGCCTTCCTACGCGATCGTGACGTCCGCTGACAGGTAGACGTCCTGGATCGCGTGCGGGAGCGCGACGCCCTCCTCCAGGGGCCGCGTCCGCGCCGAGCAGCTCCTCGAGACGGGTGGCGGTCAGCTCCGCAGTCGCCATCGTCGGGCCTGTGTGACTTCTAGAACGTTGCACTGAGGGTACGCTCCGCGCGATGCGCGAGAACTTCAGGGGCCCGCTCTGCACGGTCGGCGTCGAGGAGGAGCTGATGATCGTCGACGCCTCGACGTTTGCGCTCGTGAACGCGATCGAGGCGTTGCTCGAGGACACCGGCGCGGCGCACGTCGGCCGCGAGCACGGCGACGTCAAGCCCGAGCTCATGGAGTCCGTCCTCGAGATCGCGACGAAGCCCTGCGCGACGACCGGGGAGGCCGGCCGCCAGCTGCGCTCGCTGCGCAGCCAGGTGCGCGACACGGCAGCGGGCCGCGGCCTGACGATCGGCTCGGCCGGGACGCACCCGTTCGCGATGTGGGAGGACCAGCGCATCGTCGCGCGCCCGCGCTACCGCGACCTCATCTCGGCGCTGCGCTTCGTCGCCCGCCAGGAGCTCATCTTCGGGATGCACGTCCACGTCGGCGTCGACGATGCCGACAAGGCGATCCACGTCGCCAACGGGATGCGCGTCCACGTGCCGGTGTTGCTCGCGCTGAGCGCGAACTCCCCGTTCTGGCGCGGCGACCGCACCGGCCTGCTGTCGACGCGCACGCCGATCTTCCGTCAGTTCCCGCGCGTCGGCATGCCGCCCGCCTACGAGGACTGGGAGGACTGGGAGCGCCAGGTCGCGTTCATGGTGTCAAGCGGCGTCATGGAGGACTACACCTACCTCTGGTACGACGTGCGCCCGCACCCGAACTTCGGCACCGTCGAGATCCGCTGCTGCGACTCGCAGACGCGCGTCGAGCACACCGTCGCGCTGACGGCGCTGATCCAGGCGATGGTCAAGGAGCTCGCCGAGCACTACGACGCCGGGACCGAGCTCGCCGACTACCCGTGGCAGATGCTCGACGAGAACAAGTGGCTGGCGGCGCGTCACGGGCTCGAGGGCGAGATCGTCGACCTGCCGTCCAGCGAGCGCGTCACGACGAAGGCGCTCACGCGCCGCCTGCTCGATCGCCTCACGCCGCACGCGCAGGATCTCGGCGCCGCCGATGCGCTCGACGGCATTCGCGACCTGCTCGAGCGCGGCAACGGCGCCACGCGCCAGATCGTCGTCTACGAGGCCAACCACGACCTCAACGAGGTCATGGCCGAGATCATCGCCGCGACCGCGGCCTGAAGTTCGCCGGGCGGGTTCGGCCGCTCCGTAGAATCGTCGGCATGTCCCATCCGGACCTCTTCGTCGTGTGCAAGAACTGTCAGGCCGAGGTCAGCCCGTACATCACCGAATGCCCGTACTGCGGCATGCGCCTGCGCAAGCGCGCGCCGAAGATCGAGCGCCCCGACGCGACGCCGCCGAAGCCGTCGCGGCGCCCGCAGCGCCCTGGTGCGCGCGGACGCGCGAAACCCTCCAGGCCGAGGTCCAAGGCCGCGTCGCCGCCGCGTCTCGGTCGCCTGCGTGGCGGCGAGATCCCGGGCATCCGCGGCGATGACACCACGAAGCCGTGGGCGACGATCGTGATCGTCGCGCTGTCGTTCGGCATCTGGCTGACGGTCGTCTTCTACGCCGCTCCGAATTTCGCGCTCAGGGCGCTCGACGGCGACCCGTGGCTGTATCTGACCGCCTCGCTGCTGAACATCAACGCGGCCGCCCAGTTCGCCGTCGTCGCCGGGCTCGGGCTCTTCGGCTGGCTCATCGAGCGCCGCCACGGCGCCGTCGCGGTCGCCGCGATCTTCCTGCTGTGCGGTCCCGGCGCGCTCGCCATCGCCGTCGCGCTGGATCCGGGGACGTTCGTCTTCGGCACGCAGGGCGCGGCGCTCGGCCTGCTGTGCGCCTGGCTCGTGCCGGCGCTCATCGCGCGCCGCCGCGACCCCGGCGACGACGATGCCGACCTGCTCGGCGTGCTCGTCATCGCGGTCGTGCTGCTGCTCGTCCCGGTGTTGTCGCAGAGCTCGCTCGTCACCGGCGACGTGCGCACCGCGTTGGCCTTCTCCGGCCTCATCGGCGCCGGCCTCGGCGCCCTCGCCGGGCTCCTGCTCGGCGGTCTGAGGGCGAACCGCGGATAGTGGTCGGCCAGACCTACACCGCCGCAGAGGTCGATGCCGCCGTCGAGGCGCTCGCGGACCCCGAACGCTTCGGCCACGCCCAACAGATCGTCGCCCACGCCGCGCCCGGCCTGCAACGCGTGCTCGGCGCCGCGCTCGAGGCGGGCGGCTGGTTCGGCGAGGCACACGAGACGCAGCTGGCCCAGGTTTCGGGCATCGAGGATCCGACCGAGCGCGCGCGAGCGATCCACGCGCTGATCGCCGAGGAGACGCGCCTGGCGATGCTCGTCGGCGTCTCGGTCGGCTTCGAACTCGCCCGCGAGCTGAGCGCGCAGCGCGATGACAACGACCAAGGGAACCACCAATGACCCACGCGATTGTGCTCGTCGAAGCCGAGCGCGACGTGATGTCCACCCTCGGAGGCGCGCTCGCCGAAGTGCAGGGCGTGCGCGAGGCCTACTCCGTGACGGGCGAGTGGGACTTCGTCTGCATCGTGCACGTGACCCACCACGAGGACCTGGCGAGCGTCGTCACCGGCAGCATCTCGACGATGCACGGGGTGGCGCGCACGCACACGATGGTGGCGTTCGAGGCGTTCTCGCGCCACGACCTCGAGTCGATGTTCTCCGTCGGGGAGTAAGCCCCGGAGCGAGCGCGCGGGGGCCTCAGTCCTCCTGCCAGCCGCGGCAGAACCAGACCGAGCGGTCCTTCCAGTCGTGCGCCATGAGCGCGACGCCGACGGCGCCGGCGAACGTCAGGACCGCGCCCGTCGCGCCGTGATGGCAACGCTGGCCGTAGATCCACAGGCGACGGCGAACGCCGTCGTAATGAATCGGCTTGTGCAGGTATGTAGTAGTCGTCGTGGCCATGTGATCATCTCTGCCTCCTAGATCGGACAACGGGCCAGGAAATACACAGTTGCGCTCCACGTTGGATCATCTGTCCAGCGGCCGGGGAGCCGGCGCGGCCGGTCGCCGTCAGAATGAGCGCGTGTCCGTCGTCAAAGCGCAGTACGGCCCGACGCTGCCGGAGATCCTGGGCCGGCGCTCGCGCGCCCTGCAGGTCGCGGTCGTCGTCGTGCTCGTGCTCGCGGTCGCCGTCGGCGCAGCGGTCGCGCTGCGGGCCCGGGCGCAGGAGACGGCGATCATCGTGCGCGGCCCCGTGACGTTCAACCTCGTCTACGGCGACCAGCTGCGGCGCATCTCCCAACCGCGCTCGCTGTTCGCGCTACGCCGCGAGCGCGGTGGTCTGTTCCTGGACTCCTACGTCGTGCGGGCGTTGAACCTGCCGCCCTACCGGGGCGTCGTCGGCGGCACCCTGCCGCTCTACGCATATGGCTACCTCGAGCGCCTGCGCGCGCACTATGGCTCGTCCGAGCTCGTGGGCGAGGGGCGCACGCGGATCAACAACGGCATCGGCTACCAGGTCATGCTGCGCGCCAAGCGCGACGGGCGCACGCTGTACATCCGCCATCTGCTGCTCGTCCCCGACCAACCCGACGGAGAGCGTCGCGGCGTGATCCTCGAGCTCGAGTCGACGCCCGCGGCGGGAACCCCGAACGCGCTCGGGGTCGGCAACGCCGGGCCATTGAAGCAGGCGCTGCGCTCGTTTCGGTTCGGGACCGCGCGCGAGGGGGGCACGCAGTGATCGAGCGGTTGATCCAGTACGGCGACTTCGAGAAGGTCGACATGCGCGTCGGACGGATCGTCGCCGTCGAGGACTTCCCCGAGGCGCGCACGCCGGCGTGGAAGCTGCGCATCGACTTCGGCCCGCAGATCGGCGAGAAGCGCTCCTCGGCGCAGATCACGAACTACACGCGTGAGCAGCTCGAGGGCCGCCTCGTCGTCGCCGTCGTGAACTTCCCGCCCCGCCAGATCGGCCCGGTCCGCTCCGAGGTGCTGGTGCTCGGCGCCGTCGCCGACGATCATCCGGTGCTGCTGCTGGAGCCCGACGCCGGCTCGCGGCCCGGCGATCGCATCGCCTGAGCGTGGCTCCAGGCTGAGCCCAAGACCCGCGCGGCCGCAGGCCGTGCTCAGCCGCCGGTGATGACCACGCTGTCGATGATGTGGTGCTGCACGCCGGCCCGCGTACGCAGCTTGATGCCCACGCGCTTGGCGCGGGCGGCCTGCTGCAGCGCGGCCGGGTTCGCACTCGCCCCGCCGCTGCCGGCAACGTTCTTCGTCGTGTCGGGCTCGGCCGGCGGTGCGGGTGGCGGCGGCGGGACCGGCGTCGTGGTCGTGGTCGTCGTCGGCGCGCTCGGCGGCCCCGTCGTGATCGCCAGATCCTGTTCGTTGAGCACGATCGGAGGCGCGGTGACGGGCTCGATCGGCCCGGCCACGCCGCCGGTCTGCTCGGGTGGCGCCGCGCCGTTGGAGAGCGTCGTGCTGTCGCTCTCCTCCTGCACCGGCGCGAGGCCCGCGAGCGGAGCGACGGTCGGGTCTGCCAGCGCGGTGCCGGGCGCCGGCGTGGACACGGGCTCGTTCGGCGTGACCGCCGGGTCCTTGCCGGGCTCGTCGGCCTTCGTCTTCGCCGGGTCGGTCGCCGCGAGCGCGGCCGTCGCGGGCGCGACCTTGGGCTTGGGAGCGGTGAACGGCTGCTGCGCCGAGGCGACGACCTCGGGCCCGGCCGCGCGGGGCGGCGCCTGGGCGGTCGCGACCGCGCGCGCCGGCAGCTTCGTCTGGACGTGCTTGACCTCGACCGCGCCGGCCGTGACGATCGCCGCTGCGGCGAGGCCGGCGGCCGTCTTCGTGGCGATCGTGCTGATCCCGGCGGTCATCGCGCTCGTGCCGCCGGTCGCGGCGACGCTCGCGGCGGCCGCGCCGGCAGCGCTGCCGGCGCCTGCCGATGCGGTCATCCCGAACTGCGCGAGCAGCGCCTTCTTGAAGAGCAGCAGCGGGGCCACGGGGAAGACGGCGGCGAGCGCCTTGTTCGTGCTGCGCAGCTGGGACTTGAAGCCCTGGCAGCGCTCGCAGCCGCGGACGTGTCGGCGGACGGGGGCGGTCGAGCGTCGTAGGCCCTCGGCGACCTCGCCGAGCTCCTCGCGGACGTCCTCACACGACAGGTGGCGCGCCTCGGCGGCCTCGGCGAGGGACACGCGCGCGCGCACGAGCAGCGACTTGACCGACGGGATCGTGGTCTCCATCGCCTCGGCGATCTGCTCGTAGGAGAGCGCGTCGATCTCGCGCAGCAGCAACGCGGTCTTCTGCGTCTCGGGCAGCTCCTGCACGTCGGCGACGAGCAGCCGGAACTCCTCGCGCTTGTGGACCTTGTCGGCGGTCGATGCTCCGCCCTCGGACAGGTGCACGTCCATCGAGTCGACGCCGATCGCCTGAACGCGGCGGAGGTGGTTCAGCGAGCGGTTGCGCGCGATGCGGTACAGCCACGGGCGCACGTTGATCGCGCGGTCATCGGCGAGGATCGCGTTGAAGGAGGCGGCGAAGACCTCCTGCAGGACGTCCTCGGCGTCCTCGCGCGAGCCGAGCATGTGCCGGCAGAAGGCGAGCAGGCGCGACTGGTAGCGCGCGACGAGCGCCTCGAAGGCGCCGTGGTTGCCGCGCCGCGCGAGCGCGATGAGACGCTCGTCGGACTGCAGGCGAAGCAGCGGGGTGGGACCCCGCAGGCCGACCTGCGTGGAGTGCTTGAGTGCTGAGGCTTCCATGGTGGGCCGATGGCGCGTCCTGCGCCCTACACGTTTCAAACCCCATAACGGGTCCGAAGTTCCGAGGTTGCGCGCCGAATGTTCAGCCTAGTCGCCCTCCGGTGAGCGCTGCACTGCAAGCTCACACAACGCTCACGAACTCGCGATGCCCGGGGCGGGATTCGAACCCGCAAGCTCTCGCGAGCCAGCGGTTTTTAAGACCGCCTGCCTGTGCCGATTGGGCCACCCGGGCGCGCGGCTCATCCTACGCCGCACGCCCGCTGCGCTGGGCGTTCAGCGCGCGGCGGTCTTCAAGCGGCTCTTGAACACCGCGTATGCCGGCCGAGCCGAGCCGTCGGCGTCGACGAGCCCCGCATCGAAGCCCATGCAGTTAGCGCCGAACCAGTTGTAGCTGTAGAGCCGCTCGATGTCCTTGTCGTAGGTCTTCAGGAGGTCGAACATGAACTTCGTGCGACTTGCAGCGCGCGATGGGCTGCATGGGAAGGCTCTGCCGAAGTTGACGGCGCCGCCGGTCTCCGTGTACCAGAACTTCGCGACCCTGTTGGACTTGCGCACGGCCCTGATGATCCGCGCGGTTCCGGGGTAGCGGTTGCTCGCCTTCCTGGCGCTGATGCGGCGGTTGACCTGCGAGTAGTTGTGGATTCCGATGATCCTCGCCGTCTTGCCGGAGGGGCCGGCGGCGGCGAGCCACTTCTTGATGTACGTCTCGACACCGGCCTGATCGAGGACGTCCAAGGCGACGATCTTGCAGCGCCCGCAGATCGTCTTGAACGCGCGGTAGTACTGCGCCGCGCGCTTGGGGCTCTTACTCGTCGGCTCGCTCTTGTGGTTGGCCTCGTTCCAGACGCCCCACTCGGTCACGCCGAAGGGCTTGTAGCGCGTGATCAGGGCCTTCGCCGCCTTCTTGTACTGCGCGACGCTCGGCAGCGTGCCCTGGCCTGGCGTGAGATTGTTCGTGTAAAGGTGCATGAGCACCTTGACATGGTTGGCTCGAGCGGTCGCGACGAATGCATCGGCCTTCGCGAGCTCGCCGGGGTCGGTGGCCGCATCCCAGGGGATGAAGTAGCGCGTCTTCTTGAGGTGCAGCGCCTTGTAGAGCGGGTCGGCGAACATCCTCGGACTCTGGTCCCCGATGCCGACGGCGACGTTGATCTTGGCGGCGGCGGTGGCCGGCACGGCCATCAGGCACACGGCCATGAGTGCGGGGACAAGCAGGCGATGGGGCAAGAGTTCGCTTCCTTTCGGCGTGGGAACAGTCCAGGTCCCATCGGCAGAACCGTGCAACAACTCAAGCCTAGTGGTGCCGGCGCCGTCCGGCTACGGTCGAGCCGTGCAGGACGGCCCGACGCGGTTGCCTACGCCGCGCGCACACGCTCCAGGGGGGCGCCGACGCCGTCGAGCAACGCCCTTGCCAGGTTGTCGTCGCCTTCCACTCGCAGTCCGCTGTGGTCGGCGTCGGGGCCGAGCGCGTCGATCCAGTCGGCCTGCGTACCGGACACGCGAACGTCGGCGTCGGCGGACTCACACTCGCCGATCGTCACGCTGCCGCGGTCGACGGTCAGCGTGTAGCAGCGCGTCGTGTTGGCGTCGACCGCGACGACGAACTCGGCAACGCCGCGCATCGTCTTCGGCGGCTCGACGAGTCCCGGTGCGATGCGCAGGATCGCGCCGATGTCGATCGCCTCGGACTCGCGGGGCGCGGTCCAGGCCCAGTCATAGCCCCAGCGCGCGAGCGCGCCGAGGACGGGCAACAGCTCCTTCGAGCGCGCCGTCAGCTCGTAGTCGACGCGTGGCGGAACCTCGCGGTAGCGCTGGCGCGTGAGCAGGCCGCCGGCGACCATGCGGTTCAGGCGCGAGCGCAGCTGCTCGGTCGAGATGCCGGGCAGGACCCGCTGCAGCTCGACGAATCGGCGCGGGCCGGCAGACAGATCGCGAACGATCAGCAGGGTCCACTTGTCGCCGACCAGATCCAGCGCGCGCGCATCAGGCGCCCACTGGTGGTAAGGGTGGCGTTTCGGGGTGGGGGTGGTGGGCATCGTGGTCTTTCGCCTCCGAGGCGTGGGCGGTACGCCGTTGCAGGGACGTCGCTTCCAAGCGACCAAAGATAGGCGACGTTCCCCTGCGCCACCCGCTTTGGTCCAGATGTTGGACCTTTGGTCGCGCAAGTGCAACGGAAGGTTCCCGCAAGTTCTCGGCCTGGCATCCGTTTACACCCCGTAATGGACGTCGTCTCGCTCGAGAGGTATCGCAGCGCGGTGGCGCGTCGGCGCTCGGTTCCGCGCCGTGCCGCGCAGTTGCCGACGTTCTACTTCGACATCCATTCGCCGTACACCTACCTGGCGGCCGAACGCGCGGATCGCATGTTTGCGGGGCTGCAATGGGTCCCGGCAACGTCGCGTGCGCTCAGCCGCGGCACGGTGATCTGCGAGCTCGAGCGCGCGAACATCGCGCGCCGTGCGGAGGCGCTCGGCATGCCGATCGTGTGGCCGGTCGAGACGCCGACCCGCGGGCCCGGAGCGATGCGAGTGGCGTCGCTTGCGGCAGAGCAGGGCCTCGGCGCGGAGTTCGTGCTGGCGGCGGGACGGCTCGTGTTCTGCGGCGGCTACAGCGCCGACGACCCCGAGATCCTCGCCGAGGCGGCGGCCGCCGCCGGCATCGACTGGCAGGACATGCTCAAAGCCGTCGGGGACGCCGAGCGCGACCTGGCCGGCGAGGAGGTCGGTCGCAGGCTCGTCGCTGCCGGCGCTGATCGACTGCCGGCGCTGCGCGTCGGCCGGACGCTGTACTGCGGCGAGGATCGGCTGCATGAGGCGGCTGCCGCGCGGGTGTCGGCCTGACGGCTCGGTCCGGGGCGCGACCGCGGGCGTCGGGTGGAATGTGAAGGGGCGGGCCACTAGGGTCGACGCGCGATGGTGACCCAGGACGCCGCGGGGGTGGCAGGGAGTCAGCCGAGTGTCGTCGGCGGGCACCTCGTCGCCCGTCGCCTGAAGGACCATGGCGTGACGAAGCTGTTCACGCTCTCCGGCGGCCATCTGTTCTCGGTCTACGACGGCTGCCGAGCGCAGGGCATCGACATCGTCGACGTCCGCCACGAGCAGTCGGCGGCGTTCGCGGCCGAGGGCTGGGCGAAGGTCACCCGCACGCCCGGCGTCGTTGCACTGACGGCCGGGCCCGGCGTCACGAACGGGATGAGCGCGTTCGCCTCCGCGCAGCAGAACCACTCGCCGATGCTGGTGCTCGCGGGGCGCGCCCCCGCGCTGCGCTGGGGGCAGGGATCGCTGCAGGAGATCGATCATGTGCCGTTCGTCGCGCCGCTGACGAAGTTCGCGGCGACCGCGACCTCGTCGGGCGAGATACCGGCGCTGATCGACACGGCGCTCGCGGCCGCCGTCGCGCCGCACGGCGGGGCCGCGTTCGTCGACCTCCCGCTCGACCACGTCTTCGGCGAGGGGCCGGCCGCGGGCGAGCCGTCGCCGCTGCCGGACGCGGCCGACGGCCCCGCGGTCGACGAGTGCTCGCTCGCCGCGGCACGAGCGCTTCTTGGCGCCGCGCGCCGGCCGGTGATCATGGCCGGGACCGACCTCTACTGGGGTCGCGCCGAAGGCGCGCTGCGCGAGCTCGCCGAGACGCTGCGAATCCCGGTCTTCCTCAACGGCCTCGCGCGCGGTTGCCTGCCCGCCGATCACGAGCTGTTCTTCTCGCGGGCGCGGCGCGACGCGCTGCGCGATGCCGACGTCGCGCTCGTGATCGGGGCGCCGATGGACTTCCGGCTCGCGTTCGGGGCGGTCTTCGGCGAGGACACGTCGATCGTCGTCATCGACCGCATCGCCCCCGCCCGCGAGCACCCCCGCGCGATCGCGTCGGGACTCTACGGGGGTATCGCCGCGACGCTCGGTGAGCTGTCCGGCGCGGCGGCCGCTGGACCCGATCGCTCGGACTGGATCGCGCGGCTGCGCGAGATCGAGGCGGCGGCACGGGCGGCCGAGCGCGACGATCGCGCCGACGATCGCGCGCCGCTGCACCCGATGCGCGTCTATGCCGAGCTCGGCGAGATGCTGGACCGCAACGCGATCGTCATCGGCGACGGCGGTGACTTCGTCTCCTACGCCGGTCGGGTGATCGACTCCTACGAGCCCGGCTGCTGGCTGGACCCGGGTCCGTTCGGCTGCCTCGGCTCGGGACCTGGGTACGCGCTCGCCGCGAAGCTCGCACACCCCGACCGCCAGGTCGTGCTGCTGCTCGGAGACGGGGCGTTCGGCTTCTCCGGTATGGAGTTCGACACGCTCGCCCGCCACGGGGTGAACGTCGTCGGGATCGTCGGCAACAACGGCATCTGGGGCCTGGAGAAGCACCCGATGGAGATGATCTACGGCTACTCGGTGGCGGCCGACCTGCGCCCGGAGACGCGCTACGACAGCGTCGTGGAGGCGCTCGGGGGCCACGGCGAGCTCGTGCGGACGCCGGCGCAACTGCGACCCGCGCTCGAGCGCGCGTTCGCGGCAGGGCTGCCGGCGCTCGTCAACGTGCTGACGGACCCCGGCGTCGCCTATCCGCGGCGCTCGAACCTGGCCTGAGAAAAGCGGAAGCCGCCCCCAGGGGAAAGGGCGGCTTCCTGATTACTGGCCCCGACAGGACGGGCAGGGGGTACGTTCCGACGAGGGCCGTATGTAGTGGCCCGAGCGGGTGGGAGGCGCCGATCTGGGCGTTGGGCTCGGACCTATGAGCCGGCGGTCGGTTCCCCCTTGCAGTCTGGGTCCCCTTCGCTCGGCACTCCCTGTATCGGGCGTTCGTGCGACGGACTTGAGTCGAACGTTCGTCCAGTTTCGCGTCAGGTCGCCGCTGCGGCGAGTGCGAGCGCCGAGCCGCGCAGGATGTCGTGCTCGGAGACCTCGACGCGCTCGAGCTCGAAGGCCCGCATCGACTCGATCAGCATCGTGATGCCGGCGACGATCGTCGGCGCGCGGTCGGGATGCAGGCCGACGACCTCGCGGCGCTCGTCGTTCGTCATCTGGGCGAGGCGCGCGAGCAGCATCTCGCAGGTGGCGAGCTCGAGCACGTGGCCGTGGACGCGGGCCGGGTCGTAGGGCTCGAGCGCCAACTCGATCGCGGCGCACTGGGTCGCGGTGCCGGCGACGGCGATGCCGGCCTCGACGCCGGCGCGCACATCCGGCGGGACGGCACCGATGATGATCGCCTGCACCTCCTCGGCGAGGGCGTGGATGCCGGCCGGCGGCGGCGGGTCGTCGTGCAGGTGGCGCTCGGACTGGCGCACGACGCCGGCCTGGGTCGAGACGTGGAAGTCGACGACGCCGTCATGGCCGACGACGAACTCCGTCGACCCGCCGCCGATGTCGCAGACGACGACGGCCTTGCCGTCGTGCGGTCGCTCGCTCGTGGCGCCGGCAAAGGTCAGCGCTGCCTCCTCGTCGCCGCTGATCGTGCGCGCGTCGAGTCCGTATTCGCGTACGGCGGCCGTGAACGCGGCGCCGTTGTCGGCGTCGCGCACGGCGCTCGTGAGGACGGCGGTCGTCGCGGTGGCGCCGTAGTCCTCGATCGTCGCGCGGTAGCGCTCGAGGACCGCGAGGACCCGCTGCATCGGGGCGTCGCCGAGGCGTCCCGTCGCGTCGACCCCCTCGCCGAGGCGCGTGACCGTCGACTCACGGTGCACGTCCGTGACGGTGTGGTCCGGCGCCACGTCAGCGACGAGCAGGCGGGTGGAGTTCGTCCCGATGTCGACGACGGCGACGCGCATGTCCAGCGAGGGTAGTCGGCGGATGACCGATGGCCCTCCCAGGAGCGTGTTGCTAGGATGTGTCGTCCACGCCGCGGGGTGGAGCAGTCTGGTAGCTCGTCGGGCTCATAACCCGAAGGTCGCGGGTTCGAATCCCGCCCCCGCTACTACGGAAACCCCCTCTCGCCAGGGGGTTTTCGTGCTTCAGCGGTCGGTCCGGTTGCGGCCCGTGGTTCCAATAGGGTTTCCAATTTGGCGGGGGCCGCGCCGCGTTCGGGCGCGACATAGTTGTCCGATGGGCAAGCGCTCCTTCGGCACCGGGCGGCTGTTCGTGCGCTGCGACAGCGGCGGACGCGAGGTCTGGTACGGCACCTGGTGGGCCGGTGGCGTGCGCGTCAAGCGCCGGATCGGCCTGAAGCGCTCGACGGCGCGTGCCGACGGCCTGACGCGCGTGCAGGCCGAGCGCGAGCTGCGCCGCCGGATCGAGACCGACGTCGTCATCGCCGGCGCGCAGCGGCGCACGGTCGCCGAAGCCGGCGAGGCGTCCATCGAGCACCTCGAGTTCGTCATGGAGCGCAAGCGCACGACGGTCGCCGACTACCGCGGCTACCTGCGCCGCCACCTGGCGCCGTTCTTCGGCGATCGTCCGCTGGACCGGATCGACGCGGCGCGGGTAGAGGCGTTCCTGCGCGCCAAGCGCACCTCCGGCCTGTCGTCGAAGACCGTCTGCAACCAGCTGAACTTCCTGCACGGCGTCTTCGCGTTCGCGATCAAGCGCGGCTGGGCGACGAGCAACCCGGTCGCGCTCGTCGATCGGCCGCGTACACCGCGCCACTCCCATCGCCGGATCCGCTTCCTGCAGCGCGAGGAGCTCGACGCGCTGTTGCGGGCTGTGCCCGACGATCATCTCGGCGCCGTCGAGCGGCCGCTGTACCTGTGCGCCGCGATGACCGGCCTGCGCCAGGGAGAGCTGATCGGCCTGCGCTGGACGGACGTCGACTGGACGGCGTCGCGTGTGCGCGTCGCCGAGGGCTAAACGCGCGGCGCGTTTGACAGCCCGAAATCCCACCGCGGCCGCTCGGTGCCGATGGCCGACCGCCTGGCCGGCGAGCTCGAGCTGCACTTCCAGCGCTCACGCTTCCAGGCAGACGGCGATCTCGTCTTCGCGCACCCGGTCACGGGCCATGTGTTGGACGCGTCGAAGCTGCGAAAGCGCTTCTACGAGGCGCTGGCCCGCGCCGGGCTGCACCGACTCACGTTTCACGAGCTGCGCCACACGTTCGGCACCCAGATGGCCGCCGCCGGAGCGCCACTGCGCGCGATCCAGGAATGGATGGGCCACGCCGACGCCAGCACGACCGAGATCTACTCCCACTACGCGCCCGACCCGACGCACGGGGCCGCGTTCGCGCAGCGGGCGTTCGGGGACGGCGGCGGCGCTGGCTCGTCGGTCGGGTGCACCGACGCGCCGCGGCTGCCAGGGCTCTAACTCGCTTCGGCGAGGGCAGGCTCGCCGATGTCGTGCAAACGAACGAGCCTCTCGTTCTCACGCTGAGATTCCGGCACGAGCGAGGCGACGGTTCGTTCGAGCTACCCACGGGTGCTTACGGATCGCCTGGCAGAGGCCCCTCGGCACCTAGCATCTTTGCCTGCGGATGGCCCCGCGAGCAGTGGCTACGCCGGAAAAATAATTCCGATAACCCTCGATATCGGCATTATAGTTCCGGTATGGCTCGCTCCCAGCGCCGTCCCTACTCGCCCTACGCCGCCGACGCAGCGCGGCTGCTCGGTGCCCAAATCCGACTGGCGCGTCGTGAGCGGCGATGGTCGCAAGACGAGCTCGCAGCCCGGGTCGGGATCACTCCGCGGACCGTCTACAAGATTGAGCATGGCGACCTTAGTGTCGGCCTCGGTGCCGCGCTTGAGTCCGCCGCTCTGCTCGGGGTCCCGCTCTTTCACGCCGAGCGCTCTCGGCTGACAGCCGATCTGGACCGCACCGAGGCGCGCGCGGCGCTGCTCGCGCGGCCGCGCCGCGCGCGTCCGGACGAGGGAGTGAAGGATGACTTCTGAGCCGAGCGAGGCCTTCGTCTGGATCTGGCTGCCGGGCGCGGAGGAGCCGGTCGTGGCTGGCCGCGTCGAGCTCGACGGCGGAGTCGTGCGCTTCAACTACGGCCGCAGCTACCTCGATCGCACGGAGGTGATCCCGCTCTACCTGCCCGAGCTGCCGCTACGACTTGGTGTGATCGAGCCACTGCATGGCCTCACAATGCCGGGCTGCATCAAGGATGCGGGGCCCGACGCATGGGGACAGCGCGTCGTAATGCAGCACCTGCTCGGAGTCGGCGCAAAGGACGGCGAACCAGCCGTGTTCGGGCCGCTCACGTACCTGCTCCGCTCAGGCTCCGACCGCATCGGCGCGCTGGACTTCCAAGAGCGGCCCGACGTCTACGTCAGTCGAGACGAGGCGAGCGCGCCGCTCGAAGGTCTGATGGAGGCAGCCGATCGGGTGAGCCAGAACCTGCCGCTGCCGCCCGCCCTCGATCTCGCGCTGCTGCACGGGAGCTCTGTCGGCGGAGCGCGGCCAAAATCCCTTTTGACAGGCGAGCGCGGAGACTTCATCGCGAAGTTCTCCTCGAGTACCGATATGTACCCGGTGGTCAAAGGCGAGTTCCTCGCGATGGAGCTCGCCCGTCGCGCCCACCTCGACGTCGCCGGGGTTGACCTCGTGCAGGTCATGGGGCGCGAGGTGCTGCTCGTCGAACGTTTCGACCGGATCCGTGGGACCAAGCAACGTCGCGCGCTGGTCTCCGCCCTCACGATCCTCGAACTCGACGAGATGATGGCCCGCTACGCGAGCTATGCGGACCTTGCGCAGATCGTCCGCGAGCGTTTCACCGATGCCCGCGCGACGTTGCGCGAGCTCTTTGCGCGCATCACGTTCAACATCCTCACTGGCAACAGCGACGATCACGCACGCAACCATGCCGCCTTCTGGGACGGCGAGTGGCTTACGCTCACGCCGGCCTACGACATCTGCCCGCAGCCGCGCAGCGGCGGCGAGACGAGCCAGGCGATGATCATCGGCGCGGACGGATTCCGAATGAGCCAGCTCTCGGGCTGCGTCGAGCGTGCGTCGACGTTCATGCTGACCGAAGACGAAGCCCGCGACCTGATCGAGAACCAGGTCGGGGTAATCGAGCGTGAGTGGGACGCCGTCTGCGAGCGCGCATGGATGACGGAGGTCGAGCGTGCCTTCTTCTGGGGGCGGCAGTTCCTCAACCCCTACGCCTTCGAAGGCTTCTCGCGGGCCCCCGTCTAATCCCGTTCCGCCCACGGCGCCAGCGCGGCTCGACGCGGACGGCGAGGAGCGCGGCCGCCTCGTGCGGGGTGAGCAGCGGCTCGTTGAGCGTCGGCGTGGCGGGCCTGGGTCCAGTTCGAGCTGACGATGCATAGCGGCGCCGACCGGGTCAGCAGCGCTAAATACGAGCTCTTCCACCGGGGTGGATGGAGTCAAATAGCGCTTCTTCCATCTGGATCAGGTCATGGCCGCCGATAATCCGCAGAACTTCCCCGAGCTGTTCTTCCCCGACGACGCACGCTGGGCGAGTCGCGCCGCGGCGCGCGGGGAGATCCGTCGGCTCGCCCGCGGCCTCTACACGCCAAACCTCGACGAGCCGGCTGAGCAGTTGGTCACGCGGCGGTGGTACAACGCTGCGGCGCTGTATTTCCCGGACGCAGTCGTGGTCGATCGCAGTGCCGCGCTCAGCGGGCCCGCGAGCGACGGCTCGCTGTTTCTCGACGTGGGCGACCGCCCGGTCAACCCGCGCCCGGTGGAGCTTCCGGGCCTCACGCTGCGTCCGCGCAACGGAGCGGGTGCGGTGGACGGCGACGTGCTGTTCATGGGGTTGCGGATGTCTAGCCCGGCGCGAGCGATGCTCGAGAACCTGCGGCCGTCACGCTCGCGCGGCGCAGTCCGGCGCACGCTCGGTGGCGCCGAGGTCGAGCAGCGACTCGAGCGGCTGGCGCGGGTGCGTGGCGAGCAGGCGCTCAACGAGCTTCGCGACGAAGCGCGTGCGATCGCTCCTGCGCTTGGGGCCGAGGCGGAGTTCGAGCTCCTCGACGCACTCATCGGCGCGCTTCTCGGCACGCGCGACGCCCCGCTCAAGACAGCGGCGGGTCGTGCTCGCGGCGCCGGTCTGGGATATGACCCGGACCGCCTTGCGAAGGTCCGAAGCGCGATGAAGACGTCATCCCCGCGCAGCCCCATGGCAGAGAGCCGGTCGTATTCGGCGACGAAGCCCGCTTTGAGACGGTCGGGGAACTGCGGCTGACTCATGGCGCGGTCGGCAACGTAGTCCTTCACCAGGTCCACGCCGAGCATCCCGGTGGACATGTCGCTTGCCACTCGGTCGGTGAGCTGGTTCCTCGTCATCTTGGTGCGGACGGCCGTGAGAGTAAAGCCCGTACTCGCCGTCTGCGGTGTTGTCGCCACAGCGTCGGCGACGATCTCCAACTCGGCGAACGTCATGCGTCCAGCCATGGTCGTCATCTGCTGCGCAACGTGCCCCTCGTGCTGCGACTTCCACCGTCGCATCTCCTCGATGGTGTAGGTGTTTTCCTGTCGGTCTGCGATCGCGTGATGGTCTCGGCAAAGAAACACGAGATTCTCCGGAGCGTCGCGCTCTTCATGGGGCACCGACGGGTCGGCTCGCGGTCCGTTGTCGGCTTGGGACACGATATGCGCGATCTGCCCGATGATGACTTCGGGGTCGAACGCGGTTGCTGGCTCGGTGAGAGGCCGGCCGCATTCCGGCTTGGCGCACAGGTTGCCGGACTTGATGCCGACGAGCCGAGCCGTGGGTGTTGATACGGCCATCGGGGATAAGCGAGCCTACCGCCCGCAAGAGACAGCACCATCGCCCCGGCGCGCGTCGCCGGAGCGCCGTCGCACACATCGGCAGGGAGTTGCCGCTGATCGGCTCGAAGAGGCAGCAGGTCCCGAATCGCGTTCAGGGCAGCCCGTCGAGTGCGTCGCTGATGAGCGCGTGGACCTGGGCGCTGACGAGCGCCGGATCGCCGACGCCTTCCTCGGCGCGACCGGCCAGTGCGCACAGCTCGGCCTCGGGTGTGGCCGCGTAGCGACGGAGGTGCTCGATCGCGGTTCGCGTAACCGTGGCGCTGATGTCATGCGCCAGAAGCAGCTCGAGCCCGGACGGGACAACATTCGCGGGGACGGCTTGTAGGAGGCGAAACACATCGTGTGCGTCCTTCGGCTGTGTCCGGTCCTTGCGGCCGGCATCGCGGTCCGCCAGGCGCTCCCCGATCTTGTGGGCTTTGGCGACGAGCAGCGCCGCCGGGCCGGCGACGTTCATCTTTTCGCTGCGGTCGTCGGCTGGGTCCAGCGCCGTCACGACATGCGGTTGGTGGTCGATGGCGGCGGCTTCGAGCCCACGCACTCGGAGCGCCGACCGATCGTCGTGCGGGGGGATCCGCGCGCCGCGCTTTCCGCTCGGCTCGAGCCCCGCGGGAACGAGGAGCTCGACGGGTATGCCTTCACGATCAAACCACTGACCTTGCAGGCCTTGCCGGTCGCGGTGGAAGCCGGCGGCCTGCATCGCATCGTCGAGTAGCGGGTGGCCGCCCAGGATCTGCGGCACTACGACGATGTCGCTGTCCTTGGTCGTCGTCGCGATCGGGACGTCCGCGTCGCCGGTGTAGAGGTAGATCGCCTGCGATCCGACCAGCACGAGGGCTTCTCGATGTGGCCTCAGCGCGATCAGTGCGTCGAGCAGCGCCCGACGTGCCGCGATGCTGATCTCCGAGTAGCTCATTTCCGCCAGCGTTCCTCGTTGGCCGCCATCCACGCAAGCAGCGCGTCGCCCTCCTGCGGCATGCGGCCCGGACCGGCGAGGAGGTCGACGGCGGCTTGCGAGTACGCCACGTAGCGGACGCCCTCGTCGTCGAAGGACCGCACGAACGGCGTGTCGTCGGCCGGCTCGATCACGAGCAGATTCGTGGCCCCGCTCGAGGCTCGTGCTCGCAGCGCCGAGAAGACAGCATCGGTGTCCAGTGCGTAGAGGAGCCCGAGCCGTGCTTCCGCTTCTGGAGCGACGCGGCGGGCCGCCAGGGAGCCGCTGACCGCGTAGGTCGTCGAGCTGTCCCGTAGCCCGTCCGCGATCGCCTCGACGCCCCGCGGCACGAGCGCCCGCGTGACGCGGCGACGCTTCGTGAGGTCATAGTCGTCTGCCCATCGCCGCAAGACGCCGCTCCAATCCGCGTCCTCCACCGAGCCGGCGGCGTCCCGCCGTACGAGCGCCTCACGATCGAGGAAGTCGATCATGCGAGCGGTCGATCCCAGAGACGTGCCCGCGTACTCCGCCAGCTCGCGCATGCGCCAGGGAGGCCGTCGATCGACGAGCGCCCGCGCCACGCGTGCAGCGGGGATGCCGCGGAAGCTGTTCGTCGGGCGCTCCGGTCCGCGGAATGGGTCACGGTCGGCGCCTGTGGTCACGATCGCCAGGCCGGGCTCGTCGATGACCAGCCGGACGTTGCCCGTGGCGTCGGCATAGGAGAGGCCCGCCTCCTCGAGCGCCGCACGCGTTCGCGGTGACAGATAGCGCGCGACGACGACGCCTCCGGTGTCGCCTGCCCGTGCGAAGCGCTCGACGAGCGAGGGAACGTTCCTTGCGTCGACAAGGCTCTTCGCCTCGACCAGCAAGCGTGCCGAGCGGCCATCGGGAGCGGTGATCGTTAGGACGAGGTCATCGTCCAGCTGTGGTCGGTCGGACTTGATTGACCATGTCGAAGGCAGCAACGAACGCAGACGTCGGTCAACGCCTGTTCTGAGCTCCCGTTCGCTAGGAGCAGCCTGTTGTCTTGTCTGTTCCATGATGGTCAACGTTCCGTCGTAGACGGAACGAACGGGTTCCTGGAACTGTACTGTGGCACATCATAGGCCCACACGTTCCAACTTTTCTGCTGTTCCGTTGGCATCGGAACGACGGCCAACTTGGAACGATGGGTCCTAGCTCTGTCCCACGTCCCGAGACATGAGACAGACATCCTGCGAACGCGCTCGAGGCCGAGAGCCAGGAGGAGCCAGTGGTCCCCGGCAGCCTCCCGTGGTTCCAAATATGGTTCCAATTTGACCGAAGTCAACCCCACCGAACCAAAGAAATCTCTCGCAAATAGCGGCCAAATCGACCCCGCCAGACCCCCTCGGGCCAACTCATAACCTGAAGGTCGCGGGTTCGAATCCCGCCCCCGCTACTACGGAAACCCCCTCTCGCCAGGGGGTTTTCGTGCTCAACGAGCCCATTCAATCGCGGCCCGGACGCCACTGACGCAGGATCTGTCTCATGTCCCGGGACATGGGACGGCGTCAGTCCCAGGGGTCGTCGAAGCGCTGGTTGTCGCCGCCCTCGGGCTTGCGGCCGCCGATGCAGATGAGGTCGAGCCCATCCGATCCGGCTTCGAACGAGCGGACCACGGCCGCAGCGACGCGCAGCACGTCCCATGCCGCAAGCTCGACGACCTCGCCGTCGAGGTTGGCACGACCGGAGCCGGCGACGACGACGTAGGCCTCCTCCTGCTCGCGATGGCTGTGTCCGAACGGCATGCGGGCCCCTGGCTCGTAGGTGAACCTGCTGACGCCGATCTCGGCGGATTGCATGGCGTCGCGCGCGAATTTCCAGCTCATCGGAACGTCCGACGGACTCCGATCCCGGAGTTCGTCAAGTTCGACTTCGTCCAGTCCGTCATGGGTTTGCGGTGGCCCCCTCGGGCGTTGACGGTCGGCCTGCTTGGACTGACCGGGTCGTGGTGATCTTTTCAGACGGCTGCGACTTCGCACTTCGGCCGGTGTCGGCGAGTCGGCGCAGGTCGGTTGTCGCTGTGGCGAGCGAGACGTCGGCCGCGGCAACGTAGGCCTTGCGTTCTGCTCCGTCCAACAGGCTTTGCTTGAGGGCGATGACGAGGCGGTCGGGCCACCCATGGGATTCGACGAGCTCTCCATCGCCGCCCAGCGCTTGGCGGCAGCGGCGCTCTGGTCCAGCTGGAATAGTCGAGTATTCGACTAATCGACAAGGCGACGGGCGCGGCAGCCCACGTACAGGGTTGGGTTCCGGCAGCCCCCTCTCGCCAGGGGCTGGCGTGCTCGATGCGCCGTCTTCCGCGCCAACCTCGACTCAGGTGTTCTGCTGGTACGTGTGGACGACTCGGCGAGAGCCCTTCCTGCAAGTCACCCGTGCATCGATCTCCGTCGGGATGCTGTTGCGCTTCTCGCTGCAGGTGTAGCCGAGGACCTTGCTCCTACACCGGCCCTTCACCCCGTGCTTGAGACGGCACCTGTAGTACGCCACCGCGACCTTGCCTGCGGTGGCGCAACTCGTCCCCGTGACCGACAGCGACGTGAAGTACCCGAGCCCCGGATATGTCGGGGACTTGCAACGCTTGGTGGCGTGAGCCGCGGGCGCTGCGGCGACGATGGCGACGGACACGATCGCGGCGATGACCGCGCTACGCGTGCGACGGCTCACCACGACGCCATCAGCCGCTTGATCTTGGCGCTCAGGAACGGGCCGAGCGACGTGCCGAAGGCACGGGTGATGTGGTCGAAGTCGTCGAAGAAGACCAGCGCCCCGCCGACGACGGGATAGCACCAACGGGAATCGCAGAAGAAGTGGGTCATGTCGACGATCTGAACTCGCGGCGAGTGCAGTTGTTTCGCAGCCACCACATCGGGATCTCGGTGCAGCGCTCGTCTGAGCGCCACCGCGCAGTCCCGCCCGGCATCCCTGTGCCTCGCAATGGCGCGGTCGACGCACGGCAGCGTGCCCGCGTCGATGAAGGGCACGTCGCGGATCACGATGATGTGCTTGACCGTCGCGGGGAGCGCCGCCCACCCGGCAGTGATCCCTGCAACCCAGGCTTGTATGTTGCTCTGGCCCGGCTTGCGGATGACATGGCCGGGGTGATCTGAGATGACCATCGTGCTGACCTCCGGATGACCGCGAAACCACTCGAGTACGCCCTGGTTCCACTCGATGCATTCCGTGCGCTTCGGCTCCGGGGCGACCGAGACTCCCTGCGTGAACGGACAGCTGCCATGGGTCACGGACAGCGCAGACCACCCGAGCCGGTGGGCGGTCACACCGAGGGCGGCGCGCCAGTGCGCCGCGTGGCTGTCGCCGACGAGCGCCACCGTGCGGTTGGGTTTGGCGACCGAACCGCCGATCGCGCAGACGCCGACGGGCGCCTCGATGGGCCTGCAGGGGGCGTTCGTCTCGATCAGCGCGTCGCTCGGCGTAGGCCGCACGATGTGCTTGAGCCTCGGGTTATGGCATGGCTTGACCGGGTTGCGGGAGGCCGCGCCGAAGCAGCGCTGATGCGATCCGGCCGTCATCGCCGCCGGCGCCGTGATGCACAGCGCGAGAGCGACGGCCAAGGCGGCGACCACGCCGAGACGCCGATGGTTGACTACTGGAGCGGTCTCGACGATCGCGGAAGCATAGCCCTGCGACGTCGGCCACAGCGCTCAAGGGCCAGCCGACTGCCACCGGCGCTTCATGGCCAGGCTCCTCCCCACCCGTCAGCCCGGCGGCGATCTCACGCGGTTGCCCGGTAGGAACGAGTGAGCGCCCGATGAGCTGCACTGCACCACGTCCGACGCCCCCAACGCCCTCGTCGCGACCGACCCGATGGCGCCCAACTACCGCATGGGGGGAGTCGCGGCGCGATCGGGCAGCGTCAGCCGCAGGTAGCGCGAGCCGGCATCGGAGCGGTTGGAGGCCTGCATCTTGCGCAGGATGTTCTTGACGTGGAACTTCACGGTGCCCTGCGAGACGAACAGCGTCGTTGCGATGTCGCCGTTGGTCATGCCGTCCGCCATCAGCCGCAGGACATCGAGCTCGCGCGCGGTCAGGTTCGTCGTCGTGCCGTCCTCGGACTGCAGCTCCGGCGCCGAGGCCTGGCGCCGGCTCTCCTCTGGGTCGTCGCCGGAGAGGGCGATGACGCCGTCGCTCAGCTCGCCCGTTCGCGCCTCGGCCCACGAAGCGATCCGGTGGATCTCCCGGCGCTGGTCGCGCAGCCGCCGGCGCAGCACGGCGCGCTCGAAGACGAGCGCGAAGCCCGCCGCGAACTGCTCCAACGCGCTGACGTCGAGCGCCGACAGGGCCCGCCGCTGCGGTGCGCGGTCGCCATGCAGGAAGCCGACGACGGTGCCGTCGACGATGACCGGGGCCGCGACGTAGGCGGGCCAGTCGAGCGCGTCGAAGAACGCGTAGCGACCCGGTTGGGTGCGGTCGATATCGGTCACGAGCCTGGCCTGACGGCGGCGTAGCAGCTCGCATTCGAGCAGCGGGTAGGCGAGCCGCCGAGGCGCGCGGCGCAGCTCGTCGAGCAGTGCAGCCGCGGCCTGCGGCTCGTCGCGCAGGTGCACGCCTTGCACCGCGAGCGTTCCGCGCTCGGTCCGGCTCAGCACGAGACGATCGAGGTCGGCGGCGGCCGCGGCCTCGGCAGCGGCGCGGTCGAGGATCTGGCTGACCGGGCCCAGGAGCGCGAGCGCCTCGATCGCGCGCCGCACGCGGTGGCAGGACTCGAGCTCGAGCGCGAGCTCCGTGGACATCACGTCTCGCCGAGCGGCCGTTGCGCGCGTGCGCCGGGCGTGCGCCGGCGGATCTCCAGGAGGTACGCGACGAGCAGGTCGCGGTCGCCGATGCGGGGATGGGCCGCGTCGCTCAGCGCTTCGACCATGCTGATCTGGGCGCGGTGGTCGGCGAGCTCGGGCGGAAACGGGAAGACCGCGTAGTCGACGATCTGCGCCTCGAGGCCCGCCGCGGCGAGCAGCTCGGCACTGCGCCGCTGCGACAGGATCGACAGCTGCATGACGTAGGCGACGCCCTCGGGCGCGAGCGCATCGGCAAGCTTGGCAAGCACCGGATCCAGCGGGGTGCGACCCCAGTAGTCGACCGGTCGGTGGCCGGCGACGCGCTGCTCGGGATCGACCGGGGTCTGATCGACGCACGCGACGATGACCTCGTAGCGCTCCTCGGGCACCCACGGGAAGATGTCCATCCGCGCGGTCGTGAGGCGATCGCCGACGCCGTTGCGCGCGGCGTTGGTGTCGGTGTTGCGGATCGCTCGCTCGTCGATGTCGATCGCATGCACGTGCGACGCCCCGTTGAGCGCAAGCTGGACGGCGAGCAGGCCCGTCCCGCAGCCGAGGTCCAGGCAGCGCTGACGGGCGCCGATGCCCTCGTCCTTGAGGTGCTTCCAGACCATCAGGTTGGCGCTGGACGGCGCGACCACCCCGGGGTCCGCGGTCAGGTCGGGGAAGGCCAGCGGGTGCACGACTCGCCCCCGCCGGTCGGTCCAGGTCGCGGCGGGCCGCGCGTCGCCGTGCACGTCGTGGCCGGCGAGCGGGTCGCCACGGATGCCGTCTCCGGGCAGCGTGTCCTCGAGCAGCTCTCGCGCGGCGCCGACGTGGGCGGGCCCGACCCCGCAGCAGCCGCCGATGATCTGCGCGCCCTCGGCGCGCCAGCGCAGCGCCATCGTCGCGAACTCGGCGCTCCCGACGCCGGGGTCGAAGCGCCAGCCCTCGTCGCTGTAGTAGCCGAGGTTGGGATACACGCCGAGCGGCAGGTCGGTGAAGTCGCGCAGGTAGGAGAGCATCCCGTCGACGTGGTCGGGCGGGATGCAGTTGATCATCAGGGCGCCGGCGCCCATCGTCTCGAAGCGTGCCGCCGCGCGGCCGAACGCGTCGCCCTCGGGCCCGCCCCAGTGCTGCCCGTAGAGGCTGCACAGCCCGTGCCGGCAGCGGCGAAAGGACAGCCAGACGGGCAGCCCGGTGTCGAGCAGTCGCTGCACGGTCGCAAACAGCGACGGGCGCACGACGGTCAGCGTCTCGAGCAGGATGAGGTCCGGCGCCTCGTCGGCGAACAGTCGTGCCAACAGCCGGATCGTGCTCTCGCCCTCGTCGGAGTCGACGTCGCCGTTGATCGAGAACGCGACCGCGCAGTCCTCGCCGCGTCCTCCTTCGTCCGTGGCGCGGCGGGCGAGGCGCAGCCCGCGCCGTGCGACGTCCATCCAATGCACAGGCTCGCTCGAGTTCCAGACCGGTGCGACGCCGTCGAGCAGGGCGCTCGGCAACCCCCAGGTGTTCGTCGAGATGACGTCGCAGCCGCTGTCGACGTAGCGGCGGTGGACATCGAGGACCAGCGCCGACTCCTCGACGAGCGCTCGTGTCCCCCACAGGCGCTCGTCGAGCGCGTGCTCGGCATCGCTGAGCTGCGGCAGCTCAGTCGCGGTCGCTCCGTCGAGGATGACGCACGTACCGGCGGCGAGCTTGGCGGCGATGCGGTCGTAGCGCGACGGCGCTCGCGCGTCGCGCCGGCGTTCGTCTCCAGCGACGTCGCCGCCCGCCGGCGGTGCGAGAGCCGGTCGCGGCGCGGAGGCGCCGGTGATGTGCGGGGGCGCGGACAGGATGTGGACGGCGTCTATGAGACTGACCGGTCTCTTCAACGGGCGAGACTACGCACGCCGCCGACACCCGTCAAGCGGGTGCCGGCAGCCGGGCGCCTCGGTGCCGCACCGCGATGCCGGGCCGGCAGGCCGACCCGGCGAGTGACCGAGCTCAGGCAGCCTTCTCGGCGGTGATGTAGGTCCAGCACGCCTTGAAGGACTCGCGCCCGCCGAAGATCGTGTCGATCGCGTGGCGCATGATCCGCAGGCGGTCCTCGACCGCCGCCTCCGACGGCGCGTGACCATCGATCCGCTTCGTGCCGCCGACCCAGCCGAGCACCGACTCGTGGTAGGCCTTCAGGAAGTCGAACCATTCGTCGACGTTGGCGACGATCGTCGCCTGACTGACGTCCGTCACCGTCAGCCCGTTGCGCTGCAGCGCGTCGGTGTAGTGCTCGAGCGGGCGCGGATGCATGAACACCCGGTCGCGGTGGGCATGGTGCGCCGCGAGGCGCTCTCGGTCGTCGAGCGCCGGGCGGTACTCGGCGTACGCCGGGTCGCTGCGCACGAGGCTCTCGGCGAGGTCGTTG
Source organism: Solirubrobacterales bacterium (assembly GCA_038260305.1). Lineage (GTDB taxonomy): Bacteria > Actinomycetota > Thermoleophilia > Solirubrobacterales > Solirubrobacteraceae > CADCVQ01. The sequence continues at coordinate 344,605 of JBBSNY010000001.1, forward strand.
ACGACCCAGACGGTCTCGTCGAGGATCCACTCGCCGGGCTTCACGCTGGGATTGCGCAGGTTGCCCGAGTTGATGAATACCCGCCCGCCCGGCTTGAGCGCCCGCACCCAGGCGCTCGCGACCTCGTCGAGATCGGGATACAGGTGGATCGCGTTGACCGCGGCGATCGCGTCGACGCCGCGCTCGATCATCTCGGGACCGAGCACCTCGTCGAGCGTCTGCAGGCGCTTCTCCTCCTTGATATAGCGCAGCAGGCGCGCCGCGACGAGCGGGTCGTCCTTGTACTTGTCGTGCGTGACGCGCAGGAACTTCGCCGAGGCGTCGACGACGATCGCCCCGATCGCCCGCCCGAAGATCCGCAGCCGCAGGCGGTCGAGCAGGATGCCGGTCCCGCCCGAGTAATCGACGAGGATGTCGCCGTCGCGCAGGTAGGCGGCGAGCTGCTCGACGCTCGCGTTGAGGTTGTCATACCAGCCGTGCTCGTCGACCTGGTCGTACGCGAGCCCGGCCTCGCTCAGCGGGGCCTGGGTCCATTCCTCGTCGGGAATCCGCTCGAAGCCCTCCGGCCAGGCGAACGCCGCACGTCCGCGCGGAACGTCGATGCGGTCGCACGTCGCCCGGTGCAGCTCGAGCAGCGCGTCGACCGCCGGGGCGCCACCGCGCCCCCACCCACAGTCGGTCGCGACGCCGAAATCCTGCACGTAGCGGGTCGCGCAGCTGATCCTCCAGCGCGCGCCGACGGTGCCGTCCTGCGGGTGCAGCACGCCGAGGTACAGCTCGGTCTGCGCCCCGAGGCGCAGCTCGGCCAGCGGGGCGAAGTAGTCGGCGTCGGCGTCGATGGGCACCGGTACGTGGATCCAGTTCAGTGGCCGCGACAGCCCCGACAGGGCATTGGCGATGTCGACGAGCTTGCGCGTGTCGTCGGGCTTGGTGAAGTGGCCGTGGTGGTCGTCGCCGTAGCAGAAGTGGAAGCCGAGCTCGACGCTCGCCGGCACGTGCCGGCTGAGGCGCAGCAGGCGCTCCAGGACGCCGGCGCGAGGTTCGTCGAACCACGCCGCGCTGACGCCCTCGAGCATCGCGAACTCCAGTCGAGTGTCCCATTGCACCGCGAGCTGCTCGTGCGGCACGGCCTCCAGGATCTCCTCGAGCTCGGCCAGCAGGCGGGCCTCGTAGACAGGCTCGATCAGCGCCTGGTGCTCGGGATCGATGAACGCGCTGACCGGCGCCAGCGGCGTCGGCAGGCAGACCTGGAAGCGCACATGAGCCGGGACGGCACCGTCGCGCTTGAGCTGGGCGAAGATGGCGTACGACGACTTCGCGGCGTCGGCGAAGCCGAGCGGTCCGAGCACGACGTCCGTCGCATGCTCGCCGTCGCGCAGTCGCAGCTTGGGAAGCGAGCGATAGCCATCGGTGCCGGGAGGTCCGACCTCGAACTGCGGCAGCGCGCTGAACACCGGGTACTGCCACAGGATCCAGTCCGCGCGCGGGCCGGGCTCGCCGTCGGGCATGCGGCGCAGGCGGTCGCCGAGGGCGGCGGCGGTGCGGCGGAAAACCTCCTCGACGCTGGCCAGCGGCACGCTGCCGACGAGGTGTGCCCCCACCGGGGCGGGCGGCGCGAGCGGATCCTGCTCGTCGGCCTCGGCGTCGGGGTGTGGTTGCGTCGTAACCGTCGCCTGCTCGGCCATCGTCACTCCTCAGCTCGCGGTCATGGCCCCGCCGCGAACCGCTGCGCTCGCAGGTCGCCGGGACCGGCCGAGCCGACGATACGTCCGGCCTGCGGGCGCGACAACGCGTCGGAAGGGGGGGATCCCCTGCTCGATAGGGCAGTCATGCGTGCCATCCGCTGCGCGCGCTGCTAGGACGGCCGACATGGCTGCGACAGCGACGGTGACGGTATGAGCTCCGCCCGGATCATCGGCGCGGCGACGACGAACTGCGGGCGCTTCCCGGACGCCACGGTGGCAAGCATGGCGATCGAGGCACTCGACGCCGCGCTCGCCGACGCGGACATCGACATCGATGGCGTCGATGCAATCTTCTTCGCCAACGCCCTGTCCGGTCTGATGACCGGCCAGGAGTGTGTCCGCGGCCAGGTCGCCCTGCGCCATTCGCGCTACGGCGGCATCCCGACGGTCAACGTCGAGAACGCGTGCGCGAGCGGATCGACGGCGCTGCACCTCGCGTGCATGGCGATCGACGCCGGCGCGTACGAGACCGTCCTCGTCGTCGGCTCGGAGAAGATGTCGCACCCCGACCGCCGCCGGCCGATCAAGGCGCTCGCGGGCGCCGCCGACGTCGAGCTGCTGCAGGACGGCGGCGAGAACCACAGCGTCTTCATGGAGAGCTACGCGGAGCGGGCGCGCGGGCGCATCGAGCGCTACGGCTGGGCAGCGAGCAACTTCGCCGAGGTCGTCGTGAAGAACCGCCGCCACGCCGTGCACAACGCCGCCGCCCAATTTCGTGCCGCGATGACCGTCGACGAGGTGCTCGGCAGCCGGATGATCACCGCGCCGCTGACCCTGCCCATGTGCTCCCCGATCGGGGACGGCGCGGCGGCGCTCGTCGTGACCGGCGCGGAGAACGGCGCCGCGGCCCCGATCCGCGTCCGCGCGAGCGCGCTGAGCGCGACCGGCGGCCCCGCACGAGGCTCGGTCGTGCAGCGCGCGAGCGCGACGGCTCGCGAGCAGAGCGGCCTCACGGCGAACGACGTCGACGTCATCGAGGTGCACGACGCGACGGCGTCGGCCGAGCTCGAGGCCTACGAGCATCTCGGCCTGGCAGCGCCCGGCGAGGGCAACCGGCTGATCGCCGAGGGTCGGGTCGTGCTCGGCGGGCCGCTGCCCGTGAACACCAGCGGCGGCCTGCTCTCGCGCGGTCATCCCGTCGGAGCGACCGGAGTGATGCAGATCGTCGAACTCGTCGCGCAACTGCGCGGTCGGGCCGGCGGGCGCCAGGTCGAGCCGGCCCCGAGGCTCGCACTGGCCCAGAACGCGGGCGGCTTCGTCGAGGGCGACAACGCGGCCGCGGTGATCACGGTGCTCGAGTGCGCGCCCCGCAGCGCGCACCCGCTGATGAGTCGCGCCCGCCTCGAGGCCGAGGACGGCGCCGGGGGCTAGCGCACAAGCTCGTCCTCGGTGACCATCGAGTCCGCGGGCAGGGTCGCTGATGGACATCGGATTGCGCTCCGAACTCGCCGTCCTCGGGCTGCGTGCCGCGCCGCCGCTGCGGCGCCTGTCGGGTGTAGGACCCAGCGACGACGGGCACTGGCTGTTCGACATGGGCCCGTTCGTCGTCCCGTACCGGCCGCTGCTCGGCGCGCTCGCGCACGCAGACGGCGAGCCGGCCCCGAGCCACGAGCTCGTCGCCGACATCACCGATCGCGTCGGCCCGCGCGCTGCGCCGTGTCGGCATGCGCGGCGCCGACCAGACCGCAGGCTGCGCCGCATGCGGCGCCTGCTCGTCGCTGACTGCGGTCGGCGGCTGAGGGCGGCCGTGACCGGCGATGTCGTCATCGCGGCCGTCGCGGCCCCGTTCGGGCGCGACATGGTCCGCTGCATGACGAAGATCGAGCGCGCGTTGCACGAGGCGCGCGTCACAGCGGCGTGGCGAGCTCGACCAGGGTGCCGTAGGGATCGCGGACGTAGGCGACCCGCTGGCCTTGCGGCTTGTCCTGCGGCGCGGCGAGCGCGCTGCAGCCTGCCGCGAGCGCGTGGGCGTAGGCGCCGTCGACATCCGCGTGGACGAGGGTGAGCTCGACGTTCGGCGGCGCGCCGTCGCCGTCGGCGCGCCGCACGCCGCCGTCGAAGTTGTGCTCGCCCAGCGTGTAGGTCGCGAAGGCGAGCTTCGTCGCGCCGGTGTCGAGCTGGGCGTACTCGCCGCCGGGCACCTTGAACTCGACGCGCAGCCCGAAGACGCGCTCATAGAAGTCGGCCGCCGCGGGCGGGTCGTCGACGTAGACGATCACCCAGCCGAGTGTCATCCGGAATTCGCTCACCGCTCGCGCGCCTTGCGCTCGCGGCTGTACTCCCACCACGGCCGGGCGGGCGCGCCGCCGGCATAGTCCACCGCGGCGACGAACGTGTCCAGCAGGCAGGGATCGTGTCGTTGCCCGTCGAGAGCGCAGAGGCGCTCGAAGAGCTCGTGCGGGTCGCGGCCGCGCAGGTCGTCGGCGGACGCGATATCGAGCCGCTCGAGCTTGCGTGCGATGGCCGGGCCGATGTTCGGGATCTCGGTCAGCTCGTTGGTCATGCGCCCATCATCGCGCCCGGCTCGCGAGCTGTCTTGTAGGAAACGGCCATCTCGCTCGCACGTCAGAGCAGCGCCGAAGGGGCGACGCCGGCGAGATCGCGGCAGTCGTGGGTGAAATGCGCCTGGTCGGCGTAGCCGGCCTCGACGGCGACGCGCGCGAGCTGGGTGTCCCCGGCCCGGGCCGCGTCGAGCGCGCGGCTCAGCCGCAGCACCCGCTGCAGGAGCTTGGGCCCGTAGCCGACAGCGGTCTGAAAGCGGCGGCGCAGCTGGCGCTCGCTGACGCCGAGATCGAAGGCCAGCGTCGCGACGGACAGCCCGCGGTCGTCGAGCCGGGTGACTGCGGCGGCCACGAGCGGGTCGGGCGCCGCCCCCGGATGCAAGCGCACCCCGGCGACGCGTGTGCCCGCGGCGAGCGGAACGACGAAGGCACGAGTGTTCGGGCCGACAATCTGCGTGCCGGCGCCCTCGGTCCACACGATGTCGATGCAGCCGTCGGGCACGACCCGGACCGGTGGGCCGCCGTCACCGCTGCGCTGCCAGGTGCACTGCACCCATGGCGCGAGCCCCGATGGCGGCGCCTGCTCGCAATACGTCACGACGGCGAGCCTACCCGGGCGCAAGACTGTGATCGCCGCGCCGCGGATGAACGACGCGACGATCACGATCGGTCACTGCGTGCGGGCCCCTAGCGCGCGCCGCCGGCCGGAGGATCAGGCGGGCTCGCGCGCCGGAGTGCGCGCACCGGCCGTTTCGGCGGACGGGCACGACCGCGCGGCGCGCTCATGCGGGTGCGGGGGGCTGGGCGTCGTCCCTTCATCGCCCGCGACCCCGCATCGGTTCCCGCCTGGCGACGCACTCGAGCCCACGTGCCCGATGGGACCGTCGGCGGCGAGGATGGCGGGTCGGCGGGACGCGGCAGGAGAGCTCGACTCTGTGGTGTGCGTTGTTCCATCGCTTCATGATCGTCAGGCTTGTGCGCGGCTTGAACCGACGCGGGGTGCAAATGTGCGAGGCTGAGGTGGACCGGATGTCAGGGGATAGGGGACAGCCGGTCGCTGACGGTCTCCCATTACATCTTCGGCGCGACCTGCCGATACATCACCCATGAGCCTGCTCGCGATCGCCGCCACCGGTCTTGCCGGTCTGCTCGGCCCCATTCTGGGTCCGAGCAAGCCTCCGCCTGCGCCCCCGCTGTTGCCGGCGGCGAGCATCGTCGAATCGGCGGCCGGCTCGATCAAGGGGACGATGGTCATCATCCACGGCGGCGGCTGGGGCGGGCCGGCCCCGACGACGCAGAAGGCGCTGTCGGTGATGCCGGGTGTGACGTTTCGCGACCACGGCTGGCGCACGGTGACCGTCGACTACCACGCGGGATCGGACGGTCTCGCGGACGTCATCGACGCCACGCAGGCCGAGCTCGCGCTGCCGACGGGCGGGCTGCTGTGCCTCTACGGCGAGTCCGCGGGCGCGCAGTTCGCGCTCGACGTCGCCGCGAAGGTCGCCGGGGTGGACTGCGTCATCGGCTTCGGGCCACCGGCCGACTTCGAGACCTACATGTCGGAGGTCCAGACGAGCCATGACCCCAATCGGACGTTCATTGCCAATCAGATCGGCGGGGTCTGGGGGCAGACGCCGGATGCGCGCGCGTCCAACGATCCGATCAAGCTCGTCGGACAGATCCGCTCCGACGTCCTGCTGCTGCGCGAAACCGATGACCCGCTGATTCCGATCGCGCAGATCGACAACTTCGTCGCGGCGCGGCCGACGACCGAGCGTATCGAGCTGGAGAGCACGGTCGGCTTCGATCTCAGCGGCTTCTACCTGCACGGGACGATGTCCCCGGCCGGCCTCGCCCAGTACCGCGCGGCCATCGGGTCGTTCGTCGACCGCGCCGCCGCGTCCTATAAGGCCGAGCGCACAGCCCGCAAGACGCACTGTGACGGGGTCCTGCGATCGGTGTCCCAGGCCGGGGCGCCGAAGGTGGTGTCGGCCCTGCGCTGCCTCGCCCGCCACGACTCGAAGGCCAAGAAGGCCGGCGCCAAGCGGGCCAGGACGACCACGCGCCGCATCGACGGCGAGGTCAACGCCGCGCGCGCGTGGAGCCGGCTGCGCGCGAGCACGAGCGGTCGCCGCGCGCTCGCCGCGCTCGCGGCCGGCCGCGCGAAGGTGACCGTCCGCAGCGGCAGCCCGACGACCGTCACGCTGCGCGTACGGCGCTGAGCCGAGGCTCTGCGCATACGGCCCTGTGCTGCGACCGGGCTCGGCGAACGACGGCCCACGTCAGACCGGCGCGGCCCCGCCGAAGCCGGACCGCCTGCCGTCAGCGCTTGACGCGGAAGCGCACCGTCTGGGCGGCGCCGTCGCGCTCGCCGTCGGTCGGCGTCACCGTCACCCGGTACAGGCCGGCCCGACGGCGGTAGTCCGCGGGGGAGATCGAGAACGTGCCGTCGCCCGCGCCGGCGTTCGCGGTCGCGCGTTTGGCCGTGACGTAGCGCCGGCATGCCGGGGCGCTGCGGTTGGCGCGGCTCGGCAGCCGACAGGCGCCGCCCTTCAGGCGGCCGTTGATCGCGCGCTGCAGGACGCGCGTCAGCGTCGCGGCGCGGTCGAGGCGGTAGCTGACGCGCAGAACTCGGCCGACGGCGACCGCACGCCGTGCCCGTGTCAGCGCGCTCAGGACGGGCGCCGGCTGCGGCTGCGCGAGCACGCGCAGAACCGAGCGCGCCGTGCTCTGCATGCCGAGGGCGTTGGGGTGCAGTGGGTAGGCCAGGGCCGTCGGGACGAGGCCCTCGTACCACTTCGTGCCCGGCAGCGTGCAGACGTCATGGCCGACGCTGTCGGCGTAGGTGTCGACGAACTCGGCGCCGTTCGCGGTCGCCTGCTCGGCGAGCATCGCGTTCGTCTGGACGATGAGCCCGTCGATGTAGCGGATGTCGTCGGGGCTCAACGGGACCAGCGGATAACAGCCGCTACCCGTGCGCGGGAGGACGTCCGGGTAGCCGACGACGGCGACGCGCGCAAGGGGCGAGCGCTCGTGGATGCCCTGCACCATCGCCGCGATCTTCGGGGCGGTGTCGGTGATGTTGGCGACCGTTCGGTCGCCGCTCGGGCTCGCGTAGAAGCTGCGACAGGCGCTGCCGGTGGGCGCCGTCAGGCCGAGCGTCGCACACTTCTCCGCGACGCCGACGAGCCCGACGTCGTTGCCGCCGATCCCGACCGTGACGAGCCGCGTGTCCGGGCGCAGCCCGTCGAACTGGGGCGGGTTGGTGCCGATCCCCACCCCCTGCGGCTCGGTCATGTGCCGCGTCTTGGCGGCCGAGCAGCTGACGTCACGCAGCGACGCGATGGCGAGCGCGCGGGTCACGAGCGACGGGTAGTTGTGGTCCGATCGCAGGCAGCCGAGTGGCGTGCCGCCCTGGTTGAGGACGAGCGGCGCGGCCGTGTACGAGTCGCCGAGCGAGACGTAGGGACCGGGGTCGGCGGCGAGCGCGGGGCCGGCCCCGAGCAGGAGCCCGACGCTGCATAGCGCCGTGGTGAACATCCATGTTCGATCGAGCATCACCCGGCGAGTATCGCTAAATTCGCCCCCGGCGGTGCGACTACGCGGCGCGGCTGCGTTCTAGAGGATCCCCACGAGCGCGGCGCAGTCCCAGTTGCTTGCGCCCTTGCCGCCGTTCCACAGGCCCGCGGCTAGGCGGTCCTGCTCGCCCTTGGAGGCCTGGAAGGCATGCGGCGTCGAGCCGCCGAGACCGCCCCAGGTCGCATCCGTGAACTGGTAGTAGCCCGACGCCGTGGCGGAGTTCGGCGGCAGGTTCTGGCCGCCGGATTCGCACTGCACGACGACCCAGGGGATCGCCCACGGACCGCCCGGTCCGACCTGGCCGATCGCCCGGTTTCGCTGCGCCAGCAGGCGCGTGAGCTCGCGCTCCGCGCGACGCCGGCCGCGGCGGCTCGAGCCGAGCGCGGCGAGCCGCGCAGTGCGGGCCTGCGCGAGTGCCGCCCGACGCTCGCTCAGCCCCGCGGCGATCGCCGTCAGCGCGTCGTGGCGACGTCGCACGACGTCGGCCTCCGCCCGGCGCCGCGTCGTCAGGCGCGAAAGCAGCCGCCGCTGGGCGAGGGCCTCGTGACGCCCGCTGCGGACGGCGCCGAGCACCTGCTGATCGGCGCGCTGGATGCGGCGCAGGAACTCGACGGTCTCGAGCAGGCTGGCGAAGCCGTGGGACTCGAGCACGACCGTGACGAGGTCCGGCTTGCCGCTCGTGTAGCGCTGGCGCAGGAGCCTCGACAGCTGCCCCCGCGACTGCGCGAGCCGGGCGCGCAGGCGCAGCGCGCGCGCCCGGGCGCGGTTGCGCCGTGAGACGGTGCGATCGAGGATCGCCTGCGCGGAGGCGAGATCGCTCTCGACAGCGGCGACGCGCCGCTGCAGGATCGCGACGTCGCGCCCGGTCGCCCGCTCGAGGCGGTCGAGGTGCGCTGCGGCGCCGGACAGCGCCCGCTCGCGAACGCGCTTGCCCTGGATGCTGTTGCGCAGGCTGTCGGCGCGGTCCGCGCCGCCGGCCGGGCCGGCGCTCATCGCCCACGCGCCGACGAGCGCCGCGAGCAGCGCGAGCATGATCGCGGGGAATGTGTGCGTCGTGCGAGGGCGGGGCATGCGAGAGCGCCGAACGGGCGATCGGCCCCGGCGCTGGGGTCCAACGTAGCGTGCCCGCGGTCTGACCCGGGGGGCTGCAGGCGCATGTGCGCGTGAGCTGAAGCACGAACGCCGGCGTCGTGTCTGACCGACGCCGGCGTTCGTCGCTCCCTGGACCGGAGCCCGGTCGGGTGGTGGTGCTCAGCCTGGCCCGAGGTGCTGCGCGCCGCGTGCCGAGGTCAGTGCGAGATCGCCGGCGACGGCCCCGCCGGCGGAGGCGGCCGCCTCGGCGGTCACGTGGCCGAGGGCCCAGCCGAGCGCCGAGTTCAGGCCGGTCGTGACCCGCCGCAGCTCCATCATCGTCTTGATCAGCCGGAACAGCAGCACTGCTCCGACGATCGCGACCGTGCCGGCGGTCGCGATGCTCGCGAACGCGACGACGGCGTTCATTTCCCCTGTGCCTTGCGCACCACGAGGGCGGCCTTGGAGGCGATGCCGGGCAGCACGCCGGTGATGACCGCCAGCGGTCCGTTGACGTCGGAGACCCATTTGCTCAGGCCGCGCAGGTGCTGGGACTCCACCGTCGCGAGGGCGCCGCCGAGCGTGCCGAGGCCGTTGGAGATCGTCGTCAGCCGCTTGCGCACCTGGTTGAGGCCGATCCCGAGGATGACGACGAGCAGCGCCGCCTCGAGGAAGCTCAGCGCGATCATGATCTCTCTGCTCATAGCGATTCCCCTGCTCCCGTGTAGCCGTCCGTCAGCGCGTTCATGTAGCCGTCCTGGATGACCGCCTCCTCGATGATGAGGTTAAGCACGGCGGGCGTCAGCATCAGCTTCGGGATGTTCACCGTGTGCGAGGCGACGACGCCGGCCGTGCTGAGCAGGTTCGCAACGCTCGTCTCGATGTCCACGACGAGGCTGAGCAGCAGCATCAGCAGGATGATCACGACGATGAGCACGACGCCACCCATACCGAGGGCCATCTGCCACAGCGCGTGTGTGTCGAATGCGGCAATCATTTGCCCACAGCAACCTTTCGTAGGGCGCGCGCCATGTGCAGGATGCGCACCGCTGAGTCGTTGACGAGATCGACGCCGTCGGCCAGGCTCGTCGTCTGCGACCGCACCGCGTCCACGCCTCCGTCGGCTGCATGTGCCTGGTCGGCGATGCGTGCTGCGAGCGTCAGGATGATCGCCACGATGACGACCACCACGACGATGACGATGAACGACAGCGCGAGGCCGATGTACCAGTCCGTATAGGTCGCCGCGAGCATCCGCTCAGGCCTTCTGGTAGTTGACGACCTGGACTTCGGCTCCGTCGACGAAGCCGAGGATGATCATGATCAGGGAGCGCTCGATGTCGAGCTCCTCGAGCGTCAGCTGAAGGTGGTACTTGACCGTCGCGAACGCCTCCGGCGTGATGTTCAGGCTGGCGTGCGCGGTCGACAGCGGCTCGCCCTGGTACAGCGGTCCTCCGGCGCCGAGCACGTACGTCAGGAACTGACGCTGGTGCTTCTTCAGAGCGTCCCCGTCGATGCCCTCGAAATACTTGTCGAGGCTCGGATCGGCCCATAGTCGCTGGTAGAAGTTGTCGACGAGCTTCTGCATGCCGGCGTCTCCGCCGACCTGCTGGTACATCGCGTCATGCACGAGTTCAGGCATGCTGGTGGTTCCCCTCCCTACTAGGGCGACTTGCGGTGCGCCGAGCCTAGGTTCGCCGTGTTTCGCATCCTTGCGGCCTCCGTGAACGGCCGGTTAACTCCGCCGCCGTGCCGCCATTGCGCTGCGACGGGGTGGCGCTGAGGCGGTCGCTGCCGGGCTGCCGGGCTGCCCGCAGGCGGGTTGGGCACTCGGGCGCAAGGTGCTCGGTCGCCCGTGGCGAAAAGGGTGGCTGGCGAATCGTTCAGGAGGAAGGTCTGATGGCCGAGCAGGCGAGCGCGGGCGACGAGCAGGCGAAGGCGCCGACGGCGCGCCGATCGACGACCGACGACGTGTCCCGTGCGATCGACCTCGGCTGGCGCGTGGCGGCGCTGTACTCGCTGCGGCCGCGCACGCTGCGGCCGCCGTCACCCGTTGCCGAGAACCTGCTGCTCAACCGCCGCAGCTTGGCGGCGTCCGACCGGCTCGAGCTCGAGCTGCGGGCGATCGCAGGCGTCGCGGCGGACGCCGGCAGCCCCGTCGAGGACGTCGAGCTGCAGCGCCTGCTCGCGCTCGCCGCCACGGCGGCCGCCTCGCCCGAGGGCGAGGACGCGCTGCGCCGCGCCGTGGCGCGCCTGCACCTGTCGTTCGCGATGCGGCTGTGGGCGGCGAGCGAGACGACGGGCAAGGCCTACGAGCTGGGCAACTTCATCTCGGACACCTGGAATCGCGTGCTGTGGCCGCGGACGACGGCCGATCCCGCCAGCGAGCTGCTCGAGGTCTTCGCGCCGTTCCGCGTCGAGCGGATGAAGCTCCTGCTCGACGATCTGCAGGCGCGCGTCGACCCGATCGCGACCCATGCCGTGACGAACCATCTCGACGCGTGGCGCGACGGCGTCGCCGGCGCGCCGCCGCAGGCCGCCGACGGCGCGCCGGTCAGCTCACAGCAGGCGGCGAGCGGCTTGCGGTCCGTCGAGCGCCAGACGATCATCTGGCGTCAGCTGCTGACCGGCGACAAGGAGCCCGAGGCGTTCATCGGCCACGAGCGGCGCGCGGAGGTCCGCGACGAGCTCACGAAGCAGCTGTGGAAGCGCTATCGCCGGCCGCTGCCGTGGCTGCTGCCGCTCGTCGCGCTGCTCGGGCTCGGGCTCGGCGCGCTCTACTCACACCATCACGAGGATGCGCAGCGCCTGCTCGGCGTCGCGCTGACGCTCGTCGGCGCGTTCGGGATCACCCGCGCGACGATGATCGGCACCGTGCGCCGAGGCCTGCAGAGCTGGGGCGATCTCATGTGGAACCGGGCGTTGGCGGCGGTCATCTGCCGCGAGACGTCGCTGCTGCACGAGCTCTACCCGCCCGTGATCACGCCGGCCGGGTGGATCAAGCGCCGCCTTCGCTGGTAGCGGGTAGACGGTTGATCTCGCGGGATCAAAGCGTCGGGCGTCAGCGCACGAACTCGACGTCGACCTGCTCGCCGGCCTCGAGCGAGACGCGATCCTCGGGCACGAACGCGAACGCGTCGATGTCGAGCAGGGAGGTCAGGACGTGGGAGTCCTGGTGGCGCTGCGAGGGCGCGACGTACCAGCCGTCGGGGCGCAGTTCGGCGCGGCAGCGGACCGCGGTCGTGCGGCCGATCCGGCCGGGAAGCTCGACCGCGGCGATGGCGGTCGTGCGGCGCGTCGTGCGGCTGCGCCCGAGCAGCGCGTCGATCGCGGCCACGACGAACAGGCGGAAGGAGACCGTCGCCGAGACGGGGTTACCCGGCAGCGCGAAGCAGAGCGTGCCGTCGGGCGCGACGTAGAAGCAGATCTGGCCGCCGGGGCGCAGGCTGACGCGCGCGAAGACCTGCTTGGCTCCCAGAGCCTCGAGCGCGGGCCGGACGTGATCGTGCGGGCCGACCGAGACGCCGCCGACGGTGGCGAGGATGTCGGCGCCGGGCATCGCCTCGGCGAGGGCGGCGATCGTCGCCTCGCGGTCGTCGCCCACGCGCGTACGCGAGACGACGTCCGCGCCGGCGAGGCGGGCGGCGGCGCTGAGGGCGTAGGCGTTCGCGTCGCGGATCTGGCCGGGCTTCAGCGCGGGGCCCGGAACGGTCAGCTCGTCGCCGGTGCTGACGAAGGCGATCCGCGGCCGGCGTACGACCGACGGCCGCGCGATGTTGACGGCCGCCAGCACGCCGATCTCGGGACCCGTGAGCGGCGTGCCCGCTCTCAACACGACCGAGCCGACGGGGATGTCGCCGCCGGCGACGCGGACGTCGCTGCCGGAGGCGATCTGCTTCTCGATCGTGACGCTGCCGTTGTCGGTGCTTGTGTACTCCTGCGGGACGACCGCGTCGGCGCCGGCGGGGATCGGCGCGCCGGTCGAGATGCGGATCGCCATCCCGGCCTCGACATGCTCGCCGGCACCCGTGCCGGCGCGCGCCTCGTCGACGATGCGCAGCACGACGGGCGCATCGACGGTGTCGGTCGCGCGCAGCGCGAAGCCGTCCATCGTCGAGCAGTCGAACGGGGGGACGGGATTCGGGGCGACGGCGTCCTGCGCGAGCACGCGGCCGATCGCCTCGTCGAGGTCGACCTGCTCGGCGCCGAGCAGCGACGTGTGCTCGAGCAGTTGGCGGCGCGCTTCGTCGATCGAGATCCGCTTCATCGCGGCGGGACGCTAGCAGCGGCGTGCCGTGCGACCGGGGCAGGTCGTGAGCCCGCGCGGGACGTGGCGCGGTTGGCGCTGCCGGCAGCGCGCAGGCGGGTTGCGGTCTTCGAGCTAGTGACTGGGGGACGCGACCCGGCCGCTGCTGCGGGCGGGTCGGGCGGCCGACGGCGAACGGACCGGGCGCGGATGCGCCTTGGCCTGCTGCAGACCACGCTTGGCGTGGGCCGCGATCGCTCCGGAGAAGCCCCAGAGGGCGACGAGGACGGCGAAGATGATGGAGATGGTGAGCATGGTGTTGGAGCCCCTTGTCAGGCCTATCGACAGATTGGCTGACGAAGATGAGCTCTTGTGTGACATACCCCCGACGACAGTCGCCAACCGTTGGGACCGCAGAATATGCGAACATGCGTTCGTATGTCAATCAAGGGGCGGCCCTACACGTGGTTTCGCATGGCGCTGCGTCGCGGCGATCTCATGGGGGTCCGCGCGGCCGCCGCGGAGCTCGGATATCGCGTCGATCTCGTCGACGCCCTGGCCGTCGTCCTGCTGATGGCCGTCCGCGACGACGACGCCTTCGATCGGGCCGCGACGAAGTGGCTCGCACGCTTCGCGCTCGAGCGGCCCGCGGCCGGTTTGGAGGATCTGCGGCTCGGCCTGAGCGCACTCGAGGCGCTGCCCTACAACGGCGAAGCCGCGCGCCGGACGCTCGCCGAGCTGTGTGCCCGCCATCGCCTCGACGACGTCATCGGCCTGCTGACGTGAGCGTGTGCGCTACGAGCCGTGCGTGCGAAAGACGACGCTCTGGTGGTCGTGTGGCAGGTCGCGCCGCCCGACGAAGAGCTCGTAGCGCACGTCGAGGTTCGCTCGACACGTCGACAGCGTGAGCACGGCGCGGCGGGTCGTCGTCGAGCGCGCGGGCGCGAAGGACACCGCATCGATGACGGCTTCGGAGCCGGGGCGCTGGAGCAGCACACGGATCGACCGCACCGGCCGCTCGAGCGCGCGGCGCGACCAGCGCGCCGAGACGGCGACGCGCATCCCGCCGGGCCCGCACGGCGTCCGCTTCGCCGGTGCGCGCAGCGCGACGCCGTAGGGCCCAGGTACGACCTTCGTCCGCGGCCCAACCGGACCCCGCTCAGTGGCGACGGCGGGCGCAGCCACGACGGCCAGCCCGATCGCGGCGAGGCTCGTGGCGAGTCGGCGCACGAGCTTGTCGGGCCCCGCGGCCGGGAGCGTGCGGGCGACGACGACTCTGATCAGCGGCGGCACGCTGCTGGAGTATGCAGACGCGGCGGCCGGGTATCGTCGCGACAGATGGTCGACCGAAGCCCCGTCCGATGCGCTCGCCCGCTGCTCGTGGGGCTACTCGCCGCTGCCGCGCTCGTCCTCGGCGCCTGCGGTGGCTCGAGCGCGGACAAAGGCATCTCACAGGCCGACTACGTCAAGAAGATCGACGCGATCTGCTCGGACGTCGCGCGCGAGTCGGCCGACACGAACCGCGGGCTGCAAGCGCTCGTCAACGGCAGCGGGACGTACACGAGCCGCCTCGAGAAGTCCGTGCCGCTGCTGCGCGACACGCTGCGTCTGCAGACGTCGAAGGTGCGGCGCTTCGAGCAGGTGCAGCCGCCCACGAAGGACGTCGCGCGCGTCAAGGAGATCACGGCCGCCGCGCGCGCCGCGCTGGGCGACCTCCGCGACATCATCCCGAAGGCCCGCACGGGCGACCTGCCGAGCTTCATCGACTTCGCCACCGACGCCTCCGGCAACCGCGGCAAGGTCGAACGGCTCGGCGTCGACTACGGCATCAAGGACGACTGCTTCACCCTGCCGATCTCGTTCGGGTAGTCCGCTGATCGCGTGTGCACCCGCTCGCCTGGCGGCTCGCCGGGCACGGGCCGCGACGAGGGGATATCGTCGCCGCAGACGTCCGCCGGGCGCCCACCGCCCGCTCTTCGAGGAGAACCGATGGCCTACAGCGTTCCCGATCTGAACTATCCCTACGACGGGCTCGAGCCGCACATCTCCGCCGAGACGATGCGCGTGCACCATGACAAGCACCACCAGGCGTACGTCGACAAGGCCAATGCCGCGCTCGAGGGCACGGAGTGGGAGGGGGTCAAGCCGAACAAGCTGCTGACCCAGCTCGACGAGCTTCCCGACGAGATTCGCGAGACGGTGCGCAACAACGCCGGCGGCTACTACAACCACAACATCTTCTTCCGCAGCATGGCGCCGGTCTCCGAAGGCGGCGGGGTCGAGCCGAAGGGCGCGCTCGGCGGCGCGATCCGCGACACGTTCCGCACGTTCGCGGTGTTCAAGGAGACGATCGAGGCCGCGGCGATGAGCACGTTCGGCTCGGGCTGGGCCTGGCTCGTGCACGACGGCTCGCGCGTCCTGATCGTGACGACGACCAACCAGGACAACCCGGTTTCCGATGGGCTGACGCCGCTGCTCGGCATCGACGTCTGGGAGCACGCCTACTACCTCGACTATCAGAACCGTCGCGCCGACTACGTCAAGGCGTGGCTGCAGGTCGTCGACTGGGACGTCGTCGCGAAGCGCTACAAGGCCGCGCCGGTGCCGGATGTCAGCGACATCCTCGTGCGCACGGTCAGCATCAGCGGCAAGATGGTCGCGTTCGGCGAGATCACGCTTGACGCCGCGCGCACGCAGGCCGCCGAGCTCGGCGCGCTCGCCGGCTGGGGCCCGATGGCGAAGGTCGGCTCCGTCGCGCGCTCGTGGGGCGAGCTGGCGAAGAACATCGAGGGTCGCGGCGCGCAGACCGTCGCCGACCTCGACCCGGGCCTCATCAAGAAGGCGGCCGTCGACCTCTGGATCGTTCCGCCTGAGCGCGGGATGATCTAACGCGGCGGGGTTGGACCGAAACGACACCCTGCTCGTGCTGTTCGCGGGTGGCGGCCGAGGGCGCGCGCGGTCAGCGCGCGCAGCTCGGCGTTTCGCAGCTCGCAGTCGCCGAGCAGCCGTAGCAGGGCGTGGTCGCGCCCGCCCGCGGCCGCTGTGGCGTTCCTGTTCGCGACTGTAGGACGCGATCGGGTCCGCTGTCACGTCGCCGACGACGGGCGCGCGGCCGAGCTCGTCTCTGAGGGCGTCGGAGAAGCGCGTGTAGATCGCGCGGTACTGCCGCGCGCTCGAGGCCCGGGCGGCGCGGGCGGCGACGAGCTCGCAGACGGCGTAGAGGTTCGTGTCGAGCAGCTGCTCGCCGGTGGGCAGCGCCAGCGACAGCCGGCTCGCGACCGTCGGCACGAGCAGCTACACGTCGAGCGCGATCGCGATGCTATCGGCGGAGTCGGCCATCTTGGTTGTAGAAAACCAGGCGGGTCGGACGGCTTGCGATCAGGCGGGGCCTGGTGGAGAGGCCAACGGATGGTTGTGCAAAACGGGGATTCAACAACCAACCAGCCGTCTACGGCGGCCTCGCCAGCGCGCCACCGGGCCGCTTCCCTAGCTTGCCTGGTGGTCGGCGATTGTCGGCACCTCACCGTGCGGGCGTTAGCGCTCTCACGTGGATGCAACTCACGAGTCGCCCGGGGCGGCGTCGTCGTCGTCGTGCTCTTCCGCACCTAGTTGCTCGAGCCCTGCCTCCGCCAATCCGATCGACTGCTCGGCGTAGGATCGAACCCGATCGAACTGGGCGAGCAGCGCATCGAGTGCGCGGACGCTGCGGTTGCGCGCTCGGTTGCTCTGTTTCAGCATCGGTGGAAGCCCGGCGATCCCATCGCGCAATCCCATGAGTTCGCCTGTTGACTCGGCGACGACGTCTTGTAGATCACGGGACGTGGTCAGAACCTCTTCGATCTGATCTCGGAACTGGTCCGGTGTCTCGGCGAGCAGCGTGACATAGCCGAGTCCACTGGACGTGATGGTCTCGACGGCCGACTCAAACTCTGGTTGTTCGCTCTCGAGACCTTCGGCGTACGCGTCGAGAACGTGCGCGGTCTGCAGAAGCAGCCGCTTAGCCTGGGTCTGGCCCGCTGGCGACCCAGGTTCGAGATCATTAAACCGATGCGCCAAGGAGGTAACGTCCGCTCCCACGCGTTCCGTTGCCGCCACCAAGCTCTTGCTAATGCGCTCGAGTTTCTCGCTCCCAGCGGAGATGGACTCCATGAAGTCCACGAGCCCCCGTTCGTCTGCCAGTTCGACAGCTAGAGCGCCGTCGCCCTCGAGGTCGGCTTCGCCGACCTCCTCCTGTGCAGCTTGTGGACGGGAACCCCGATGTCCGGCACCAGTCCGCAGAGCCGGAACTCGCAGACCTGCGCCGCTCGTGCGCCGCGCGTGAACCATCGGCTTTGCAGCACCAGGCAAGAAGTCGGAAATCGGGCTGCCGAATGCTATTTCGCCAGCCACGTGTGATCGCCCGAGCTTGCCCAGAACCTCCACAATCGCCCGGGCGCGCTGAAAATGAGTGTCGTAGAACTCGGTGCGGTACTGACGCAGGTCAAACGGGACGTCATCCGCCGCTTCCTGGTGCGCGATGAGAACGGTCGGGACGCCCATCGCATGGGCAAGACCGAGCTCATAGAAGACGTTCGCATTGACAGTGGTCAGATCCGCGACTACGAGGTCGGCCTCTGCGATCCCGCGAACGACATCCACGAGGACATTCTGGCGCGCTTCAACGTCGTCGGCGCGGCGTACTACGAAGCCTGCACTCGTTAGCGGGGGCACGATGAGATCCGTGTACACCGCATCGAACTCTGGATCGAACGGCATGATGACGAAGGCGCGCAGGGGTCCAGTCACGAGCGCCACTCTACGACGAGGACCGACGTCGTGCCCGCCAAACAGGCGAGCGCCGCGTGATCTCGGGTGGATATAACCGGCCTTCTCAAGCGTTGCCGCTCGAATAAACCCCGTGCCTCGATCAGATGCTCACGAGCGGGGTCGGCGAACCCACTGCGCGAGCTGCACTTTGCTATGGGACAGACCGATCGCCACACGGGCGATCTCCTGTAGAAAGGCGTCGAAGCTACTGGGCGTAAGCAGCTCCTGGTCGAAATCGACACCGGGACCGTCAGCGGCTTTGCGCATGTCGGATCGCATGATGCCGACGAGCTGATCGCCGCCTTCGATATGGATGTACGCAGAATGGACTGTCCGGTTGCGCTGGCGTGCAACGTCCCGGCAGCTCGTCAAGAGTTGGTGAAAGTTGCTGAGGAAGTTGCGACGGAATTCGTCGTGGCCAATGTCGAGCCCCGCGACGAACGCGTCGACGCGGCGGGCTGTCGCCGTGACGAGCTGGGAGAACCCCATCTCCGCGAGCGCACCTCGGCCGTCGGCTGCATGAGAAGGCTCGGTGGCCATCCAGCCGATCTGCATCAATGTGGTCTCAAGCGGCGTCTGAAACGCAACGACGACCAAGCCGATCTGACGGTAGATGTCGTCAGGATCGAGACGTTCGTCGGCCTTGCTCCTCCGCTGGGTGGCGCTCGGCATCCGGTCTGCAGGCTCCTCAGGCAATTTGCCCTCCTCCGGGTCGATGCCGTGGCGGCGGACCGTCCCGAGTCCGCCGCACGCGGCCCGCGCGATCAACTCAGGTTGACATAGTGGGTCTTATCGAGCATTGATTCGGGCGCGTCCATCATCGGCGCCGTCGGGTAGCCGGCGTGGCCGAACTCTCGGTGATATCGAGCTCAGCAGCAAAGGGAGGGTCGCAGCAGCCTGGTCACAGGGGGTCTGCGGCCTCATAACCCTGGGCAGGGAGCGCTTGTGACGGAGTCGACGGTGGTGCTCATCGGCGACCTCGCGGGAGAAGGGCCGCCCGTGAACTCGTCGCATGCCAGTTCGCCTTCGTTTCGTCGTGATCGAGCGCTGTCTCGCAGAGCAGAATGACTACGGGCGCGAGGTCGTGATCGTCGTGGACGTAGCAGTGGTCTGTGTCGCCTTCAAACAGCCAGCCGACGGTTCGGGCGGTCGGTGTACAGGCGCACCCGCCAGATCGGTCGCGGCGCGATCGCCAGTGGCGCGATCCGGCGTTGGGCGCGGTCTTACGCCACGGGGCGCAGGTGGCGCAAGGGCCGGCCCTCGCGCAGCTCGCGCACGACACCCTCTACGAGCCCGTCGGTGTCGGCCCGCGCGCCGTCGGTGACCGCCGCGACGATCCCCCGCTTGCGCTGGATCAGCGTCGCCATCGTCTCGTCGATCGTGTTTGCGGCAAGCAGGTACCAGGCCGTGACGGCGTCGCGCTGACCGATGCGGTGGCAGCGATCCTCCGCCTGGTCGTGCATCGCGGGCGTCCACTCGAGCTCGAGGAAGGCGACGTTCGAGGCGCGCGTGAGCGTGATGCCCTGGGCGGCGACGCGCGTCGCGGCGATCAGCAGCTGCGGGCCGTCATCGGCCTGAAACGCTGACACCGTCGCGTCGCGCGCCGGTGTCGAGTCGCGGCCGAGCAGGTGCGCGGCGTCGGGGAAGCGCGCGAGCACGGCCTCCTGGACCTCGACGTGGCGGGCGAACACGACGAGCGGCTCGCCGGACTCGAGGAAGTCGCCGATCCATGAAAGTGCGGCGCCGAGCTTGCCCCGAGCCGCGAGCCGCTGCAGCGTGCCGAGCTGGGCGAGGCGCTCGGCGCGCAGCGTCGCCGCGATCTTCGCGTTCAGCTCGCGCAGGTCCAGTGGCTGCGTGCGCAGCCACGCGACGACGTCGTCCTCCGCGAGGCGGTACTCGCGCTCGTTGCCGAGCGCGACCGGGACGACGACCTGACGCTTGGCGGGCAGCTGCGGCAGCACCTCGGACTTCAACCGGCGTACGAAGCAGCGCCGGCGCAGATGCCAGTGCAGGCGCTCCTCCGACAGCTCGCCGCGAAACTGGCGCGAGAACTGCGCGCCCGAGCCGAACTCCTTGAGGCGACCGATGACCCGCAGCTGCGACACGAGCTCGTCGGCGTGGTTGAGCACCGGCGTGCCGCTGAGCGCGAGCCGCAGCCCGTCGGTCGTCACCGCATCGGCGAGCTTGCGCACGGCCTTCGTGCGCTTCGCCTGCGGGTTCTTGACGTAGTGCGACTCGTCGATCACGAGCGCCCGCGGTCGTAGGCGGCCGAGCGCCTCGCGGTGCGCCGCGACGATCTCGTAGTTGAGGATCGTGATCTCTCCGGTCGGCGGCACGGCCATGCGGCCCTCGATCACCGTCACGCCGCGGTGCGGCAGCCACTTCGTCGCCTCGCGCTCCCAGTTGAGCTTCAGCGATGCCGGGCAGATGACGATCGCCGGAAACGCGCCGTCGGCCTCGATCGCGGCGAGCGCCTCGACGGTCTTGCCGAGCCCCTGCTCGTCGGCGATGAACGTCCGTCGCGCATCGAGCGCGTAGCGCACGCCGGCCCACTGAAACGGGGCGAGCTCGCCGCCGAGCACGGCGGCGACCGCGGCGATCGGCTCGTCGCTCGTCGCACGCGAGCGCCGGATCGCGACCATCGCCTCCTCGTGCTCGGCGCGCAGGCGATCCATCGTGAAGCGGCCGGGGCCGTCGATCGCGACGTCGTGTAGCGCGACGAACGCGTCGAGCGACTCGATGACCCATGGGTCGACGGGCAGCGTGCGCCCGCGGTCCTCGGCGCCGGGCAGGGCGCCGAATGCCTTGCCGATCTCCGGGTCCCATAGGACGTCGAGGCGCAGGCGCTCGCCGTCGAAGGTGCGGGCCGCGGTCAGCCGCGCGGGCGGCGGCGGGTCCTCGCCCGACAGCAGCGCCTCGACGCAGCGGTTCGCGCCGGCGTCCAGGCGGGCGTTGTCCTCCTCGGCGAGCGCGGCCGCGCCGGCGGCGGTGAGCGGCGCGAGCAGCAGCCCGTCGCGCTCGACGAAGCCCGTCGTGAGCTCCTCCGGCGGCGTGCCGGCACGCGACTGCAGCACCCACCAGCCGCGGCCGTCGTGACGCACCGTCGAGACATGGCCGACCCAGCGGCGCTCTATCTGCCCGAGCCAGGCGTCGACCTCGGCGCTCGCCGTCAGGTCGGGGAAGCGCTCGAGCACCTCCGCGACGTGGACCCCGACCCAGTCGTCGACGGGTGCCCACCACTCGCGCGCATCCCAGTCGAAGCGCCGCCCGGGGATGCCGCGTACGACGGCGACGATGTAGGCGTCGTAAGGAAAGGCGAGCACGACGATCTGGCCGCCGTCGTCACCGGCGCGCAGCTCGACGTTCGGGCGATCGGGGGCGAGCTCCATCGGGCGTGGACGGTAGCGAGCGCGGTGGCGGCGTAACGTCTGTGAACCATGGCCTCCGAGCACGACCGCACCGAGGAGCTGCGCGAGCTCGCGCGCTTCGCTCGCAGCCGCCGCGACCTCTACCGGGCGCGCACCTCCGGCCCGCGCGAGACGAGCGCGACGCGCCTGCGCGAGCTCGAGCGCCTGAGCGAACAGGCGCAGGCGCGGCTGGCGGCGTATGTCGCGCAGCGGGAGGCTAGCGGCGGGTAGTGGCGCGCATGGCGACTGCCGTCGGGCACCGCTGTGCGGTCTGGACGCGCGGCGGGTGTGGGAAGCCGCCACCCAGGGTGCCTTCCGCCGGTGCGAGAGACGGGCGACGCTGCGGGTAAGCCCCAGACAACGATCTTCCAGGAGCCGGAGCATGACCACGAAGTCCCTCAGCCTTGCCGGCGCCCTCGCCGCGACGGCCCTCGCCGCCCTCGCCGCCCTCGCCGCCGGCCCCGCCGCCGCCGACACGACGGTCGTCGCCGATGCGACGGCGCAGAACGTCACCGCCTACGGCACGACCGCGGCGTGGTCGCGCAAGGTCGCCGACGGCTATCACCTCGTCGTCCGTCAGGGCGCGATCGTCGCCGATGCGCCCGTGCCCGCGTCTCCGACGGCTTACGACCCCGACCTCGGGCCGACGAAGACCAACGGCCGCACGATCGTCTACGCCCGCGGCGGCGACCTCTACCGCTACGACGTCGGCAGCGCGGCGGAGCAGAAGCTGACTGCGCTTTCGAGCGGCGCGACCGAGACGGCCCCGTCGTTCTTCAAGGACACGATCGTCTTCAGCCGCACGAACGGCAAGAACCCGGGCACGTACCTGCTGCGCCCCGGCAAGAAGCTCGTTCGCATCTTCAAGACCGTCGCGCTCGAGACCGACGTCGCCGCGACGCGGATCATCGGCCGCTATGGGACTCGCAGCAAGTCGATCGTCCGAATCCTGAACATGAACGCCAAGGACGTGAAGATCGTCGCGCGGGCGAAGGCCGGCCAGCGCGTCACGAGCCCGACGCTGACGCGCTTCAACGGCTTCTGGCTGCGCGTCCAGGCCGACAGGTCCGCGGTCGAGCAGGTCGGCGTCAACTCCCACCGCGGGCTCGACGTCAACACGGGCGACCGCACGCTCCCGGCCGGAACGACCTCGCTGTCGACGACGAACATCCCGACGCTCTACACCGACGCCGCCGGCGTCCACACGATCGCCCCGAAGCTGCGCTTCGGCTGACCTCGCCGCCGGACCGTCATCGGGTGTCCGACGGCGGGACGCTGCGCTGCGTCCACGACCTCACCGACGGATGCCCGCCGGGCGCCCTCGACCCGCCCGTCCCCACGCGAGTGACCGCGGCTCGCTGAGGCTGCCGCGGATTCGCGCCCGGCGTCCGGGCCCGCGAGGCTCAGGCGAGCGCCGATGGGTGCAGGAGCGGCCGCCATCCGGCGCGCATCGCGGCGACGGTCGAGGGCGGCGTGAGCACCGTGACGTGGTTGGACGGAAACGCGCGGCGCTCGTCGTAGCCCCCGTGCGTCCACGCGCGCAACTCGCCGCCGACGACGAGCCAGGGGCGCCCGTCGAGGCTCACCATCGCGCCGAGCGGAAGCTCCGCACATGCGCGTGCCGCGTGCGCGCCGTGCGTTCGCTCGCGGTGCAGCCGCGCGTCGAGGTCCGGGAGGCGCGCGTCGCCCGGATGACGCTCGCGCCAGGCCTGGTGGAACGCGGTGGCGGCGGCGCGGCGGCACTCGTGGCAGGGCCGATGTCCCGCCGCGCAGGCGGTCGCCTCGTCGAGGAAGAACAGCTCGGTGTACTGCCCCGGCTGCATGAGCGGCCCTCGCCGTCGGCCCTTGAACTCGAGCACACAAGTGATCCAGCGCTCGAGCTGCCAGCGCCGGACGAGCTCGCCGCGCGCGTCGACGAGGCACCCGCGGTTGCCCATCAGCATGCCGCGGGCCGGGTCCGCTTCGAGGACGCCGAACGGCGAGACGCGGTTGCGCAGGGTCATCGATGCGGGCGCGGCTACGCGGTCGCGTCCGCCGCCACCGGCGACGGGATGACCGACGGCGCCGACGTCCGCGCGCGCGGCGCGGCGTGCGCGCGCGCCTGCAGGCGGCAGAACAGCAGGATCCCGCCAACGAGGCCGATCGTCGTCGGGATGCCCCACCAGATGCCCTGCCCGAGTTGCGTCGCGATCGGGCCGGGGCAGGCGCCGGAGACGCCCCAGCCGATGCCGAACAGCAGGCTGCCGACGACGTGGCGGCGCTCGGGCTTGACCGGCTCCCACTCGACGCGCTCGCCCGTCAGCAGCGCGCGCGGGGCGCGCTTGCGCAGGATCCGCAGGCCGATGAAGGCCGTCGTCACCGCAGCGAAGAAGAACAGGAACAGGTAGGCGCTCTGAAACAGCAGGCCCGCGCGGATGACGTCGGGGCTCGTCATGCCCGACCACGACAGGACGACGCCGAACACGATGCCGATCAACGCTCCCGCAACGCGCGTCGACATCAGATCACCGCGTCGATGAGGAGGGAGACGACGATCCCGGTTACGAAGAACGTCATCGTGGCGACGAGGCTCGCGGGGGAGAGCATCGCGTTGCCGCTGAGCCCGTTGCCCGACGTGCAGCCGCCGGCGATCTTCGTTCCGAGGCCGATCAGCACGCCGCAGACGAGCAGGATCCCGACGATCAGCAGCGTGCCGCTCGTGCCGTGAAAGGTGTCGGTCATCCAGCCGTAGCCGTGGAAGTCCGGCCCACCGGCGATGAGCGCGAACGCGGCGGCCCCTCCGATGAGGCCGAACAGCACCCAGCCGAACGGCCCGAACGACAGCTTGCCCGCCGCGACGGTGTCCACGACGTCCGACCAGGCGCCCATGACGCCAAGGCGCTCGTTCATGAGCCAGCGCATCGCGACGACGCACAGGCCGAGAATCGGGCCCCCGATCCACCAAGCAAGTTGAGCGTGCAGCATGACGGTCCCTTGTCGATACTGGTGATAGCCGATCGGCTTTGTGAGGATATCGAGTCGGCCTGGCGCGCCCGTGGGTCGGCGAGGTACTGAGGACCATGAACAAGCGAGTTCTGGGCATTCGGCTTGAGGAACGCGTACTTTTCGCCCCTCGGTCTCGCCCCCTTTAGATCCGCGACTTCGATTGGTAGATATGGACCTTCAACGGACTCGCTGCGCGTTCCCCAGCCGCATCGCCGATCAGAAAGACGGTGGCCAGCCAATGCCTGCCCTGACCTCACCCGCCCGCCTCCTGACCACGTGCACCGGCGTACTCGGGGCACTGGTGCTCGCGCTCACGCCCGCCGTCGCCGACGCGACCTCGCCCCCGGTCACGGTGCAGGCCGCGGCCGCGAACGCCGCGTTCCTCGCCTACGCGCCCGCGCCGCCGAGCGCGAAGGCGCTGTGCCTCGTCGACACCGGCGTCAACGCTGCCCCTGATGTCGCGCCGGGCCTCGTTTCGGCGACGGCGCTCGACGGTGGGCCGGGCACCGACGTCGACCCACTGACGCACGGGACGATCGACGCCGCCGTCGCCGGCGGGTCTGGCGCAGGCGTTCTCGGCGCCTGGCCGCAGCTCAAGATCGTCTCGGTCAGAGCGACCGACGTCCCCAGCCCGGGACAGTCGCCGAGCTTCCAGTTCAACGACTACGTCAACGGAATCAACCAGTGCTCCAGAGAGGTTGCCGGAGCTCAGATCGTCGCGATCGATCTGCCGCTCTCGTCGATCATCCAGCCGACGCCGGACCAGAGGGACGCGTTCACCGCTGCCGTCAACCAGGCTAAGGCGAAGGGGATCTCGATCCTGGCCGCCGCCGGCAACGAGCCCGGCCCCGTGCGCCTGCCAGCCAGCCAGCCCGGCATCTTCGCCGTCGGCGCCGGCGACGCCAACAACGCCGCATGCGACTTCAGTGCCAGCACCGGGCTCACGTTCTACGCGCCCGGCTGCGGCATCGACCAGATCAACACGATGGGGGAGACGTTCTGCTGCGGCAATGGCACCTCGCAGGCCTCCGCATTCGCTGCCGGCGTCCTCGTCGCCCTCCGCTCCTACGCGCCGGCGCTCCCGGCCGAAGCGGCGGTGCAGTTCATGCTCTCGACGACCCACAACGGGCACCTCGACGCCGCCGCCGCGTTCCGCGCTGCCGGGCTCGGCGCGATCGTCGACGCCGGTACAGCGGCGATCCCCAAGGCGCCGGTTACGCAGCCGCCAGCCGTTGCACCGCCGGCGAAGGTGCGTCGCGTGCCACGGCCCAGCGTCCGCAGTGTGACCTGGCACCGCGGTGTGTTGCAGATCGCACTGAAGAGCCTTCCCAAGGGGGTGCGCTTGCACGCCAAGGTTACCTTCGCGCGCGGCAAGTCGCTGTACCTCGCGACGGCGCATGTGCGCCTTCGCGCACGGACGCGGCCGCCGAAGTCCGTGCAGCTTCGCTTCACTCGTGACGGCGCGTCGAGCGCTACCGTCTCGCGGAGGGTCAAACGCCGATGAAGCAAGCCGTCCTCAGGGCCCTCGGGCTCGCCGCCACGACTGCTGCGTGCCTGGCGCTGCCCTCCTGTCCTGCCCTCGCGGGCGGCTACGTCGTCAATGCCTGTAGCCCAACCACATCATCCGGCCTGTGGACACCGACTAACACGTTCCCGGCCGCATTCGCGACCGGGAACCAGTGCGGTGGACCCGCCGTCGGATCCACCGACGGCGGCCACCAAGGCGCCCTGTACGCCGAGGACGTCCTCAACTCGCCAGCGAGCATTCCCGATGGTGCTCGCGCCGGCTGGACGCTTACCGCCCCGACGGGCACGACGATCACGGCGATCAGCTACTACCGCAGCGTGCACGCCTACAACGACCAGGATCTGATCTCGGGCATCTTCGACGCCGCCGGGACACCGCTTGAACAGTGCAAGATCCCCTGGCCCTTCGTCGCCGGCAGCAGCATCGATTGCGACAAGATCAACGACGAGGCACCCGTGACTTTCACGGGACTCAGCACCAGCAGTCTCTTTCTCGGCATCATGTGCCGCATCGTCCGGCCCGTGATCGCCTGCGGGGCTGGAGGTGCGCCGCTGCACGCTGTGACGGCGGCCCTCTACTCAGCTCGTGTGACCCTCTCGGAGAGCGGCGCTCCGACGCTCAGCAACGCTGGCGGGACCCTGTGGGGCGGGGGCATTGTGTCCGGCGTGGCCCCCGTGACGTTTGCAGCGAGCGACGCCAGCGGCATCCAGGACCAGCAGGTCCGCAGCGATGCTGGGCAGATCCTGATCTCCGTGCCGCAGGCGTGTGATTTCACGCAGGCGCCACCCTGCCCGCAGCAGCCCGCCGGGACGTTGAATGTCGATACGAGTCGTGTCGCGGATGGGGTGCATACGTTCACCGTCGTCGTGACCGATCCGGCCGCCAACAGCCAGCTGGCGACCTCGCCGCCGGTCGTCGTGGACAACAACGGGCCGCCGCCGCCGTCGCTGACGGCGACCGCGCACGGGTCGGGGTCGAACGTGATCGCGTTGTCGTGGCGCAACCCGGCGAGTGCGCCGGCGCCGATCACGCAGGCGATGGTTCAGCTGTGTCAGGCGACGTGTCCGGCGGCGACGAGGATCAGCGCGTCGGGGGCCGCGCAGATCACCGCGCCCGGCCCTGGCCTCTACAGCGTGCACCTGTGGCTGCTCGACTCGCAGGGCCGCGGAGGGCCGCACAACGCTGCGCTTGCCAGCGTCACCGTGCCCGCGCAGTCTGGGACGGCGCCGATCCCGGGCGCCGGTAAGCACACGAAGGTCGCGGCGGTCATCAAGGGTCGGCGGATGCGGGTCAGCGGGACGATCATGCGCAGCGGCCGTGTCCGCGTGAGCTGGCGTTCGAAGTCCGCAGGGCACACGCGCGGCGCAGGCAGCCGTGTCGTCACGATCCGCAAGCACGCGATCGCGTTGACGTTCACCCTCAGCGCTCGGGCGCGGCGTGGCACGACGCGGATCGTGGTGCGCTCGGGCAGCCGCATCGTCGCGCAAGCCCGCGCACGTCGCGGCTGATCCTCCGCCGCTTCACATCCCTGGTGCGGCCGCCACACCCGGGCGCCGGTCCCCCGACGCCCGTCAGGCCGTGGTGAGCTCCGACTCCGCGCCGTCCACGCCGAGCACGAGCTGGGCGTAGCGCCCGCCGAGGCTCAGCAGCTCCTCGTGCGTGCCGCGCTCGGCGATCCGGCCGCGATCGAGCACGACGATCTCGTCGGCGTCGCGAACGGTCGACAGGCGGTGGGCGATGGCGATCGTCGTGCGGCCCTCGGCGAGCTGGTCGAGGGCCTCCTGAACGAGGCGCTCGGTACCGGAGTCCAGCGCCGACGTGGCCTCGTCGAGTACGAGCACGGGCGGGTTGCGCAGGATCGTGCGGGCGATCGCGATGCGCTGCTTCTCGCCGCCGGAGAAGCGGTAGCCGCGCTCGCCGACCACGGTGTCGTAGCCGTCGGGGAGCGACGCGATGAGGTCGTGGATGCGCGCCGCGCGGGCGGCGGCGACGAGCTCCGCGTCGGTCGCATCGGGCCGCGCGAAGCGCAGGTTGTCGGCGATCGTCGAGTGAAAGAGGTAGGTCTCCTGGGAGACGAGGCCGACGGTCTGAGCAAGCGACGCGAACGACAGGTCGCGCACGTCGACCCCATCGATGACGACGCGACCGCCGGTGACGTCATAGAGGCGGGAGACGAGGTAGCCGAGCGTCGTCTTGCCCGAGCCGGTCTCGCCGACGATCGCCGTCTTCGTGCCGGGCGCGACGACGAGGTCGACGCCCGCGAGCGTGCGCACCCCGCCCTCCTCGTACTGGAAGGAGACGTTCTCGAAGCGGACCTCGCCGACGACGCGCGCCGGTTCGAGCTCGACCGCGCCGGCGCGTTCGGTGATGTCGATCGGTAGGTCGAGGTACTCGAAGATGCGATCGAACAGCGCGCGCGACGTCTGGATCTCGAGGCCGACGTTCAGCAGCGAGCCGATCGGAAACAGCAGCCGCGTCTGCAACGTCGTGAAGGCGACGACCGTGCCGATCGTGACCGTCGATGAGCCGCTCGCGATCGTCAGGCCGGCGAAGAGATAGACGAAGGCGGGCATGATCGCGAAGCTCATCTGCACGATCGACATCCGCCAGCGGCCGGCCATGCGCGACTGCACCTCGAGGTTCGCGAGCTGCTCGGACTCGGCGCTGAAGCGCGCCGCGAGCTCGTCGGAGCGGCCCATCGTCTTGCCGAGCAGGACGCCCGATACCGATAGGGACTCCTCGACGAGCGAGCTGATGTCGGCGAGCCGACCCTGCTTCTTGGAGGTGATCCGCTTGCGCTCGTTGCCGACGCGGCGCGTGAGCCAGACGAAGAACGGAAGCAGCGCGAGGCTCATCGCGGCCAGGCGCCAGTCGAGGATCAGCATCGCGACGATCGTCGTGAGGACGGTCGTGAAGTTCGAGACGATCGACGTCGCCGTCGTCGTGACGACGTTCTGCACGCCGCCGATGTCGTTCGAGATCCGCGACTGCACCTCGCCCGTGCGCGTACGCGTGAAGAACGCGAGCGACAGGCGCTGCAGGTGGCGGTAGACCGCGGTGCGCAGGTCGTGCATGACGCGCTGGCCGACGAGGTTCGAGAGCCACGTCTGGCCGACCCCGATGATGCCAGTCGCGATCGAGATCGCGACCATGCCGCCGACGAGCCACACGAGCAGCGTCGTGTCGCCCTTCGGGATCGCGACGTCGAGCACCTCGCGCAGCAGGAACGGAGTGACCATGCCCAGCCCCGCACTGATCGCGATCAGGCCGAGGACCGTGCCGAGCCGCATCCGATAGGGCCGGAAGAGCCTGCCGATGCGCTTGGTCTGGTCGTTCACACTCCGCATTCTAGATGGTTGCGCGTGCAACTACAAGACGCATGTCGCCCGGGCGGCGCAGACTCGCGCACCTTGCGATCCTGCCGTCGATGTGGACAACGCCGCCAAGCCAGCGAAGGGCACTAGCCGTGACGGGCCCGAGCGTGCTCGCGCTTGTGTATCTCGCGTGCGCCACGCTCGCGCCGCCCGCCGCAGCGTTCACCAAGCTCGTCCAGAAGCCCGACGCGGCTGGATGCGTTGCGGACGCTGCGAGCCCGTCGTGCGCGCCCGGCCGGGGACTCACCGACGCCACCTCGGTGGTGCTCAGCCCTGACGGGGCGAACGCCTACGTCGCGTCGAATATGGCCGGCACGCTCACCGTCTACGATCGCGCCGCGGACGGGACGCTGACGCAGAAGGCGGATACGGCCGGCTGCTTCTCCGACATGGCCACCGTGGGCTGTGCGGATGCGGTGGCGCTTGCCGGCCCCACGGATGTCGCGATCAGCAGCGACGGCGAGAGCGTCTACGTCGCCGCGTCCGCAAGCCACGCCGTCGCGGTGTTCGGCCGCGCACCAGACGGCGGGCTCATCCAGAAGCCGGGTGCCGCTGGCTGCATCTCGGACCTGGCGGCCGAGTCTTGCGCCCCCGGCCACGATGTCGGCCCCCTCTCCGCCGTGGTCGTGAGCCATGACGGGACGAGTGTCTACGCGGCGAGTGACGCGGGCGACTCGATCACGCGCTTTGAGCGTGCGGCGAACGGCACCCTGACGCAGCAGCCCGGCGTCGCCGGCTGCCTCTCGGGAGCGCTGATCTCGGGCTGCATGGGCGCGCGGGAGCTCGGTGGGCCGACCGACCTGGCCCTCAGCTCGAATGACCGCAGCATGTATGTCAGCGCCACCGCCAGCGCCGCGATCGTGGTGCTCGATCGTGCGCCGGACGGGAGCCTGACGCAGAAGGCTGGGCAAGCCGGATGCATCGTGTCGATCTCGTTCAACAATTTGTGCGCCACCACGCGGCTGATGAGCAACCCGACCTCGGTCGCGTTGAGCCCCGGCGACGCCAACGCGTACTTCACGTCGATCGGCGGGGTCGCGGTGTTCGACCGAGCCGCGGACGGCACGCTGACGCAGAAGCCGGGCACGGCCGGCTGCGTTGCGCACGTGCCCAGCAACGGAGCCTGCGCGACCGCCGGCCCCTACGTCAGTAGCGCTACGTCGCTGACGGTGAGCCCCGACGGCGCGAACGCGTACCTGACGGCGACCCCGTCCGCGCGCGCGGGCTCTCCCGCGGACGGGGCGGTCGCGGTCTTCGAACGCGCCGCCGATGGCGCGCTGACGCCGGAGCCCGGCGCGGCCGGATGCGTCGACGCGGGCGTCGCGAGCAACGGCTGCGTCGCCGGGCGGGGTCTGGTCGGTGCGTCGTCCGTGGCCGTCAGCCCGGACGGCGCGAACGCCTATGTCAGCAGCCCCGGGAGCAGCGCGGTCGCGGTCTTCGACAAGACCTCGTTCGCGCCGCCGCTGCCACCTGCCGGTCCACCGCCGGCGCCGCCCGCCGACGCCCGGCCGGTCCTGACGCGGCTGGCGCTCGCCCCGGCGGACTTCCGCCCGAGCGCGACCCGCTCGAGCATCGCGTCGGGCCGCGCGGCGCGAGGCGGCAGCCGCGTGTCGTATCGGCTGTCGGAGGCGGCCACCGTTCGCTTCGGGGTCCAGCGCGTCCTGCCCGGCCGGCGTGTAGGCGGCAAGTGCGTGCGAGCCACGCGCTCAAACCGGCGCGCAAGATCCTGCGTTCGCCACCCATCGTTGCAGGGCACGTTCTCGATGGCGGGCAAGGCCGGGACCAATAGGTTGCGCTTCACGGGTCGGCTGCGCCGGCGCGCGCTCGCCCCGGGCCGTTACCGGCTGCGCGCCGTCGCGCGCGACACCGCCACGAACCGATCGCGGGCCAAGGTCGCGGGCTTCACGATCCGCGCACGGTAGCCGCGACGGCGAAGCCGCACAGGTCGGGCCGGCGGGCGCCGCGGGTGGAATGCCACCCCCGACCGTGCTCAGAAGACGACGGTTCGCTCGCCGTCGCGCAGGACGCGATCCTCGCAATGCCAGCGCACGGCGCGCGCGAGCACGATGCGCTCGACGTCGGCCCCGCGCAGCTCGAGGTCCTCGGCGCTGTCGCGGTGGGTGACACGCGTGACGTCCTGTTCGATGATCGGGCCCTCGTCGAGGTCGACGGTCGCGTAGTGGGCGGTCGCGCCCATCAGCTTGACGCCGCGATCGCGCGCCCGACGGTACGGCCCGGCGCCGGCGAAGGCGGGCAGGAACGAGTGGTGGATGTTGATGACCGGCGCGCCGACCGTCGCGAGGAAGTGCGCCGACAGGATCTGCATGTAGCGCGCCATCACGACGAGGTCGAAGTTGCCGGCCAGCAGTTCGAGCTGGCGTCCCTCCGCCTCGGCGCGCGTCTCACGCGTGATCGGGATGTGGACGAAGGGCACGTCGAAGGCGGCGACCTCGCCAGCGAGGTCGGGGTGGTTGGAGAGCACGACGCCGACCTCGAGGTCGAGCTCGCCGCGGCGCGCACGCCACAGCAGGTCGAGCAGGCAGTGGTCGTAGCGGCTGACCATGATCGCGACCCGCTTGCGCACGTTCGCGTCCGTGAACGTCCAGGTCATGCCGAACGGCTCGCCGACCTCGTGCGCGAAGCGGCGGTCGAGCTCGTCGAGGATCGCCGCCAGGCCGTCGCGGTGAAAGACGATGCGCAGGAAGAACGTTCCCCCGGCGGGATCGGTCGAGTACTGCCCGGACTCGGTGATGTTCGCGCCGCGCTCGGAGAGGAAGCTCGAGACGGCGGCGACGATGCCGGGGCGGTCCGCACACGAGACGAGCAGGCGACCCGTGTCCGGTGTTGCACTGCGGCTCGTCACCCGTTCGACTCTACTTCGCGACGAATGTCGCGCCGGGCCTTCCGTCGCCGCGGGCGAGCCTGGGAAGATCTCACCCCATGAGCACGGTTGCCGGCGGGGGACGGATGCGTCGGATGACGCCGGCCATGCGCGAGGTCGCGACGGTGACGCCGCTCGAGCTCTTCTTCGACCTCGTCTTCGCGCTCGCGCTGACGCAGTGCACCGCGCTGATGGCGCACGAGCCGACGTGGGAGGGGCTCGGCAAGGGGCTGCTCGTGCTCGGCATGCTGTGGTGGTCGTGGGTCGGCTACGCGTGGCTGACGAGCGTCGTCGACCCGGAGGAGGACGCCGTCCGGCTCGCGATCTTCGTCGCGATGGCGGCCCTGCGACGCCGGCGGCCCGTACTTCTTCGGCGCCGAGGGCTGGAAGCTGTCGCCGCACCACTTCGCCGAGCGCCACGCGCTGATCGTCATCATCGCGCTCGGCGAGTCGATCGTCGCGGTCGGCGTCGGGGCGCAGGAGCGCGTGGACGCCGGAATCGTCGCCGCTGCGGCCGTCGAGATCCCGGCGCTGGCGTCCCTGTGCGTGCTAGCGGCTAGCGCTGGCCCTCACGGCGCTGATCGCGCTCGAAACGCGCAGCTATGGGGAGTCGCGAACGCGCCTGCGCCAGGAGCTGCATTACGACAGCGAGCTGCACTGATCGCGGCAAGTTGGCGCGTGGCAGCAGTCGTGCTTATTGCTGCAAGAACCGTTCGCGCTGCCAAGCAGGTACTGTTGCGCAGGAACGGTCGGGCCAACAGGGCCCGGCAGCAAAGTAGTGCCAGCGCCCCGTGTCGTTGCCCCAAAGCATCCTCGGAGTGTGCAGCACGCCATCCGAGGAGGGCCAGCATGGCCACCGGAACCGTAAAGTGGTTCAGCGACGACAAGGGGTTTGGCTTCATCAGCCCCGACGATGGACAGAAGGATCTCTTCGTCCATCACACGGGCATTCTGGGTGAGGGCTACCGCAGCCTCGCCGAGGGAGCCAAGGTCAGCTATGACGCCGAAGCCGGCGACAAGGGTCCCAAGGCGGTCAACGTCCAGGCCATCTGATCTGATCGCCGGCCTGGGCTCCTAGGGGGCCCGGATCACGATCTTCGTCGTACCGAGGGCGACCGTGCAAGCGGTCGCCCTCGTCGTTGCAGGGCGGCCCGCGGCTCGAGTGATCGTGCTAGGGCGCCTTGGCGAGGTAGAAGGAGCGCTTGCTCGAGCGCAGCTTGATCGTCTTCTTCAGCCGGAAGTCGCGGACGTCGACGCGGCCCGTCTTGACGCGCGTGAGCGTGCCGTCGCAACGGTCCTCGACGAGCCACCAGGTCCCGCGCACCGTCGCCGACGAGCGTCGGCCGGCCGTGCGGAAGTCGCCGCTGCCGTGGCCCCACAGGCGCCGCACCTTGCGCTTGCTGCGCTTCTTCTTCGCCTTCGTCTTCGCGGCGGCGGCGGCGGCGAGATCCGGCCGGTCGAGGCTCGCCGAGCGGGCGGCGGTGCGGCTCGCCGCCGGCGACGTGCCGTCGCCGAAGCTCCAGTCGTAGCGGGCGACGCTGCCGTCGGGATCGACCGAGGCGTTTGCGTCGAACGTCGACGGCTCCCCGACCGGCCGCGGCGCGTCACTGAACGACGCGACCGGCGCCTGCGACGGCGCGAGCACGACCGCGGCGTTCTCGACCCCGCCGACCGCACTCGCGTCGTTCGCACGCGAGCTCAGGGTGCCGGCGGCCGCGATCGTCCACTCGCCGACGTTGCCGTCCTGGCCGAGATAGAGCGAGCGCCCGTCCGGGCTCGCCGCGGCGTCGCGCGTGCTCGCCTCGACGACGTACGCCGCCGCGGCCGGTGACAGCGCGCCGAGCGCGCCGCTTGCGCCGACCGCGTATTGGTCGATGCGCCCGGGCGTGCCGCTGCTCGTCGGCGTCCGGGCGTACGCGCCCCCGGCGCGATCGGCACGACGCCCCCACCGTTGAGATCACCGAACACTCCGGTGATCGAGCCGCCGCCGAGCGCGCCGGCCGCATCGATCGCGAAGTGGGCGATGCCGCTGCCGCCGGTGGCGGCGGTCGCGTAGAGGTGCCGGCCGTCGGGTGAGACGGTCATGCGCCCCGCGTCGCGACCCTACGGCTGCAACCCGACGCGATGGTGGGCGTTGCGCACACACCGTCGTGCGTGTCGTACGCCACATTGCGCCGATGCCCCGCCGCCAGAGGCTCGCGCTGACATCATCCGGCGGATGGCCTAC
Source organism: Solirubrobacterales bacterium (assembly GCA_038260305.1). Lineage (GTDB taxonomy): Bacteria > Actinomycetota > Thermoleophilia > Solirubrobacterales > Solirubrobacteraceae > CADCVQ01. The sequence goes on from JBBSNY010000001.1 coordinate 378,955, forward strand.
GACGAGTCGGGCCTGCTGTCGCTGCCGGTCGTCGCCGCCCGGCTCGCGCGCGGCCGCGATGTCGTGACGCGGGCGGACTACCGCGCCGACGCCAGCGCGTGGATCGACTATCCCGGGCCGCCGGGGACGATCCGGACGGTGTCGTTCGTCGACGTCGAGCGCGGCCGCGTCGACCCCACGCTGTTCAAGGGCAAGGTCGTCGTTGTCGGCGCGACGGCGCAGTCGCTGAAGGACGTCTTCGCATCCGCGGCTTCACCGCCTACGCCGAGCCGCGCGCGCCCGAGCGCGTCAACGCGCTGCTGCACGCGCGCGGCGACGAGCCGTTTGCGATCGGCATCGGGCTGAACTCGGGCCCGGTCATGGCCGGCAACGTCGGCAGCGAGCGCCGGATGGCGTACTCGACGATCGGCGACACGACGAACACCGCGTCGCGGCTGGAGAGCATCACGAAGGGCACGGCTCACACGATCTTCCTGTCGGACCCCGTCCGGACGACGCTCACGCGCCCGCGCACGGACCTCGTTCACGTCGACGTCATGGAGGTACGCGGCAAGGACGCGCCGGTGACGGTGTGGTCGATCGGATGACGCGCGGGCGCTGCTCAGCGCGGCGACGGCGCGAGCTTCGCCAGTTGGCGCTCCTCGCTGATCGTCACGACGTCCCACACGAACCCCAGCCGCTGCAACGTCGCGATGACGATCGCGCTCGGGTCCAGTGCGCGCTCATACCAGCGCATCCCGTGCGCTGCGGAGGTGGGGAAGGCATGGTGGTTGTTGTGCCAGGCCTCGCCGAAGGACAGCGGTGCGAGCCACAGCAGGTTGCGCGAGTGGTCGCCGGTGTCGAAGCGCCGGCGCCCGAAGAAGTGACACAGCGAGTTGATCGAGTAGGTGACGTGATGCAGCAGGACGATCCGCACCGCGCCGCCCCAGAGCAGACCGGTGAGCGCCGAGGACAGCGTGCCGCCGAGCGCGTAGCCGAGCCCGAACGGCAGCGCGAGGCCGAGCCCGATCCACCACAGCGTCGTGCGGTCGACGAAGCTGATCGTTGCGTCGTTGACGAGGTCGGGGGCGTAGCGGCGCTTGTTCGCGCGCTGCGTGTGCTGAAACAGCCAGCCGACATGGGCGTGGGCGAGCCCGCGCAGCGCGCCGCGCAGGCCGCCGCCATGGTCGACATGCGGGCTGTGGGGATCGCCCGGCTGGTCGGAGAAGGCGTGGTGCTTGCGGTGATCGGCGACCCAGGCGGTGATCGGGCCCTCGATCGCCATCGTCCCCATGACCGCGAGCGTCGCGCGCAGCGCCTTGCTCGTCGCGAATGCGCGGTGCGTGAAGTGGCGGTGAAAGCCGACGGTGATGCCGAGGCCGGTGACGACGTACATGAGCGCGAAGACCGCGAAGTCGTGCCAGTGCAGGAACTCGGCCCACGCCTGCCACACGACGATTCCCAGCGCGAGCACCGGCACCACCGTGACGATGCCCGTCGCGATCCGGTCGGCCGTCTCGTTGCTGCACGGCTCGATGTCCTGCGCGGTTGGGGAGCGGGCGCTCGCTCCGATCGTGTCTGCACCGGTCACGTCGTCGGCCGACGGCCCGGCGTCCTGCACGCCCAGGGCGCTCTGCATCGCTACGCGCCGAAGCTCGCGCCGGTGCGGCCCTTGAGCTCGGCGAGTTCGAGCGCGAGCGCGTCGACGACCTCGTTGAGGTCTCCGATCGCGCTGTAGTCGCCGTCGCGCAACAGCTGGGTCGCCGCGCGTGCCTCCGACAGGCCCTCTTCGAGGCGGTCGAGCGCGGATTCGATGCTGGTGACATCCATGCCGCGCAGGCTACCTTGACGGCGGCCAGAGCGGGATCGAGGCTCACGCCGCGAGGGCGGTCTCGAGGTTGGAGCGTGCCCGCACGATGAGCGACTTCGTCGCCGGCACGGTCGTCTGCAGCGCACGAGCGGTCTCGGCGTGCGTGCGGCCGTCGAACTCGCGCATGACGAGGGCGATCCGCTGGCGCTCGGGGAGGCGGCCGATCTCGGACACGATCTGACGCATCTCGTCGGCCTCGGCGAAGCGGACGGCGGGGTCACACTCCGACGAGGACACGGCGCGCATCCCGACCTCGTCGTCATAGAGGTCCGAGCGCTGCGGCGCGCGCAGCTCGTCGAGGGCGCGGTTGCGGACGATCATGTACAGCCACGGCCGTAGTGCCATCGGCCGGTCCGTCGCCCGCAGGCCGCGGTAGGCGCGGATGAACGCGTCCTGCACGACATCGTCGCCGTCGTGGCCGGACGTGTGCAGCATGCGCCGTGCGAACGCGAGCAGCGCCGAGCGGTAGCGGTCGTGGATCTCGGAGAAGGCGCGGTCGTCGCCGCTGCGAAAATGGACGACGAGCTGGTCATCGGTGAGGCGTGAGGGGGGCGGGGCAATCATGCGGGGCTCCTTGCCGGGTGGATCTATGACTGCACAATCCCGGCTGGCGGCCTCGATGCCCTCGACCCCTGGGTCACACCTCTCCCACTCAGGTGGGGCGTTGGTCCACCTAGGGTGGGTGTGGTGGGTCGGCCGCCCGATGTGGCAAGCTCAGAGCCGATGCAGAAGGCCGATATCTCACCGCTGTCAGCCCACGCCGCGACGCCCGCCGAGCTGCGCGAGCGCATCGAGGCCGAGCGTGAGGGCACGCCGTTCCTCGTCCTGCGCGACGGCGACGGCGACCAGCGCCTGTTCGTGCTCGGCGCCGAGCTGCAGCGCGTCGCGATCGGCCGCAGTGCCGGCAACGACGTCGCGCTTGCATGGGACACCGAGGTCTCGCGCCTGCATGTCGAGCTTGAGCGCCTCGGCGAGGAGTGGACGGCGTCCGACGACGGGCTGTCTCGCAACGGCTCCTTCGTCAACGCGCAGCGCATCTCGGGGCGCCACCGGCTGCGCGACGGCGACGTCCTGCGCATCGGCCGCACCCAGATCGCCTACCGCGTGCCCGAGCCGTCGGATTCCAATCCGACGGTCGCGGCGGGCAGCCGCGCCGAGCTGCCGTCGCTGAGCGCCACGCAGCGCTCGGTGCTCGTCGCGCTGTGCCGGCCCTACAAGGACACCGAGCTCGCGACGCCGGCCACGAACCAGCAGATCGCCGGCGAGCTGTTCTTGTCGGTCGACGCCGTCAAGGCGCACCTGCGCACGCTGTTCGGCTACTTCGGCGTCGAGCACCTTCCGCAGAACCAGAAGCGCTCGTATCTCGCGATGCGCGCGCTGCAGGACGGCGTCGTCTCCCGGCGCGACCTGTAAAGCCCGCGCTCCCCGCGCTCAGCGGTAGAAGCGCACGCGCTGAACGGCGCCGCCGCCCTGGTCGATGAGCGTCAGCCAGACGGAGCTGCCCTCGGACACGTCGAGTGCGAACGGCTCGACACCGGTCGGGATGCGCTCGCGGATCTCCAGCGGCTGCGGGCGGATCCGAAAGAGCGTGTTCGCGGCGCGCGCGGTCACCCACACCGAGCCACCGCCGACCGTGACGCGGGCGGGCGCGACGCCGAGCGCGACCCGTCGCACGTTGAACGAGGTTGGGTTGACGCGCCGCAGTGACTTGCCGTCGCGGTCGGCGACCCAGACGGCGCCCTCGCCGACGGCGATGCCGTCGAGACCGTCGCCCACTTTGATCGTGCGCACGTTGTGCACGTTGCCCGGATTGACGCGGATGACGTTGCCGCCGTGGCTCGTCGTGATCCACACGGCGCCCTCGCCGACCGCGATGTCGCCGACGCCACCCGGGATCGGGATCGCCTCCTGCCCGCCCCCGTTGCGGTCGACGCGTACGAGCGACTCGCCGCTGCCGTCGCGGTGGCCGGCCTTGCGCACGCCGACCCACACGGCCCCCTCGCCCACGGCGACGATGTTCGGCAGCCCCGGGTAGGCGATCTGGATCGCGGAGCCGACCCGCCGGCCGGTGCTCGGATTCAGGCGCAGCAGCGAGTGCGCCCCCTTGGCGGCCTTGACGGCCCAGATCGAGCCGAAGCCGGCGGCGATGCCGGTGCCGCCGTCTCCGATGTCGACCTGGCGCTTCGTCTCCCCGGTCTGCGCGTCGAGTACGAGGACCTTGCCGTCGCTGTTGCTGAGCACCCAGACCCGATGCTTGCTGACGGTGATGCCGTTCGGGCGCGTGACGTTCGTGATCGGCGCGCCGACCTCGGTCGGATGCGTGCGAGTCGTCGTCGTCGCCGTGTTCGTATTGCCCGTGCTCGTGGCATCGTCTCCGCCACCGGCGAGAAGGATCGTCGCGACGACGGCGACGACGAGCAGCGCGGCGGCCGCGAGCACGCCGCGTGTGCGAACGCGCGCGGCGAACCCACGGGGACCGCCGCCACCTGCGGTCAGCGCGGTCGCGCCGCCTGTGCCCGGCGAGTCGCCAGGCGAGCGGGTGGGGTCGGGCGGCGAGACGTGCGTCTCGCCTTCGTGCGGCACCGTCCCGACGCGAGCGGTCGCTTCGGTCTGGGGCGTCCCATCGGGGGCCGCCTCCCCGCGGCCGACGTTGCGCTCCGGGCCGATCGACCCGCTGCGACCGGCGGCGGCGAGGGCGGCGCGGCCGAGGTCGCCGGCCGACGGGAAGCGGTCGTCGGGGTCCTTCGACAGCGCCCGCTCGACGACGGCGGCGAACTCAGCCGGCACGCGGTCGACGGGCGGCGCGGCGTTCAGATGGGCCCACAGCGTCGCCTCGTCGGAATCGCGCAGGTACGGCGCGCCACCGGTCAGCGCGTGCACGAGCACGCAGCCGAGGGCGTAGACGTCGGTGCGGGCATCGACGCGCTCCCCGCGGATCTGCTCGGGGGCGACGAAGCCGAGCGTGCCGACCCAGCCGCCCGAGCGGCTGACGCCGCCGGTCGAGGCCTCGCGCTTCGTGAGCCCGAAGTCCGTCAGGTAGGCGTGCTCGTCCTCGCCGAGCAGGACGTTGGCGGGCTTGACGTCGCGGTGCACGAGCCCGTGCGCGTGCGCGGCATCGAGCGCGCCGCCGATCTGGGCGATGATGTTCGCCGCTCGTTCGGGCTCGAGCAGCCCCTCGGCCCGCACGAGCGCGCGCAGATCGGGCCCGTCGACGAAGCGCATGACGATGAACAGCACGCCCTCGCGCTCGCCCGAGTAGTAGAGCGGGATGACGTGCGGGTGCTCGATCGCCGCCGCCGACTTCGACTCGGCGACGAAGCGCGCGCGGAAATCCGGGTCGTCGGCGAGCGCCGGCGTGATGACCTTCAGGGCGACGACGCGGTCGAGGTCGAGGTCGATCGCGCGGTACACGACGCCCATCCCGCCACGCCCGGCCAGGCCGACGATGCGGTGATTGACGAAGATGTCGCCTGGCGCCAACTCCGGCATTCGCCAGACGCTACCCGGATTGCGCGCAACATCCGGCTCATGCATCACGTTGTGTGACCATGCCCACCGTTTCTCGCCCCAAGCTGACCCTCGTCGCGCTCGCAGCGGCCACCACCCTGCTCCCCGCCGCCGGCGCTTCGGCGGCGAGCACGTGGACCAAGCCGCAGAGCTTCTCGGTCGGCAAGAACTACGAGCCTGCGCCGCGCGCGGCGATCGCAGCCGACGGCTCGAGCGCCCTCGCCTTCCAGTCGAAATCGGGCAAGCTCATGCTCTCGACGGGCCGCGCCGATGGCCGCTTCACCGCCCCGCGCGCGATCGATCAGAAGGGCGTCCGCGACTGGTCGGTCGCCGCACGCCCCGGCGGCGGCTTCATCGTCGTGTGGGAGGACACCGACGGAATCCGCGTCGCTGTCCGCAGCCGCAGCGCCGGCAAGACCGTCGTCCGGCGCGCTGTGACGAGTAACGGCCAGGACATCAATGGCGTCCAGGTCGCGGCCGACCCGCTCGGCGGCTATGTCGTCGCGGAGCGGCAGTTTCGCCGGGGCGGTGGCAACCACTACTACGTGCGCGCGTTCTCGCTCAGCGATTCCGGCCGGCTCGCCGGCGCGGTCCAGGACCTCGGGACGGGTCAGTTCGGCATCGACGCGCGTCCGACGCAGGCGCTCGCGGTCGACGCGCGAGGCCGCGCGGTGTTCGCCTACCGCCAGGAGGTCCAGGCGAAGGGCTCGTTCGCGCTGCCGATCCTTGTCACGACGCGCCCGCACGGCGGCGCGTTCGCGGCGCCCGTGCAGCTCGGCGGCGACGGCGACGGCGACGACGTCGCCGATCCGCGCGTCGCGGTCGGCAGCGGCGGGCGCGCGCTGATCGCCGCCACCCAGGTCCTGAGCCACGGCGACGCCGGCGACTTCGGCAACCCGATCGTGTCGCGCGTCGGGCGGGCGGGCGCGCTCGGCACCCCGTTCGGGCCGTCGCTCGCCAACCCCAACCGGGCGTTCGCGCCGAGCGCCGCGCTGACAAGCCGGGGTCGCGCGGTCCTCGTCTACCAGCAGAAGCCCAAGCCGCAGCCGTTCGAGACGCGCGCACCGGTGTTCGCCGTCGCGATCGCCGCGGATGACACGGTCGGCGCGGTCCAGACGCTGACGAGCGGTGCCGCCAAGGAGCCGGTCGTCGTGGGCCTCGACGGTGGTCGCGCGCTCGCGATGTGGTCGGGCGCGCGCGGCATCGGCGCTTCGATCGCGGATCCCGGCGGCACGTTCAAGAAGACGGCCGAGCCGAAGGGCCCGCCGCCACCGCCGTTTCACACGAACTCGACCAACCGCGACCTGCGCAGTGCCGGGCGTTACGCGATCTTCACCTGGGCGCGCGACGCGGACGGCCGCGTTCGCGTGAGCGTGCGCCGCTTCTGAGACGGGACGCGGCTGAACCTGGCGCGTGGCTGCCCTCGTGCCCATCCCGACCGCGCTGGTAGGATTAGCGGCCGCATGTTCTTCACGACCAAAGCCGAGTACGGCGTCCGGCTGCTGATCGAGCTCGGACGCCAGCCAGGCCACCAGCCGGTGTCGCTGAAGTCGATAGCCGATACCGAGAACCTGCCGCTCGCCTATCTCGAGCGGATCGTCGCGTTGCTGCGGCGAGCGAACCTCGTCGAGAGCACGCGCGGCGCGCACGGCGGCTACCAGCTCTCGCGCCCCGCGGAGTCGATCGCGATGAACGAGGTCATCCTCGCGCTCGAGGGCTCCGTCACCCCGATGGACTGCCTCGTCGAGGAGGACGGCGACGGCCGCGTCCTGTGCTCGCATCACGACGACTCGGGCCGCGGCTGCGCCACGAAGCTGTTGTGGACGCGCGTCCAGGCGAACGTCCTCAAGACGCTCGCCGACACGTCGCTCGCCGAGCTCGTCGAGTTTCAGACCCGGTCGGTCGCGCCAGCGCGCGATCCCGAGCCGGCGACCACAACCGTCTAAGACCCAAGGAGACCATGCCCGAGCTCGAGATCCGCAACCTCCACGTCCAGGCCGAGGACAAGCAGATCCTCAAGGGCGTCAACCTCACCGTCAAGCCCGGTGAGATCCACGCCCTGATGGGCCCCAACGGCTCCGGCAAGTCCACGCTCGCCAACGCGGTCATGGGCCACCCGAACCTCACGGTGACCGACGGCCAGATCCTCTTCGACGGCGAGGACATCACCGAGGCCGACACCGACGAGCGCGCCCGTATGGGCCTGTTCATGGCGTTCCAGTACCCGGTCTCGATCCCCGGCGTCACGATCACGAAGTACCTGCGGATGGTCATGAACGCGCACCGCGAGGCGCGCGGCGAGGCCGACATCTCGCTGAAGGAGTTCCGCAAGACCGTCGAGGCCGCGATGGAGCTCGTCAGCGTGCCGCGCGAGTTCAGCTCGCGCTACCTCAACGAGGGCTTCTCGGGCGGCGAGAAGAAGCGCCTCGAGATCCTCCAGATGGCGCTCCAGAAGCCGAAGCTCGCGATCCTCGACGAGACGGACTCGGGCCTCGACATCGACGCGCTGAACGTCGTCGCGCACGGCGTCAACACCGTCGCCGACGGCCAGATGGGCGTGCTGATCATCACGCACTACCAGCGCATCCTGCACATGGTCACCCCGACCCGCGTCTCGATCATGTTCGACGGCCGGATCGCCACCGAGGGCGGCCCGGAGCTCGTCGATCGCCTCGAGGCCGAGGGCTACGCGCAGATCCGCGAAGAGTACGCGGCGTCGGTCTGAGCATGAGCACGATCGCCGACACCCCGCTGGCCACGGGCTTCCCGTCGCTGGAGCGCGAGGGCACCGTCTACCTCGACACCGCCGCGACGGCGCAGACGCAGCAGACGGTGCTCGACGCGATGAACGACTACTACGAGCACCATCGTGGGACCGTCCATCGCAGCGTCTACCCGCTCGCCGCCGAGGCGACGGAGCTGTTCGAGGGTGCGCGCGATCGCATTGCGGCGTGGCTGAACTGGCCCGCCCGCGCGACGATCTTCACGAAGAACGCGACGGAGGCGCTCAACCTCGTCGCGTACTCGTGGGGTCGCGCGAACGTCGGTCCCGGCGACACCGTCGTCGTGTCGGAGATGGAGCACCACTCGAACTTCGTCCCGTGGCACGTCCTCTGCAAGGAGGTCGGCGCGACGTTCGCGACGATCGGCGTCGACGACGAGGCCGTCTTGAAGCTCGACGACCTCGACGCGCACCTCGCGACGGGCAAGGTCAAGCTCGTCGCGGTGGGCCACGTCTCCAACGCCGCCGGGACGATCAACCCGGTCGCCGACATCGTCGCGCGCTCGCATGCCGCGGGCGCCGTCGTCGTCGTCGACGGCTCGCAGGCCGTGCCGCAGTTCCCCGTCGACGTCGGCGAGATCGACGCGGACTTCTACATCTGGACGGGCCACAAGATCTACGGCCCGACCGGCGTCGGCGTCCTGCACGGCCGCCCGTCGATCCTCGACGCGATGCCGCCGTTTCTCGGCGGCGGGCACATGATCGCCAACGTCACGATCGAGGAGATCCGCTTCGGGACGCTGCCGGCGAAGTTCGAGGCCGGCACGCTGCAGGTCGCCGAGGGCATCGGCCTCGGTGCCGCCGTCGACTTCCTCAGCGGCCTCGGCATGGACAACGTCCGCGCGCACGAGCACGAGATCTGCGCGTACGCGCTGGCGCGCCTGCAGGAGATCCCGGGCATCAACATCATGGGTCCGCTGGACGCCGATCGGCGGGGCGCGCTCGTCGCGTTCACGATCGACGGCATCCACCCGCACGACGTCGCGGAGATCCTCGGAAGTCGCGGCGTATGCGTCCGCGCGGGCCACCACTGCGCACAGCCCTTGATGAAGCGATTCGACGTGGCGGCCACGACCCGCGCCTCGTTCGCGGTCCACACCACGCGCGCGGACATCGACGCGCTTGTCGATGCCATCCACGAAGTCCGGAGGATCTTCGAATGAGCAGCAGCATGGAGAGCATCTACCGCGAGGAGATCCTCGAGCACTACAAGCGCCCGCACAACTGGGGCCACCTCGATCCGTACGACCTCTCCTTCGAGGACACGAACCCGCTCTGCGGCGACGAGCTGCGCGTCGAGATCAAGACCGACGCCGACAACAAGATCGAGGACGTGCGCTTCTCCGGCCACGGCTGCGCGATCTCGCAGGCGTCCGCTTCGATGGCCTCCGACGAGGTCAAGGGCATGCCGATCGAGGAGCTGCTCAAGCTCGATCGCAAGTACATCCTCGACCTGCTCGGCATCACGATCTCCGCGACGCGGATGAAGTGCGCGCTGCTGACGCTGAAGGTGCTCAAGGGCGCGGCGCTCGGCCAGGCCGTCGACTGGGAGCCGGCGACGCCGCCCAGCGAGGCCGAAGCCGGCCGCTAGGGTTTTCGGGACCCGCGCTGTCGGTTCAGTCGCCGGCGTTGACGAGCGTGGTGTCGAGCGCGTCGAGCACCGGCGCGATCGGCACGAAGCACATGCTCTGGAAGAGGCCGACGACGATGTTCGCGACGCCGACCGCGCGTACGGTCCCGGCTGCGCCGGGCTCGGTGTAGACGGGCGAGCCGCTGTCGCCCTCGCGCGCGGTGACGTTGGTGCAGGACAGGCCCCTCAGGCCGGAGACTCCAGCGAAGCGGCGGATGATCCTTCCGCACTGGTCGGGTCCGCTCGTCTGACCGGAGAAGCAGACCCGCCGGCCGAGTAGCGGGCGCGCCGTCCCGCGGACGAACCACGGCGGCTGATCGAAGCGGCGCTCGATCACGTCGGCGGCCGGGCGCTTGGGCCCGGACGGTATCGGCAGGACCATGACGTCGATCGGCTTGGAGCGTGTCGCGAGGTTGCGCTGCACCGTGCCGAGGACGATCCCCGGCTGCGGCGGCCGGCGCACGGCGGCGTTGCGGCGGGCGGTCTTGCCGGCCGTCGTGAGACCGGCGCAGTGCGCTGCCGTCAGGCCGCCGAGGTGGTTGCCGAGCCGCACGATGAACGCCGACGTGCAGACCGTCGAGTCATCCGGGGGCGTCGCGCCCCCGACGAGCGTGCGGCGCGAGAACAGCAACTCGCGGTCGGCTGTCCAGCCGCCGATGTCGGGCGCGGCGCCGGGCAGACGCAGGCGCAGCGTCGCGAGGCCACACCCGCTCGCCTGGCGGCTCGCAGGGCACAGGCGGATCGCCGTGACGTCGTACGCCGTCGAGCCTGCCGGAGCGTAGATGCGCAGCGCTGTCCATCCCACGGCGAAGAGCGCCGGCTCGATGGTCGCGGGCGTCGCAGCGGTCGCGGCCGTCGCGGCCGCGCGGGCGTCGTCGCAGTTCGCGCCGTTGACCTGGACGAGCCCTGTGCCGGCGGTCGTCTCGCAGGTGATGTAGGTGCCGACCTGCGCCGACGCGGTCCCGGTGACGACGAGCAGCGTCGCAAGCGCGAACAGGATCGACCTGATGGCGAGGTTCACGCGCGGCGATGCTGGCAGGTGTGGTGGCGCCACGCGCCGGGAGCGAGCGTTCGTGCGCCGCGGCCGACGGCTGTCGCCCGCACGAGCGCGTCAGGCGCGCGCGTGCGCGAAGCCGACGAGCCGCCCGCTGCGCTCGTCGTAGAGCTTCAGGCGCAGCGCGAGCAGCGCCTCCCACATGCCGAGCTCGCGGCAGTCGTGGAAGATCGGGTTGTCGTCGTGCGCGCGCTGGAGGTTGTAGTTCGGGATCCGCGCGTTGAGGTGATGCACGTGGTGCAGCCCGATGTTGCCGGTGAACCACTGCAGGAGCTTGGGCAGGCGCAGGTGCGAGCTGCCCTGCAGCGCTGACGCCGCGTAGCTCCACTGGTCCTTGCGCTCCCAGTAGACGCCCTCGAACTGGTGCTGGACGTAGAACATCCAGATGCCGATCGAGCCGGCGAGCAGCGCGGGCACGAGCTGGATCAGCAGCACGGCGTGCCAGCCCGCGAGCGCGCAGAGGCCGCCGAGCAGCGCGAACAGAGCGATGTCGGTCGCGATGATCTTGTGTCCGAAGCGCTTTGCCGCCCACCTCGGCACGAGCCGCGGCTCGATGATGAGCGCCCACAGCGGGCCGAAGCCGAGCAGCACGAACGGGTTGCGCATGAGCCGGTAGCCGAGCCGGCCGGCGCGTGACATCGCCTCGTACTCGGCAACGGTCATCGTGTCGACGTCGCCGACGCCGCGCGCGTCGAGGTCGCCGGCGGTCGCATGGTGCACCGCGTGCTCGTAGCGCCAGCTGTGAAACGGCGAGTAGACGAGCACGCCGCAGGCGATGCCAAGCCATGCGTTCGCGCGCCGCGACGGTAGGTAGGAGCCGTGCGTGCAGTCGTGGAAGATGATGAACGTGCGCACGAGGAAGCCGGTCGCGGGGATCGCGAGCGCGAGCACGAGCCAGGTCGAGACGTCGAGCGCGGCGTACATGAGCGCCGTCAGCGCGAGGTAGGGAACGACCGACGTGGCGATTCCCGCGAGCGCTCGCCCGACGTGCGGCGTCGCGTAGGGCTTGAGCGTCTCGCGCCAGAAGGCAGGGCCGAGCTCGTCGCACTGCTGGGCCACGATGGCCTCCAGGGTCTGGGCGGCGAGTCTCGGAGATCCTCGCGCCCGTCCGATCGAAGGCTGCCACCCTAACCCGTATGCGCCAACGGCCGGGCCAGATGTCCTATCCGGCGCCAGCCGACGTGCCCCGTGCGCCCGGTTGGGCGCCGTCCTACCACGGGTTCGGGTGCGGCGCTACACTCCAGAGAAGCAAATCCGAGTGCCCCGGAAGGGATTAGCATTCGGGCCCGCATCTATGACCGAGACCATCGACATCTGCCCCATTTCCGAGCTGCCGCCAGGTGCGGCGCGCGTCGTTGAATGGGAAGACCTCGAGATCGGCATCTTCAACTGCAACGGCACGCTGTTCGCGATCGAGGACCGCTGCTCGCACGACAACGGCACGCTCGCCGAGGGCGAGCTCGACCAGGATGCATGCACGGTCGAGTGCCCTCGTCATGGCGCCATCTTCGATCTACGCACCGGAACGCCCAAGACCCTGCCCGCCTACGTCCCCGTCGAGACGTTCGACGTCCGGGTCGAGGACGACATGATCAAGCTGGAGGTTGAGTAACCAACATGGCAACTCCCGAGACCATCGCCGAGCAAGAGGGCCTTCAGGGCATCAACTCCGACTACACGGAGAAGTACGGCTTCCACGACGCCGAGAACTACCTCTACAAGGCACCGAAGGGGCTCTCCAAAGAGCTCGTGATGAAGATCTCCGAGTTCAAGTCCGAGCCCGCCTGGATGCTCGAGTTCCGCCTCAAGGCGCTCGAGTACTTCTATGCCCGCTCGATGCCGACGTGGGGCTCGCCGCACCTCGCCGAGGTCAACTTCGACGACATCCACTACTTCGTGCGCGCCTCCGAGAAGCCCGAGCGCTCGTGGGACGACGTCCCCGAGGACGTCAAGAAGACCTTCGACCGCCTCGGCATCCCGGAGGCCGAGCGCAAGTTCCTCGCCGGCGTCGGCGCGCAGTACGAGTCCGAGGTCGTCTACCACCAGATCAACGAGAAGCTCGAGGCGCAGGGCGTCATCTTCATGGACATGGACACGGGCCTGCGTGAGCACGAGGACCTGGTCCGCGAGTACTTCGCGACGATCATCCCGCCGAACGACAACAAGCTCGCCGCCTTGAACAGCGCCGTGTGGTCGGGCGGCTCGTTCGTCTACGTCCCGCCGGGCGTCCACATCGAGATGCCGCTGCAGGCCTACTTCCGCATCAACACGGAGAACATGGGCCAGTTCGAGCGCACGCTGATCATCGCCGACGAGGGCTCGTTCGTGCACTACGTCGAGGGCTGCACGGCGCCGACGTACTCGTCGGACTCGTTGCACTCCGCCGTCGTCGAGCTGATCGCCAAGCCGGGCGCGCGGATCCGCTACACGACCGTGCAGAACTGGTCGACGAACGTCTTCAACCTCGTCACGAAGCGGGCGATCGCCGAGCGCGACGCGACCGTCGAGTGGGTCGACTGCAACCTCGGCTCGAAGCTGACGATGAAGTACCCGTCGGTCTACCTGACCGGCGAGCGCGCGCACGGCGAGATCCTGTCGATCGCCTTCGCGGGCGCCGGCCAGCACCAGGACGCCGGCGGCAAGATCGTCCACGCGGCGCCGAACACGACGTCGAACATCTTCGCCAAGTCGATCTCCAAGGACGGCGGGCGCGGCTCCTATCGCGGTCTGCTCGAGGTCGCCAAGGGCGCGCACGGCTCGAAGAGCAAGGTCGTCTGCGACGCCCTGCTGCTCGACGACAAGTCGCGCTCGGACACGTATCCGACGATCCGCATCGGTGAGGACGACGTCGACGTCGGCCACGAGGCGACCGTCTCGAAGGTCGGCGAGGAGCAGCTCTTCTACCTCATGACGCACGGTCTGAACGAGGAAGAGGCGTCCAAGCTGATCGTCAACGGCTTCATCGAGCCGATCGTCAAGGAACTTCCGATGGAGTACGCGGTCGAGATGAACCGCCTCATCGAATTGCAGATGGAGGGCTCAATTGGCTAGCCGGACCCTGATCGAGCCTGCTTGGCTGACGGCGCGCCGCGAGCGCGCCGTTGGTTTGACAGGCACCCTGTCCCTGCCGTCCTATCGCGGCAACCCGGGCTGGGAGTTCACGTCGCTGAAGAAGCTCGACCTCGACGCCTTCGAGAAGCCCGAGCGGATCGGCGCGCACCTCGATGTCGCGTCGCTGTCGGTCGTCGACGCGCCCGAGGGCGCGACGCGCCTGGAGCAGGTCGACGGCGCGTTCGACGCGTCCGCCGACGGCGACGTCGCCGGCGACGGCACGATCGTCATGCCGCTGAGCCTCGCCGTGCAGCAGCACCCCGAGCTCGTCGAGCAGTACTTCGGCACCGTCGTCGACGCGAACGATCCGTTCGTCGCGCGCAACGAGGCTTCGTGGGAGGGTGGCGCGTTCGTCTACGTCCCCCGTGGCGTGGCCGTGTCGGCGCCGATCGTCGTCACCGTGGTGCAGGCACAGGGCCAGACCGCGCTACAGTGGCGCACGCTCGTCGTGCTCGAGGAGGGCGCGTCGGCCGAGGTCTGGGAGCAGTACGTCTCCGCCTACGACGACACCGACGGCCTGCTGAACACCGTCGTCGAGCTGGCCGTCGGCCAGAACGCGCGGCTGCGCTACGTCTGCGCGCAGGGTCTCAGCGAGAAGACGTGGATCTTCGGCACGCAGCGTGCGACCGTCGAGCGCGACGGCGCGCTGGACTGGATCGCGCTCGGCTTCGGCGCCGGCAACGGCCGCGTCGCGATGGACACGAAGCTCATCGGCCCGGGCGCCGACGCGAAGGTCACGGGCGCGTACGCGACACATGGTCGCCAGCACCTCGACTACGCGACGACGCAGGTCCACGACGCGCCGAACACGACGTCGGACCTCGCCTTCCGCGGCATCCTCGACGGGCGCTCGAACACCGTCTGGTCGGGCATGATCAAGGTCGAGCCGGGTGCGCAGCAGATCGACGCCTTCCAGGAGTCGCGCAACCTGCTGCTGACGAAGACCGCGCACGCCGACTCCGTCCCGGGCCTCGAGATCCTCGCAAACGACGTCCGCTGCACCCACGCCGCGGCGATCGCCCAGATCGACCTCGAGCAGCTCTTCTACCTGCGCTCGCGCGGACTGCAGCTCGAGAAGGCCAAGCGCCTCGTCATCGAGGGCTTCCTCGAGGCGACCGTCGAGCGCTTCGAGCCGGGCTTCGTGCGCGAGGCAATCGCGGGGGCGCTTGAGCGCCGGTTGGAGTTCGTGCTGGGCTGAACCGGTCCTCGCCTGGTGCAGGGGTCTTCGCGAAAGCGTCCATATCGCGGACGCAATGACGAAGACCCCCTTGATCTGGAGCGATCGTGACGCTGAGTCGGTCACGCGGCGGTGGTCGTTGCCCCGGGGACGCCGGAGCTGATCGCTACGGCGCCATGATCGCCGCGCACGCTGCGACGCCCGCCCCGTCGTCCGCTATACACGGCGGCCAGTCCGACAACGGGGGGCACGACGTAGATGAGCCGCAACGTACGACGCAGGAACGGCATCGCAGCAGGCGCCATCGCGCTGGTAGCCCTGAGCGCAGCGATGCTGTCGGGTGGATGGCTCGCGCAGGGCGCGAGCAACGACGACAAGCGCATCGCACGGGCGACGCTCGTCAACGCCGCCGGCGAGTCGGTTGGATCGGTGCGCTTCGAGCGTCGCGGCCGCAGCCAGGCGCTGCGGGTGACGGTGGTCGTGCGCAAGCTGAGCCCCGGCTATCACGGCTTCCATGTCCACACGACGGGCAAGTGCGAGGGGCGGAGCTTCGTGACCGCTGGCCCGCACCTCAATCCGGGCATGACGAGCCACCCGATGCACGCCGGCGACATGCCCGCCCTGCTCGTCGGCAGCGGCGGCAAGGCCGAGGCGCGCTTCGTGACCGACCGCTTCACGATCGCCGAGTTGCGCGACGCCGATGGCAGCGCCGCGATGATCCACGCGCTGCCCGACAACGAGGCGAATATCCCGAAGGACCGCTATGACCCCGACCCGGACGCGATGACGCTCGCGACCGGCGACTCGGGCGCGCGCGTGGCGTGCGGCGTCGTGCGCTGACCCGCCAGGCGAGCGGGCGGCCACGCGCGGGCACGCTTCGATCAGCGTGCTGCGCGCAGCCGCCCTCGCGGTAGCGGTTGGCATCGCAGTCGCCGTAGGTGAAGCTCGTGAACTGCGGCTCGACGCGGAAGCCGGTGAGCGCAAGGCCGTCGAACGAGCGCCCGACCCAGTACAGGCGGAAGTCGACTGCGCGCTGCGCCGCGAGCGGCTCGCCAGGCCCGGGCGGCGCCTGGGCGCCACCGCAGCCGCCGACCAGGATCGCCGCCGCGACACCCGCGAGCCCGGCGGCTCGCCGGGCGCCGGACGCGGACACGACCCTGGGGACGGGCAGCGAGCGCATCGGCGACGAGTACAGCACCGAACGGTTGGGGGCGCTCGCATGCGGTAGAACAATCCGCATGGACTCCTGGATCGCCTCCGCCGCCGCCGAGATCGCCGCGCGCGTCCACGACGAGCTCGAGCGGCTCGTGGCGATCTCCTCGCCGTCCGGCGACGTCGCGGGCGCCGAGGCCGCCTTCGCGCTCGCGATCGAGCTCGCGCCGCGGGGCGCACGGATCGAGCGGGCGCCGTGCTCGTCGGAAGGCCACGCCGACGACCTCATCGTGACGGTCGACGGCAGTGGCGCCGGGCGCGTCGTGCTGCTCGGGCACGTCGACACCGTCCACGCTCACGACGACCACAGCCCGCTCGGCCGCGACGGCGACACGCTGACCGGCGCCGGCACGGTCGACATGAAGGGCGGCGACATCCTCGCGATCGGCGTGCTGCGCGCGCTCGCGCAGCGCCCGCGCGACTTCGCCGAGATCGCGCTGCTGCTCGTCTGCGACGAGGAGTGGCGCGCGGGCGACTTCGCGCACATCGAGCGCTTCGCCGGCTACGACGCCTGCCTGTGCTTCGAGGGCGGCGAGCTGACCGCGGACGGCGAGGAGGCCGTCGTCGTCCGGCGCAAGGCCGCCGGCACGCTGCGGGTGCTCGCCCACGGGCGCTCCGCGCACTCCGGTGCCTCCCCCGAGAAGGGCGCCAACGCGCTGCTGGCGCTCGCGAGCGCGGCGCAGACCGTCGCGGCGCTGCACGACCCGCTCGGGCCCGCGCACCTGACCTCGGTGCCGACCGTCGTGCGCAGCGGCGACGCCTTCAACGTCGTCCCGGCGGCGGGCGAGCTGCTGTGCGACCTGCGCGCCGACGACATCGAGACGTTCGACCGCGTGCTGGCCGAGCTGCCGACCGAGGTCGACGGCGTGCGCCTGGAGGCCACGTTTCTGCGCCGCTGGCCGGGCATGGACTCGCGCGCCGCGACCGCGCCGCTGCTGGCCGCCGCCGGGGAGTGTCTCGGCCGCCCGATCCACGGCGCCGGCCGCGGCGGCGCGAGCGACGCGAGCTATCTCGCGACCGTCATCGAGGTCACGGTCGACGGGCTCGGACCGCGCGGCGGCGGGGCCCACACGCCACGCGAGCACATCGTCGCGGCCTCGCTGCGCGAGCGCGCGGAGGTCGCGCTCGCGCTCGCCGATGCGGTGCTCGCACGGACCGCGGTTACAGCCGCGACATAACAATCGACATCTGACGTGCAAATGTCGGGACGCTGCGCTAGGCTTGCCGCGTCTTGACCAGCCGAGTTCCTGCCGATCGTTCGGTGGGGAGCGGGGGAACCACTTGGGCGCTTCGGCGGCCGGGGGCGAATCGTCGCAATACGCGACATAGCGCTGCTCTTTCTGCGCGAGCCCGTCAGCTAACCCCGCAGGCATACGAAGGAGTTGGGGAGGGGTTCAGCCAGCGTGAAGTCGTGGATGCGTCTTGCTTTGTTGTTCCTGGCGGCCATGCTGCTGGTACCTGCTCAAGGGTTCGCCGCCAAGAGGAACTGGCATCTCGGTGACCGCACGCTCAAGGAGGGCCTCCGGGGCCACGACGTCAAGATCCTGCAGAACTTCCTGACCCGCGCGGGAATGCGCACCACGCAGGACGGCGTCTTCGGGCCGGGAACGACGAAGGCCGTCAAGGCCTTCGAGCGCTTCCAGCAGCGGACGGTCGACGGCAAGATCACGCGGCTCGACGTGCTCGTCCTCACGGACGTCGTCAAGAACGGCGGCGCTGTCGCGAAGGCCGCGCTGACCGGTGGCGCGATCCCCATGAACGCGGCCAAGCCGCCGCCGATGGCCCCCGACGTGCCGCCGCCGGTCAAGCTAGGCCCCGGCATGAAGGCCACCGTCGGGCCCGACGGGTTCGCCGTCGTCCCGATCCTCGCGCCGCCCGCCGTCCAGCAGGCCATCGTCGCCGGCAACAAGATCGCGAAGCTGCCGTACATCTACGGCGGCGGCCACGGCAAGTGGGAGGACGCCGGCTACGACTGCTCCGGCTCGGTCTCCTACGCGCTGCACGGCGGCGGCATCCTTGATGCCTCGATGCCGTCGGGCGACTTCATGAACTGGGGAGATCCCGGTCCGGGCCAGTGGATCACGCTGTACGCCAACGGCGGCCACATCTTCGCCGTCATCGCCGGGCTGCGCTTCGACACGAGCGGCAAGTCCGCCTCGGGCTCTCGCTGGCAGACAGCGATGCGCTCGGGCAAGGGCTACACCGTCCGTCACCCAGTCGGCCTGTAGTCCGACCTCGCAGGACGGGCCGGCACGCAAAGTGCCGCCTGTGCCCTGCCTGTGCCCTGCGAGCCACCAGGCGAGCGGGGTGCGAGCCTCCGGGCGAGCGGGTGCACAGACGTGCCGCCTGCGGATACTCAACGGGTGAGGGGAGGCGATCGATGAGGGCGCTCGTCGCCGTGCTTGCGCTGCTCGTCGGCGCCTGCGTACTGCCCGCCTCGGCCACCGCACGCGTCGCGCTCGTCGCGACGAGCACTCCGACGCTCGCGTTCGTCGACGTCGGCACCGACACCGTCGTCGCGCGAATCGACCTGCCGGGCGCCGTACGCTCCGTCGCGGTGTCCTCCGACGGCCGCCGCGGCTACGCGGCCGCGGGCGAGACGATCGTCGAGATCGACGTCAACGAGCGCACCGAGCTCGCGCGTGGTACCCACGGCCGTGCCCCCGTCGTCGCGCTCGCCCTGTCGCCCAACGGACGCCGGCTGTACGCCGTCCAGGACCGGCTGCTGCGCGTCTTCCAGGCCTCGACACTGCGCCTGCTGGGCTCGGTCGGTCTGGGTGGCCGGGGCGGCGCGATCGCGCTGCGCGCCGACGGCCGGCTGGCGGCGGTCGTCCTCGACGGCGGCCACGTGGCGATGGTCGACCCGCGCGGCCGAAGGCTGCTGCGCCGAGTCCGGGTGCCCGGGGCGATCGGCGTCGCGGTCACGGGCGGGCGCACCTTCGTGACGGCGCGCGGGCGGCTGCGGACGATCGCCGGCGGCGCGCGCCGTGCCCGCGCGCGCTCGATCGCCCTGCCGCGCGGCGCGGGGGGGAACGTCGCGCTGTCGCCCGGTCGTACGCGGCTCGCCGTTGGCGCCCGCGCCGGCGGCGCGAGCGGGGCGCTCGTCGACGTCCGCAACGGGCGCGTGCGGCGGCTCGCGGCCGGCGTCGGGCTCGGCACCCCGGCCTGGCTGACCGACGCAAGTCGGATCCTCTTCGCCAACCGATCCGGCGGTCGGCTGTCGCTCGTCACCCCGCTCTCGGGTCGGCGCCTGGACGTCGTGCGCCTGCCCGGCACGGCTCCGGCCGGGATCGTCGTGCAGCCCGGCCTCGCGCTGCTGCGCGGGACCGACGGCGACGACGTGCTCAGCGGGACGCGCGGGCCCGATCGCATCGAGGGCCTCGGCGGCGCCGACGTCCTGCGCGGCGGGCGCGATCGCGACATCCTCGACGGCGGCGACGGCAATGACCGCATGTCCGGCGGATCGCGCAGCGACCGCATGCGCGGCGGCGACGGCAACGATTTCATGATCGGCGGCAGCGGCGACGACCGGATCGCCGGTGGGGCGGGCGACGACGGCGTCAACGGCGGGACGGGCAACGACACGATCGATGGCGACTCCGGTGACGACCAGCTCGACGGTGGAGACGGCGACGACACGATCCGCGGCGGCGACGGCAACGACCAGATCATCGAGAAGGGCTTCGGCAACGACAAGCTGCTGTCCGGCGGCCCCGGCGACGACGTCATCCGCGGCGGCCGCGGCTCGGACCGTCGGATCCTCGGCGACGACGGCAACGACGAGCTGTTCGGCGAGTCGGGCACCGACCAGATGAGCGGCGGGCGCGGCGACGACGTCGTCGACGGCGGCAGCGGCGGCGACAACATGCTCGGCGACGAGGGCGAGGACGTCCTGCGTGGTGGCCCGGGCAACGACCGCATCGACGGCGGCTCCGGCCAGGATCGCCTCGACGGCAGCTCGGGGTCCGACATCCTGCAGGGCGGCGACGACAACGACGAGATCGTCGGCGGCCCGGGCCCGGACGTGTTGATGGGCGGCGCCGGCGACGACTCGATCCGGGCCGCCGACGACAGCGCCGACACCGTCGACTGCGGACCCGGCAACGACACCGTCTACGTCGAGCAGGACGCGCCGACCCGCGACACGCTGACGAACTGCGAGCTCGTCATCCCCGTGCCGGCCGAGGCGGGCAACGACGTCGAGCTGCCCTCGATCATCCGCGGAACGGCCTTTGACGACATCCTGCGCGGCACCAACGACGACGACTCGATCTTCGGCTCGTTCGGCGACGACCAGCTCTTCGGCCGCGGCGGCGACGACTATGTCGACGGGGAGGACGGCAACGACACGCTGTCGGGCGGGCCGGGTAACGACATCCTCGCCGGGCGCAACGGCAACGACGTCATCCACGGCGACGACGGCAACGACAAGATCACCGGCGACCGCGGGGCGGACCGGCTCTTCGGCGACGCGGGCAACGACGAGATCTTCGGCAACCTCGGCGCGGACATCATCAGCGGGGGACCGGGCGACGACCGAATCAACGTCGTCGCCGGCGGGATCGACATCGTCACGTGCGGCTCGGGCGACGACACGGTCTTCGCAAGCGGCACGGACATCGTCGCGCTCGACTGCGAGGACGTCCGCCGGTAGATCGCCACGCGACCGCCGGGTAGGCTCGGCTCAGGGTTCCAACGAGTGGAGGTGGAGATGCTGTTCTTCGTTCGATTCGACGTCACGCAGCCGGCGAACGTGGCCAACGACGACCTGATCGCGATCTGGATCCGCGAGGCGGAGGCGGCAATCGGGGCGATGGACGCCGGTGCCGTGCCGCACCTGTGGAAGGTCGCCGGGCAGCGGATCGTGCTCGGGGTGCTCGACGTGCCGACGGCCGAGGACGTCGATCGCGCGCTCGGCAGCCTGCCGATCATCCGCGAGATGGGGCCGGGGATGAAGACCGAGGCCTGGCCGATCTACGACTACCGCACGTTCGCGGCTGACCTCAACGCGGGCGCGCACGGGACCGCCGCGAGCTGAGCGCGGCACCGCGCGCTCCGGCGGCGGCGTCGTGCGGGCCCGCGGCAGGTTCGTGGCGTCGCTGGCCGCCGGGTCAGTCGTCGTGGCCGGGGCGGCCGCGGTCGCGCTTGCGCGCCGACGCGCGCCGCTTCGCGTCCAGCCGCCGCATGCGGGAGGCCTTCGTCGGCTTCGTCGGGCGCCGCGTGCGCGGGATCTCGAGCGCGCGCGCGAGCCGCTCGGCGAGGCGCTCGAGCGCGAGCGAGCGGTTACGGGCCTGACCGCGCGCGTCCTGCGCGACCGCGCGCACGACCGGGCCGCAGCGCGCCGTGACGCGACGCTTCTGCGCCTCGTCGAGCGTCTGCGAAGCGTGGACGTCGAAGCTGGCCTCGATCCGCGACTCGGTCTTGTTCGCATGCTGGCCGCCCGGCCCCGAGGAGCGGCTTGCCAGCACGGTGACCTCGTCGAGCGGGATCGAGACGTCGCGATTGATCGCCAGCAGGTCGGGCATCCTCACATCATGGCGTTCTCGATCGACCCGGCGGCCGACCCCGGCCGATCTGCGATCCTGGCGTCGTGATGTCCCACGGGCTCACCCGACGGCTGCGCGCCACCGCGTTCGTCGCCCTGGCGGCGCTCGCCTGCGGGGCGATCGCGATCTTGAACGCGCGGCGTTCCGAGGCCGAGAGCGCGAGCCTGCCGCACGCCGTCAAGCTCGCGCGCGCCGATGCGGCCAAGCGCAAGCACGTGTCGGTGGCCAAGGTCCGCGTCGTCAAGGTCACCGCGAAGTCGTGGCCCGATAGCTGTCTCGGGCTCGCCAAGCCCGACCAGATGTGCGCGCAGGTCGTGACGAGGGGCTACCGGGCGACGTTCTCGGTGCGCGGCAAGCGGACCGTCTATCGCACCGATCGCAAGACGACGTTCCGCCGCGAGTCGGGCTGAGCCGGCCCGGCGCCCGCCCGAGCAGGTGGGGGCGCGCCGACATGGACCGCGCGCGCCCGACGTGCGGTTAGAGTCGCATCTATGTCCGAGAACCTCGCGCTCAACCTGACGCGCACCGCCGAGGCGAACCCCGAAGCCATCGCCTGCAAGCTCGACGACGCGGCCTTCGACTACCGCCTGCTCGACAACGCGAGCGCGCGGATCGCCGGCATGCTCGCCAGCAAGTGCATCGGCGAGGGCGACCGCGTCGGGATCATGTTGCCCAACGTCCCGTACTTCCCGGCCGTCTACTACGCCATCCTGCGGCTCGGCGCGGTCGTCGTGCCGATGAACGTCCTGCTCAAGGGCCGCGAGGTCGCCTACTACCTCGAGGACTCCGGGGCGCAGCTGCTGTTCGCGTGGCACGGCTTCCTCGAGGCGGCCGAGCAGGGGGCCGAATCCGTCCCCGCCCGCCCCGTCGAGGTCATCTCCGTCGTGCCGGGGGAGTTCGAGGGACTGATCTTCGCGCACGACCCGCGCGGCGAGGTCGCCGAGCGCGCCGGCGACGACACCGCCGTGATCCTCTACACGTCGGGGACGACCGGCAAGCCGAAGGGCGCCGAGCTCACGCACTGCAACCTGCGCCGCAACGTCGACATCGCCGTCGGGCTGTTCGACATCGACGTCGGCGACATCGTCTTCGGAGGGCTGCCGCTGTTTCACTCCTTCGGGCAGACCTGCACGATGAACGCCGCGGTCCGCGCCGGGGCCACGATCACGCTGCTGCCGCGCTTCGATCCCGGCAAGGCGCTTGAGATCCTCGAGCGCGACGCGTGCACGGTCTTCGAGGGCGTTCCGACGATGTACGGCGCGCTGCTGAACCACCCCGACCGCGCGAAGTTCGACACCTCGAGCCTGCGCGTCTGCGCGTCGGGCGGGTCGTCGATGCCGGTCGAGGTCATGCGCGGCTTCGAGGAGGCGTTCGGCTGCAAGGTGCTCGAGGGCTACGGCCTGTCGGAGACCTCCCCCGTCGCCTCGTTCAACCACCCCGACCGCGAGCGCAAGCCCGGCTCGATCGGGACGCCGATCGCCGACACGGAGATGAAGCTCGTCGACGACGGCGGCGACGAGGTCGGGCCCGGCGAGATCGGCGAGATCCTCATCAGGGGCCACAACGTCATGAAGGGCTACTGGGAGCGCCCCGAGGCGACCGCCGAGGCGATCGACGACGACGGCTGGTTTCGCAGCGGCGACATGGCGAAGATCGACGAGGACGGCTACTACTTCATCGTCGACCGCAAGAAGGAGCTCATCATCCGCGGCGGCTACAACGTCTACCCGCGCGAGGTCGAGGAGGTGCTCTACGAGCACCCGGCCGTGCGCGAGGCCGCGGTCGTCGGGATGGCGCACGACGAGTGGGGCGAGGAGGTCGGCGCGGCCGTCGCGCTCAAGGACGGCGAGTCCGTCAGCGCCGAGGAGCTGCAGGCGTTCGTCAAGGAGCAGGTCGCGAACTACAAGTACCCACGCCGGATCTGGTTCGTCGACGAGCTGCCGAAGGGGCCGACGGGCAAGATCCTCAAACGCGAGATCTCGCCCCCGGACTGATGATGGTTTCGCCGTCCGGTCACAGAACCCGGCCGACTCGCAAAGGCGGCGACGCCCAAGGGGCGATCCGCCGGAACCCGTGACCTCCCGGCCACGTCCCAAGTACGACCTGATCGTCGTCGGAATGGGCTCGGCGGGGATGACGGCCGCCGAGTTCGCGCCCAAGCTCGGGATCAAGGTCGCGTGCGTCGAGAGCGGTCGCGTCGGCGGCGACTGCCTGTGGACCGGCTGCGTGCCGTCGAAGGCGCTGCTGGCGTCCGCGAAGGCGGCGCACACGATGCGCCACGCCGATGCCTACGGGCTGACCGCCGTCGAGCCGGTCATCGACACGAGACGCGTGTGGGATCGCATCCACGCGATCCAGCAGCAGGTCGCATCGAGCGACGACGACCCCGAGCGCTTCCGCGCCGAGGGCGTCGACGTGCTGCTCGGCGCCGCGCGGCTGACCTCGCCGACAACGGTCTCGGTCGAAGACGACGAGCATGAGGCGCGCTTCATCCTGCTCGCGACCGGCAGCCGCCCGGCGACGCCGCCGATCGACGGCCTCGCGGAGGCGGGCTACCTGACAAGCGAGCGGATCTTCGAGCTCGATCGTGCGCCGACGAGCCTCGTCATGATCGGCGCCGGGCCGATCGCGATCGAGCTCGCACAGGGTCTGACGCGGCTCGGCGTGCCGGTGACGGTGCTGCAGAAGGGGCCCGGCGTGCTGACGCGTGAGGAGCCCGCGCTGGCGGCGCGCCTGCTCGCGAAGCTGCGCGCCGAGGGCGTCGACATCCAGGTCGACGTCGACATCGAGCGCGTGTCGGTCGGCGAGGACGGCGCGAAGACCGTCCATGCCGGCGAGCGCTCGTGGACGGCGGCGGAGATCTTCGTCGGCACGGGACGCACGCCGAACGTCGAGGGGCTCGGGCTCGAGGAGGTCGGCGTCAAGGTGGGACGGCGCGGCATCGAGGTCGACGACAGGATGCGCACGAGCGTGAAGTCGATCTACGCGGCCGGCGACGTCGCCGGGCGCTTCCTCTTCACCCACTCCGCCGGCTACGAGGCCGCGCGCGCGGTGCGCAACATGTTCCTGCCGTCGTCCACCGGCGGCGACTACCTCGTGCCGTGGTGCACGTTCACCGATCCCGAGCTCGCCCATGCCGGCCTGACCGAGGCGCAGGCGCGCGCCGAGCACGGCGACGACGCCGTCGCAGTCTGGCGCCAGGACCTGTCGCACTCCGACCGCGTCCGCGCCGACTCCGCCGCCGAAGGCGAGATCCGGATCGTCACCGCGAAGGGCCGCATCGTCGGGGCGCACGCGCTCGCGCCGAGCGCCGGCGAGCTCATCGGCGAGCTTGCGCTCGCGATCGACCAGAAGCTCAAGCTCGCCGAGCTGGCGAGCGTCGTCCACGTCTACCCGACGATCGCACTGGCGATCCAGCAGATCGCGGGAGAGGCGGCGTACGCGTCCGCCGAGAAGCTGTCGTGGCTCGTGCGCTCGAAGGCCTGAGCGATATGCCGCAGCGGGGAGCGTCCTCGTGGATACTCGCCTCATGCGCGCCATCGGGCAGTCCGCCGGGGTCTCGGTCAAGGCGTACGCCGGCACGTCGGGCGTCATCGTCGCCTTCGACGTCGCAGCGGCGCAGCGCGCCGGCCTGCTCGGCTTCGCGATCGAGCGCACGGGCGGCAACCGACCGCACAAGTGGCTCGGCGGCGGGCTGAACTTCCCCGGGATCGAGCGCGCGGCGGGCGACTTCCCGACGAGTGACCGGGCGCCGCTGCAGAAGTTCCGCTGGTCGGACTACACGGTCTTCCCGGACACGACGTACACGTACACCGTGCACCCGGTCTACGGCGCGCCCGGCAAGCTGCGCATCGAGTCCGGGCCGTCGGTGACGGTCATGACGTCGAGCATCACGCGTGGCGATCACCGCGTCGTGTTCAACCGCGCGGCCGCCGCCAGCCAGGCGTTCTCGCGCGAGTTCCCTGAGGTCCAGATCGCGATCGACGCGGCGCGCAAGGCCAAGCAGCCGCCTCCGCCGCTGCCGGCGAACGTCCGGGCGTGGCTGAGCCGCGGCGCGCTCGAGCAGATCACGAGCTTCTGCGCGCGGGCGCTGGACCCCACGTGGGCGCTGGACATCGCGATCTACGAGTACGAGCTGCAGGAGATCCGCGACGCGATCGACGCCGCGCGCGACCGCGGCGCGGCGGTGCGGATCGTCTATCACGCCAAGCCCGACGATCCGCAGACACTGATCAACGAGGAGAACGTCGCCGGCTGGCCGACCGCGCAGAAGCACGCGCGCGTGACGAGCCGCATCTGCCACGACAAGTTCATCGTGCTCAGTCGCGTCCACGAGCAGGCGCTGACGCCGACCGCGGTCCTCTGCGGCTCGACGAACTTCACCGAGAACGGCGTCTACCGGCAGGCGAACGTCGTCCACACCGCCGACCGTCCCGAGCTCGCCGCGAAGTACCTGCAGCTCTTCGAGGTCCTGTTCGGCGGCGCGAACCCGGCCGCCACGAAGAAGTGGATCAACGTCAACAACCCGCTGTCGTCGGATGCGCCGATCGTCGCCGGCTTCTCACCGCGCTCAGGCGAGGTCGACCTCGACCTGTTCGCGGCCGAGATCCGCGGCGCGGCGCGCGACGTGCTGTTCTGCACGGCCTTCGACCTCAACGCCCGCATCCTCGAGGCGCTCAAGGGCGAGCCGCACGACGCGATCCTGCGCTTCGGGCTGCAGAACTCGCCCGACACGATCACCGGCATCCACCGCGACCGCACGGCGGACTTCGTCGCGACGGCGATGCTCAACGACGGCCTGGAGGGCTTCCTCAGGGAGACGACGGCGGGGCAGAAGGGGAACATCCTCATCCACACGAAGCTCGTCGTCATCGACTTCACCTCCGACGCACCGACCGTCATGAGCGGATCGCACAACCTGTCCGCCAGCGCGTCAGGCGGCAACGACGAGAACTTCCTCATCATCCGCGGCGCCGTCGAGGTCGCCGACTGCTACGGCGTCGAGCTCATGCGCCTCTACGACCACTACCGCTTCCGCTGGCACCAGAGCCCGCGCTCGAGGAAGAGCGGCGATCAGGAGCCCGCGGCGCCCGCGGACCCGACGTGGCCCGAGGGCACGCTGGCCCCGGACGACCGCTGGACGAAGCCGTACTTCGAGGACGGCACGCTCGAGAGCGCCGATCGCACGCGCTTCGCGGCGCCGCTCGGGACCGGGCCGTAGCGGGGACTCCTACAAGCCGGGCGGGTGGCGGGCGACGAAGCCGGCGTTCGTGCGCAGCTCGCGCGACCAGCGCGTGCCGCCACTGGACAGCGCCGACGTGTCGAAGCGCCAGCCGGCAACGACCATGTAGGCGTGGCCCAGGTTTGCGTAGACGGTGATCCACTTGCCCGGCCCCGCCTCGCCCCAGCTCATGAACGGCCCGGAGGCCATCGGCGAGGAGACGAGGCCGGCGGCGGCGAGCGCGTAGCTGATCGAGCCCGAGCAGTCATAGGCGGTGTCCTTGAAGCCGGCGTGGCCGCCCCCGTAGAGGTAGGGCAGGCCGGCGATCGCGTTGCCGGCGGCGATGACGAGGCCGACGGCAACCGGCGCGCCCGGCGGCGGCTGGGCGGTCCCGCCGGGGTTCGTCGCGATGCCGGCGCGGGCCGTGCGCGCGAGGCGCTTGCGCAGGGCCGCGATCTCGTCGGCGATCTGGCGCAGCTCGCCGCGCTTGGCGTCGCGACCGGCGAGGCGGCGCTGCTGCTCGCTCAACAGCGCCGTCTGCAGTGCTTGCGCGTGCTCGCGGCGCTGCTCGAGCACGCCGGCGATGCGCAGGCCGCGCTGCTGCATCGTCGCGAGCTTGTTCGCCTGCTTGGTGACCTCGCCACGCGCGGCGCGGGCGCCGCTCATGATCCGCGCGTTCTGGTTGCCGATCCGCTTGAGGAAGTCCGCCTTCTCGAGCAGATCCTCGAAGCCCTTCGCCTCGATGACGACGGAGACGATGTCCGGCGCGGGGTTGCGGTAGGCGGTCACGAGGTTCGCGCGCAGCGCGTCGGTCGCCTGATGCTGGCGGGCGACGAGGCGCGTCAGGCGATCACGCGCCTTCGTCAGCACGCCCTCGATGCGGTCAAGCTCGGCCTGCTGGGTGTTGACGTCCGCCTGCACGGCTGCCAGACGCCGCTGGGCGGCGGCGAGGCCCGCCGACGAGGCGCGGATCCTCGCCGTCTCGGCCGCGACCGCCGAGCGCAGCTGCTCGACGCGGCTCGAGCGCGACTGGATGCGGCTGTTGAGGTCCGCGCCGGCCGGCCCGGCGGTGGCGAGGATCGCGGCGGTCGCGGCGGCGCACAGCGCCCGCGCGCAGAGCAGGAGGAGGCGGCGAAGGGGAAGAATCGTCATCGGCGGCGCGTGTCGCGGGCGCGGGCAGCACGATGGCACCCCCGCCCCGACGGCGAGCCGGCGACGCTAGCAGCGGGCATCGCTGATCGATGACAAACGCCTGCTCCTGCACGGAATCGTGCAGGGGGTAGCGTGGCGTGCATGAACGACGCGTCGGCGGAGGGGGTGTGTCGATCTGGAGGTCCTATGCGCCCTCAGATCGACAAACCCCTCGGCCGCGTGTGGCTCGGGATCGACATCGGGACGCAGAGCGCGCGCGTCTACGCGGTGTCGTCGGACGGAGAGGTCGTCGGGAGCGGCGCGGTCGCGCTACGCAGCCGGCGCGACGGCGATCGCCACGAGCAGGACGCGCACACCTGGTGGCCGGCCGTCGCGGCCGCGGGGCGGGCGGCGCTTGACGGCGTCGACCCGGCGCGCGTGCGCGGCCTCGCGACGTGCGCGACCTCCGGGACGATCCTGCTCGTCGACGGCGCCGGAGCGCCACTGACACCCGCGCTGATGTACGACGACGCCCGCGCCGTGTCACAGGCGGCGGCGATCGACGCCGGCGGCGCGTTCGAGCACCGCATGTCGCCGTCGTGGGCGCTGCCGAAGCTGCGCTGGCTGCTCGAGCAGCGGCCCGAGCTCGCACGCGGTGCGCGCGCCGCGCACCAGGCCGACGTCGTCACGCGCGCGCTCGTCGGGCACGAGGTCCCGTCGGACTCAAGCCACGCCCTCAAGACGGGCTACGACCAGCAGCAGGAAGCGTGGCCGCAGCGATTGCTCGACGACCCCGCGCCGACGGGGCGCAGGGCGGGACCGGCCGCGGAGGTACTCGGAGAGCTGTTGCCGGAGGTCGTGCGCAGCGGGACGCGGCTCGGCGAGGTCTGTGCGGCGGCCGCCGAGGCGTCCTCGATCCCCGCCGGGACGCCGGTGTACGCCGGGATGAGCGACAGCTGCGCGGCGCAGTTCGCGGCCGGTGCGCTGCGCGAGGGCGACTGGAACTCCGTGCTCGGCACGACGCTCGTGCTCAAGGGCATGAGCGCACACCGTGTGCGCGATCGGAGCGGGGTCCTCTACTGCCACCGCGCGCCCGACGGCAGCTGGCTGCCCGGCGGCGGGTCGAGCTGCGGCGCCGGCGTGCTGAGCACGCACTTCCCGGGTCGCGACCTCGACGAGCTCGGCCGCCGCGCCGACGCCTTCGAGGACACGGACGTGCTCGCCTACCCGCTCGTCTCGCCCGGGGAGCGCTTCCCGTTCACGGCGCCCTCGGCCGAGGCGTTCGTCGTCGGCGAGCCCGCGGGCGAGGCCGAGCACTTCGCCGCGCTCCTGCTCGGCGTCGCGCTCGTCGAGCGGCTGTGCTTCGACTACGTCGACCTGCTCGGGGCGCCGACGGGCGGCGCGCTGACGCTGACCGGGGGGGCGACCCGCAGCCGCCGCTGGTGTCAGCTGCGCGCGGACGTCCTCAGCCGTCCCGTGCGCCTCGTCGAGCAGCCGGAGGCGGCGGTCGGGATGGCGGTCCTGGCGGCGTCGGCGGACGGGGAGGGCCCGAGCGCCGCCGACGCGATGGTGAGAACGCGCGAGGTCATCGAGCCGCGCAGCGAGCGCGCCGCGCCGCTGACCGCATCGTACCTGCGGCTCGTCGACGAGCTGCAGCGGCGCGGCTGGCTCGGCGCGCCGCTCGCCGACCATGCGCGGGCTCGCAGCCGAGGCTGACGGTGGCTGGGATTGCGGTCGAGTTGGCATCGCGGCGCTGATAGCGTCCGCACGGCGATGCCCTACGACGCCCCGGGTCACGCGGACGAGCTCACCGATGAGCTGCGGGCGCGCTGGAACGAGACGATCGCCCGCGCATACGCGTCGCAAAGCGAGTCGCTGAAGTCCCGCTTCTTCACGCTCGATCCGGACGCGCTGAGAAACGGTCGATCCAGCGACGCGATCAAGTGGCCGGGCGACCCCGGCAAGCCGGCGTTCTGCGTCGGCGAGGCGAGCGCGCAGGCGCTGTCGGACTGGGGGCTGACCGGTCGCCGTGCCGTCCAGCTCGAGTACTGCGAGTACCTGATCCTCAGCGGCCGCGACGCGACCGGCGCGCTGCGGCCCAAGCGCGTCGAGATCACGACCGAGTTCCGCGAGTTCTGGGCCTGCATCGCGATGCACGACCCCGAGCTCGTCCGCGCGATGGCGACCGAGGTGCTCGGCGCCGAGCCGACGTGGCAGGAGCTCTACGGCGTCAGCGATCCGCAGGCGCTCAGCGTCGAGGAGCGCGAGATCGCGTTCGGGCACGCCTGCGCGGGCCACGGCAACGACCGCCGGCTGCGCGTCGCGGGCGTCCCGGCGCAGCCGACGGGTCGGCTGAACATGGAGCGCGCGCTCTTCATGACACACCCGATCAACGGCATCGACGACCTCATCTACGTCGCGATCTTCGGCGCGCACGCGTATGCCGTCAGCGAGCGCGACCAGCGCCGCCAGGCCTCGGGCGACGACGTCTTCGGTGCGTTCAAGGTTGGGCACCTCGCGTGCAACCACGCCGATCCGACGATCTCGCTCGGCGTCTACGACCGCGTCTTCCACGGCAAGCAGGCCGCCTTCGCCGACCCCCTCGGGATGTACATCCGCGTGCCGAACCTCGACGTCTTCTCCTACCGCGGCGCGCCCGTCCCCGAGGACTGGGTGCGCTTCCGTCGCGGCAAGCCGGGGTCCTATCAGCGGCTCGTGTTCGGCCCGCCGGACGAGCACGAGGCGTTCCTCGACGACATCACACTCGCCCTCGGCGCCTCCGAGCAGCCGCTCGTCGGTGGCTACCAGCTGCTGCGCGAGCTCGAGATCGGGCCGCTGCTGGCCTTCGGCGACAGCGATCCGATCGCGGAGTCCGAATGGGAGCTGCTCGAGCCCGCGGCCGCGACGATCGCCTGCGACGACGCGGAGTCCTGCAAGCCCGTGCGCGATCTGCTGCAGCGCTTCGAGGCCGAGCATGCCGGCCGCGCCGCGCCGCGCACGATGCCCGACCCCGCAACCTGATGGCCGCGCCTCTGCAGGAGGGCATCTACCACGCGGCGGGCCACCGTCCGGGGCGCTTCCTCGCGCTGCTGTTCCTGCGCGTGCGCGAGGGCATCGACGCGCCGGCCGCGGGCGCGGCGCTGGCCGAGCTGTGGGCGATGTACGAGGGCCTCAAGGCGGGCCGGCTACGCGACCTCGACGGCGTCTCGCTGCCCGTCGACGAGGACCAGATGACCGTCCTGCTCGGCCTCGGTCGCAACGCCTTCGGGCTCGCGGGCATGGCGCTCGCGCGCCCGCATGGGCTCGCCGACGAGTACCTGTTTCGCTCCGCCACCCCCGCCGGCGGCGGACCGCTGCTGCGCGGCTCGGGGCTGAGCTACGCCGCAGACGTGCGCGCGAACATGGCGACCGAGGCGTTCTGCGTGCAGATCATCGCCGAGACGAAGCTCGCCGTCGACCGCGCCGTCGTCGAGACCTGGAAGCTGCTCGCCGACGCCGCCGAGCCGGCGCTCGATCTGACGACGTTCTACCTCGGCAACCAACGCAACGACCGCCGAAGCTGGATCGACTTCCACGACGGCCTGTCGAACCTGCGCAGCGAGGACCGCGAGAGCGTCATCGCGATCGGACCCGGCACGGACGAGAGCTGGACCGTCGGCGGGACCTATCTCGCGTTCCTGCGCCTCGCGGTCGACCTCGTCGGCTGGCGGCGCCTCGAGCGCCGCGACCAGGAGCTCGCGGTCGGGCGCGACAAGCTGTCCGGCTGCCCGATCGTCGCGGTCGATAGCGGCTCGCCTGGCGCCGCGCACGAGCTCGCCCAGGGGCTCTCAGGCAACAGGCAGGGCCCGGGCGATCTCCGCACCGATCCTGGATGTCCGATCACCGGTACGCAGATCTGGGACAGCGCCAACGACGTGCCGTTCGCCGAGCCGCCCGCCGAGGTCGACGGCGACGCCGTGCGCGCGAGCCACGTGCAGCGCGCCAACCACCACATCCGCCCGGCGAGTGACTCGGGCTCGCGGCGGATCTTCCGCCAGGGATATGAGTTCCTCGAGTGGGCCGAGACGCCGCCCGGCTTTCGCGCCGGGCTGAACTTCGTCAGCTTCCAGGACACGCCCGGGCGGATCATCAAGATGCTGACCGCGGGCGGCTGGCTCGGCGACACGAACTTCGGCGGCGACGAGGCCGCTCATCCCGAGCTCGCGAGCCTGCTGACCGTCTACGCGGCGGGCGTCTACTTCGTGGCGCCGGTCTCAGACGGCGAGCCGTTTCCGGGTGCGGCGGCGCTCGGCGTCGCCGCGAGCGCGCCGCCGGCGGCGGACCCGCGGCTCGCGACCGGCGGAGCCCCGGCACGCTCGGAGTAGCCTTCGCTTATACCCCAAGGCCCCGCCCTGTGGGAGGCCGTGCAACGAGCGCCCGGCGCCCGCCTGCAGCGCAGCGTCCGGTCATACGGTGGCTATGCCGAGCTGGCGACGCGGCCGATGCGCCACCTTGAGGTGCCCTTCGCCGGCATCCCGCTCGTCATCAGCCTCGGCCCGACCCTGCTCGTGGATGGCGTGCGTTCGTCGCCGGCCTCGACGACGGCGTCACGATCACCGATTACGCCGGCGAGCAACGCTGCATCCAGGTCAACCTCACGCCGCTCGGCGCGCGGCGGCTGTTCGGCCTGCCGATGTCCGAGCTCGCATGGCGTGTCGTCGCGCTCGAGGAACTACTGATCTAGGTTCGTCGCATGACCATCTACCCATCACTGCGCTACCACGACGCCCGCGCCGCCATCGACTGGCTTGCCGAGGCGTACGGCTTCGAGGTGAAGGACGTCCACGCCGACGCAGAGGGCGTCATCCGCCATGCCGAGCTCAGCGGCTTCGGCGGCATCGTCATGCTGGGCACCGAGCCCGAGGGTGGCGACCCGCCATGGGGCGAGCACGCCGGCAAGGCCTGGATGTACCTCTCCACCGACGAGGTCGACGCCCTGCACGAACGTGCGGTCGCTGCCGGCGCCGAGATCGTGCGGCCGCTGCAGGACACCGACTACGGCTCGCGCGAGTTCAGCGCGCGCGACCCCGAGGGCAACCACTGGAGCTTCGGGACCTACTCGCCGTGAGCGGGAGCGACCGCTCCATGGCGCCTTCGTGCCGGAAGGCGTGATAGCACGCACCAGTCCGCTCGTGCCGTGGTCCCGCTCGTCTAGCTTGCGTCCGACCGGGCGCAAGCTGGAGGGTGGCGGCAGATGGGGAAGCGACAGCAGCACCACGACGACGTCTCGCGGCAGGAGCGCGTGCGCCGGATCCTCGACACCGCGGCCGGCAGCGCCGAGCCGGGCTACGACAACCAAGGCCGGTTCTGGAACCGCACGTCGAGCGAGCTCGAGGCGACGAGCGTCTACGACGTCGTGATGATCGCGCCCGCGTGCACGCCGAATCGCGGGGCGAGCTCCGGGTTGATCGCCGGCCTGCGCGGCGAGCGCCCATTCGACGGCACGCAGTTCCCGCCGCTGCCCTGGGGTGGCACGCGCGTCGGCGTGCAGGACATCCGCTTCATCTCCGACTGGATCGACGACGGGCTGCCCGAGACCGACGCGCCGCCGCCACCGCCACCGGGGCGCTCCGCGGGCAGCGTCGAGGTCTGCCCGCCCGCGGATGAGACGGACGACCCCAACGCTCATCGCGAGCGGCTCGGCATCATCAAGGCGCGCCACGACGTCGAGCATCTCAGTGCGACCGAGCTCGCCAACCTGCGCGCCGCGATCGCCGAGCTCAAGGCGCTCAACAGCTGGTCGCGCGACCGCCGCAGCTACGACTCGTGGGCGCAGGTCCACGGCGACGAGTGCCCGCACGGCTGGTCGATCTTCCTGCCCTGGCACCGCATGTACCTGTGGGGCTTCGAGCAGCAGCTGCAGGACCGCCACCCGTCCGTGACGCTGCCCTACTGGGATTGGACCCAGTCCAGCCCGCAGCAGATCGCCGACGGCTACATCCCGCAGGCCTACCGCTGCGGGGTCGACGGGGCGCTGCTGCGCCTCCTCGCCGGCAAGGTCTCGGCGGCGGCGATCAAGGACTTCGAGGGCCACGAGGGCGAGACGTACAACTCGATCAACCGCTTCTGGAAGGCGCATCCCGCCATCAGGTCCGACGAGCAGCAGGTCGTCATCGACGCGCTCGAGACGGTCAACCCACTTTTCACCGCCCAGCGGTGGCCGGGCGAGTTCGGGACGGACGGATCCGTCGAGAGCATCTTTCGCCACCACTACCCGACGCCGGACGACCTCGAGCGGATACTGGCGCTGGACAGCTGGCGCGACTTCGGCGGCGGCATGGACGTCGACCAGTCCTTCGGGATCGTCGACATGGATCCGCACAACACGATGCACATCTGGATCGGCGGCGCTCCGGAGGGGATGGCATCCGGCAAGCCGCAGGGCTACATGCTCGCGAACCTCACGGCGGCGTTCGACCCGATCTTCTGGGCGCACCACGGCAACGTCGATCGCATCTGGGCGCGCTGGCAGGAGCGCCACATCGGCGTCGATCCGCCGGATCCGAGCGACATCCTGCAGGGCGTCCACGCGACGGTGCAGGACTCGCTCAGCATCACGAAGCTCGGCTACGAGTACGCCGCCGACACGCACCTGCTGGTGGCCGACGCCGGCCCCCCGGCGGCGACGCTCAACACACCCCGCGCCGGCGTCGTGCCGATCGTCCTGTCGTCGCACCGCCGTGCCGAGCTGCGCCTGCACCGCATCACCCAGCCCAAGAACTCGCTCGTCGTGCGCGTGTTCCTCAACGCACCAGAGGCGGACGAGACGACGCCGCTGGAGGGCAACACGCACTACGCGGGGCACTTCACGCTGTTCGGCCACGGCCCGTGCGTGGGCGGGCCCGGCCATTGCGACCCGCGGCCGCGCGTGCGGCCGTTCGATACGCGGCCGCAGCATCACAACGAGCCGTGGAACATCCGCTTCGACGTCACCGAAGCCGTCGCCGCGCTCGTCGCGCAGGGCGCGACGGACATCGACGCGACGCTCGTCGTCGTCGAGCCCGGCGCCAAGGCCGGTGCGGCCAAGCTCGACCTCGACGGCATCTCGCTGTCGTTTCATCACTGAGGAGCTGAGAACGTGGCCACGAAGTACTCGATCCATCCGGCCATCGGGGTCGCCCGCGTCGGCGACAGCCCCGACGAGTTCTACCTCGCGCCCGAGTCGGCGGGTGGGATGCCGATCGCCTGCGATGCCGCCGGCAACGCCGTGCTCGACGGCGACGGCGGCGAGCAGCCGACGGCTCGCTTTCGCGACGCCGAGGGACGGATCCTGCGCCAGGGCGCGCGCTTCGGAGTCTTCGTCTACGACGAGGAGTCCAGCGAGGGGCGTGCGCTGAAGATGGGCGATCCGATCCAGGCCGTCGACGGCAGCGGCAAGCTCGTCGACATCCACTGGTACGCGTATCTCGCGAACAAGAAGTCGTCGTGGTACGAGTTCAAGGAGCTGTCGGGCGAGCACGGCTACGGGCCCGACCACCCGCTGCGCAACGCCGCGGTGACCGGTGACGCGCGCTCCGCGCTGATCGTCGACCCGGGACCGCAGGGCGTCGACAGGACCACCACCCGCCGTGCGCAGTTCGGCCGTGACACAAACGCCGCGTACGCGACGACGTTCCCGCCGCCGCTGACGCCGCATCCGATCGACACGCTCGGCGAGATGCTCACCGATGACCAGGGGCGGCTCGTGCTGCTCGGCGGCCACGGCGCCGCGGGCTCGTACCTGAGCGGCCTCGGGCAGCCGCAGGTCCAGTCGTTCGCCAACAACGACGGTTGGTTCGACGACGTCTCCGACGGTCCCGTCACCGCGATCCTCGAGTACCACAGCGACCAGGACGGGACGAGCCGCTTCGTCCAGGTGCAGGACTCCGCGTGGGCGCTCGTCGGCAACCCTGGCTACGCGCCCGAGATCGTGAACATGATCACGCTCGACGACGTCGTCTACGACCTGTCGGTGCGCGAGTTCGCCTTCGACACCTACCTGTACGGAACCGGATTCGATCCCCCGGAGCAGGTGCGAGCGTCCCGCCTGGATGTCTGGCGGGACGAGGAGAAGCGCTTCAACCCCGCCTACCGACCGTACTTCTACCGGGACATCTGGCCGATCCTGCTGCGTCCATACGAGGCGCAGTGGACGACCGACTTCCTCGCGATCTCTCATGGCGCGCACGAGATCGGCAAGAGGGGCGACTTCGAGGAGGCCAAGCTCGCGCAGCCGCCGTCGTCCTCCGGTGATCCGTACCACGCCATGCGGAAGTTCGTCTACGAGGCGCTGCGCCAGCCGGGCGACGAGAACGCGTTCGGCAACGACACGGCGAACTGGGACGACCGCATGTACGGCAAGCCGCTGATGCCGCTGCTGTGCGGCGACAACCCGCTGACGAACACGCTCACATCGAAGTTCCTGACGCTGACGCCCACGATGATCTTCTTGCTCGCGCAGTGGGCACGCGGGCGGTTCATCAACGAGCGCAGCGAAGGCATCGACAGCGAGGCGCTGCGCCGTCCGCATGGACCCGGCGCCGATCTCGATCGCGGCGCGCTCGGCAACGTCCTCGGAGGCTCGTTCTGCCCCGGCGGCGAGATCGGCTGGATCGCGCGCAACCCGGCCATCTACTCCGCGCCATACCGCATCAACGCCAACGCCGCCTTCCTGCCGAACGCCTCGTCGGGCCGGCTGGAGGGCCCCGACCAGTTCTTCCCGGCGTCATTGAGCTTCCCGGGCGACTCCTCCGGCGATCCGGGCGAGAACCTGTCGGCGGGCCTCGAGCCCGGCGACCTGACGAAGCGCAGCGCGCTGCCCTGGCAGGTGGACTTCAACGAGTGCTCGACGCAGCCGATCGACGTCACCTACGAGGCGTGGGCCGTGCTCTACGACACCGACGGCGATCCGGCCGTGAGCGCGAAGCGCCGGCGCACGAACATCACGCTGTGGTGGCCGACGCACCGGCCGATGCAGGTCTACCGCCTCGCTCCCGGAACCGTCCCGAAGGACGGGGAGTTCTCGCAGGGCGACTGGGCGCTCGGGATCCCGCAGACGAGCGCGGGCGACCTCAAGATGGTCAGCGCGTGGAGCAAGCTCGGCTTCCTCGTCAGCAACCCGCATGCGACGCCGGCCAACGGCGCCGCCGCGTACTACGAGGTGGACGGGAAGGTCCCTCCGGCGGACGATCAGCCCGCGGCGTGAGTGCGCGACGCTACGACGCCGTGGTGCTCGGCGGCGGGCCCGCGGGCGCCGCGGCCGCGCTCTCGCTCGCGCGGCGCGGGCACGCGGTGGCGCTCGTCGAGGCCTCGAGCTACGATGCGCCGCGGATCGGCGAGGCGCTGACGCCACCGGTGCGCGGAGTCCTCGAGCACCTCGGCGTCGAGCCGCTGCTGCTCGACGGTGGGCACCTCGATACCCATGCCACGCACGCGGCGTGGGGTGCGCCTACCCCGGGATCCAACCCGTTCATGCTGTCCGCGGCCGGCCGCGGCTGCCAGGTCGACCGGCGCCGCTTCGACGAGCAGCTTGCGCAGGCCGCGGCGGCCGCGGGCGCGGCGGTGCAGCGCGGCGCGCGCCTCAGCGGTGCCGAGCGCGCGCGCGGCGGCTGGCGGCTGGTGGCAGCGCGAGCAAGCGGCGGCGAGCTGGTACTAGGGGCACAGGTCGTGGTCGACGCGACGGGGCGGGGCGCGCGCTTCGCCCTGTCGCAGGGCGCGCGCAAGCTCGTCAGCGACCGGCTCGTGGCGGTTTGCGGCGTCTTCGACCGTGCCGGTCCCGGCACCCCCGCCTCGCCCGGCGCAGGCGTGCTCGTCGAGGCCTGTCGCGAGGGCTGGTGGTACACGGCCGGGCTGCCCGGCGGCCGGGCGATCGCCGCACTGCTCAGCGACGCGGACATCGTCGCGTCCGAGCGCCTACGCGAGCAGGACCGCTGGGCCGGCGCGCTGCGGCGCCTGCCGTACACCGCCGCTCGCCTCGAGGGCGCGGCGTGGCCGTCGGCGTTGACGGTCCGCAGCGCCCGCACGCAGCGTCTCGACAGCGTGACCGGTCCAGGCTGGCTCGCCGCGGGCGACGCGGCGGCGACCGTCGATCCGCTGTCGTCTCAGGGCATCCTCAAGGCGCTGCGCGGCGGGATCTTCGCTTCGTACGCGATCGGCGACCTACTCGCCGGCGACGCGGGCGCGCTCGAGCGCTACGCCGCCTTCGTGACGACCGAATACGACGACGACCTCGCCGCCCGCGCGGAGCACTACGGCGCCGAGCGGCGCTGGGAGGACGCTCGGTTCTGGAGCCGACGCCGGCCCGCCGCGCTCCTTGCGGCTTGAGCAGGGTCAGCCGCGCACGTTGATGCGTCAGTTCACGTGGACCGTGGGACGCACCGGCAGCAGAGCCGCAAGGGCCACGTTCTCCAGCGGGTCGAGCACGGAGTGCTGGGCGCACGCCGGGACGAGCGTGCCGGTCTCGGGGTGCGCCATCGCGTAGGAGCAGGCGTGCAGGCGCTCCTGCGTCTCGCGGATCTTCGGGTCGTCGCTGGTCTCGCCGCGCTGGTTGAGCTCCCAGGCCGGGCGCACGTACTTGGCGTCCATGAAGGCGTGCATGACGTACGTGATCGCCTGCGGCTTCTCGCGGCGGATCGTCAGCGGGCCGCCGAGGCGCTTGACGAGGCGCAGCGCCCAGGGCGCTCCGCTGCGCAGCACGGCTGGGTGGCGTGCGATCGCGCGGGTGGCGCGCACGGCACGCAGCCGCCGCGAGCCGTCCTCGAAGTCCATGCCGCCGAACGCCGCGATGAAGTCTGCGAGCGCCTGGGCGTCGCGCGGGTCGTCCTCGTCGAGCAGCGTCTCGTAGCGGTCGCCGACGTAGATCCCATGGGCAGTTCGGTTGCAGCGCACGTCGCCGACCTGCTCGGCGTTGTAGTGCAGGCGCGCGCCGACACCCTCCTCGATGCGCTTCCAGACCTCGTCGGTCGAGAACTCGCGGTAGGCGTCCTTCCAGCGCGCCTGGTTGCCGATGAAGGCCGCCGGCTGGAAGGAGAACATGCGAAAGCCCATGTGGCGGCAGTCGCGTACGAGTCGCGGGATCTCGTCGACGTTGCGAGGCGTGACGGTGATGTTGTGCGCGAGGTAGTGCGTGACGCCGTGCTCGCGCTCCAGGCGCTCGAACATCTCGCAGAAGCGCCGGCGGTGCGGGTTCAGCTCGGCCTCGGACGTCACGCGCTTGATGCCGCGGCGGCCGAACATCATCGAGTCGAAGTGCCCGGCGAAGGCGAGATGGTCGAAGCGCCGCTCGCCGCTGCGGGGGTCGAGCGCGAGCGCGACGAGGTACTCGTAGTCGAAGTCGCCGTGCGTCATCGACATCGGCTTGCGGCCGTGGCGGATCATCGCCTGCAGCGCGCGGGCGTGGTCCTCGGCGCCGAGCAGCGTGACCTCACCGCCGATGAGCTGGGCGTGCTGGCCGGGGCCGCGCAGCTTGCGCAGCAGCGCCATTTGGGCGTCGACCTCGGACGCCGTGTGGTCGCCGTCGATGCGCACGCGGTTGGCTTCCTTGGCGTGGTAGCACGGCGTGCAGGCGAGGTTGCACTTCGGGAACACCCCGTGCGTCCCCTCGCAGCCGGTCATGCGCTTGCCGAGCATCTGGTTGGGCTGCTTGACGTGTGCCGGTAGCTCCTCCCACCGCTGCGCGAGCGCGCGCACGAGGTCGGGGTGCTCGGGCCGCGTCCTGACCTCGAGCTCCCGCAGTCGGGTTCGCAGCGAGGGCATGGCTTGACGCTAGCGCACGTCGGTGCTCGAGAACGAGGCCGTCGCGCCAGACTTGACGACTACATACCGAGTATGCATACTGCGTATCTATGCCGATCCGCCATGGACTTCTCGCCCTTCTCGAGCGCGGCCCGATGTACGGCTATCAGCTACGCGCCGAGTTCGAGGCGGCGACGGGCGCGACCTGGCCGCTGAACATCGGGCAGGTCTACACGACGCTCTCGCGCCTTGAACGCGACGGGCTCGTGGAGCCCCATGCCCCCGACGGTGCGGCGGACGATGGCGATGCCAAGGTCACCTACCGCATCACCGCAGCCGGGCGCGACGAGCTCGGGCACTGGTTCGTCACGCCGCTGGAACGCTCGAGCCGCCCGCGCGACGAGCTCGCGATCAAGCTCGCGATGGCGCTCACGACGCCCGGCGTCGACGTCCGCGCGATCGTGCAGGCGCAGCGCAGCTGCACGCTGCGCACGCTGCGCGACCTGACGCGGCTCAAGCTCAAGGCCGACCCGAGCAGCGACGCGGCGTGGCTGCTCGTCAACGAATCGATGATCTTCCAGGCCGAGGCCGAGGCTCGCTGGCTGGACCACTGCGAGGCGCAGCTCACGGGGAATGGACGGCTGCCGCAATCCCCCACGAACGAGAACGAGAACCCCACGGAGGTTGCACGATGAGTGACTACGTCCTCGAGCTGCGCGCGGTGTCGCGCGTCCACGGATCCGGGGCGACGGCCGTCCACGCCCTGCGCGGAATCGACCTCGCGGTCGCGCCCGGCGAGCTCGTCGCGGTCATGGGTCCCTCGGGCTCGGGTAAGTCGACGCTGCTGAACCTCGCCGGTGGCCTCGACGTGCCGACCGGGGGCGCGGTGCTCGTCGAGGGAACCAATCTCGCGGGACTGTCGCCGAGGGACCTCGCCGCCCAGCGCCGGCGGGGGATCGGCTACGTCTTTCAGGACTTCAACCTGATCCCGGCGCTGACGGCGGCGGAGAACGTCGCGCTCCCGCGCGAGCTCGACGGCGTCGGCACCCGCAAGAGCCGCGCGGAGGCCGTGGCCGCCCTCGGCGAGGTCGGGCTCGCCGACATCGCCGACCGCTTCCCCGACGAGATCTCCGGCGGTCAGCGCCAGCGCGTCGCCATCGCCCGCGCGCTGATCGGCCCGCGCCGGCTCGTGCTCGCCGACGAGCCGACCGGCGCGCTCGACAGCCAGAGCGGCGAGGCGGTGCTGCGGCTGTTGCGCGCGCGCTGCGATGCCGGTGCGTCGGGCGTGCTCGTCACGCATGAGGCGCGCCTCGCCGGTTGGGCCGATCGCGTCGTCTTCCTGCGCGACGGCGACATCGTGGACGACACCGGCCGCGCCGCACCGCTGGCGGCGCTGGCGCCCGAGGGCGCGGCATGAGTCACTGGCGCCCCGCACTGCGCATCGCGCGGCGCACCGTTCTGCGCAGCCCCTCGCGCTCGCTGCTGATCGCGATCCTCGTCGGCCTGCCGGTCGCCGGCGCGACGTACGCCGACCTCATCGCGCGCAGCTTCAACTCGACCGAGCGCGTGACGCGGCGGCTCATCGGCGCCTCCGACGGCGCCGTCACGGTCACCGGCCTCGCAACGCTGCCGGGCGGCTACAACCCGCGTTGGCTCGTCTCCGGCTACAGCGTGCCGGCCGGCGCCCGTCATGACGTGTCGCGGGCCGAGATCGCGGCCCTGCTGCCGCCCGGCACGCGGCTCGTGCCGATGGCGCTGCAGCGCCAAGTCACCTTGCAGCAGGGCGAGCGCATCGTGCGTACGACGATGCTCATCGGCGACGTCCGTGAGCCGCTGTATCGCAACGTGATGCGCCTGGAGGACTCCACCCCCGCGCCCGGCCCCGACAACGTGCTAGTCACGCGCAGGCTCGCCGAGCGGCTGCGGCTCCTCGACCACGGCCACCTGCGCCCGGGGGCGACCCTTACGCCGATGGGTGACCCGACGTCCCGCGTCGCCGGGCTCGTCGTCAACCCCACCTGCCTGTCGTGCGAGCAGATCGTCGCGGCGCCGTCCGCGCCGATCGTCGCCGTCACTCGCGGGTCGCGCGCGCACGACACGACCCTCGCCTACGGCACGACGGAACCGACCTACCTCGTCGACCTCCCCGACGGCACCGACGACAGCGTGCTCGGCGGCACGCTCGCCGCTCACGGCCTCGCCTTGACGACCCGCGACGGGCTCCTGCATCCGCCGCCGTCGGGCGGCCGCTTCGACATCGCCGACCCCGACACGCAGCGCGCCGCCGCGCTCGTCGCGATCATCGTCGCGCTCGGCCTGCTCGAGGTCGTGCTGCTCGCGGGCACGGCGTTCGCCGTCGGCGCGCGCCGCCAGCTGCGCGAGCTCGGCCTCGTCGCCGCCGGCGGCGGCAGCCCCCGCGACGTCCGCCGGATCGTGCTCGCGCAGGGCCTCGTCCTGGGCGCGATCGGCGCCGTCATCGGCATCGCGATCGGCGCTGGGATCGCGCTGGCGGGGCGCTCGGTGTGGGAGCGATATGCCGACTTCGAGATCGCGAGCTGGCATTTCGGTCCGTTCGAGATCGCCGGCGCGGGCCTCGTCGGCCTGTTCTCCGGGCTCGCCGCAGCATTCGTCCCGGCCGTCGGCGCCGGCCGTATGCGGCCGGTCAACGCGCTCGCCGGGCGCTTCCGCGTCGCGGTCCGCGCGCGCCGACGCAACACGTTCATCGGGCTCGGCCTCGTGCTCGCCGGCATCGTGCTTGGCCTCGTCGGCGCCCACCAGCTCGCCGGCGACTTCGCCGCCTACGACCGCGCGCTGGCCGAGGTCAAGCGCACCGGT
Source organism: Solirubrobacterales bacterium (assembly GCA_038260305.1). Taxonomy (GTDB): domain Bacteria; phylum Actinomycetota; class Thermoleophilia; order Solirubrobacterales; family Solirubrobacteraceae; genus CADCVQ01. The sequence goes on from JBBSNY010000001.1 coordinate 421,761, forward strand.
CGCTTCCTCCAGACCCCCGGCTCGGACGGCTCGACGACGCTCGTCATCGTCAGCGCGACGCTCGCGATCATCGGCCTCGTGCTGCTCGCGCCGGCGCTGATCGGCTGGATCGCCCGCATCGGCGGGCGCCTGCCGCTGTCCGCGCGGCTCGCGGTACGCGACGCCGAGCGCCAGCGCCACCGCACCGGCCCGGCGACGAGCGCGATCGTCATCGCCGTGACCGGCTCGGTCCTGCTCGCCTCGCTGCTCGCCGGGCGCTTCCACGCCGACGACCTGCGTTACGTCCCGGCGCTGCCGGCGAACACGATCTCCGTCATGCGCGGCGACAGCACGACGAGCGCGATGCTGCTCGCCGGTCGCCGGGCGGCGCAGCTGCTGCCGGGCGGGCGCAGCCTGACGGTGACGGCCGCGGCCGAGCGGCCACGGCGCGGCGCGCACGACGAGCCGCAGCAGCAGGTCCAGCTCGTGTCGGTCGCGCCGAGCGAGCAGGACCCGTGTCCCCCCGGCGGTGGCTGCAACTTCTTCGTCCAGGCTCGCAGCGGTGGCGTCGCGATCGGCGGCGACGACGCGGTCACGCGGCTCGTCGCCGGCCCGGGCTACGACGACGCGGCACGGCGGGCGCTGGCGGACGGAAAGCTGCTCGTCTTCGACACGTCGCAGCTCGATGCCTCAGGTCAGGCGACCGTGGCCACGCGCGACGGCGAGATCCAGCTTGCGGCCCACGTCGTGCGCACCGATCGCGCGTACGCACGGCTGCCGGCGGCACTGATCTCCGCGGACGCGGCCAGAGCGCACGGCTGGCGGCCCGCGACGGACTCGGTGCTCGTGAGCTTCGCGCCCGTCGCCACGCGCGACGACGTCGACGCGGCGATCACGCGTGTCGTGGAGACGGGCGCATTCGCCGCCTACGACGACGGCCTCGACGAGCGCCGCAATCTCGTCCTGCTGCTGATCGCTGCCGCGTCGGCGCTCGTCACGCTGATCGGCGTCGCGATCTCGATCGCGCTGTCAGCGGCCGAGGGTCGTGCCGACATCGCGACGCTGGCGGCCGTCGGCGCGCCTCCCGGGCGCCGCCGGGCGCTGCTCGCTTGCCAGGCGCTGCTCGTCGGCGGGCTCGGCTGCCTGCTCGGCGTCGGGATGGGGATGTTCATCGCGTACACGGCGCGCGCCACGACCGGCTCGCCGGACTTCGTCGTGCCGTGGGCGAACCTCGTCGCGACCGCTGTCGGCGTGCCGCTGCTGGCCGCGCTCGTGGCGGCGGCATCCACGCACGGGCGCTTGGCGCTCGTGCGCCGGGCCGACTGAGCTCCAGTTCAGCGCACGATCCGGTACAGCCGCACGAGCCGGCCTGGCGAGACGCCCGCGACGTACAGCCAGCGGATGAGGAACCAGGCGAGCACCGTGCGCGGGATCCCCATCGCTCGCCAGCGCCGCGACGATGTCGTCGCCGGGCCGGGCAGGCAGCGCGTGCGGCCAACTCGCTCAAGGCGCCGGACGAAGTCGTAGTCGTCCATGATCGGGATCTCGAGATAGCCGCCGAGCAGCTCGAACGTCTCGCGCCGGACCCACACCGAGGAGTCGCCGTAGTAGAAGCGGTGCCGGCGCTGGAACGCATAGACCGCGCCGAGCACGCGCTCAAAGGTCCCGGCGCCGTCGAAGCGCAGCGCGAAGTTGCCGCCGACGACGGTGGCCGTGCGCCACGCGTCGGCGAGCGAGGCGTAGGCGTCGACCGGCAGCCGGCTGTCGGCATGCAGGAACACGAGCACGTCGCCGGACGCGACGCGTCCGCCGGCGTTGAGCTGGGCCGCGCGGCCGCCGCGGGCCTCGAGCACGATCGGCGCGCCGCCATGCCCTCGGGCAAGCGCGGTCGTCGCGTCGCGCGAGCCGCCGTCGATGACGATGACCTCCCAGCGTCCGGGCAGGGCGGCGAGCGCGTCGAGCAGCGCCGGCAGCTCGCGCTCCTCGTCGAGCGTCGGGATCAGGATGGAGACGAGCGGGGACGTCACGGTGCGTCACGCATGAGCCAGGCTCAGACCGCGCAGGCAAACGCCCGCGGCAGCGAGCCGTCGGCCTGGCGTAGCACGAGGAAGCGCTCGACGATGAGCCGCTTGGCCTCGGCGAGCGACACCTCGCCGCGCGCCACGAGGAAGTCCGGGCTCGATCCCAGGTCGGCGCCGACGGGATGCCAGTGCGCGCCGTCGGCGGTGATCGTCAGCTCGGGCACCATGACGGCGTCGGAGACCTCGATCGCCAGCGCGGCTGCGTCCGCGCCGGCATCGGCGGCGAAGCCGCGCCCGACGAGCGGCCGCACGGCGAAGTCCTCGCCACGGATGCCGAGCCCGTGGAGCGCGGCGCGCAGCTCCTCGACCTCGGCGCTGTTGTCCGGGGTCTCGGTCATCGCGACGCGCAGCGGCAGGCCGAGCCCGGCCGCATAGCGCAGCCCGTCCATCGCCTTGACCCATGAGCCGGCGCCGCGCCAGCGGTCGTGCGTCTGCGCGCTGGCGCCGTCGATCGAGGACTGCAGCGTCAGGCCGGGACGGCCCGCCAGCCGCGCGAGCGCGTCGCGCCGACGGCCGCTGAAGAGCATCGCGTTCGTCAGCACGACCGTCGGCATACGCGCGCTCGCGTACTCGATCATCGCCACGATGTCCGGGTGCACGAACGGCTCGCCACCGGTCAGGTAGAGCTCCTCGAAGCCCTCGCTCAGCGCCTCGTCGACGAGCGCGGCGAAGCGCTCGGGAGCGAGCAGGCGCTTGCGTGCCGACGGCGAGCTCGCGACGACGCAGTAGTCGCAGGCGAGGTTGCAATGGAAGTTCGAATACACCCACAGCCGTGGCGGGAACAACGCCGTGCCGAACAGCGACACGACGGGCCGCCCGTCGTCTGCCGGGGCCGGCGCGTCGGCGGCCCAGCCGGCGCCATCGACGGCGAAGCCCGTCGGCAGCGCCTCGCGGTAGACGTGGTAGGCGCCGCGGGCGCGCTCGCGCGGCGGCACGACCTCCAGGCACGTCGTCCACCAGCCGGTCTCGATCGTCTCGACGAACGGCTCGGGCAGCCCGGCCGCCCGCATCGAAGCTGCCTGCGCGCGCCAGTCGTAGCGCAGCGCGACGAGCTCGACACGCTCGATCGCGCCGTCGGCGAGGTCGATCACCGCGTACCAGACGTCCGTGCGCCCGTCGTTCGCCGGCCGCCCGATCGCGCCGACGTTCACGATCAACGAGCCGCCGACCTCGCGCTGCCACGGGATGCCGGTGTGCGTGCACAGCAGCAGGCGTGCCCCGGAAGCCCGCACCCGCGGCGCCAGCTCCTCGTCGTCGAGCGATTCCCACATGAAGTCGTTGATCGCCAACGGCGAGCCGTGGACCATGTGCACGTCGACGCCGCCGATCTCCGCGCGCAGTTCACCCGGCAGCTCGCGCATCCAGGCGGCGAACGCGGGCGAGGTGTGCGCCCGCGTGTAGTCGTACATGAGCTGCGCGTAGTGGTTGTCACGCTCGTCGGAATAGCCGCAGCCGCAGTCCGCGTCGCCGCGGCCGATGGCGACGTCGTAGTTGCCGGCGATCGTCGTCGCGGCGAGCTCGGCGAGCAGCGGTTCGACGGCGTCGCACTCGGCGCCGAAGCCGCCGAGGTCGCCGAGGCAGTAGACCGCATCGCATTCGCGCGCCCGCGAGTCGTCCGCCAGCGCGCGAAGTGCGTAGGGGTTTGCGTAGACACCGCCGAACACGGCAAGCCTGGTCATGCTTCGAAGTATGGTGCGCGGCGCGACCGCGACGAGATCACGTGAGGGGAAGTTCATGCCGGATATCGCCATCCTGGGAGCAGGCCCGATCGGGCTTGAGGCAGCGCTCGCCGCGGCACAGCGCGGCCATGACTTCACCGTCTACGAGGCCGCCGCCGGCGTCGGCGGTCACGTGCGCTCCTGGGGACACGTGCGGACCTTCACCCCGTGGTCGATGAACGTCTCGCCGCGGATGCGCGCCGCCGTGCCCGACGCCCCGGCCGGCGCGGTGCTGCCGACCGGCGACGAGCTCGCCGACGGACTGCTCGAGCCGGTCGCCGCCCTGCCCGAGCTCGCCGGGCACATCCGTCTCGCGACGCGGGTTCAGGCCGTCGGGCGAGAGGGGCTGCTCAAGCACGAGGCGATCGGCGATCCGCGGCGCGCGGCGCGGCCGTTTCGTCTGCTCGTCACCCGCCCCGACGGGCGCGAGCGGATCGACCACGCCGACGTCGTCATCGACGCGACCGGCACCTACGGCACCCCCAACCGGCTCGGCGACGGTGGCATCGACGCCGTCAACGAGCGGGCGTTCGAGGATCGCATCGAGCGCTACGTACCGCGCTTTCGGTCACACCCGGGGCTGTGGGCCGGCCGCACGATCCTGCTGACCGGCTCCGGGCACTCGGCGCAGACCGCGGCCCGCGAGCTCGCCCGCTTCGCGCGTGACGCGCCCGGCACACAGGTCGTATGGGCCGTGCGCAGCGCCGCACCCGACTGGGGGACCGTGCAGGACGACCCGCTGCCCGAGCGCGCGGCACTGAACGCTGCCGCCGCCGCCCTCGCCGGCGGCGCGTCCGAGCACGTGACGCTGCGCCCCGGCTGCGTCACGGAGGCGCTGCATGGGCGCGACGGGCGGATCGCCGTGACGCTGCGAAACGGCGCGCCCGACGAGCTCGAGGTCGACCGCGTCCTGGCGCTCAACGGCGGCGTCGGCGACCACCGGCTCTACCGCCAGCTCCAGGTCCACGAGTGCTACGCGACCTCGGGCCCGATGAACCTCGCGGCGGCCCTGCTCGGCGAAGGTGGTGCAGACTGTCTGGCGGTGGCCTCACACGGTCCGGACACGCTGCGCAATCCCGAGCCCGGTTTCTTCATCCTCGGCGCCAAGTCCTATGGGCGCAACAGCCGGTTCCTGCTGCGAACGGGTTGGCAGCAGGTCGACGACGTCTTCGAATCCCTGATCGAACAAGGAGCGCACTAACGATGGCACTAGCCGATTACACGGTTGCGAAGATCGACGAGCTGGAGGGCTTCTACAACGGGCTCTTCCTGAAGGCGCGCGCCGCACTCGGCGTGACGGCCTTCGGCCTGTCGATCGTCGACATCCCGCCGCATTCGGTGCACTACCCCGAGCACAACCACCCGAGCGGCCAGGAGGAGGTCCTGATCTGCATCGCGGGCTTCGGCCGGCTCGTCCTCAACGAGGGCGTCGAGTTCGTCGACCTCGAGCCGGGCGTCATGGTCCGCATCGGGGCGAAGACGAAGCGCACGATCCAGGTCGGCGACGAGGGGCTGCGCGCGGTCGCGATCGGCGGCACGCCCGGCGAGGCCTTTACGCCGCTGCCCTACACCGAGATCGGCGCGATCGATCCGCTGACGAAGCGTCCGGGCACCTGATCGAGGACCCCATCGCGACCGCCGGCGAGCGGTGGGCGCGTGAGCAGCTCGGGCTCCTGCTCGATGCTCGCTTCGCCCCACCCGCGGTCGCGCGGTTCCTCGTCGCCAGCCAGCGGCGTACGAATGCCGAGCGCCGCGCCCGCCCGGCGACGGCGCGGCGGATGCGGTCGTGGATCGGCGCGGGCGCGGGCGCCTGGGCGGCGCTCGCGCTTGCCGGCGTGCAGCCGTTTCGGCGTCGCACCGGCGCGTTCGCGGCGTGGTGGGCGCTGACCTGGGTCATGCTCGACTGGCACATCGGGATGGTCGAGACGCCCGACGGCCGTGCCCGCAACCTCGGCCCCGCCGACGCCTGCACGCTCGCGCGGGTCTGGCTCGTGCCGGCTGCGCTCGACGAGCCCGCGCCGTGGATGTGCGTGCTGGCGTTCGTCAGCGACGGGCTCGACGGGCGCCTGGCGCGAGCGTCCGAGCCGACGCGGATCGGGCGCGACCTCGAGGGGCTCGCCGACGCGGCGTTCGCAGCCGCCGCCCTGCGCGGCGCGCTGCATCGCGGCTGGCTCGGCCGCGCCGCCGGGCGCGGCGAGCTCGGGCGCCTGGCGATCGGCTTCGGCTACGCGTGGATCGTGTGGTTTGGGTCGGCGAAGGCACCCGATCCGCGCGTGCTGCACGCCGCGCGCGTGACGACGCCCGTTCGCGCTGCGGGGCTCGTCGCGGCGGGGCTCGGCCGGCGGCGCCTCGCCGATGCGCTCGTGCTCGGCGGCGCCGCTTGGAGCGCGGTCTCGATCGCGCGGGCGCTCGTGCGCCCTCCAGGCGGCTGAGCGTCCGCGCAGCGCGGGAATCCTGGCGCGACGCTGCACGCTGAACTGCCGCCCGGAAGGCGTGCAGATGCCACGATGCATCGGCCAGGGGGTCAAAAACAGGAGGCGTACGTCATGAGACGAGGGATCGTCGGAGCTTGTGTAGTGCTGGCCGGATTCGTGGCCATGGGCGTTCCGGTCGCGTCGGCGGCGACGGGTGCGCCGATCCATCCGGGGGTGCAGACGATCACCGCCGGTGCACAGTGCACCGCGAACTTCATTTTCGCCGGCGCCGGCAACACCTACATCGGGCAGGCAGCGCACTGCTCGGGGACGGGCGCCGCGACCGACACGAACGGCTGCAGCTCGAACTCCCTGGCGATCGGGACGCCCGTCACGGTGATCGGCGCGAGCAAGCCGGGAACGCTCGTCTACAACTCCTGGCTGACGATGCAGGCCGGCGGCGAGACGGATGCCAACACGTGCATGTACAACGACCTCGCGCTCGTCAAGCTCGATCCGGCCGACGTCGGCAAGGTCGATCCGAGCGTGCCGGGCTTCGGCGGCCCGACCGGCGTCGGTGGCGCCGCCGTCGGCGGTGGCGTCTTCTCCTACGGCAACTCGTCGCTGCGCCAGGGCATCACGCAGCTGAGCCCGAAGCAGGGGATCGTGCTCCAGACGCCCGGCGGCGGTTGGAGTCGCACCGTGTTCACCGTCACGCCCGGCGTTCCCGGCGACTCGGGCAGCGGATTCATGAACGCAAGCGGGCAGGCGATCGGCGTTCTCAGCACGCTCTCCGTCCTGCCGCTGCCGCTGTCCAACGGCGTCGGAGACCTCTCGCGCGAGCTCACGTACATGCAGGCGCACAGCAGTGCGTTCAGCGCCGTGCATCTCGTCAACGGCACGAAGCCGTTCAAGGGCAACCTGTTGGGGGCCATCCTCGGCCTCTGAGCAGGGCACCCGGCTACGCTCGGTGGCGTGGACGACCCGTTCGAACACGCCCTGCGCGACGAGGACGCGCTCGCCGCGATCTACCCGCCGCCGCGGGAGACCGCGACGCGCAAGGACGTCGGGCGCCTCGACGAGATGTGCGAGCGCCTGATCGCGGCCTCGCCGATGGTCATGATCGCCTCGAGCGCCGCGAGCGGCGCGTGCGACGTCACGCCGCGCGGCGGTGCCGCAGGGTTCGTCAGCGTGCTCTCCGAGCGGCTGCTCGCGATCCCCGACGCGACGGGCAACAACCGCCTGGACTCGATGCGCAACATCGTCGAGACCGGGCGCGCCGGGCTGCTGTTCCTGATCCCCGGTCGAACGACGACGCTGCGCGTCAACGGCCGCGCCTGCGTCAGCACCGATCCCGAGCTGCTGGCATCGCTACACGCCGTTGGCAAGCCGCCGCACGCGGCGATCGTCGTCGAGGCACAGGAGGTCTACACGCACTGTCCGAAGGCGTTCATCCGCTCCGGGCTGTGGCAGCCGCAGACCTGGCCGGAGGCCGGCGCGCTGCCGACGCCCGCGGAGGTGTCGCACGCACACCTGCGCGATACCGGCATGACGCTCGAGGACGTCGAGCGCAGCCAGCTCGAGAGCGTGCGTGACCGCCTGGCGTGAGTGTCGTGCCGCCGCGGCGGGCCGACGGGCGGGCCGGGCGCGGCGCGCGCTCGAGGCTCAGGTCGCCTCGGACGGCAGCAGGTGGCCGTCGCCGTCGACGTAGCCGTCTTTCGCCCCGACCGCGACGTAGATGAGGTCGCCCTCGCCGACGTTGCGGATCCGGCGCACCGTGGCCGGATCCATCCTGGCGATGCCGCCCGGCCCGAGCCGGTGCACCGAGCCGTCGCCGAACTCGAGCTCGGCGACGCCCTGGTGGATGAAGTACGTCTCCTCCTGCTCGTAGTGGTAGTGGCGCCGGCCGACAAACTCCTCCGGCATCACGATCGCGTTGATGCCGAGCGACTTGACCCCCAGCGCCGGGCGGATCTTGCGAAATCCGCCGCCGTGGCCAAGCGCTGCGATGTTGCCGACGGCGTACCCGTCACCCGTCACGACGTCCTGCACTTCGTCCTCGGCCATGGTCGCTCTCCTCTCGCTCTGAACCCGTTGCAGGAGCTTAGGAAGTTCGTCGCCCCGGCACGCTCAGGCGACGCTGCCGCCCTCGGGGACGATCGGGCGGCGCTGGTTGTCCCAGTCCATCAGCCCGCCGGCCATCGAGTAGGCGTCGTAGCCCGCGGCGCGGAACGCCTCGGCGGCCATCATCGAGCGGCCGCCTGACCTGCACTGGAAGACGACCGGCGTGGCCTTGTCGATCTTGCCCGCGTTGCCGGTGAGCTCGCCGAGTGGGATGTGGACCGCGCCCTCGATGTGGCTCTCGGCCCACTCGTCGGGCTCGCGCACGTCGATGAGCTGGATGCTCTCGTCGGCCAGGGCCTTCGCGGTCTGCGCGGTCGAGACCTCGATGTCGTCTGATTCGAAGGTGGAAGCCATCGAGCGACCATATCTCACGAGTTCTAGTGGTCCGCGACCGTGCCGTCCTCGGGCACCATCGCCAGCCGCTCGTCGTACCACGCCTGGATTCCGCCGAGCATCGTGTAGGCGTCGTAGCCGACGGCGCGGAAGGCCTGCGCGGCCATCGCCGAGCGCGCGCCGAGCCGGCACTGGAAGATCACCGGCCGCGCCTTGTCGATCCGGTGCGCGTTGGACGCCAGGCGCTCGAGCTCGATGTGGATCGCGCCCGCGATGCGACCCGCCTCGTGCTCGTAGGCCCTCTGCTTGGGTCCGTGTCCCAGCCCGCAAAGTGGATCGGCACGCGGAACCCCGGAATGCCGCGACTCGGCCTCTCGGTAGTAACGGAACCGGATCGCACGCTAGGCGCCTGTTTGTCGCCTCCGGCCGGCTGATGACAGACGATCCGTCTTGATTCGACCGGTCGCCTCCTGGACGGATGCTTGATCGAGTGCAATGGGGCGGCGGTCGATACAGCGTCTGTCGCTAAATACCGGTGGCGAAACCCTCCGGGAGCCGTCTTGAGACTTCGTCTGATGCTCGCCACCGCAATGACCGCGGCCTGTGTCGTGCCCGCCTCAGCGCTGGCCGCTGATTCGAGCACCGAGGTCGTCGACCAGCTCGACCAGGCCGTTACCGTTGAGCAGGCCGCGCCGGCTGCATCGAATGCCGCGGTCGAGTTGCCGAGTACCGGCGCCGACAACGCGGCCCTTTCTCTACCGGGCGGGGAGATGCTGACGATGGGGGTGCCCGCGGACGGCAATGCCTCGGGAACTGCGGACACCGCTGTTTTCGAAGGGACCGCCGCGCGCACCACTTTGGCTGTGCAGTCCACTGCAACGGGGTTGCGCGCGCTGATTTCGATCGACTCCCCCGCCGCACCCGAGCGGTACACGTTCCCGATCGGTGGCGATGTCGTCTCCTTGAGCCAGCAGGCTGACGACGGCGTGCTCGCTCTCAACGCAGACGGCGACCCGATCGCCCATCTGGCCGCTCCGTGGGCGCGCGATGCCAACGGCCGAGATGTCCCCACGCGCTTTGAGGTCGAGGGCACCACCGTCGTTCAGGTTGTCGAGCACCGCGGTGGAGACCTCGCGTACGGGATAACCGCCGACCCTTGGTGGAACCCCTTCAGCTGGAGCATCTGGCGGTCAGGCCGGCACGAGCGTTGGCTAGCGTCCTCAGCAGATGCGGAGCCGGAGCACTCAAAAACCACCCTCGGTCTTGGCGCAGGAACCGTGAGCGTGAACATCGTTCGAGCGGCGCGAGGACTGTCGAAGCTCGCCGTCCCGGGCTACGGGTGGGGCTATGTCGCTGTCGGCGTTGCCGGTTGCGTCGAGAACCAGTTCTAGACTGATGTTCACCATGCCGACCGGGAACGATGTCCTACGACTGCTGATAGCAGGTGTCGCGGTGATCGGCATATTGGCTCTCACCAAGGGCGTCGGCGCGAGCGCACTCGTGCAATTCGTCGCCGTCGCTGCGATTCTGGCGGCTTGGTTGCTTGTGTTCGGCTCGCGGATGACGCGAGCCGACCAAACGGCAAACAGCGACGGTTGGCTGGCTAAGCTCCGTGGCCTCGCGGGTCTCCCGTCGCGCAAGCACTGATCAGAGCTCGCCCTTGATAGAGCAATCTACGCCGGCTGCATCGTCGAGATCGCGGGCCCACGAATGTCGCGGGGAACAAGCTATTCCCCGCGACATCGCCGCCATCGTGAGCTGACCGAGTGCCGCTGCAGCTGGGCGTCGGTGGCGCCCGGTACTGTCCTCGCGGGCGCATTCCCTGCGATGACGGGTCTCGGAGGCGCCGGTGGCGGGCGGAGAACAGGAGGTGCGGACGGTCGGGGCGGCCGTCGACGCGTTCCTCGCGCGCCGCGATCTCGCGGCGTCCAGTCGCCGTTCGTATGCGCAGACGCTCAACCGCGTCGCGGCGGACATCGGCGCCGAGCGCGCGCGCGATGCTTGACGCCGAGGCCCTGGGCGGCGCGATGCACGGCGCGTGGGGCGCCTGTGCGCCCGCGACCTGGAATCGTCACGTCGCGACCGTGCGGTCGTTCGTTGCGTTCTGCCGGCGTCGCGGCTGGCTGGCCGCCGATGTCGCGGCCGGTGTCGATCGCCGACGCGAGCCGGCTGACCGCACTCGGGCGATCTCTTATGTGCAGCTTGAACGGCTGTGGCGTCGTCTTAGCGTGCGTTCCTGTTCCGTTGCTACCGGAAGGCCGACTCGCGGCCTGCTGAAGCCGCGTGAGCGGCGACGCGCCACGCTGGCGGTGCGCGAAGCGAACACGTTCCTGCGAGGTCGCCGCTGATGGGCACTCTGGTGTGCGGACTGCCGTGGCGGCGCTGCGGAACCGGCGACAATGTGTCGGCCCACGGCCGCAAGCGTCAGTGCCATCTGCTCGACCGGCCGGCGTCTCCGGGCGCCAGACCCTCAAGACCGTAGTTCGCCCTTCAGCCGTCTATGTCGGCGCCGGCTACCGTGCAGCGATTCGACTGCTTTTGTGCGCGCAGTCGGATTGTGGCGGCTCCGAGATCCTGACCGCCACTGCTCATGAAGAAGACTCTGTAGCGATCACTTAGGAAGCGCGTGCGGCAGAACACCTTGGTGTTGATAAGCACGCGCGCACGTCGGACGCGAAGCGACAATCGGTGCTCGGTGTCCAGCGTGCCGGCAGGCACTCCTATGGCAGCCCGGTTGAAAGTCCCAGCGACCAGGACCTTCACCTTGCCGGACACCCCAGGGCACTTCGCGACCAGTGTCTTGCCCCAAACGATCGACGTCTGCCTGAATGAGCATCGTCGAGTAGAGCCTCTCGTCCCGTCGTCGGAGACCGCGACCAACTCGGCGCGAAAGGTGTACAGGCCGGTCCTGACGTCCGTACATCGGTAGAAGCACGCGAAGTCGTCCGAACCGTCAAGATCGGTACGCCCAATCTGTCCTCTTCCGAAGCCGTCTCCGGGGCCCCAGTACAGGCGGCGACGGCTGACAGCAATCGAGCTAGCGCCGCCACCAACGGACCGACGGAACCGAGGCTGAACGGCGCTTCCATCAAGACGCGCCCGCCCGATATAACGCTCAGTGGTCCAGTACAGATAGCCGTCGCTGACAGTCACCCCTCGTCCTTCGAAGAGATCCGGTTGAATACCGGTACCGTCCAGCTTGGCTCGACCGATTCGACCAGTGGCGCCGTTGGACCAGTAGAGATGATCTTTGGTGGTTGCCAACGACGTGATGCCGCCGCTGCCGTGGATACCCGGCCCGGGGGGCGCGATGAAGTTCAGTTGCACGTCCGTGCCGTCTCGCTTCGCGCGGCCGATGAAGACGACGGCATCGTCGACGGAGCCCTCCTCTCTCGGGGACCACGCGAAGTAGATGTGGCTGCCATCGATCGCGAGCGCCGTGGGACTCCTAGCGACCTCCTCACCGGTTCTCAGGTTGATGAGTGTGGGATTCACCAGCCTGCTACTGATGCTCACGGTGCCTATGCGATCGAGGTCACGCTCACTCCAAAAAATGCGCTCGGTGTCCGCCTTCAGATCGCTCAGTCTTAAGAGATTGAACGGCGTTAGGTTGGCGAACAGTCGTTCATTTGAACCGTCGAGGTCCGTCTGGATGATGCCGTAGCCGCGGCCCTGCGGAAGCCCTCCCGCCATGAACAGGCGAGGACTCGCTTGCGCCTGGGCGGCGCTTGCCGCGCTGAGTACTGCAACCAGCGCGGCGAATGCGACGAGAGGGCCGGTCCGCATCCCGCCTCGAAAAGTGGAGGGACGCGACGTCGACCGGGGGCGCACGGCACGCAGATTAACGCATCATGACCGACTTGTCGCCCCGCACCCCAGCCAAGCGCAAAGCGCGCCAACTCGCCAAGCATCTGCGCGGCGAGCGCCCCGACTACGCCTACCTCAAAGACGTCTTTCGCCACCTCCGCGCTGAGCTCGGCGTGGAGGTCCAGCGACAACCCAAGACACTGCCGTTCGTCCCCAGCGAAGCCGAGATCCGCCGCTACTACGAAACGGTCTGGACCGCCAGACGCGGCGGCGACATCGTCCTCATCAAAACGCTGCTCTACACCGGCGTTCGCGTCGCCGAACTCGTTGCCATCCGCCTCGACGACGTCGACCTCGACGCCTGCCGCATCCGCATCACCCAAGGCAAAGGCGTCAAAGACCGCACCGTCCCGTTCCCCGGCAGCTTCAAAGAGACCCTCGCCCTCCACATCGACGCCCAACAAGCAAAAGGCGCAGCGTTCCTGTTCGAATCCAGCTGGAAGAAGCCCTACTCCACCCGCGGCGTCCGAGCCCTGCTCGACCGCTACGCCGCCAAGGCCGGACTCGAGCACAACATGCCACCACACCGCCTACGCCACTTCCTCTTCACCTGGCTCAAGACCCAAGGAGTCGACGACGCAATGATCCAGCCCTACTCCGGACACGAAACGCGCACGTCGCTCGAGATCTACTCCCGACTCGCCATCACCGACGCCCAACGCGAATACGACGCCGTCATCGATCGGTTCCCCGTCTGAACGCTACTTTGCGGGCTGGGACACGGACCCAAGCAGAGGGCCTCATAGCCCTGGCGCACGTCGACGAGCTGCGCGGAGTCGTCGGCGAGCGCCCGCGCCACATGCTGCGGCGAGACCTCGAGCTCCGCGGCGTCGAAGATCGAAGGCATGCGCGCGAATCTAGCGGACCACGTCGGGCAGCTCGCGGAGGTCGGGGAGGGGCCGCGGACGCAGCTTCTGCCAGATCCCGGCCGCGACGAGCAGCAGCAGCCCGAGCCCGATGAACGAGCCGACGCGGTACAGCGACGTCAGCGTCGCGAGGTCGTAGAGGAAGACCTTGCCGACCGTCACGAGCAGCAGCGCGAGCGCGCCAAGGCGCAGCGCGCGCGCGTCGCCGCGCAGGCCGACGACGAGCGCGACCACGCCGGTGAGCGCCCATAGCGCGCTCAGCAGCAGCTGCCCGAGCTGGGGGACGCCGAGGTCGAGGATCCCGGCGCTCGGCGCGCCGTCGCCGGGCGCAAATGCCGTCACGAGCACCGTCGAGGCGAGGTACAGCAGCGCGATCGCGCCGGTGGCGGAGAGCGTGGCGAGCGCGTGGCCGTGCAGCTCGCGCTCGGCGGCCGGGGCGCCGGCGCGGGGAGGGGTGCCGGCGAGCAACCGGGCCCCGCAGAGCGCGGCGGCCGCGGCGCTGCCGAGCGCGAGGACGGTGCCGGGCACGTCGCCGAGCCCCACGACGAGTGCGTCCGGCGGGGCCTGGATGAACAGCCCGTAGCCGAGCGCGAGCGTGAGGTACGACACGCCGCCCCAGGCCGCGACGGAGTCCCGCCCGCGCTTGGCGATGACGCCCAGTGCTACGGCCTCGGCGGCGAAGGCGGCCACCAGCAGCGCGCCGTCGAGCGCGACCGTCGTGAGGTACGCGGCCCCGGTCATCGCGACGGCGTCGAGCACGACCCGCCACTGGCGGCGCACCTCGTCGACGAAGCGACCAGCCACGAACGCGGCGCAGATCGTCACGGCGACGGCCGCGTAGCCGCCCCAGGCGATCGGGTCGCCCGCGATGACGGTCTCCGGCGGTGCCTGGGTGAAGGTCTGGATGCAGGTCAGCAGCAGGTGGCCCCCGAGCCCGAGGCCGAGCAGTGCGCCATCGCGATCGGCGTTGTCCGGATCGCCTGCGGCGAGGACGCGGCGCGTCAGCAGACCGAAGCCCGTGGTCGTGGCGGCGAGCACGGCGGCGAGCAGCACGCCCTCGAGGAGGAGCCCCGCCGTGACGTCGGCGAGCACGACGCCGAGCACGAGTGCCAGCAGCCGCACGTCACGGTTGATGCGTGTCGAGCGCGTCGCGAGGCCGACGGCGATGTGCGCGACGGCCATCGTGCCGATCCAGGCCCGGCCGGCGCCGGTCGCGCCCGCCGCATCGAGCGCGAACCAGCCGGCGAGCGCGAGCGCGAGCGCGTTGACCGTCAGCAACAGCGCCGACGGCGGACGGAGCTTTGCCGCCGGGACACGCAGCTCGAAGCCGATCGCCGCGGCGACGTACACGGCGCCGAACGCGCACAGCGCGAACAGGATCGCCGGCGTCGACGGGTCGCTGTCGGCGAGCCAGTGCACCAACTGCGGAAGCGAGACCGCGAAGACCGCGAGCGCGAGCCAGTTCCAGCGCTGCCAGACGAGCACGGCCGCGCCCGAGGCTGCGGCGAGCCAGAGCAGGGCGAGCGTCGTGCTCGTCGACGGTGCGCCGGCGAGGATGGGCGCGAGCAGCGCGCCGACGATCCCGAGCGCGCCGATGGCCCGCGACTGCCAGCGCACGGCGTAGACCGTCGCGAGCGCGCCGGTGGCGAGCGCGAGTGCCAGCGCCGCCGCGACGGGCAGCACGTCGTAGACAGGTGCGCCGACGCCGACCGTCGTGAACATGCCCGCGACGCCGGCGGACAGCGCAGCGAGCGCCGCATCGGTGCGCTGACGATGCTCATACAGCCAGATGCCGGCGCCGATCATCGTTGCCGACAGCGCGCCGGCAAGCAGCGTGCGCTCGCTCGGGCCGATCCAGCCGCGCGAGACGGCGATCGCCAGCAGGAACGCGATGCCGGCGACGAACGCGATGGCGCCGGTCCAGGCGAGCACGCGCCCGCCGAGGAGGTCTTCGAAGTCGAACTTCTCGCGCGGCGCGGCGGCAGCGGACGCGGCTCGAGCGGGCCCGGCGGCGACGGGCACGCGCTGGTCCGGAGGCATCGGCGCGCCGGGGCCGGACACGAGCACCGTTGTCGCGACGAACTGCGACTCGAGCGTCTCCAGGCGCTCGTTGAGGTTCACCGTCTGGCGTTCGAGTGTCAGCACGCGCGTCTCGCTGATGCGGCCCATCGCAGTCACCAATCCTTTGTCAACCATCGGTCAACAAGCAAGGTAGCGACTTGTCGACCGTCGGTCAAGAGGGTCGCTAGACTTCTACGTATGGCCGATCCCGCCTATCGCCGCCTGCAACGAGACGAGCGTCGCGAGCTCCTGCTGCAGCGCGCGACCGAGCTCTTCGCCACACACGGCTACGAGGGCCTGTCGATGTCGCAGCTCGCGCGCGAGGCGGACATCTCCAAGGCGTTGCTCTACCACTACTTCCCGAGCAAGCGGCGGCTCTTCGAAGCGGCGCTCGCCGACGGCGCCGAGGAGTTACGGCTGCGCACCGAGCCCGATCCCGAGCGCCCACCCGCCGAGCAGCTCGCGACGACGCTCGACGCGTTCCTGAGCTGGGTGCAGGAGCGCCCGGCGGCCTACGCGACGCTGCTCGAGAGCGCCGGGGCGAGCGAGGTGCGCGAGATCATGGCCGAGGTCCGCTCGACGACGGCGATGCGGATCCTCAACGGCCTCGGTCCCGACGGCGCGCGGCCGGCCACGCGCGCGGCCGTCCACGGCTGGCTCGGCTTCCTCGACGGCGCGATCCTCGACTGGATCGCCCACGACGACCTCAGCCGTGAGGAACTGCACGGCATGCTGCTCGGGGCGTTCGCCGGGGCGCTCATCGCCTCAGGGGCGAGCGGCGGGCTGCCGACGGAGGTCCAGGGTTGACCCGAGGCCGAGGCCGGGGCCGGGGCGGACCGCACCGAGCAATCGGTGCGATCCGCTGCGGCGTCAGGCCTCGATCGCCCAGTCCATCGGCACGTCGTTGCGCTTGCGCGCAATGACGGCGAGGTAGTACAGCGACTCGCCGTCGACGGACACGCGGTGCGTGTAGCGCACCCGCGCGCACTCCTCGAGCACGCCCTCGCGAAAGAGACGCCGCAGGAAGCCGCCGAAGCCCGTCGGATCGCGCTCCTCGAAGAAGCGATCACGGACGTTGAAGGCGACCCAGCCGTCATCGGCCACGACGTTCAGTGCCTCCGCGAATGCCACCGGCGGGACGTCGCCGAAGCCGAGTGCGGCGACGCAGCTCAGGCACGTGAAGTCCTGGCCATCGAGCGCGGCGCGCTCGGCGACCGTCATCGCGGTGAGATCGAGCGCGAGATAGTCGTCGTAGACGCCCGGGCGGTCGCGAAGCGCGGCGTCGCGGGCCTCCTCGAGCAGGTCGACGCCGACGATCGAGCCGATGCCGAGCTCGTCGAGCAGCTCTCCGACGAGGCCGTTGCCGGCGCCGAAGTCCAGCGCAGCCAGGGCGCCCGGATCGATGTCCGCCGCAACGAGCTGCTCGCGCAGCAGGTCGCAGACGACGCGCGGCGAGTCGCAGGCAAGACGCTCGGTGAACAGGTGCTCGTAGAGGCCGGGCACGTTGAAGATCTCGGCGTAGTCGTGCAGGCGGATGCGCCTGCGACCGCCGTCGACGGTGATCTCACACCACTCCTCGTCTTGGTCGAGACCGCCCGCGGCGTTCGCCGGCGGGAGGTGAAGCGCGAAGTCGAGTGTGGTGTCAATCGTCGGTATGAGCGTGCCCTTTCAGAGGAGCGATAAGAGACTGTCTATGGGTACCCAGGCGGCCACGAGCGAAACGCTCAGCCCGACCTGGCGTTCGGACACTGACAACCGGGCGCACAGGCGGTCGCATTCGAGCGTGCCGTGGCGAAGCCGCGGCGCGGTGCGTGGGATCCTTGACGGGAATGCTCCCCCGCGCCTTCGTGATGATCGCAGCATGCGCCCTCGCGCTTTCCGCGTGCGGCGGGTCGTCGGACAAGGGCCGCAGCGCGAGGAAGCCGCCGGCCGCGACCGTGCCGCAGGGCGGGGCCGCGAGCCCGCTGGAGCTGCCCGCCGGCGTGCCGTCGAAGCCGACAGGCAGGGCCGATCCCGAGCAGGTGAACGTCATCCGCGCCTGGTCGGAGGCCCTGCGCAAGGGCGACGTCGCCGCCGCGAGCGCGACATGGGCGGTGCCGTCGAAGGTCCAGAACGGCTCGCCGGTGCTGACGCTCTCCAGCCGCTCGGACGTGCGGATCTTCAACGACGCGCTGAGCTGCGGCTCCGTCGTGACATCCGCCGGCGGGGCGAAGGGCGGCTTCACGATCGCGACGGTACGCCTGACCCAGCGCGCGGGCGCGGACTGCGGCAGCGGCACCGGGCACAGCGCGCGTACGGCGATCCTCGTGCGCGACGGCAAGATCGTCGAGTGGTACCGCCTGCCGGACGACCCGAATGCGCCGCGGAATGCGCCGCGCGGACAGCCGGCCGCGCCGCCCGTCGATCCGGCCGACACGACCGTCGTCTAGCGCAGCTCGCGAACGTCAGGCGGTTCGCGAGCGTCGTAGCGGCTCCGATCAGGAGCGCGGGTCGACGTACGGGTCGCGCTCGACCACGCGCTCCTGCACGACCGTGCCACGGCCGGCCTGCATGATGAAGAACAGCGACAGCACGAGGCCGAGGATGCCGACGACCATCAGGATGGTGCCGACCGTCGCCAGCGAGATGCCGGAGACGGTGGCGGTGACCGCGAACTTGAAGATCGCGCCCACGGCGATGAGGAAGATCGATGTACCTAGTCCCATGTGGCTCATAGTGCCCGCGATCACCGGTCCATAAGCCCCGATTTCGCCGCCGGTACGATGGACGGGTGCCCGCGCTGACGACCGACGTGTACGACATCCCCGAGGAGCTCGCCGACCTGCGCGACATGATCCGCCGGCTCGCGCAGGAGCAGATCGCCCCGCGGGCCGCCGACATCGACCGCGACGCCGCGTACCCGCGCGACGTGCGCGAGCTGCTCGCCGAGCACGACATCCTGGGCCTGCCGTTCGACGAGGCCTACGGCGGCACGGGCACCGGCACGCTCATGCTCCAGATTGCCGTCGAGGAGATCGCCAAGGCGTGCGCCTCGTCAGCGCTCATCCTCATGGTGCAGGAGCTCGGCACGCTGCCGATCCAGCTCTTCGGCAGCGAGGAGCAGAAGCAGCGCTGGCTGCCGCGCTGCGCGACCGGCGAGTGGTCGCCGGCGTTCGCGCTGTCCGAGCCCGAGGCGGGATCGGACCCGGCGTCGTTGCGTACGACGGCCGTGCGCGACGGCGACGAGTGGGTCATCAACGGCCAGAAGAACTGGATCACGAACGCCGGCATCGCCGACTTCTACGTCGTCTTCGCGAAGACCGACCGCGAGCGCAACCGCAGCTCGTGCTTCGTCGTCGAGGCCGATCGCGAGGGCTTCGATCCCGGCAAGCTCGAGCACAAGCTCGGCATCAAGGGCTCGCCGACCGGCTCGCCCTCGTTCACAGACGTGCGCGTGCCGGCCTGCAACCTCATCGGGCCGGAGGGCAAGGGCCTGTCGGTCGCGCTCGGCACGCTCGAGCGCACGCGCCTCGGCGCTGCCGCGCAGGCCGTCGGGATCGCCCAGGGCGCGACGGACTACGCCGCGCAGTACGCGCGCGAGCGGATCGCGTTCGGCAAGCCGATCAACCAGATGCAGGGCATCCAATTCAAGCTCGCCGACATGGAGACTCGCACGGCGGCGGCCCGCGAGCTGCTCTACAAGGCGTGCTGCAAGGCCGATCGCGGCGAGCCGGACCTCGCGAAGTACTCGTCGATGGCGAAGCTGTTCGCGTCGGACAACGCGATGTTCGTGACGCTCGAGGCGATCCAGGTCCTCGGCGGCTACGGCTACGTCAACGAGTACCC
>JBBSNY010000002.1:0-216256 GCA_038260305.1 Solirubrobacterales bacterium
AACTCGCGACGCGGATCGCGACGGTCACCGGGTTCTTAAAGACGCTGACCGCGGTGATCGAGTTCGGCGCAAACGCCGACGCCCAAG
This sequence comes from Solirubrobacterales bacterium, assembly GCA_038260305.1. Taxonomy (GTDB): domain Bacteria; phylum Actinomycetota; class Thermoleophilia; order Solirubrobacterales; family Solirubrobacteraceae; genus CADCVQ01. The sequence goes on from JBBSNY010000002.1 coordinate 88, forward strand.
CGGTCCTGGCCGAGATGCAGCGCATGCCCGAGCTGCTGCGCAGCCGCAAGCTGACGAGCGCTGACGTCGACCGGACGCTGATTCACGGTTCGTGGAAGCGCCTCGTCTTCGATGCCCCCGGGCTGCCTGATGGCGCGGTCGACAAGAACGCGTACGTGTTCTGCGTGCTGACGCAGTTTCATCGCCATCTCAAGCGCCGCGAGATCTACGCGAACGCCTCGACGCGATGGCGCGACCCGCGCGCGCAGCTGCTCGCCGGCGACGCATGGAACAGCGCCAAGCCCGCCGTTCTGACCGCCTTGTCGCTGCCCGCCACCCCGGATGATCTGCTCGCCGGGCACGCGCGGACTCTCGATGGCGCGTACCGCGCGGTCGGTGCTCGCCTGCAGGCAAACACGGCCGTCAGCCTCGACAGCGAGGGGCAACTGCATATCGAGCGTTTCGAGGCGCTCGATGAGCCGGCGAGCCTGATCGAGCTGCGCCGCGACGTCAACGCGTTGCTGCCCCGCGTCGATCTGCCGGAGTTGATCTTGGAGGTCATGTCGTGGGAGCCCGGGTTCGTCGCGGCGTTCGTCGCGGCGTCCGGTGGAAAGACTCGCCTGGCTGATCTGCATGTGACGATCGCGGCGTGCCTGACCGCGCACGCCTTGAACATCGGGTACTCGCCGATCGTCAAGAAGGGCGTGGCGGCGCTGGAGCGTGACCGGCTCAGTCACGTCAACCAGAACTACCTCGGCACAGAGACCTACGCGCCGGCGAACGTGTGGCTGATCGCTGCGCAGGCCGGCATCGCGCTCGCCCGCGAGTGGGGTGGCGGCCTGGTAGCCGGGATCGACGGGATGCGCTTCATCGTCCCCGTGCCGAGTATCTACGCGCGCCCCAACCGCAAGTACTTCGGCTCCAAACGCGGCGTGACATGGCTGAACATGGTCAACGACCAGGGCTCGCTCTAGCAGCGGAGCAGAAATGCGGGCGTTCGGTTAGTGGAACCCGCGCCCAGACCACCATCGTCCAAGCGCTCGCGTGGGGTCTACAGAGTTCGTGCGGCAAGCCGGGCTAAGGAGCCCGCGACGACGACGTAGCGCGCTATCGGATTGCGTGGATTGGGGCACTCTCGGCAGTGCACCGGTGGCTACTCAAACCAGGCGAAAGCGAGAGCGCCGATCGTCGGAAGCGTCGCTGTCGCTTGGCGCGAAAGGCAGCACCCGCGATCCCGTGCCACTGCCAGTCGCCTCCTGAGCGAGACCGGCCTTAGCCTCGATCCACCGCGAGACCCTGGTGTAGCCGGGATCGCGAGTTCAGCGCGTGGCATGCGGGCTCGCACGGCGGTTTGGAGTGAGTCGGGGTCGATGAACGGGCGCGGCAGGCGTGCTGGGCCCGGACTCGGGGAGCGTTCGGGCAGGGGGCGACGTGCCGGGGTCGGCGTAGCGGTTGGGGCTGGTCGTCGTGGCGGCCGGGGCGTTCAGGCCGCGGCGGGGAGCGCTCGGATGCGAGCGAGGGCGTCGACGAAGTCGTCTTGCCAGGGCCAGCGGGCGGGCATGTGCAGTGTCCATTGGCGGGCGTTGCGTGTCAGGCGGCCCGGGAGCGTGAGCAGCCTCCGGCGGAGCGTGCGTGCGGCGCGGATAGTGCGGCCTGGCAGCCCGAGCAGACTGGTCCAGCGCAGCAGGTTGTGCGTCAGGCACGCGATCACCGTCCAGGCGCTGTTGGCGCTGTAGTGCCCGGAGGGGAAGTGCGCGAGCGCTTGATCTTTCAGATCGCGGATCGCGAGCTCGACGACGGCGTGCTGGCGATGCTCGGCCTCCACGACGCCGATCGGCTCGGTGCGGTTCGTCAAGAACGCGAAGTGCCGCCAGTCGGCAAACAGCTCGGCTTGGGCGCCGATCAGCCGGGTGCGACGCACGACCAGCCGCTCGCCCGCGACCGTCGTTTCGGCGATCGGTGTCGCTGCCACGAACGCGATCACGCAGAGAAGGGCGATGGCGACCCACACGGACGCGGCGACCTGCCCAACGCGCTCGACCGCGACTGTCAACCCGCTGGGTTTGCGATGCGGCATCGCCCAACTCCTCATGGGATGGCCAGCGCTGCCCATTCGCCGCGGACACCACGCGCTGCGAGGAACATGCCGAGATCTTCAAAGCCGCTCGCGCTCGGCTGTGTCGGCGCCAGCCATGTTGCCTCGCACTCTTCGCAGACGCTGACGACCTCCTGAGTGGAGACAACCAGACGGGTGACTACCGGACCTTGGCCGCAGCGCGGGCAGACATCGAGATCGGTCATGGCGATGGGTAAGCCGTGATGACGTCATTGGTGCCCGGCCGGACGATGATCGTCACGTTCCTCTCGCCGGCAGTCCCGACCACGCGGCCCATTCCGATGACGTACTTCGCCGGGTCGTCCGGATCGGTAGTCCGCGAAGTCGCCACGCGTCGTCGACCGTCTTCAGCGCTCCCGTTCCGCTTGAGAAGACCGAGTGCGTGGTGACCGGACCCCGGTTGTTGGTCCACCGCGTGTGAGAGTCGGTGGGTAGTAGCCGCTGGGGACGGTAGGGGCCTGCGCGGACGGACTGCCGTCGCGAAGGCCCGAGGGCCGAGCGGCGGGAGTCCGTCCGCGGCGCGCCGCCGGCGGGGGGTCAGGTCGCGGGCGCGGTCCAGGCGGCAGCGAACGCGGCCGGGGAGCGGTAGCCCAGCGCGGAGTGTGGGTGCTCGCCGTTGAATTCTTGGCGCCAGTCCTCGGCAAGGACGCGGGCTTCGGCGAGGCAGGAGAACTCCTCGAGGTTCAGCAGCTCGTCGCGGACACGGGCGTTGAAGGACTCCGCGAACGGGTTCTGCCACGGCGAGCCCGGCTCGATGTAGCGGATGCTCACCAGCGAAGCGGTGCACCAGTCGCGCAGGGCGTGGGCGGTCAGCTCGGTCCCGTTGTCGCAGCGAATGTTCGCCGGGGCACCCCGCTCGGCGACGATCCCGTCAAGGACGCTGACGGTCTGCTCAGCGGTGATGCTGCGATCGACGCGGATCGCGAGCACCTCGCGGGTGAACTCGTCGACGATGTTCAACAACCTGAGCATCCTGCCGTCGGCGGTCTGGTCGTACTGGTAGTCCAGTGCCCACAGCTCGTTGGGGCGCTCGGCCCGCAGCCACTGCCCTTCGGGATCGCCGGTCCTGCGGCGTTTACGCGTCTTCTGCGGGACCCTGAGGCCTTCCTCGCGCCAGAGGCGCTGCACGCGCTTGCGGTTGACTAGATGGCCGTTTGCGCGTAGATGGCCGTGCGCGCGGCGGTACCCCCACCGCGGCTTGCGTCTGGCGATCCGGCGAAGCTCGGCACGCAAATCACGATCCTCAGCGCTCGGCGCCGGCGACTCGTGACGCTGCGTGGAACGGTGCTGGCCCGCAAGTCGGCAGGCCCGACGCTCGCTGAAGTGCAGGCGGTCGCGAAGCATCGCGACCGCCTGACGCCGGCGGGCCGGGCTCAGAAGTTTCCCCGGGCGATCTCCTTCAGCCCATCGATATCCAGCGCCTGGTTGGCCACGATCCGCTTCAACCGCTGATTCTCACGCTCAAGCTCCTTGAGGCGCTTGACGTCATCGGCCTTCATCCCGCCGTACTGATTGCGCCAACGGTGATAGGTGTTCTCCGACACGCCGAGCTCCTTCGCGATCTCCGCGATGCCCCGCTGCTCGGCGAGCATCCTGTCGGCCTCGCGCAGCTTGCGGATGACCTGCTCGGGCGTATGCCTGGTTCGCTTCATCGTGATCGTCCTCGCTCGCCCATCTTGCAGGGCGCATAGAACTCTCACAAGCACCGGACCGAACCACCGGGGTCACGCCAACACCATCAGCAACACAGCAGCCAGCGACACACGCCTGCTCGTCACCTCCACGCCTGCCGGCTTTGAAGACTTCGTGAGGGCATATGGGATCCTGGCCCCGACACACGAACTGCCCGTGCTCGACGGCCCTCCCGACATCGCACGAGCCGCGGCATTGGCCGCCGAAAACGGCATCGAACTGCTCGGCCCGCCCGGGATGCTGCCCACCGAGCTGACGGACGCGGCACCTGACGCATGAGGTACGCCCGCCGGCGCCCGCTGGCGCACTGATTCGCACCGCGACCATCCGCACACTGGCCCGCGCAGCGGCGGCCTGCTTTCGTCACCCTGCACGTCCGGCCCACCGGTGATGACAGGCGGAGATGCTGGTCGCGAGCGTGACAGACGTCAGGTCCGTGGAGCGCGGATCGCCTGCGCCACGGCGTGGGCCGCGATCCTGGCGCCGGCGGCGTTGAGGTGGACCCCGTCGGCGTCTCGCACGGCGACGTCCCGGCCGTCGTAGCGGATCGCGTCCTGATAGCCGTTCGGTGAGAACAGGAGGTCCATCCGCAGCACCTCGACGCCGAGCGCAAGACCCGCGGCCACAATCGCCGCGTTCACGGTCGCGACGACGGCGGCGCGGCGGGGGTCGCGCGGGGCCGGGATCGTCAGGACGAGGACGCGGCCGAGCCCTTTGCGCGCGTAGGTCCGCATGGTGGCCTGCATCCGGCGCTGGTACTCCGCCGACCAGCCCGCGTCGCAGCAGTTGTGCACGCCGTCGACGCCCAACACCGGCAGCCCCTCGTTGGCCCCGATCGACAGCACCGTCACGTTGGGTCGCACGGACGCGGCCTGCGACGTCGCGATCGGGGCCCAGTCGTTGGCCCCACTGAGCTCGAGCCCCGGGCGGACGTCGCTGACGAAGGCCGCCGTGTCGCCGAGCTCGTCGGAGAGCGCGGCCCCGACCGACTGCATCGTCGAGTCGCCGGTCGCGAGCACCTTCGGCAGCAGCTTGCGCGGGGCGGCCTTGCGCACACCGACCGCGATCGTGTCGCGAATGCGGAAGCTGCGCACCTGCAGCTCGACGCGCCAGCGCCCGCGCTTTCGCAGTCGAAAGCGCGCCTCGGCGAAGTCGACGCCCGGCGCGAACGTCACGTCACGGCAGGTGAGCTTGGCGGCCGGGTAGCGCAGGCACACCCGCGTGCGGAAGTCCCCGCGGTGCCAGCCGTCGGTCACGCCGATGTGTGCGACGTGGCCCCGCTTGAGCGTCTCGGGCACCTGGAGCGCGAAGCGGTGCGCGCAGGACGGGGTCTGCAGGCTCGTGGTGCCGAGCACGACCGTGCCCACGACGCCCTGCGTCGTCGTCGCGGCGAAGTACCTCGTCGTGCGGTCGCAGTCCCACAGTGCCGCCGCCAGGAAGACCGTGCGGTCCGAGCCGGCCGCCGATTTCAGCTCGCCCAGGTAGTCCGCGCGCCCGTCGTCGCACTCGAAGTACGTCACCGGCCGGTCGTGCGGCACGAAGTAGTACAGGTCGATGAGCCCGACCCGGGTGGTGGAGCTCGTGAACTGCGCGGTGGCCGGCAGCGACGGGCCACACGGGTTGGCGAGCGCGGCCGAGGCGGCCGGCGCGGTGGCCGCGCAGAGAACGACCGCCACGCCGGCGAGCGCCGAGAGCCAGATCCGGATCGGTCGTCGGGCGAGCCCCGGGCGGCTTTGTCGTGCGTGGGACATCGTCGTGGCGCTCAGCCCGTCGCGATCGCGGCGTCGACGATCGCGGCCTCGAGGAGCGTCCACGCGGCCGCGCGCGCGGCACGCGCCGGCTCGGCGCTGTTGAGGACCGTGCCCTGCGCCGCGGCCCCGTCGTGCAGCACCGCGAGCTGGCGGGCGAGCGCGGCCGGGTCGCGGGCGCCGGCCTCGGCCGCGGTCTGTGTCAGGCGCTCGATGAGGCCACGCTTGTAGCGCGCCGCGAGCTCGTGGGCGGGGTGGCCGGGCGCCGCGACCTCGACGCACGCGTTGACGTACGGGCAGCCGCGCGCGGTCTGGTCCGTCTCGGGTGCGAGGGCGTCGAAGAGGGCCAGAAGCCGCTCACGCGGGGAGAGATCGGCGCGATCCAGCGCGGCGATCGTGGGGACGTGGCCCTCCTGCGCGAGGTGATGCAGATAGGCCTCGACGATCGCCTCCTTGCTCGCGAAGTGCTGGTACAGCGTGCGCTTGGAGACCTGCGCGACCGTCGCGAGTTGCTCGACTCCGGTGACGTTGATGCCATGGGCGTAGAACAGCGTCGTCGCCGCCTGCAGGATCCGCTCGCGAGCCCCGCGGCCGCCGGGGCTCGTGCGCTGCGGGGTGGCGTACGGCATGCACCAGAGGGTACCGATCGGTGTGGTTGTGTGCTGGGTTCCCCGAACCAATGCAAACCGAGCGGTCTACGTCCGAGGAGCACCCCACTAGGATCGCTGCGATGGCCTACGACGAGGATCTCGCCAACCGCATCCGCGAGCTGATCGCGGCCGAGCCCGACGTCAGCGAGCAGAAGATGTTCGGCGGCCTGGCGTTCCTCGTCGCCGGCCACATGTCGGTCGCCGCCAGCCGCGAGGGAGGGCTGCTGCTGCGCGTCGAGCCCGCCGACACCGACACGCTGCTCGCCAAGCCGCACGCGGGCACGTTCGAGATGCGCGGGCGGGCGATGCAGGGCTGGCTGCGCGTCGACGCCGAGGGCGTGCGAGGCAAGCGCCAGCTCGAGCCGTGGGTCCGGCGGGGCGTCGCCTACGCGCGCTCGCTCCCGCCCAAGGGCTGAGCGCCCGGCCGTTTTCAGGCGAGCCGAGACGCGTCGAGCGTGACGACCCGCACGCCTCGCGACCGGGCCAGCCGCAGCATGTCCGCCGTGCCGCCCACTCCGTCGCCCCCCGCGCCGTCCCAGAGGACGATGAGGGTGACGTCCGTCTCGCTGCGCGAGAGCGCCGTGTGGAGGATCCAGCGGTTGTTGCGCGACCAGATGCTGTAGTCCGCGCGCTGGGCCAGCCAGGCGGGCATCTCCCTGCGCTCGGACAGCACCTTCGTGTCCAGCCGCCGGCACAGCGTCCGGAAGCGCTCCATCCAGTCGGGTCCCGCGTCGAGCACCGATGCAGCGGCGAACTCCGCGGCCGGCAGCGCGAGCAGCAGCTGCGTGGGAACGGCGAGCGCGGCGCACTGCTCGTGAAAGAGGATGTCGCCGCCGCTCGCCCCACCCGCGATGCCCTCGAGCGGCTGCTCACCGGCGAGCTCGCGCTCGGCGGCGACGGCGTCGCGGATGACCGTGGCCGCCAAGTCCTCGCTGCGGGCCGGGAAGCGCGGCTCGGCGCGATCGGGTGCATCGATCCGGTGGCCGGCGAAGACGATCACCCGCGGCCGGGGGAGCGCTTGCGGTGGCGCCTCGGCGGTCCCCAGCGCCGTCAGCGCCGCGCTGGCGTTCTCCCCGAAGAGACCGAGCGCGGTGTAGAGCCGCACCTGCCGGGCCGCCGAGGTGATCGCGAAGTCCCCGGCTCGCGCCCGATCGAGGCCGGCCCGCGCCCGCTGATAGGCGGCTGCGACCGCCTGCGGTCGCGGTGAGGTCAGCAGGCTGAGGTCGGCGCGACCGAGGTCGGCCCAGACGTCGGTCGTCCCGTCGCGACGGCCGCGGACGGCACTTGCATGCAGCGAGCGGCGGACGGCGGCCTCGAGATCGTCGCGCAGGCGTTCGAGCCGTCGCCGCTGGAGCCCGATCTCCTCGTCGTCGTCGAAGCGGCCCTCCCAGATCGCCTGCTCACGGTCGGCGAGACCGAGCGTCACGCAGACGAGCGCCAGCGCGTTGATCCCCGAGTACCAGTGGTTCTGGTCGGCCGAGAACGCGTCGTCATAGGCCTGGCGGGCCTCCTCGAGCAGCGGCGAGGCGAGCGCCGCGGCAGCCGGCCGCTCCTCACCCGCCCAGGCCTGCACCCAGCGATCCTTCGCGTTGCGGGCGAGCAGCGCCATCGCCTCGGCGAGCTCGTTGTCCTCCAGCGCGTCGGCCTGCACGACCCGCTCGATCGCGGCCGTCGATCCGGCGAGGTCGCCGAGCCGGTGCAGGACGGTGCCGAGCAGCAGGTTCGCCTCGGGGTCGGCCGGGCGCCGGTCGCGGATCGACTCGAGCGTCGCGCGTGCGTCCTCCCAGGCGGTGAGGTCCATCTGCGCGCGCCCGACCAGCCGTCTCGCGGCCGGCCACCAATCGAAGAACCCCGCCTCGTCCCCGAGCACGGCGAGCATCGGGCGATCGCCGAGGCGCTCCGCCGCACGGACGGCTTCGGTGAACGCCGGCGGAATCGGTCGCAGGAGCGACGGGTCGGTGGCTCGCAGCGCCGGCAGCAGGGAGAAGACGGGGCTGTCGGCGCTGTCGGTGTGCAGCGACGCCGTGATGGCGTCGGCGAGCGACCCGACCGAGGCGCTCGGGTCGCCCTGGTCATACGTCACGTAGCGGTCGGTGCGCAGGTCGAACGGGACGTCGTCGACGCGGGCGCGGATCAGGATCGTCGTGCGCGGGCGCAACGCGTGGCGGACGCCGAGCTCGTAGTAGACGTTCGCGTTGTGGATCGAGATGTCGGCGATCACGAGGTCGGCGGTCAGGAGCTGCTCGAACATGTCGGTGCGGATGTTTCCCGCGTGGACGAGGATCTCCGTCGTGGAGCCCTCGATGCCGAGGTCGCGCAGGACGGGGGTGAACAGCTCGCGCTGGACGAGGTCGAAGTCGATGCCGTTCCGCGTCCCGAAGGGCCGGATGATGAAAGCCCTCGTCGTGGACACGAACGCCGCTTTTACAGGAAGCCCTCGAAATCGGTCGCCACGACGTCCTTGGCGGCAGCGCGTCCGACGTCGCGCAGCTCGTCCAGGTGCTTCGTCGAATCCATCTTCTGCACGTCAGCGGGCACGACGTCCCCGAGGCCGCGCTGCGCGAGCCACGTCGTGGTCAGCTCGGCGTTGTAGCGCAGGTACGTGAACAGCTTGGGCTCGACCGGCCCCTTGACGTCCATCACCGTCCCGACCTCGCTGTCGAGCGGCGCGCCGTGGCGGCAATCGCCGAACGTGCGGCACAAGAGGTCCTGCTCGTTGAGCGCCGCGAACATCAGCGCCGCCGGGATCGACGTCGCGTTGTAGAGCAGGTTCATGTCCTTCGGGCCGAGCCCCTGCTTGGCCTTGGGAGCCGTGCCGGTGCCCACCGACACGAGCAGCATCTCGTCCTTGGCGGCGGGCCAGCCGAGGTTGTACGGCTCCGCGGTCGCCATCAGGAACAGCAGGAACGCCGGGTTGTTGTACGTCGTCACCCCACCGTCGACCATGACGAACGGCTCGGAGCCGCCCGCGTCGATGACCTCGGGCGCAAAGAAGGTCGGGGCCGCCGTGCTGGCCCGGACGAGCTGCCACAGCGCCAGGTCGAGGTTGCAGGACTTGTCCTGCTCGCGGCGCGAGGCCAGGTTGTACTTCGCCAGCGGGTTGTTGGAGATCGGCCACGGCGAGTCCGTCGTCGCGTTGCGCATGACGACCATCAGCAACGTCCGCAGCGAATCGCTGCCGAGGGTCGTCTTCTCTCCGAGGACGCCCTTGAGCTTGGCGGCGAGCGCCTGGTGATCGAACTTCGTGCCCTGAACGCGCCGCAGCAGGTTCGCCTTGTCGAACATCTCGGCGCCGCTGTCGAGATAGAACGTCCGGATCTCGTCGACGCTCATCCCGCGTGAGACGCAGGTCGCGATGATCGCCCCGGTGCTCGTCCCGGCGACGTAGTCGAAGGCGTCGGCGAGGACGAAGGCCTTCCCGTGCTTCTCTCTGAAGCAGCGTTCCATCTCGGCGAGGATCTCGACGGTGATCAGCCCACGGATTCCGCCACCGTCGAGGGCGAGCATCCGGCGGCGTCCCGTCTTTTTCATGACATCTGCCACCGTCATCGGTTTCTCCTTTCACGTGAACGGAACGCGGCCATCCTCGCTGCTGGTGCGGGGTCATGCAAGCGGGCGTTCTTGCACGAGCCGCGCTGCGTGTCGTCACCATGAGCGCGACCATATCCTTCGCCAATGGACGATCTCTCGGCCTACGAGACGCGCCTGCGGCGGGCCGGGCTGCCGCTGCTGATCGAGGACTACTCGGCATAGGACGACATCTTCACGCGCGCCGTCCCGCTGCTGTCGCTCGTCTTCGGCGTCCAGCTGCTCGGCGCCGTCAAGCTCGACTGGCCCGTGTGGGCGAACGCGCTGCTGTTGTTCCTGACGACCGAGATGTGGCAGGTCTTCTCGGACATCTCCGACGGCGCCCTCGCCGGGGTCATCGCGCTGTTCCTCGGACTCGGCTCGGTCTTCATTGCAGCGCGCCTCCCCAACGAGGTGCGCAAGCTCGAGCGCGAGGTCGGCGTGGAGCCGCCGCTGCGCCGCCACCAGCGCTTCAACGTCGGCCTTGTGATGTTCGTCAGCCAGGGGCTGCAGGTGCTCCTAGTGTCCGTCCTCGTCGGCCTCTTCTTCGTCGCCTTCGGAGCGCTCGCGATCACGCCGCACGTCGTCACGGAGTGGATCGGCCAGGCGCCGCGCTCAATTGCCGGGCAGTCCTGGCTGACCGTCGAGCTACTCAAGGTCTCCGCCGCGCTGGCGGCGTTCGGGGGCCTGTACTACGCGATCTCCGTGCTCACCGAGGAGACCTATCGCGAGGAGTTCCTCGAGGACGTGGAGACGTCCCTGAGCGCGACCTTCGACGACCGCGCCCGCTACCTCGACCTGCGCGCCGCTCGCGAGGCGGCCTGAGCGTCGCGCGCGCCGAGCATCGCGGCCGCGCTTACGTCGGAGGGTCGTCGCGCTCGAAGCGCGCCGCGAGCTCGGCCGTCTGCTCCTCGTCGCGCAGGCGCCGGCGGATCCGGCCGAACGCCAGCAGCCCGAAGATCGTCGGCAGCCCGAGCTGGAACACGCGGTAGGCGAGGACGGCCGCGGCCGCGGCGCCCGCGTCGGCGCCGTAGAGGGCGAACATCCCGATCAGGCCGCCCTCGGTGCCGCCGACGCCGCCCGGCGTCGGGATCAGCGCGCCGACCTGGCCGAGCGTGTACGCCAGCACGAACATGCCCAGCGGCGGCCCGCCGCCGCCGAACGCCTGAAACGCCGCGCCGACGGACGCGATGTCGAAGCCGAGATAGCCGATGCAGCCACCGATGATGAGCGGGTCGCCCGTGCGCAGGAGCTCGATCGCCTTGCGCACGCCGTCGCGCAGGAGCCCCGCGACGCGGTGTCGCCAGACGGCGATGCGACCGTGCGAGCCCGACCCGTCGCTGACCGACAGCGCCCCGAGGGACGCGACCGCGAGGATCGCGAGGGCCGCGAGCCCGGCCGGCAGCAGCGTCCCGACCCAGCCCACGTCGCCCGGCAGCAGACCGCTGCCGGTCAGCGTTCCGAAGACGATGATCGCGGCGAAGCTCGTCGCGCTCGTCAGCAGGAACAGCGCGGCCGAGCGCGGCGCCGCGACGGCGATCGGAACGCCGGCGCGGCGCAGCAGGAGCGCGCCGAGCGCCGGCCCCCCGACGCCGCCCGTCGGAAGCAGGACGTTGCTGCCCTGCTCGGCCATCCCGAGGTTCCATGCCGGGCGCCAGGCGATCTGCCGAGACAGCGTCCCGCGGACCGCGGCGACGTAGCTGACGGTCGAGCCGAGCGCGCACAGGAACGTCACCGCGAGCCACGCCGGGTCCGCGCGGCCGAAGCGCTGGCGGACGTCCTCGAGCCCCGGCAGGATGCCGACGACGAGCACGAGCACGACGATCACGGCGACGAGGCCGAGCACCCGCCGGACGAGGGCGCCGGAGGACGGGACGTCCGCGCTCGGGGTCAGCTCTTGGGTGGCCACCGCAAGGAGCATGGCGTAGTCGACGGCGTACGTGCCAACGCAGCGCGTCCGGTCACCGCGTGGCAGGCCTCCATAGGCTGGCGCGCGTGTCCGAATCGCCGAAGCTCTACCTCCAGCGCGACCAGCCGCCCGGCGTGCCGCCGCTCGCGCTGACCGGCGAGCGCACCCTGCCCGACGTCCCCGAGGAGAACTACTGGTTTCAGCGCCATCTCGTCGTCTACGAGTGGATCGCCGCCCGGGTCGCGGGCCTGCGCGTCGCCGATCTCGCGTGCGGCGAGGGCTACGGCTCGGACGTGCTCGCACGCGGCGGCGCGCGCGCCGTCGTCGGCGTCGACGCGAACCCCGAGGCGCACGAGCACGCGCGCCTGCGCTACGTTCGCGACAACCTGTCGTTCACCCGCACGCTCGTCGAGCTCTACGACGAGCCCTGCGACGCGATCGTCTTCCTGCAGACGATCGAGCACGTCCGCAACCCCGGCGAGATCCTCGATCGCTTCAAGGTGCTCGTCGGCGACGACGGCGTCGCCTTCGTCTCGACGCCGAACGTCCTGACTCTGGCCCCGCCCGGCGCCGAGCGCTCCGGCAATCCCTGGCACGTCCACGAGTACCGCCCGCAGGAGTTCGCCGCCCTCTGCCGCGCGCACTTCCCGCGGGTCGAGCTCTACGGGCTCTTCCACGCGCGCAAGCTTGCCGTTCACGGCGCCGCGCTGAAGCTCGGCTGGGACGCCGTCCACGCCCGGCTTGGCATCACGAAGCGCTTCTATGACCGCTTCACGCCGGCGATCGACACGCGTGACTTCGTCCTGCGGCGCGCGCCCGCGAGCGAGCTCGCGGGCGCACTGGACCTCGTCGCCGTCCTGCGCCCGTGACGCCGCTCGGGCCCGCCCGCCCAGGCGAGGGCGAGCTCGCGATCGTCCTGCACAGCCACATGCCGTACATCGAGGGCTTCGGGACCTGGCCCTTCGGCGAGGAGTGGCTGTGGGAGTCGATCGCGACCTCCTACCTGCCCGTGCTGGAGATCCTGCAATCCGGACCACCCAGCCCGCAGCTGACGCTGTCGCTGACGCCGGTGCTGTGCGACCAGCTCGAGGCGCCGGGCGCGATCGAGCGCTGCGACGCGTTTCTCGCGGGCGTGCGCGTCGAGTCGCACCGGCGCGACCTCGCGACCGCACGCGAGGCTCAGGATGCGGGCGTCGTCGCCGCGCTCGAGCACTCCGCGGCGCGCTACGAGTGGGCTCGCGAGCGGCTGCTCGCGCTCGGCGGCGGCACGGGACTGCTCGACGCGCTCGGCCGCCACGTCGCATGGACCTCGTCGGCGACGCACGCCGTGCTGCCGCTACTGGCCACGGACGCCGGCGCGCGCCTGCAGCTGCGCGCCGGCATCGCCTCGCACCGCCGCCGCTTCGGCGCCTGGGGCGGCGGGCTGTGGCTGCCCGAGTGCGCCTACGCGCCGTGGCTCGACGGCGAACTCGCGCGGGCCGGCGTGCGCGCGACCTGCGTCGACCTCACCGACGTCCTCGCTCCCGACGAGCACCTACGCCCGCTACGTTCGCCGGGCGGGCCGCTGCTCGTCCCGATCGACCGCGCGACGATCGAGCTCGTCTGGAGCCGCGACGGCTACCCGGCCGACGCCGCGTATCGCAGCTATCACCACTTCACCGAGCACCGCCACCGCGCGTGGGCCAACGACGGCACGCCGTACGATCCTGCACGGGCTGCGGCCGCCGCGCGCCGCCACGCGGCGGACTTCGTGACGCGTACGCGCGAGCGCGTCGCCGGCGGCGGGCTCGCCGTCTGTGCCGTCGACACCGAGCTGTTCGGCGACTGGTGGCACGAGGGTCCGCTGTGGCTGGCGGCTGTCGTCGACGAGGCCGCGGCGCAGGGTCTGCGCCTCGCGCGCCTCGACGACGCGCTGACCCGTCACGAGCCGGCACCGGCGCCTCCCGGCCTGCCCGTCACGAGCTGGGGGACCCCGCGCGACCTGAGGACGTGGAGCGCGCCTCCGGTCGCCGAGATGGCCTGGAGCGCCCGCTGCGCCGAGCTGCGCCTCGCCGCCGCCGGCGGCGCCGCCGGCGGCGGCACGGACGAACGCGCCGTACGCGAGCTGCTCGCGCTGCAGTCCAGCGACTGGGCGTTCCTCGTCTCCCAGCGTCTCGCCGAGCCGTACGGCCGCGAGCGCGCCGCGGGGCACCGAGCGGGGCTCGATGCGGCGCTCGCGGCCCCCGGGACGCTGGACGCGGGCGTTCGCAACCTCGCTCCGGATCTCGTGCTGGGCGCGCTTCTGGAACCTTGAACGCCAACGCGCCACACGTTTTTCCCGCACATAGCGGATGATTTATGTCGATCGGAGGGCAGGATTCGACTGCGTTCTGTCCGTTGCGCCCGTACTATGCACATCTGCTTCACATAAGAGCCGAATCCCGGACGCTCCGTGCGACCGGGAACGGGGGAACCAACTGAGGCCGGAGAAGTGCCGGTCCTGGGGCGAATCGCAGCCACCACCAGCCACGCTGGTGTCGGCCGCGTAGCGCACGTTTCAGCGCGAGCCCGACAGCTAACCCCGTAGGCGCCGAGACGACATCGAGAGGAAGCGCCCGCCACATGTTCAGAAGCGACGACGACGTTCCGGTTCCCGCCGCCGTCTCATCCGACGATCTCGCCTGCGAGCTCGCCTTCCGGCGCTCGCTACGCGGTGCACGCAAGCGCCGGGCGGCCGCGACGGCCAGTCGCCGGCGCTCGCTGCGAAGCCGCGGCTCGGCGCTTGTCGCGACCGCGGGCATCCTCGTGCTGAGCGGCGGGGCGATCGCCCAGACGGGCGGCGCGGTCGCCGGCGACGTCCTCAGCGAGACGACGATCGGGGCGGTGCAGAGCGCGCTCGGCATCGAGGCCGACGGCGTCCTCGGCAGGAGCACGCGGCGCGCGATCCGCCGCTTCCAGCGCGGCCACAAGCTCAAGCCGGACGGCCTGCTGGGCCCGCGGACGCTGAGCGCGCTCGGCATCGATCCCGAGAACCAGACGGTCACCAGCGCCTCGCTCGATCCGCGGCTGGCGAGGATCGCGCGGTGCGAGTCGCGCGGCGATCCGAAGGCGGTCTCCGGCGACGGGCGTTACCACGGCAAGTACCAGTTCGATCGCAAGACGTGGCGCAGCGTCGGTGGCCGCGGCGATCCCGCCGCGGCGCCGGAGTGGGAGCAGGACCGCCGCGCCTCCGTGCTGATGGCCCGCGACGGTTACAAGCCCTGGCCGAACTGCACTTGACGCGCGGCTGATCAGCCGCCCGGCAGCCGCCCGGAGGCAGGCCGGGCGGCCCGCGCCGGTAGTGTCGTCGCCGGTCTAACTACGGGAGCGACACGATGAGCAGCGACTTGACGGATCTGCAGGCAGCCGACAGTCGAGCGCTGTGGGCGGCGGGCAACTACGACGCGATCGCCGAGCTGCTGTGGGAGGTCGGCGCGGTCGTGGCCGGCGCCGTCAGCATCGACGCGGGCATGAAGGTGCTCGACGTCGGGACCGGGACCGGAAGCGCCGCGATCCGTGCCGCGCAGGCCGGCGGCGACGTCATCGGGCTCGACATCTCCGCGCCGCTGCTGGACGGGGCGCGCCACCGTGCCATCCAGGACGGAGTCGAGGTGCAATGGGTCGAGGGCGACGCCCAGGCGCTCGCCTACGAGGACGACAGCTTCGATCGTGTCCTGACGGCGTTCGGGACGATCTTCGCGGCCGACCACGGGCTCGCCGCGCACGAGCTCGTCCGCGTCTGCAAGCCGGGCGGCGAGGTCGTCATGGCCAACTGGGCGCCCGAGAGCTTCCCGGTGCGCCTCTTCGAACGGCTCGCGGCTCACCGTCCGCAGGCGGAGTCAAACCCGGTCTCGTTCGGCGAGTGGGGGACCCACGGCCACGTGCGGCGCGAGCTCGGGGGCCAGCTCGTGCTCGCGATCGAGCCGCACAGCGTCGATTTCGTCTTCGCCTCGGCCGATGCCATGCTCGCGTTCTACGAGGAGAACCTCCCGCCGTTCGTCGTCGCCAGGGGCGAGCTCGAGACGGCCGCCTACGACGCCCTGCGCGACGGCGTGCGCGCGCTGATCGAGGAGCTCGACGCCGGCGACGGGGAGACCCGCGTGCCGGCGCCGTACGTCCTCGTCGTCGGGCACAAGCCGGTCGCGGACCTGCGCCCGAACGTCTGAGCCGGAGCGCAGCTGGGCCGCTGGGCGCAGCCGTTTGACAGGCTCACGGCATGGACGCCTCGCCTGATCCGGACCCGCTGGCGCCACTGGACGCCCCGCCCCAGCGGGATGCCGAGCGGCGACGGCCGGACCCGCGCGCGTCGTTTCGCGCGGGACTGCGGGCGGGCATCCCGTTCGGCGTCGCGTCGTTCGTGCTGTCGTTGTCCTTCGGCGTGCTCGCGCGCGAGGTCGGCTTCTCGGCGGTCGGCGCGATCGTCATGTCGGCGATCGTGTTCGCGGGTTCGGCGCAGTTCGCGGCGATCACGATCCTCGGCGGCGGGGGCGGCATCGCCGCGGCGACGGCCGCCGCCGCGCTCATGAACTCGCGCTTCCTGCCGATGGGCGTCGCGCTCGCGCCGTCGCTGCCGGGGCGCTGGCTGCGGCGCGCGGCACAAGGGCAGACGGTCGTCGACTCGTCATGGGCGATGGCGAGCCGCGGCGACGGCAGCTTCGACCGCCACTTCCTCTTCGGCACGACCGTGCCGCAGTACATCTGCTGGATCGCCGGCACGTCGCTCGGCGCGCTCGGCGGCAGCCTCATCGGCGACATCGACCGGCTCGGCCTCGACGCGGTCTACCCGGCGTTCTTCCTGTCGCTGCTGTTCGTCGAGATGCGAGACCGCCTGTCGCGGCTGGCGGCTCTCGGCGGCGGCCTCATCGCGCTCGCGCTCGTGCCGTTCGCACCGGCCGGGATCCCCGTCCTGGCCGCGAGCCTGGCCGCCCTCATCGGGCTGCGCCGCAGGCCGCTGCAGGGGCGCTCATGAGCACCGAGCTGTGGGTCGTCGTGGCGACGTGTGCCGTCGTGACGGCGCTCATCAAGGGCGTCGGGCCGGTCGCCTTCGGCGGGCGCGAGCTGCCGCGGTGGTCGGCGGGCGTCATCGCGCTGACGGCGCCGGCGCTGCTCGCCGCGCTCGTCGTCACGTCGGCGCTGGCCGACGGCAGGCAGCTCGCCGTCGGCGCGCAGACGGCGGGCGTCGCGCTCGCCGCCGTCGTCTTCGCGCGTGGCGGCTCGGTGCTCGCGGGCGTCGGCGTCGCGGTCGTCGCGACGGCGGGCCTGCGCGCGCTCGGCGTCTGACGGCCCGCGCGGCGGCTACTCCCAGCGCATGACCTTCGGCGGCTTGCGCATCCGGATGACCCGAACCGGCACGCCGGCGGCGACGGCGTTCGCCGGCACGTCCTTCGAGACGACCGTCGAGGTGCCGAGCACGCTGTTGTCGCCGACCGTGACACCGCGCAGGATCGCCACGCCATAGCCGATCCAGACGTTGTGGCCGACGCGCACGTCGCGTTTGTAGATGCCCTGGTCGCGGATCGGGCGATCGACCTCGACGACGCCGTGGTCGAAGTCGATCAGCATCACGCGGTCGGCGATGATGCACTCGCGGCCGATCGAGACGTGCTGGAAGGCGGAGATCGTGCATTCCTGGCCGAGCACCGACTTCGCGCCGATCCGCGCCTCGCCCTCGTGCACGCGGATCTTCGAGCCGTGCCCGATCCACGACCAGCGGCCGAGGTGCAGCGTGGCGTCGCGGCCGATCTCGATCGTGACGTTCGGGCAGACGAAGCACAGCCCGTCGGTCTTCAGGCGACCGCGGAAGCGAGCCTTGAGCCACAGCCAGCGGGCGATGAGCTTCGCATAGGCCAGCGACAGCATCCCGTGGTCGCGCATGAAGCGATAGAGCGCGAGCGGTCCGCCGCGCAGCGGCGGTGGTGGCCGGCGGATCTGTGGCGGCGCGGTCGAAACCGGCACGACGGTCGGGCTGACGGATGCCACGCGGGCAATGCTATGTCGCGGGCGGATCCGCGGCCGGGTCGCCCGCCGGCAGGGCGCCCTCGGCGAGCTCGCCCAGCTTCCAGTCGGGCACGGGCGGCGTGTGGCCGGCGCGCGGGACGTATGGCGAGCGCTCGACGAGCGACATGCGGTGGATGTAGCGCGGGCAGTTCGGGAACACGCGCTGCACGTGGACGAGGACGACGAACTGCGCGCCCGGGTACTCCCACGCGAGCTCGTTGTGCTCGGCAATCGAAGCCGTGCCCTCGATCCGCATGCGCGAGGGCCGCTCGGACTGAAAGTCGATCAGGAGCATCCCGATCTGCGCGTTGACGAGCACGTTGCCGAGCGACAGGTACATCCCGTTGCCGTCGTAGTTGGGAAACGCGAGCGTGCGCTCGTCGAGGACGCGCACGAAGCCCGGATCGCCGCCCTTGTATGAGCACTGCGGCTGGCCGCTGGCGTCGGCCGTCGCGAGGAAGAACATGTCCATCCGTTCGATGAACGCCCGGTCCTCGGGCTCGATGAGCTCGCGCACGACGCGCTCGTTGAGGCGATCCGCAAGCCGGCGGGTGTCGAAGCGGTCCTGCAGGCGTCGCGAGCCAGGGTGGTAGCGCTCGCTCACAGGCGCCAGCATGCACGTGTCGGGGCTCGCGGTCAACTGGCGCGTTGGCGCTATCTGTGCACGGAACCTCGGCGCGCCCGGCGGGCAGACGCCCCGGCGCGCGGGCACTACGTCCGGCTCGTCAGCACCTCGCTGAGCTTCGCGACCGCGAAGCCCCACGCGTCGGAGACCGTCACCTTCGGTGGCAGCGACACCTCGTTGGGGTTCGTCACGACGTCGAGCAGGACGGGCCCCGCCGTCGCGAGCGCCTCGCGGACGGCGTCATCGACGAGCGCCGCCTCGGTGACGCGAAACGCGGTCAGGCCCATCGCGCGCGCCACCGCCGCGAGGTCGGGGTTTGCAAGCGTCGTGCCGAACTCGGGCAGGCCGCCCTGCTCCTGTTCGAGCTTAACCATGCCGAGCGTGCCGTTGTCGAAGACGACGAACGTCGCGGGCAGGTCGTAGGCGACCGCCGTCAGCAGGTCGCCGAGCAGCATCGTAAGCCCGCCGTCGCCGCAGAACGCGACGACCTGGCGCGTGCGGTCGAGCGCCTGGGCGCCGAGCGCCTGCGGCATCGCGTTCGCCATCGAGCCGAGGTTGTAGGAGCCGATCAGGCGGCGCGTACCGCGCATCGTCACGAAGCGCGACAACCACACGGTCGCCATGCCGGTGTCCGAGGTGAAGATCGCATCGTCGTCGGCGTGGCGATCGATCGCGGACGCGAGCAGCTCGGGGCGGATCCGGTGCTCGGGGTTGTCGAGCGCGGCGCGCGCACGGCCGGCGAGGTGCGTGTCGTGCTGCGGGTCGGCGAGCTTGCGCTGCGTCGCGCGCCAGTCGTCATACGCGGCGCGCTGCTCGTCGAGCAGCGCGCGATCGCCCTTCGCCTCGACCCGCGCGAGCAACGCCGCGAGCGCGAGTCGCGCATCGCCGACGACGCCGACCTCGACGCTCGTGCGGCGCCCGATGTGCTCGCCGCGAAGATCGATCTGCACGACGACCTTGCCCTCGGGATACCAGTCGACGTAGGGAAAGTCCGTGCCGACCATGAGCAGGAGGTCGGCCGACTCGAGCGCCCTGCGGGCGGCCGGGTTGCCGATCATGCCCGTCTGCCCGAGCTCGTAGGGGTTGTCGTGCTCGAGGCCGTCCTTGGCCTTCAGCGTCAGGACCATCGGCGCGGACAGCCGCTCGGCGAGTGCGAGCAGCTCGTCGCGCGCTCCCCGGGCGCCCTGGCCGGCGAGGATCGCGACGGACGCGGCCGCGTCGATCCGCGCGACGGCGTCGTCGAGACCGCGCGGGTCGGGCGTCAGCGGGGGATCGGCCGCACGGATGTGCGGCGCCGCGGCGCCCCGCGGGACATCCATCGCGCCGACGTCGCCCGGCAGCGTCAGCACGGCGACGGTGCGCTGGGCGAGCGCGGTGCGGACGGCCTGCTCGAACAGCAGCGGCATCTGCTGCGGGCTGGAGATCGTCTGCGCGAACGCGGCGACGTCGGCGAACAGCTTGTCGTTGTCGACCTCCTGAAAGAAGTCCGAGCCGATCTCCGCGAGCGGTACCTGGCCGCAGACCGCGAGCACCGGGACCCGCGACTTCTTCGCGTCGTAGAGGCCGTTGAGCAGATGGATCGAGCCCGGCCCGACCGTGCCCATGCAAACGCCGAGCGTTTCGGAGAGCTGCGCCTGCGCGCACGCTGCGAAGGCGCCGGCCTCCTCGTGGCGCACGCCGATCCACTCGATCCGCGGCTCGCGGCGGATCGCGTCGGTGACGGGGTTCAGCGCGTCTCCGACGACGCCCCACACCTGCTTGACGCCGAGATCGGCGATTCCCTGAACGATGAGCTCAGCGACGGTCGGCATGATGCGCTCCAGAGGTCAGGCGGCGGGCTTGGAAACCGTCGGGGTCGGCGCGTTCCCAGTCCGCGCGCCATGACCGGGGTGGCGAGCTCAGCAGCTCGCCGGGCTCGAGCCACTCGAAGAGGTCGGCGTAGGAGCTCGTCCTCGCCTCGTCGACGCGGCGGATCAACATCCACGGCGCCACCTCCGACGGGCTATGCAGGCCCATCGAGCCGATGATCTGCTGGGCCTGCGCGACCGTCGCCTGTTGGAAGCGGTGCACGCGCTCGGTCTTGTCGGGCACGTTCAGGGCCCGTGCGCGGCGCGGATCCTGGGTTGTCACGCCGACGGGGCAGGTGTTCGTGTGGCAGCGCTGGGCCTGGATGCAGCCGGCCGCCATCATCATCGCCCGAGCGGCGTTCGTGTAGTCGGCGCCCTGCGCGAGGCGCTTGACGATGTCCGACCCCGTAGCGACCTTGCCGCTCGCGCCGATCCGGATGCGGTCGCGCAGGCCGCACCCGACGAGCGCATTGTGGACGATCATCAGGCCCTCGGTCAGCGGCGTGCCGACGTGATCCTCGTACTCTTGCGGCGCGGCGCCCGTCCCGCCCTCCGCGCCGTCGACGACGATGAAGTCCGGACCGGCGCCCTCCTCGATCATCGCCTTGCAGATCGCGAGGACCTCGTGGCGCGCGCCGACGCAGAGCTTCATCCCGACCGGCTTGCCGTCCGCCAGTTCGCGCATCCTCACCAGGAAGCGCACGAGCTCGCGCGGTGTCGAGAACGCGCTGTGGTGGGAGGGCGAGACGCATTTCTCGCCCTCCGGGACGCCGCGCGCCTCGGCGATCTCCTTCGTCACCTTTGCGCCCGGCAGGACGCCGCCGATCCCCGGCTTGGCGCCCTGGGAGAGCTTCAGTGAGACGCACTTGACCTGCTCGTGCGCCGCCTTCTCGCGGAACAGATCGGGATCGAAGCGGCCGTCCTTCGTGCGAGCGCCGAAGTAGCCGCTGCCGATCTCCCAGATGAGGTCGCCGCCGTTTTCCAGGTGGTACTTCGTCAGGCCGCCCTCGCCGGTGTCGTGGGCGAAGCCGCCCCGCTGCGCGCCGCCGTTCAGTGCGCGGATGGCGTTGGACGACAGCGCCCCGAAGCTCATCGCCGAGACGTTCAGCAGCGCCATGTCGTAGGGCCTCGTGCAGTGCGGGCCACCGATACGCACGCGCGGTGGCTCGTCCGGCGGATCGAGCGGGGCGTTCGTGTGCAGGAGCCATTCGTAGCCGGGCTCGGCCATGTCGCGCTCGGTGCCGAAGGCCTGCTCGCCGTGGATGCCCTTCGCGCGTTCGTAGATGACGTTGCGCGTGTCGCGGTCGTACGGGCGCCCGTCGTAGTTGCGCTCGATGAAGTACTGCTGCAGCTCAGGGCGGATCGCTTCGAGCAGGAAGCGCAGGTGTCCCGCGACGGGGTAGTTGCGCAGGATCGAGTGGCGGCGTTGGGTCAGGTCGTGGACGGCGAGAGCCAGCAGCAGCGCGAGCAGCACGGCGGCGACGACGCTTAAGGCTCCGCCGCCTGCGAGCGCCGCTATCGCGACGAGCACGAACGTTGCCGCGATCACGACGACGACGAGGAACCTCATCGTAATTGGCCCGCGATCGAGCACCGGAGGGCTGTGCTTGGCGCGTCGCAGCGGGTCACGCTGTCAGGCATGCCCAGCGGGGACCTTCGCGAACCTGCCCGGCGCCACACTTCATCCAGTGCTAACGACGTTCACCCCATCGCATCGCGGCGGCCGTGGGCCGCCGCTCGTCTGCCTGCACGGGTTCATGGACACGTGGCGGACGTGGGAGCTCGTGCTGCCGGCGCTCGAGCGCCATCACGACGTGCTGGCGCTGACGATGCTCGGGCATGCGGGCGGGCCGCCGCTGGAGGGCGCGGTCGACGCGGATGTCGTCGCCGACGCCGTCGAACGCGCGATGGACGAGGCGGGCTTCGAGACGGCGCACGTCGTCGGCAACTCGATGGGCGGCTTCGTCGCGCTGCAGCTCGCCGAGCGCGGGCGCGCGCGGTCGGTCGTCGCGCTCGCGCCGGCCGGCGGCTGGGCGCGCGAGGACCCGTGGATCGCGGAGGTGCTGAGGACACAGGCGGCGATGCACGAGCAGGCCAAGGTGGCCGCGCCGCACGCCGCCACGCTCGTGTCGACGCCCGCGGGCCGGCGCCGCGCGACGCGCCTGTTGACGACGAGCTGGGAGCACATCCCGGCCGAGCTGCTGATCCACCTGACGCTCGGCGTCGCGGGCTGCACGGTCGCGCCGGCGATGGTCGAGTTCGCCCTGCGCCAGGGCTACGGCGAGCTTGACGCCGAGCGGATCCGCTGCCCGGTGCGGATCGTGTGGGGAACCGAGGATCAGATCCTGCTGTGGCCGTCGACCGCGGTGCGCTACCGCGACGAGTGGCTGCCGCACGCCGACTGGGTGCAGCTCGACGGCGTCGGCCACTACCCGCAGCTCGACGTGCCGCTCGAGACCGCGCAGCTGATCCTCGGCTTCACCGCATCCTGACGCGCTGGTTCAATATCCGCAGCCGGGCGATACGAACAGGGTCCGTCAGTGACGCGTCACGTGCAACACGGCCTTGGCCGGCTGGATCAGCACCGAGCCGCCATGTACCTCGGCCCAGCCGTCGACGATCAGCGCGTGCTCGCCTGGCACAGGCGCGGGCCACAACAGGACGACGACGTCGTTCTCGCGTACGTTCGCGGACGTACGCTGGCCGGCGCCGGTCATCAGCACGCGGCCCTGCCATTCGACACGCACGGACGTCGCCCGGGGCTGCGCGTCGGCGCCGACGGTCACGAGGTACGGCGTGTTGCCGAACTGCTCGATCTTCGCGGCGAGGTCATGAAGCGGCACGGGAACGGACATCGACGCATCGTATGGGGTCGGTGCCCCGTCGGCCCCGATCAAGGTCGCCAACGACGCTCGGCAGGAAGGCATCGTCGGACACTCGCGTCCGGCTGGCATGATCGTCGGCGCGTGGCCGCCTCCGACAAGCCCCTCGCCCAGCGCCTGCTCGACGGTGACCGGCGCGCGCTCGCCCGCGCGATCTCGCTCGTCGAGGACGACGACCCGGCCGGCTGGGAGCTCGTGCGCGAGGTCTACCCGCACACCGGCAACGCCGTCGTCGTCGGCTTCACCGGTGCCCCGGGCGCCGGCAAGTCGACGCTGATCGGCTCGATCGTCGCCAACCGCCGTGCGGCCGGGCGCAGCGTCGCGGTGCTGTCGATCGACCCGTCGTCGCCGTTCACGCACGGCGCGCTGCTCGGCGATCGCATCCGCCTCACCGACCACTTCCTCGACCCCGGGGTCTTCATCCGCTCGATGGCCAACCGTGGCGCGCTCGGCGGCCTGTCGGAGGCGTCGCTGCAGGCGGCGCTGCTGATGGATGCGGCCGGCCGACAGGATGTCCTGCTGGAGACCGTCGGCGTTG
Organism: Solirubrobacterales bacterium; assembly: GCA_038260305.1. GTDB lineage: Bacteria > Actinomycetota > Thermoleophilia > Solirubrobacterales > Solirubrobacteraceae > CADCVQ01. The sequence continues at coordinate 23,656 of JBBSNY010000002.1, forward strand.
GTCAGGCGGAGATCGACATCATCGACCACGCCGATACGGTCGTGCTCGTGCTGATGCCCGGTGGCGGAGACTCCGTTCAGGCTCTCAAGGCCGGGATCATGGAGATCCCGGACATCATCGTCGTCAACAAGTCCGACCACCCGATGACGCAGACGATGGTGCGCGAGATCCGCGGGGTCCTGTCGCTCGCGCCGCAGGGTCCGTGGAAGGTGCCGATCGTCCAGACCGAGGCGACCGAGGGCAAGGGCGTCGAGGAGCTCGTCGCCAAGCTGCTCGAGCACCGCGCGCACATCGAGGAGGCCGGGACGCTGTTGCAACGTCGCCGGCGCAACCTGCGGGCGGAGGTCATCGCGCTGGCGACGTCGAAGCTGCGCCGCCGCCTCGAGGCCCGCATGGATGCCGATCCCGCGTTCGAGGGGCTCATCGACGACGTCGTCGCGCGCCGGCTGGACCCGGCGAGCGCGGCGAGCAGGATCCTCGAGCAAGAGGCGGAGTGACGCTCGGGCATCCGTCCGCCAGGTGACTCGAGGTGTCAATCTCGCATGCGCAGGACCGCGGGCAGCCACGCCTCGATCGCGGCTGCGACGGCGGTGAGGTCGCTGCGCAGGCTGTGGTTGCCGCGCACTCGCACGACGCTGCGGCGCGGTCCGTCGGGCGGCATGCCGAACGGGTCGCCCTCGCCCTGCACGACGAGTAGCGGGACTGACACACCCTCGAGCTCGGGAAGCCGGTCGGGTGCCTGCGCGCCGCTCTTGCGCGCCGGGGGCTGCAGCGGGAACGCGAGGCACAGCACCGCGGCGGCCCCGGTCGCGGCGGCGGTGCGACACGCGACGCGCGCGCCCGAGGAGCGGCCGCCGACGACGAGCGGCAGGTCGCGCAGCCGGTCCGCGCGGAGCTGTTCGACGACGGCGATCCAGGCGGCGTCGAGCTGACGGGCGGGCGCCGGCGAGCGGCGCCCCGCGACGCGGTAGGGCTGCTCGACGAGCGCGACGCTGACGCCGAGCGAGAGCGCGACGCGCGTCGCCGCGACGAGATCGGGGGCGCCGACGCCGCCGCCCGCCCCGTGGCCGAGCACGAGCGCGCCGACGGGCCCGTCGGCGAAGTGCAGGTGGGCGAGCGCCGGGCCGTGCGGCGTGTCGAGCTCGATCGAGGTCATGGCCGTGATGCTGCCATGGCGCGTCGCAGCGCGCGATCGCGGGGTACGATCGCCTCGCGATGCCCGACCGCCTGTACTTCACGGAGTCCGACGCCGCGAACGCGCTCATCGCCGCGGACCCGTTCGCGCTGCTCGTCGGCTTCGTGCTCGACCAGCAGGTCACGGTGCAGAAGGCGTTCGAGGGCCCGCTCGTCCTGCGCGAGCGGCTCGGCGCGTTCGATGCCGCGACGCTCGCGGACGCCGACCTCGAGCCGGTCTTCCGCGAGCGGCCGGCCGTGCACCGCTATCCCGGCTCGATGGCCAAGCGCGTGCATGACCTCGCCGTCCACATCCGCGACCACTACGACGGCGACGCGGCCCGCGTCTGGACGGACGCCGCGAACGTCGACGAGCTGCGCGCGAACCTCGCCGCGCTGCCGGGCTTCGGCGAGATGAAGGTCAAGTCGATGGGCTCGGTGCTGGCGAAGCAGTTCGGTGTCGAGGCCGCACGGCCGCTCGTGCCGTGGCATCCGACGCTCGGCGACGTCGACTCGCCGCAGGGCCTGGCCGACTACCAGGCGGCGAAGCGCGTGCACAAGAAGGAGTGGAACAAGGCGAAGGTGTAGCCCCGCGGTCAGGCGGGAGGTCCTCGCCGTCGGGGATCGAGGGCGAAGCTAGAGCGGCGCGCGCAGCGTGCTCGTGAAGCGGTGGCCGGCGAGGCGGTAGCCGCGCATCACCCAGCCATAGACCTTCTGGCCGCCGCCGATGACCTTCGCGTAGGCGAAGCGCACGAGCCCGTTGCGCCGGCCGCGGGCGTCGAAGGACGGCAGCTCGAGCGACGCCGTGTCGCACAGCGCGATCCGCTGGCCCTGCGCGAGGAGGGCCTCGACGATCCCCCCGCCGGGCAGCACCCCGCCACGGGCCCGGGGCAGGTTCCACAGCAGATAGCTCGCGCTCGCGGCACCGAAGCGCCGGCCCGGATTGCCGTAGTTCGACCAGCGCGCACCCGCGACCGAGCGTCCCGGCAGGTCTCTCGGGCGCTTGTAGTACATCCGCCGCAGCGGCCGCCCGACCGCGGCCGGGTCGTTGCGCACGACGCGCCGGCATGGGCCCACGGGAGCGCCGTTGCCGTTGCGGTAGCTCGCGTCGAGCGGCACCGGTGCGAGGTCCGCTGCCCGCACGTGTGCCGTCGGCTGCGGCACGCAACGGCTCCCGCGCTTCGGTCGATCGCAGCCGCCGCGGCGCACGAACGTCGCCCGGCCGCCGATGTCGAGCGACTGGATGCGCAGGATCCGCAGCCGGTTTCCGAGGCAGCGCGGCTCGCGTCCCGAGCGTACGCCGAACGCGAGCCGGCGACCGTCGAACGTGTACGCCGTGATCTGAGTGCGCAGTGGCCGCACGCACACGCTGACGTGACCCGACATCGTGTTGTTGGGGGCCGCTCGCAGCGCGTCGTCATCGCGCGGGGCCGCGCTCGCGACGCCCAATCCGGCGAGCGCGGCGACGAGCATGACTGCGATGCTCACCGCGCGGCAGCGCTGCGCCCGTACTCGTAGGCGCTGAGCGCCTGCGCGACGGCGATCCGCTCGTCCTCGGCGAGCACGCGCGGCGTGCCGCAGGCGCAGGCGTGTACGTACACGCCGCACGCCCACTCGAGCAGCTCGGTCGCATCGACCGCCGACGCGAGGTCGGCCCCGTAGGTGACCGCGCCGTGGCAGGCCATCAACGCGGCGCGGCGGCCCTCGAGCGCCTCGACGACGCTCGCGGCGAGCTCGGGAGTGCCGAAGGTCGCGTACGGGGCGACGCGGACGTTGCCGCCGAGCGTCAGCAGGGCGTAGTGAAAGCAGGGCAGCTCGTCGGCGACGCAGGCGATCGCGGTCGCCATCGGCGGATGGGTGTGTACGACGGCGGCGGCGTCGCTGTGCTCGTAGACGGCGAGGTGCAGCGGCAGCTCGGAGGTCGGGGCGAGCGGGCCGTCGACGAGCGACCCGTCGAGGTCGACGATCGCGATCCGGTCCGCGGTCAGCGAGGCGAGCCGCGAGCCCGTGGGGGTGACGGCGACGAGGTCCCCGACCCGGGCGCTGACGTTCCCGGCCGAGCCGATCACGAGGCCCGAGCCGGCCAGCAGCCGGCACGCCTCGACGATCGTGACCCGCGTCGCTGCGACATCATCGGTCACGCGGCGCGCGTCCCGTTGCCTGCCGTCGGTCATGCGACGTGTATCGGCTCGCGGGGGGGCGGCCTTGATGACCGGCTGTGCCCCCGGGACCGTTGCTTGGTATCGGAATGGGGATGCCGCACTCCCATGACCTCGAACTCTAGGCTCGATGGCGCACCGCCGCGTCGGTCGGATATCGCGGCGGTGGGCGGGCTCGCGCGAGGCGGCCACGGGCGGCACGGGCGTGCGGCGGTGGATAGGCTTCGCGACGTGGCTTCGGCGGAGTCGGAGAGATCGATCTCCAGCTGGATCGCCGAGTGGTCCCAGCGCAGCCCCGCGAAGGTCGCGATCCGCTTCGAGGGTCGCGAGCTCACCTATCGCGCGCTGGAGGAGCGGGTGGCGCGGCTGGCCAGCGCCCTCGCCGAGCGCGCGGAGATCGCGGAGGGTGATCGCGTCGCCTACCTCGGACACAACGCGCCCGAGCTGCTGGACCTGCTGTTCGCATGCGCGCGCATCGGCGCGATCCTCGTCCCGTTGAGCGCGCGGATGCCGGCGCCCGAGCTCGAGGTCGTGCTGGCGAACACCGAGCCCAAGGCGCTCGTCGCCGAGGCCGCCTTCGCGCAGACCGCGCGCGAGGCCGCCGGCGCACGCGAGCTTCGGGTCGTCCCGTTTGGCGATGGCGATGGCGATGGCGATGGCGACGACGCGCTCGAGGCGCTGCTCGAGCACGCGCCCCGGCTGCGCTGCGATCCGCGGCGCGGCGCCCGGACGGCGCTGTCGATCATCAACACGTCCGGGACCACGGGGCCGACCAAGGGGGCGGTGCTGACGAGCGAGATGCTGCACTTCAACGCGCTGAACGTCGCCGCCGCGATCGAGCTGCGCCCGCACGACGAGGTCCTGACCAACGGTCCGCTGTTCAACACCGGACCGATGAACATCCTCACGACGCCGGCGCTGGCGGCCGGTGCGACCGTGACGTTGCAGCGCGACTTCGAGCCCGGCGCGATGCTCGAGGAGATCGGGCGCGGCCGGATCACGCTTGCGATCTCGGCGCCGGCGATGACGAAGGCGCTGACCTCCCATCCGCGCTGGGAGACGACCGACCTGTCGGGCCTGCGCTGCGTCATCACGGGCTCGACGACCGTGCGCGAGAACGTGCCCGCGCCCTGGTTTGCGCGTGGTGTCATGGTCCTGCAGGACTACGGGCTGACCGAGGCGATGCCGGTCGTGACCGTCGTCCCGCTCCACGACGCCCACCGCCTGCGCGCGACGGCGGGACGGCCGGTCGCGCACTGCCGCGTGCGGATCGCCGCCACGGACGGCTCGTCGGTGCAGCAGGGCGAGGTCGGCGAGGTGCTCGTCCAAGGCCCGACCGTGATGCCCGAGTACTGGCGCAACGCCGACGCGACCGACGAGGCCTTTCACGACGACGGCTGGCTGCGCACGGGCGACGTCGGGTTCCTTGATCCCGAGGGCATGCTGACGATCGTCGACCGCCTGAAGGACGTCATCATCGTCGGCAGCTGCAACGTCTACCCCGCCGACGTCGAGGCGGTGCTGGACAGCTGCCCCGAGATCGCGGAGTCCGCAGTCATCGGCCGCCCGGACGACGAGCTCGGAGAGGTGCCGGTCGCGTTCGTCGTGCTGCAGGGCGACGGCAGTGCCGTGAGCGCGGACGACGTCAAGGCCCTCTTCGACGAGCAGCTCGCCGCCTACAAGCACCCCCGCGACGTGATCTTCGTCGAGGCCCTGCCGCGCAGCGCGATCGGCAAGGTGCAGACGGACGAGCTGCGTCGATCGCTACCGGGCCACGATTGAGCTCGGCCGCCCGGGGGTTGCTCGAAGAGGACCGCCGCGGGGCTGCCGGCGAAGTGGTGCGACTCCCCGCCCGGCGATCTCGGCCGGGTGGTCCACACCGGTCGGGGTTGGCATGACCCCGGTCAGGGTCGAACCGTCGAACAGGACGTGGGCGAGGCGACCCTCGGTCGATTCGGCATCCGCGGCTGCGGTTTGCTCACCGCGCAGCAGCGGACGCGCGCGCCCAGCGGGACGCTCATCGGTGCGCAGCCGTCGGGCGGTTCGGCCAACTTCCAGGTCCCGACGACCCCTGAGTACGTCAATGCGATCGCGGCGCCGAAGACCGCGTACACCCTGGAGGGCTGGATGAAGCTCTCGGCGTTGAAGTCCGGGACGATCGACGCCCACTACGACGCGGGCTGCGGCTGCTCCTAGGGGCGCCCGCGAGCGAGAGGTCGTGGGCGCGCTTGTCGCCGCCGCCCGACGCATAGAGGCGGCCGTACGGAATCATCGCCGATCGCCCGGCAGCCCGGCCCCGGCCCATGGCGGTACGAGCGCCAGGACCAGGTCCCCCTGGGGCCTGCCTATGGCAGGAGTGCCCCAACCCCGTCAGACGCACGAGTTCAGATACGTCGCCGCGGCCCGGCCTGCGCGCGCCACGCGCGCCACTCCCAGGCGACGACGGCGGCGAGCGCGACGGCGACGAGCACGACCGCGATCGTCGCGCCCGGCGACGCGGTTCCGAACAGCGGCAGCGCGCCGTCGAGCGGCCCGAGTGGTGCGCGCGACGTCGGCCCGACGATCCCTCGCCCGTCGATCCGCAGCGCCAGGTACCACCAGACGCTCGTCACGAGGGTGATCGCGCCGAGCGCCGAGCCGACGCGCGGCGCGTGACGCATGCCCCACGCGACGAGCGCCACCGCCGGCGGCAGCGCGACGATCAGATAGCGCCCGGGAAACCAGAAGCCGAACATCGTCGGCGCGACGAACGTCGCGACGAACACCTGCGCGCAGCAGACGAGCGCGCACAGCGTCGCGGCGACCTCGACCTCGCGCTGCTCGGGCAGCGCCCGAGCGAGCAGGTCGCGGCGCGAGCGCCACAGCAGCCACAGCGAGAAGAACGCGAGCGCCAGCACCGGTGCCCAGCGCAGCAGGCCGTAGCTGCGATCCAGCCACAGCCCGACAAGCCGCGGCACGCGATCGACGATGTCCGCGGCACTGAGATCATCCAGGCCACGGCCCGGCAGGTCGGCGGAGGTCGGGGTGAAGCCCCCGAAGAGCTGATCGTTGATCGTTACGAACATGACCGCCGAGAACAGCAGCACCTCGACCGTCACGAGCACCGCGAAGCCGCGCGCGCGGCGGCGCAGCCAGAGCACCATCGCGAGCGCGACGACGGCGCCCGGCAGCGCGAACGACAGTCCCAGCCACGGCAGCGATGCGAGCGCGAATGCGGCGCCCGTCACCCAGCGGATTCGTGGCAGCTCGCGCACCCGCAGCGCCAGCAGCGTCGCGAACGCGAGCACTGCCGCCGCGGTGAGCTCGGGCGTGACGGTCGTCGCGTAGGCGAGCGCGGGCGGCGACAGGCCGACGGCGAGCGTCGCGCCGCCGGCCCACGGCTCGGGCACGATGCGGCGGGCGAGCGCGCCGCCGAGCGCGAGCGCGAGGGCGGAGATCGCCGCCAGCAGCAGTTGGACTGCGAGCGTCCCGCCGATCGCATACGCCGGCGCGATCAGCAGCGCGAAGCCGATGCCGTGCGGCTCGTTGGCCTGCCCGTTCGTCAGCCGGCCGTGGCGCTCGAGCGCGTACGGGTACCAGTCGCGGTAGGCGCGAGACGCGTACTCGTCGCGCAGGTCGAAGTCGCCGTCGGAGACGATCGACTCGGCGGTCAGCAGGTAGTGCGGCTCGTCGCCGCCGAACTGCGAGCTTCCGAATGCGTGCAGACCGATCGTCCCGGCATAGGCCGCGAACAGGATCAGCCAGACTGCCGCAGCGCGACGCACGGCTTCATGATGCCGGGATGCACCCGCGGCTACGCGCAGGGGTCGTCGTCGTGATTGTCGCGGTCACGGCGCTGCTCGTCTTCAAGATCCTCTTCGGCGGGCCGGATCCCGAGACCGGCAAGTGCGTCGACCGCGGCAACGGCCTTGTCGACTGCGGCGCGCGGGCCGCGGTCTTCAAGCTCGTGCGCAAGGTCGACAACGCGGGCGACTGCCCGGCGGACGCGCGCAAGCTCTACCAGTTCCGCAGCGAGCTCTTCTGCGGGGTCGCGCTGCACGGCGCGCCGGCCGTCTCGGGCGAGTACGTGTCGTGCCTGCTGCTGGCCGGCGCGCAGCTTGCCTCCAAGTCCGCCGACCTTGCCTTCGCGGCGAACGGCTCGCGGGGCCGCACCCGCAGCGCTCGGGGAGCTGTGACCGTCACCGGCGACGACTGGCGGATCTACTACGTCCTCGCGAAGGGCCAGCTCGACCCGGGCCCGTCGGCGGTCGTCGCGAACCCGGCGCGTGCGGTCTTCGTCGCCTACATCGACGGCGCGGGCGCACGCGGGAAGGAGGTCGCGGCGGCGGCGCGCTGCGTGCCGGGCGCCGCCGCGCCGAGCTGACGTGCGGTGAGTTGTGACCGCAATCCGCTCACGGTTCACCACGGGCCCGTGCTACGCGACGCGGTTGCCGTCCGGGTCGAAGCGCAGCGGCTTGTCGATCGGATGCACGACTGGTGCCGTCGTGCCGCGCGGCACGAAAAGCGGGTGCGGTGCGGACTCCGCGAGATCCCAGGTGCGGCACGCGGCGTCGACGCCGAGCGGGTAGATCGTCAGCACGCCGCCGGCGGCGAGGCGCAGCTTGAGCAGGTTCTTGTAGTCGCCGATCGACTGGCCGGTGAAGACCTGGTTGGCGTTCTCCTGGGCCTTCGGGCCGCGCCATTTGTGCACGAACCAGAGAAAGAACGCGAACACCGTCGTGCCGAGGTACTGGCCGACGGCGAAGGCGGCCGCGAGGCCGACGACCCAGATCGGGAACTTCGCGTCCCAGACGTGCGGCACGAGCCTGATCGCGAGCCAGATCGTGAGGCTGGCGGCGAGTAGGTGCACGACCGTGTGGGCGACCGCGACGGCGAGCCGCCGCGGGGTGCTCTGCTTGATGTCGAGGCCGCCGAAGATCCCTCCGAAGAGCAGCACCGCGAGCACGATGGCCATCCCGCCGGTGGCACTCGAGAGGAAGTCGAAGTAGCCCTGGTGGCCGACGAGCGCAGAGACGTCGAGCGGCGCGTATGCCGTGAAGCCCTCGGGTACCGGACTGCCGACCCCGACGGTGTTGGGGATCGCGCCGAGTAGCGATGCGCCGATGAGCGCGTAGAAGACGCCCATGAGCCGTCCGAACGCCGGGTTCAGCACCGCGAGCTTGAGGATCCCGTTGCTGAGGCGCCGCGAGTCCTTGACGCTCGGGTAGATCGCCTCGAGATGGTTGTCGACGACCGGCTGCTCCTCGTAGCTGTCGTCGCCGGTCTTGCGGGGCATCGTGCGCAGATGCAGGTCGGGCGGCAGCGTGTGCGTGCCCGACAGGTATGCCCCGCCTCCGCCGGCGGTCAGCCGCGTCGGCGCCTCGTCGGCGCCGTCGCCGGTCGGCTCGTAGCGAGCGTAGTGGTGGCGGTCACCGGTGATCGTCAGCACGAGCCGCGCCCCCGTGTCGCGCACCATCCGCTCCTCGAAGAAGTTCAAGAAGCGCCATGTCGGCGGCTCGACGCGACCGTCGACGGCGGCGACCCAGCTCGGCTTCGCCGTCAGCAGGATGATCTTGTCGCCGGGGCCGATCTTCTGCTCGGCGAAGTACGCGAGCTGGATATCGTCGATGTACGTGTCGAGCTGGATGTCGATCGCCCAGATCCACCAATCGCTGGGCAGCTTCAGCGCGAAGTAGCTGCGGCGCTGGCGGGTACGCCAGCCGCCGATCCAGCCGCCGCTGCAGAACAGTCGCAGGAAGCTGACGAGCCCGTCGTACCAGTCGTGGTTGCCGGGAACGGCGAACAGGTCCGGCTCGGCACCGGCCTGCGAGCGCGGCAGCGCGGCGGCGAACGGGCCCTTGAAGCGGTCCTCGTAGGCCTCGGTCGTGGCGGTCGGGTACACCTGATCGCCGCCGAGCAGCAGGACACTGCCGCGCGGCAGCGCCTCGTTCTCGATCGTCAGGCTCGGCTGGGCGCAGACCCACGCCATCGTCTGCGTCGCGATCCAGCCGTCGCCGGTATCCGACAGGTAGTCGATCCACAGCTCGCCCTCGCCGCTGTAGTCGAAGCAGCCCTGCGGCTGCGCGGAGCCCGCCGGCAGCGGCGTCCCCTGCGGCTGGGTCTGGATCTCGCGCTTGTCGGCGAACTTCCCGAACGTGCTCGAGACCGCGACCTCGACGCCCGCCTTGGCGAGGATGCTCGGATCGAGCCAGCGCACCTCCGGCTGGCGGATCCAACCACCGAGCTGGTCGCGCTCGTGGCGCAGATCGTCGGCGGAGCGCTTGCGCAGGTTGTCCTTCAGCGGCACGCCGCGCAACCTAGTCCGCCGAGCGAGGAAAGTGAAGCGGCCCGGCGTTGCTCCTGCGCTACGTCGGCGGATGTTGCGCCACGAGGCTCGGGTGCAGCCAGCCGTCGCCGAGCAGGGCGAGGCCGTGCAGCGCGAGCGCTGCCAGCGTTGCGAGCGACAGCGCCTCGTGCAGCGTGCGCAGCTGCGCCGAGCGTCCGCGCAGCGGACCGCCCGTCGCGCCGATCGCCAGCCCGGCCGTCACCGCGACGCTCGCCAGCACGATCGCGCTCACCCCCGCCGCGCGGCTCGTGATCCAGAACAGGTGGGTGCCGGGGTCGGTCATGCGAGCGCGACGTCGGCGCCGCGAGCCGCCTCGACGACCTCGACGGCGCCGTCGGCGAGCACGAGCACGCCGCCGTGGCGCAGCAGCTCGCGTCCGCGCTCGGGCCCCGAGAGCAGCGCGGTCTTCGCGAGCACCTCGGCCTCGAGCGCGGTCGGCGCGAGCGCGGTCGCCTGGACGACTCCCGTCCACGCTGGCCGGCCGGTCGACGGATCGAGCAGGTGGTGGGCGACGGCGCCGCTCGCGTCCCGCCAGCTGCGCCGCGAGATGCCGCTCGTGGCGACCGCGCCGTCGACGATCCGAAGCTCGTGCAGGGGCGCGCCGCCGAACGGATCGTCGACCAGGACGGGCCGCGCGACGCCGGCGCTGCCGCCGACGCGCACATCGCCGCCGCAGTCGACGGCGTACACCGGGTGTGCCGACAGCGTGTTCGCGACGAGGTCGGCCGCCATGCCCTTGCCGAGCCCGCCGCTGTCGATCCGCAGGCCGGGCGGGCGGGTGATCGTGCGCGACCGCTCGTTCACGACGATCCGCCGCCAGGCGCCGTCGGGGCGCGGGCGCGCCGGCCGCGGCGCGTGGCCGGCGGCGGCGACGTCGGTCATCGCCAGACCCGCGATGCCCGCGCGCGTCGAGCGGTAGCCGGCGCGCTCGAGGTCGTCGAGGAGGGTCGCGTCGACGAGCCCGCCGCTGCGCTCGCCGGCATCGACGACCGCCTGGGCGAGGGTGCGCAGCAGCCGGCTCGCGTAGACCTCGAGCTGCGGGTCGTCGTTGAGCAGCGACAGCTCCGAATGTGGGTCGAAGCGCGTCAGGCGGCCGTGGAAGCTGCGCAGCCGGCCCTGCGCGAGCAGCACCGCGAGCTCCGCGGCCGTCCCCGCCGGCGACCGCCCGCCGACGATCACCTCGGCGTTGGCGCCGAAGCATTGGAAGCGCCGGGAGCTCTCCCGCGGGGCGTTCATGACTGCCCCGTCGTGGCCGCGGCGGGCGCGGAGGACTGCGTCGACGAAGCGGAGGACGACTCGTCGGAGCTCGAGAGCTCGGCGTTGTCCGACGTCGCGCTTGAGTCCGAGCCCGACAGCACCGCGCTCGAGTCGTCGCCGGACCAGCCCTCGTCCGTGACGGAGGGGTCCGCGGACTGCGTCGCGACCGAGCCGCCGCTGCTCGCGAGCGCCGGGTCGTGGCCGCTGACGAGCTGCAGGTATAGCCCCACCCAGGCTGCGACGAACAGCGCGACGGCGATCGCGACGACGCGCATCCGCAGCGTGTGGATCCGTTCCCGGCGCGCCTGCCGAGCCGCGGCCGCGACGACCTGCCGGGGGCTTGCGCTCGTGTCCATGGCGCCAGCCTGCTTGAGAGCTGCGAGCGGACGCTAAGCGCGGTGTAAGAGTTCCCTGAGACTTCGTGCAGCGCTCCGCTGCGCCGCGGTACCTACGCTGCCACCGGCTCGGCCGCCAGCAGCAACTCGAGCTTCGCCGCCGTGTCCGCCTCGGGCAGCGGCGAGAAGAGGATCAGGCGGTGGTCGCTCGTGTCGTGGCGAAAGAGCGCGTGCTCGAAGACGAGCAGCCCGACGGTCGGGTGCATGAGCTCCTTGCGTCCGGCGCCGCCGACGGCGACCTCGTGGCGCTCCCACCAACGCCGGAACTCCGGGCTCCCGGCGCGCAGCGAGTCGATCAGCCGCTCGAACGCCGGATCGCCGATGTGGCGGGCGCTGTCGGCGCGGAACTTCGCGACCATGTGCCGTGAGCCACGCTCCCAGTCGGTCGTCAGCTCGCGTCGCGCGGGATCCATGAACGTCTGCCAGGTGTGGTTGCGGGTCGAGGGGTCGGGCCCCGGCTGCCAGTCGAAGACCGCCTGAAACGCGCGGTTCCATGCGAGGTAGACCCAGCGCCGCCCGAGGATGTACGCCGGGCTCGCGCCGAGGTTCTCGACGACGCGGCGCAGCGTCGCCGACGCCTTCTCGGCCGGCGGGCGGCAGGCCGGGCCCTGCTCGCCGCGGCCGAGCAGGATCAGGTGGCCGCGCTCGGCCGGATTGAGCCGCAGCGCGCGGGCGAGCGCCTCGAGCACGTCGAACGACGCACGCACGTCGCGACCCTGCTCGAGCCACGTGTACCAGGTGGTTCCGACGCCCGCGAGCTGCGCGACCTCCTCGCGGCGCAGGCCTGGGGTGCGGCGGCGGCCACCGCCGGGCAGGCCGACGTCCTGCGGCAGCAGGCTCGCGCGGCGCGTGCGCAGGAAGTCCGCGAGCGCGATCGCGAGCTCGCGCGGGCTGCTGATCGGGGCGCGCGCCGTGCAGGGCCTCGCCGGCGCGATCGTCTCGCCCGCGACGCTGTCGATCATCGCGAGATCGTTCCCCGAGGGTCCGCAGCGAAACCGCGCGCTCGGCGCGTGGGTGACGATGGGCGCGCTCGGCGCGTCATCTGGCGCGCTGCGCCGGGCTCCGCCTGGCGGGTGTGTTCGTGGCGCTCACGATGCTCCGCGCGACGCCTGCGCCACGCGTGGCCGAGTCCGTGGAGGCGCCGCCGGCACGCGACGCCGAGCCGGTGGCCGCCTGACGCCGCGCCGCCCGCCATCAGGCGGGCCTTTCCGTCGCCCGGCGTTTGACGACGTTGTCCACCGTCCCGGCAAGACGTCTGCGGTCGCCTTGCCGGCGTCTCGCCCGCGTGTTACGACGCGCCGGGGTCCTTACGCGTGCAGCCCGCATTCGCGTGCTTCACGGGCGCCTGCCGTGCCGCCCGCGCGGCGGGTCACCTGCCCGGCGACGTGCTCCAGCGCCATGTCGAGCCCGAGCTCGAGCGGCCGCACGGTGCGCGTCGTCTGCGCGAGCAGGATGTCGCCCTGCAGTGCGGTCATGATCGCCGTTGCGAGATCCGCGGGCGACGCTTCGCCGATCAGCTCGCCGCGCTCGACCGGGCCATCAGATGACCTACCGCTACCGCTCGAGGCTCCATCTGCGCTTCCTCGGCTGCGCTCGCTACGTGCGCGCGATCGATCGGGCCGGCAACGTCGGGCGCTGGAAGCAGGTGCTCCCGAGTAAGGAGCTCGCCCGCCGCTGAGCCGCTAGTAGCCGAGCGTCTTGTAGCTGATACGGCGGCAGCCGTGGAGGCTGTAGCGCTTGCGGCTCTTGCGGCTGAGGTAGACGCGCGGTGAGCCGCCGGTGCAGGTGATCGAGCCGTGACCGAAATGCGCATGTACGACATCGTTGCCGCCACCAGTGGTGATCGTGTTGAGGCCATGGCTCGCATAGATGAAGTCCTTGGCGGGGCCGCCGTCGAGCTCGTCGCGCTGGCTCGTCGGCTGGCCTGACGGCTTGTAATCCCCCCACAGCACGTCGCCCGCAGGACCCGCGTGGATGACGTCATCGCCGTGCCCGCCGAGCAGCTCGTTGCTGCCGACGTCCGCTGGAACGGTCGCCGTCGGGTGGTGCGCGCAGACCCTCCGCACGACGTACGAGGGCCACCCCGCCACGAGGGGCAGGTGCAGGATGTCGCAGACGAGGTCGGCCGGTGCGAACGCAACGCCCGTCGCCAGGCAGATCGAGGACAGGTGTACGCCGTCGCAGGAGTACGTCGGATCGGTGCCGTCGAACGGGTCAGCTCCGGGACGCCCATCGAGCGGGCGTGACTGATCGAGCTTGTTCATGAGTTGCATGCCGGTGATGACGGGCCAGCCGGCGTGGCTCGTGTTGGCCTGCGCCGACGTCGCGAGCGCCACGAGGCCGACGCCGCACACGAGCAACGCCCGGCATGCGTTCCCGCAACGGCGCGCCCAAGTCGATCGCATGGGCGCCGGTCGCCGACCCGCGGGGTGATGCAACGTAGCGCTGCGCATGGTCGGCCTCCGGCCTGAAAGTGACGCTCATCCGTACTCTCGGAGGTATCGACTCGGGTGGTGCGTCGCTTGAGGTCGGCATGAGCCGCCGAGGTGCAATTCGACGGATGACGTACGGCCGGTCGTGGATGCGGCTCTCCTGCACATCGGACGTGGGGGAGCCGGGTTCCACGACAGGCCCAGCGCCGTCTGACGCCGTCAGTCGTTCAGCGAGCGCGCGAGCTCGACGAACAGCCGCACGCCGAAGCCGCTGCCGCCCTTCGGCGCGTACGGCTTGCCGGCGCCCCAAGCGGTGCCGGCGATGTCGAGGTGCGCCCACGGGACCTCGCCGACGAAGCGCTTCAGGAACGCGGCGGCGACGCTCGAACCGGCCTTGCGCGCCTCGTTGACGTTCATGAGGTCGGCGGTGTCGCTGTCGAGCGCCTTGAGGTGATCGGGATGCAGCGGCAGGCGCCAGACGATCTCGCCGGTCCGCGCGCCGGCCGCGCTGACGGCGGCGACCCACGCGTCGTCGTCGCCGAAGACCCCCGCGTGCGTGTGGCCGAGCGCGCCGATGACGGCGCCGGTCAGCGTCGCGATGTCGACGAGCCGCTCGGCGCCCTCGGCGACCGCGTGCGCGAGGCAGTCGGCGAGCACGAGCCGGCCCTCGGCGTCGGTGTTGATGATCTCGATCGTGACGCCGTTGGACGCGCGGACGACGTCGCCGGGGCGCATCGCGTGGCCCGAGGGCATGTTCTCCGTCGCGCCGACGACGGCGATGAGCCGGATCGGCAGCGCCAGCCGGGCGATCGCCTCGACCGCGCCGAGCACCGCGGCGCCGCCGGACATGTCGAACTTCATCTCGAACATCTTCATCGCGTTCTTGATCGAGATGCCGCCGGTGTCGAACGTCACGGCCTTGCCGACGAGCGCGAGCATCGGCCCGTGCGCGTCGGGGCCCTCGTAGCGGATCGTGATGAGCGCGGGCTCCTCGTCGGCGCCCTGGGCGACGGCCGCGAACGAGCCCATCCCGCGCGACACGATTCCCGCGCGGCCCTCGACCTCGACGGTCACGCCGTCGAGCTTGCCGAGCTCGCGCGCCGCCTCGGCGAGGTGGCGGGGGGCCATCTCGTTGGGCGGGGCGTTCTGCAGGTCGCGCGTGTGGTTGACCGCGGTGGCCACGATCTCGGCCTCGGCGACGACGAACGAGACGTCGTCGTGTGCGGAGACGATCAGCGCATCGACGTCCGTGCGCGGTTCGGACGGCGGCGCCTTGAAGCGCTCGTAGCGGTAGGCCCGCAATAGCGTTCCCTCGACGAGCGCCGTGACGATCTCGGGACCGCACTTGTGCGGCACCTCCCAGCACAATCTCCGCGCGCCGAGTTCCCGTGCCCGCCCAAGCGCCGACGCGGCCGCAACCCGGACGCGCTCGCCGTCGAGCTCCGAGCGCGAGCCGAGGCCGACGAGCACCCAGCGCTTGCCGTCGGCGTGGGCGACCGCGAGATGGCGGTGCTTGGCCTTCGCCTCGCCGCCGTCGACGAGTGCCTGCAGCACGCCGTCGACATCGTGGGCGATCGGCTCGCCGGCGAGCAGTCCCAGCACGACGGTGTCGGCATCGGTATCCGCGGGCAGCGCGGTGGTCGACTCAATGCGCATGTCCTCACGAATCTACCGTCAATACACTCGGTCGGGCCCACGCCCCTGCGACCTGGAGAAGACCACCACATGCCCAAGACCGTCATCCTCGGCACCGCTCGCACCCCGATCGGGAAGATGGGCGGGGGGCTCTCCAGCCTCGACGCCACTGAACTCGGCGGGCTCGCGATCAAGGCCGCGCTGGAGCGCGCCGACGTCGCCGCCGAGGACGTCCAGCACGTGATCATGGGCCAGGTCCTGCAGGCCGGCCAGGGCCAGATCCCCTCGCGCCAGGCGCAGATCAAGGCCGGGATCCCGAAGGAGGTCAGCTCCGAGACGATCAACAAGGTCTGCGCCTCCGGCATGCGCGCCGTCGGGATCCTCGACGCGCAGATCCGCGCGGGCGACGTCGAGGTCGGCGTCGGCGGCGGCATGGAGTCGATGTCCTGCGCGCCGTACCTGCTGCCGAAGGCCCGCTTCGGCTTTCGCATGGGCGACGCCAAGGCGCTCGACGCGATGGTCCACGACGGCCTGACGAACCCCTTCAGCGGACGCCAGATGTTCGACGAGGCGACCGAGATCGGCGACGAGCTCGAGATCTCGCGCCCCGATCTCGACCGCTGGGCGCTGCGCTCGCACGAGCTCGCGATCGAGGCGACCGACGCCGGCCGCATCCCCGAGGAGATCGTCGCCGTGACGGTCAGGGGTCGCAAGGGCGACACCCTTGTCGAGGTCGACGAGGCGCCGCGCCGCGGCAGCTCGCTCGAGGCGCTCGCCAAGCTGCCCGGGCTCGCCAGCCGCGAGGGCTCGCACACGGCCGGCAACTCGCCCGGCGTCAACGACGGCGGCGGCGCGATCGTCGTCGCGTCCGACGAGTGGGCGGCGGCCAACGGCAAGCAGGTCCTCGCCGAGATCGTCGCGCAGGCCTCCACCGCCGAGGACTTCGCCTACCTCGCGCGCACGCCCGCAGCCGCGGCCACGAAGGCGCTCGAGAAGGCGGGCCTGACCGCCGCCGACATCGACCTCTGGGAGATCAACGAGGCGTTCGCGTCGGTGACGCTGAACTCGATCCGGATGCTTGGCATCGACGAGGACAAGGTCAACGTCAATGGCGGCGCCGTCGCCCTCGGGCACCCGATCGGCGCCTCGGGCGCGCGCATCATCGGCGTCCTCGTGCATGAGCTGCGCCGTCGTGGGGGCGGCCTCGGCTGCGCCGCGATCTGCTCCGGCGGTGGCCAGGGCGACGCGATCATCGTCCGCGTAGCCTGAGTCTCATCGAAGCATCGATCGGCATCGAGGAGCACGCGGACCGCGCGGCGTCCGACCCGGCGCCGCGCAGCGCGGCGTTCTTCGATCTCGATCGGACGCTGATGGCCGGCTCGTCGGGCTTTCACTTCGTCCGCGCGGCGTACGCCAACGGCATGATCAGCCGCAAGCGGCTTGCCGGCGACACGTGGGCGGCCGTGAAGTTCCGCCTCATAGGTTCGACGGACGCTGACACGGCGAAGATCCGCGCGCGGATGGGCGCCTACATCGAGGGTCGCCACGAGCGCGACCTGCGCCGGCTCGCGCCGCAGGTGCTGGCCGGAATCCTGCCGCGCCTGTACCCGCAGATGCTCGCCGTCGCCTACGGCCACCAGGACGCCGGGCGCCCGATCTACATCTGCACCGCCGCCGCGCAGGAGACGGCCGGCGTCCTGTCCTACATCCTCGGCTTCGACGGGGCGATCGGCTCGCGCTCGGAGATCCGCGACGGCGTCTACACGGGGCGCGAGGGCGGGCTGTTCGCCTACCGTGACGGCAAGGCCCAGGCGGTGCGCGAGCTGGCGGCGGCCGAGGGCTTTGACCTCAGGACGTCCTACGCCTACTCGGACTCCGAATCGGACCTGCCGCTGCTAGGACTGGTCGGCCATCCCGTCGCCGTCAACCCCGACGCCGCCCTCGCCCGGGTCGCCCGCGACGCGGGCTGGGAGATCCTGCGCTTCGACCGGCTGCACCGCAAGCTGAAGATCGTCGCGGCGCTCGTCGCCGCGGCTGCCGGCGGCGCCGGCGGCCGCGCGGTGCGCCGCGCGGCCGCTGTGCCCCGCGCATAGTGGGCTCCGGTGCAGGGGCTTTGACCTCGATGGCGTACGTTTGCAGCACATGAACGACGTCCCGGCGATCTTCGAAGAGCACGCGAGCACGTACGAGACGCAGCGCCGCCGCCTGATCCCGTCATACGACGCGTTCTACGGCACGGCGGTCGGCGCGCTCGCGCTCGCGCGGCGCCCGCTGCGGCGGATCCTCGACCTCGGCGCGGGAACGGGGATCTTCTCGCGCGCGGTCCACGCCGCCCACCCCGAAGCAGAGCTGACGTTGCTCGACGGATCGCCCGCGATGCTCGCCGAGGCGCGGACGGCGCTCGGCGACAACGCGACGTACGTCAGCGGAGACCTCGCCGACGCGCCGCCGCCCGGGCCCTGGGACGCGATCGTCAGCGCGCTCGCGATCCACCACCTCGACGATCCCGGCAAGCGCGCGCTGTTCGCGCGCTGCCATCACGAGCTGGCGCCGGGCGCGATGTTCGTCAATGCCGAGCAGGTGAGCGGTCCGACGGCGCTCTTCGACGACGTCTACGCGAGCTGGCACGAGCGCGAGGCGATCGCCCGTGGCGCAAGCGCCGACGAGTGGGCGGCTGCCTGCGAGCGCATGCGCCTTGACCGCTGGGCGAGCGTCGAGCATCAGCTCGCGTGGCTGCGCGACGCCGGCTTCGCCGACGCCGACTGCCTGTTCAAGGAGCACCGCTTCGCCGTGCTCGTCGCGCGGAGGGCCGGATGAGCCTGCACGAGCTCTCCGACGAGCAGCGCGACATCCGCTCGCTCGCGGCGCGCTTCGCCGACGAGGTCATCGCGCCGAAGGCGGCGGAGTGGGATCGCGAGCATCGCTTCCCGAAGGAGGTCATCCAGCAGCTCGGCGAGCTCGGGCTGATGGGCGTCTGCATCCCGACGAACCTCGGCGGCGCGGGCGCGGACTTCCTGACCTACATCCTCGTGCTCGAGCAGCTCTCGCGCGGCGACGCCGGGCTCGGCGTGACGCTCGCCGTCCACACCGGCGCCGGCACGATGCCGATCATCGACCACGGCTCGCGCCAGCAGATCGAGCGGCTCGTACCGCCGCTCGCGCAGGGGCACGAGATCGCGGCGTTCGCGCTGACGGAGTCCGGCTCGGGGTCCGACGCGGGGGCGCTGCGCACGCAGGCCGACGACAACAAGATCACGGGATCCAAGCAGTGGGTCACGAACGGCACGCACGCGCACGTCTTCATCGTCTTCGCGAAGGATCCCGACAAGCCGAGCGCGTTCATCGTGCGCCGCGGCGCGGCGGGGTTCAAGCCGACGCGCGAGGAGGACAAGCTCGGCCTGAACTCCTCGAGTACGGCCGACATGTCCTTCGACGAGACGCCGGGCGAGCGCCTGGGCTGGCGCGGCCATGGGCTGCGGATCGCGCTGTCGACGCTCGACGGCGGGCGGATCGGGATCGCCGCGCAGGCCGTCGGGATCTCGCAGGCGGCGCTCGACCTCGCGGTCTCCTACGCGAAGGAGCGCATGACGTTCGGCAAGCCGATCGGTGCGCACCAGGCGATCCAGCAGAAGCTCGCCGACATGCAGACCGACATCGAGGCGGCCCGCGCGCTGACGTGGCGCGCCGCCCGGCTGAAGACCGCCGGCCGTTCGCACACCGTCGAGGGCGCGCAGGCGAAGCTGTTCGCCTCCGGGGTCGCGCGGCGGGTGACCGGCGACGCGATCCAGGTCCTCGGCGGCGTCGGCTACACGAAGCAGACGCCGGCCGAGCGCTACTACCGCGACGCGAAGGTCACGGAGATCTACGAGGGCACGTCGGAGATCCAGCGCCTCGTCATCGCGCGCGCCCTGCTCGGCAAGATCGCTCGCGAGTAGACGCTCGGACATCCACCTATGTGCGCCCAATAGCCTTGCGGGACGCATGCCGCCACTAGGGATCGATCCGATCGCCGAGGCCCGTCGCCACTGGGAGGAGCGCTGGGGCTCCGAGCCCGCCCGCCCGATGGCCGCGATCACCTCGATCATGCGCGCCCAGCAGGTGCTGCTGGCACGGCTCAACGAGCTGCTCGGCCCGCTCGGACTGACGTTCCCGCGCTACGAGGCGCTGATGCTGCTGTCGTTCACGCGCGCGGGGGCGCTGCCGCTGGGCAAGGTCGGCGAGCGCCTGCAGGTCCACCGCACGAGCGTCACGAACATCGTCGACAAGCTTGAGGCCGACGGCCTCGTGCGCCGCGTCCCGCACGAGGCCGACCGCCGCACGACGCTCGCCGAGATCACGGCCGAGGGCCGCGACGTCGCCCTGCGCGCAACGGATCTGCTGAACGCCGACGCATTCGGCCTCGCCGCGCTCGATGACGTCGAGCAGGAGCAGGTCACCGAGCTGCTGCGCACGCTGCGCCTGGAGGCGGGGGACTTCGAGGAGCAGGCGGCGGCGGCGCCCGCCAAGGGCCGCGCCTGAGCGCACGTCGATCCGTCGCGAAGCCACCCGAAGGATGGGCGCCGCGATGCGTCTCGGTGTGCCACGTGCGGCAGCCTAGGCCTAGGCGGCCGCTGTCACGCCCGCACCTCGCCGTGCCACGCGGCGTACGCGACGAGCTCGTCGCGGCTGAGCAGGGGGATGCCGTACGTCTCGGATGCGTTGGCCAGGCGCAGGCCGCGCTCGCGGATGTCGTCGGGGTGCTTGCGATCGAGCAGCGCCAGCGGGCGCGCGTACTCGGCGCGAAAGCCGGTCTCGTGCTCGATGATCTTGCCCCACGCGACGACGGCGCCCCAGACGCACTCGATCGCGGGCAGCTCGGGCTCCTCGGCGAGCGCGTAGTAGGCGGCCCAGCCGCAGTTGCAGTCGCGGTGGGGCGCGTCGTGGCCGCCCAGCGCGAAGCACTTGGCGAAGCGGTCGTGGTCGGCCGGCCAGGGCATCTGGCCGGCGCGCGGGGCGACGAGCCCGAGCGCGGGGTTCGGCACGAACTTCCCCGCGACGAAGATCCCGGAGTAGAGGCCGCCGCGCTTGGCGCCCCAGCGACGGAAGCCGACGAGCGGCTGCGCGACCGGCTCGGCGCTCACGACCTGACGGGCTCGGGCTTGCTCGGCGGGGTGGGGGTCGCGGGCTCGCGCTCGGGCACGCGCACGGGAGCGGGCGCCGGCCGTTCGGTCTCGCGGATGGGCTTGCCGATGTCTCCCATGAGCGTCTGCATGGTATGCGAGCCCGAGACCGGGCATGCTGGAGGTATGAGCGACGAACCTGAGTCCGGCGACACCGACGATCCGGAGTTCGATGGCATTGAGGAGGTCGAGCCCGGCGATGTCCGCATGGACATCGTCAAGGAGCTCGCGCGGCTGTTTCCGGACGACCGGATGCAGCGCATCGGCGACCGCCTCGGCCTGTCCGGCGACGAGGACTTCCAGTTCGTCATCGACCTCATCAGCGCGACGTTCACGCGCGGCATCGAGTTCGGTGCGGTCGAGGTCTCGGCGCAGCAGATCGAGGCCGGCAGTGAGCTCACGCCGGTCGTCGAGATCGCCCACGTCGACCTGCCGTAACCTCGGCGTGCCGGTGACGCCCCGTAATAGTGGCGCTGCGCAGGGAGTTCATGGCTGAACAGGTTGAGCGTGCCAACTGTTCAGACAGCTGAACGCGAGTGGAATGTATGTCGTTCAGTTGAGGTGTATGGTGCCGGGGCAGATGGCGGGGAGCACGACAGAAGCGGGTCAGACGGGCCCCGATCCCGATCTCGGTCCCGATCACGCCGAGGTCCGTATCGCGATGCCCGAGCCGGATCCGTCGAGCCGCCATCGCGTCGGTGATCGCGAGTACGTCCGCGATGCCGCTCCCGATGGCGTCTGGCGCTACGCGATCTCGGGCATCCCGGTGCCCGGGGCCCGCGACGAGACGGCCGAGGGCAGGCTCAAGCCGCGCCGCGCCCTCGACTCCGACGGCCGGCCGGCCGAGTTCATCATCGACGTCAGCCGGCTCGACTCGACGCTCGAGGAGCTCGAGTGGCTTCACGGCATCGGCTCGGCCGTCACCGATCGCAGCGGCCGGGTCACCGCGGTCATCGTCTCGGCCGAGGAGTGGGTTCGGCACCGCACACGCAGGTTCGGGCTCAGCGCGCCGGAGCTCGACGGCAGCCCGCCGGCGCGTGAGCTAGCCGAGGCGGAGCGGCGGGCGCGGATCGCCACCGCGATCGCCGAGCAGGCGACGGCCGAGCGCAACCGCGTGCTCACCGAGCACGCGCGATCGTTGACGCGGCGCGAGGCGGCGCAGATCGTAGGTCTCTCGGCGACGCGCGTTCAGCAGATCCTCGATCGCGGTCCCGCCGCCCCGCGTCAGGCGCCTGCGCCGCTGGCCGAGGAGGCGACGCCGAACGCGAACTGGTGGTCGACCCAGGGAAGGCGTCGCTGATCGCAGCGCTGGCAGCACCCCGTCGCGCTTGAGGCCGCGCCACCGTCGTGCAGTTGCGTCACGCCGGATGCGGGCGCTATCCTCCGGACCACGAAGAGCGGACTTCCGACTATCTGGAGACCGACAACCATGGCGACGATCAACCACCCACCAACGACCGAGGCCGAGTGGCGCGCCGCGTACGCGCTTGCACCCGAGCGCGACGTGCCGTTCACGACGCTCAGCGGCACGCCGGTCAAGGCGCTCTACACGAGGGCCGACCTCAAGCGCGACGAGTGGGAGGACGTGTACGACGGCCGCCCCGGCGTCTATCCCTTCACGCGCGGCGTGTACCCGTCGATGTATCGCGGCCGCCTGTGGACGATGCGCCAGTTCGCGGGCTTCGGCACCGCGGAGGAGACGAACGAGCGCTTCCGCTACCTGCTCGCCAACGGGCAGGATGGCCTCAGCACGGCCTTCGACATGCCGAGCCTCATGGGTTATGACAGCGATCATGTCCTCAGCGAGGGCGAGGTCGGGCGCGAGGGCGTCGCGATCGACACCGTCGACGACATGGCGACGCTGTTTGACGGCATCGACCTCACCGAGATCTCCGTCTCGATGACGATCAACGCGCCGGCCGTCGTGATGCTCGCGTTCTACGTCGTCGCCGCCGAGCAGCGCGGCATTCCGGCACATCGGCTGCGCGGCACGATCCAGGCCGACATCCTCAAGGAGTACATCGCCCAGAAGGAATGGTGCTTTCCGGTCGACCCGGCGATGCGCCTTTGTGGTGACATGATCGAGTGGTGCACTGCCGAGATGCCGCGCTGGCATCCGATCTCGGTTTCCGGCTATCACATTCGCGAGGCGGGCGCGACGGCCGCGCAGGAGCTCGCCTTCACCATTAAGGATGGTCTCACCTATGTCGAGCAGGCGATCGAGCGCGGGCTTAGCGTCGACGACTTCGCGCCTCGGCTGAGCTTCTTCTTCAACGCGCAGATCGACTTCTTCGAGGAGGTCGCGAAGTACCGCGCCGCCCGCCGCATCTGGGCGCGCGAGTTGCGCGAGCGCTACGGCGCGCGCGACCCGCGCTCGTGGCGGATGCGTTTTCACACACAGACCGCTGGTGTGTCACTTACTGCGCAGCAACCACTGAACAACGTCGTGCGAACCGCGATCGAGGCGCTCGCGGGGGTGCTCGGCGGCACGCAGTCACTACACACGAACTCCTACGACGAGGCGCTCGCCCTACCGACCGAGCAGGCGGCGAAGATCGCGCTGCGCACGCAGCAGATCATCGCTCACGAGACCGGCGTGACGAACACGATCGACCCGCTCGGCGGCTCGTACTTCGTCGAGGCGTTGACCGACGAGCTCGAGCAGGAGGCCTACGACTACTTCGCGCGCATCGACGAGCTCGGCGGGATGGTCGAGGCCGTCAAGGCGAACTTCCCGCAGCGCGAGATCGCGGACGCCGCGTACACACTGCAGGCCGAGTACGACGGCCGCGACCGGATCCTCGTCGGCGTCAACGACTACGTCGATGCCGGGGAGGACGAGATCCCGACGCTGCGCATCGACCCCGAACTGGAGCGCAAGCAGATCGCCCGCCTGCGAGCGGTTCGCGCGCGGCGCGACTGCGCCGAGGTCGAGCGCTCGCTGGCGGAGTTGCGCGTGCAGGCGGCGCACGCCTCCGCGAACCTCATGGAGCCGCTGCTTCACTGCGCACGCGCGCACGCCTCCGTAGGTGAGATCGTGCGCGCGCTGCAGGACGTCTTCGGGACCTATCGCGAGACCCCGGTGTTCTGATCGCTAGGCGTTCAACGCGCCGGTGTCGACCACTCGCTCTTGATCAGCTTCCACCAGTCGACGGCGAGCAGCTTGAGCCCGTACTGGTAGAGGCTTCCTGCACTCTGGGCCATACCACTCGAAGGTGTTCTGCGATCCGTGCTTCCCCACATCCAAGCGGTCCGATGAAGCGCTGGCGCGGGATGCGCCGTAGCCGCGCGCTTGATCGCGCCGCGCTGCGCGCGCGGAGTTCGAGCTCGAGCCGCCACCACGCGGGACGATGGCGCGGCTGCGCGCGTACGCCCGCAGTGTCGTAGGAGCTCGAACACGCCCGCGTGCACGCGCACCTGTGCGCGGGGCGCCCGCGGGCAACCGCCGCGAACGCCGTCGCGGCGCAACCGGAGCCCGAAGCGCCCCCGAAGCGCACCGCGCCGCACTGACCGGCTGAACTTCTCACCGTTAAGCGGGCGAACGCTGTACGTTGGGCCGCAGGTGACGCACACGGCCAGATCCCTCGCAGTCCTCTCGGGCGTGCTCGCGCTCGTAGCGCTGTGCGCGCCGCTGGCAGGCCAGGCGCAGAACACCGGCATCGCGCCCGGCGGCTGCGGTCCGCCCGAACCGGGTCTGAACTGCGGGCCGGGCAGCGGTCGCACGACGACCGGCGGCGGCTCGAAGGTCCCGCACAACGATGGCGCCGGTCACAGCTGGCCCGCGCTCAGCGGGATCCTCTGGCAGGCGCTCGACAACGCCGACCGGCGCAAGCTCGGCGGTCCTAAGAGCGACGAGCTGCTCGGCCATCACGGTAGCGAGCGGCTCGCGGGAGGCGGCGGCGACGACATCATCTGGGGCGACTGGGACCCGAAGGGCAACACGACCCATCAGCACGACGTGCTCAGCGGCGGCGCCGGCAATGACTGGATCTACCCCAGCCACGGCACCACGACGGTCAGCGGCGGGCCGGGCCGCGACTACGTCTGGGCCTACTACGGCAAGGGCACGATCGACTGCGGCCCGGGCAGGGACACGGTCCGCGTGCGGCTCGGCAGCGGGCAGTTCAAGCTGCGCAACTGCGAGATCATCAAGCACTTCTGCGCGTTCGGTGACGACGGCAAGGGCGGCTGCAGGAAGCCTGGGGCGAAGCTCGCGGCGCGCGCGGACGCTCAGCGCCGGGGCTGACAGCAGACCGCGGCGCCGGCGAGCCCGCTCACGGGCGCCGGTCGGGCGACCCCGGCGTACGCCGCGGCGACGGCGGCCACCGCCGGCTTTGCCGAGCCGTCGTAGCGAAAGAGGCCCTTCTCGTTCAACGGCCCGCCCAGCTTCAGTCCAGGCACCTGGGCCCGCAGCGTTCCGCCGCGGAAGTTCGGCGTCACCGCGTACTCGCGCAGGACCCAGACGAGCGTGCCCGCGACGCCCGGCTGGCGCGCGTAGTAGGCGATGCGGCGCGTGAGCAGCCGCGACTGGTAGCGATATCCACCGGGCCGATCTGTCGCATTCTGGCCGTTGGCGTTGGCGCCGAACTCCGTGATGACGAGCGGCTTTCCCGGCAGCGCCGCGTGCGCTCGTCGCAGCAGCTTGGCGACGCGCGCCTGCAGGTCGGCGAGCGGAGCGCCGGCCGCCTCGAATATCCCGATGTACTCCGTCAGGCCTACCGCGTCGAGGTTGCGAAACAGGCGCCCGCCGGCGCGGCGCGGCGGGTGACGGCCCCAGATGTCGGCGACGACGAAGGTCCCTGGCACGCGGCGGTGCAGCGTGCGGGCGAGCGTGTCGATGTAGCGCGCCTGCCCCTTGGGATGGCCGCGGCCCGCGACCTCGTTCGCGAGGTTGAACGCGAGGACCGATGGGTGGGCGGCAGTGCGCTCCGCGCTGGCGACGGCGCGCGCCATCGCCGTCGCGCGGCGCTGCGGCGTCTGTGCCCAGAAGCGGCCGGCCTTGTCGAACGGGCCGATGTGCTGCCACACGAGGATCCCGGCGGCGTCGAGGCGGTCGAGCATCTCATCCGACAGCGGGTGCTGGGAGCGCGTCGCGTTCGCGCCGATCGCTCGCAGCTCGTCGACGATGCGGTCCATGTCGGCGGACGTGAGGGCGTCGCCGTGGTCCCTGGCGTCCATCGGCATGCCCGCACCGGCGATCTGCAGCGCTCGCCCGTTGAGCAGCAGCCGCCGGCCGCTGCGGCGCAGCTCGCGCAGCCCGACCTTGCGCTGCAGCGTGGCCGTCGGCGTGGTGAGCGCGAGGTCGTAGCGCGCGGGACTCGAAGGGCTCCAGAGCACCGGGCGCGTGACGATCAGGCGCGTGGTGATCCGGCGCCGCTCGCCGGGCGCGAGCGTGGCGGGTTCGAAGACGACCGTCCGCGCGTCCGGTCCACGCGCGAGCGTGCCCGTCACGGTCACCGCTTGCGGAGCGCCGCTCGTGCGCGTGTCGCGAAGCTCGGCGGTCAGGCTGACGCGGGCAGTCTGCCGCGCTCCGAGCTCGGTCTGGACATTGGTGAGCCTGATCTCGGTGTCGTGGACGGGCGCCGCGGTGACCGGCCACGCGATCCCGCCCCAGTTGAACCACGCCCGGTCATAGCCCTGGCGCTGCTGACGCTCGGGCAGGCGCCAGTTCGCGCGCAGGACGACCGGGTGCGCGCCGGGTCCGAGCGTCGCGGGGCATTCGAACGGCTCGTAGGCGCCGTCGTGCTCGCAGACCACGCGGCCGTCGATCCACACCGTCGCGCGGTGGTGGACCGAGCCGAAGCGCACGACGTAGCGCCCGGCGGCGCTCACCGAGAGCGTCGTGCGCCACCAGCCGATGCTCCCCTTGTAGGCCCGCTCACCGGCGGTGCCGGTGAGCAGCGACGGGTTGGCGACGTTCGGCAGCGTCACAGGGGTCATCGCCGGTGGGCGGTCGACCCAGCCGTCCCGTACGCCGGCGTCGTGCGGATCCGCGACGTACGACCACGCGCCGAGCTGCGCGAGCGGCGGGGCGGCGCGAGCCGGCTGCCCGGCGAGCGCGAAGGCGCAGGCCACGACGAAGGCGAGCGCCCGCGCGGCTGCGTACACGCCGGCGAGGCGCCGGCGCGCAGTCGCGTTGCGCTCGCGCCTCACCACACGGGCGGCGCGAGGGCGCAGAGGCGCGCGGCCCCGGGGTTCAGTGCGGGCGCGGTGTCGAACGAGCCGATCGGCGACGGCGGGCTGGCGGTCGTGAATGTGCCGGTGACGAGATCGGCCACGACGACGCGCAGCCCGCCCGGCCCGCCGCCGGCCGCGACCCCGGCGTCGGTCGTAGAGGCGACGCGCTGCCCGTCGCTGGAGAGCTGCGGCTGACCCGACCAGCTCGTGAGCGCGTCCTCGCCGACCACGAACTCGTTGCCGCTGACGAGGTCGCGCACGAGCAAACGCTGGACGGGCCGGCCGGACGGGCTCTGGCGAACCCCGCGCCGCAACTCGGAGAACACGACACGCTGCCCGTCCGCGGAGATCGACGGCTCGTGGGAGAATCCGCGGGACGGGCCGCTGATCGCGCGCGACGTGCGTTCGCCGGGGTCGCGCAGGTAGACGCGGGCGCGACCACCCTGAACGCGGGTCGCGGTGAACGCGATGCGGCGGCCATCGCGTGAGAGCGATGGCTCCCACGCCTCGGCGGCGCGCCCGGCATGGCCGCCGATCCGGCTGACGAGCCTGACCTTGCGTGAGACGCGGTCATAGGTGAAGACCTGTAGCCGGTCGCGCGAGTAGGACGTGAACGCCACGACGCGGCCGTCGCCCGACACCGTCGCGTCGTAGGCGCCGGCGCGCGGAACCGTCGACACACGCGCGGCGACGCCGTGGCGCAGGTCGCGCACGCGCACCCGGGTGGCCCAGTTCGCGCTCGGCGACATCGGGTCGGCGATGACGCTCTCGTATGCGACGACGTTGCCGTCATCCGACAGCGCCGGGTCATAGGCCGTCTCGACGCGCGCGCCGTGCTGGCCGCCCGCGACGACGCGCACGCCCCCGCTCGCCATGTCCGCGACGGCCACCACGACGTTGCCGTAGCGCTTGGCGTACGTCCGGTTGCCGGCGGAGATCTCGTACGCCATCTTCGTGCCGTCCGAGGACAGGCTCGCGCTGTAGCTCGAGCACGGGCGATCGAGCAGCGCGCCGGCCGACGCGTCGCGCGGGTCGAGCTGTGCGCCGCTTCCGAGGTCGCGGCCCTCGAGCACGACCTCGCCGTAGCGCATCGCCAGGGGCGGTGCCGGCTGCTGGGCGTCGAAGAGGACGGTGCGCCCGTCGCCGGACAGGACGGGGCTCTGAAACGACGGCCGGAACGGATAGCGCAGCTTGCCGGCGGTCGTCTGCGGCGGGCCGTTGTAGTGGTCCTCGCCGAGCCAGCGCGGAACCTGGCGCAGCTGGCGCTGCAGGACGATCTGCGCCTGGCGCGGCGACGTGTCGCCGCCCTCGACGCCCTCGCGCGCCGCCTTGCGCAGCGCGCGCTGCAGCCCGGCCTGCATCTCGTGCCGCGTGCGCCCGTGCGTTCGCCCGATCCGCAGGGGGCTGAGATCCAGGCGGCGCAGGCGCTGGAAGCTCGCCGTGTCCTTGACCCCGAACAGCTTGGCTGCGGCTTGCGGTCCGGCCTCCTGGTGCAGCGAATGGAAGATCAGGTGCTGGGAGAGGTGGCCCTGGAGGAGCACCCGCACAGTCCGTGCGCGGAGCTCCGCCAGCATCTTCGGGGAGACGTCCTTCGCGCGCGGCGCGACGAGCGCGGCGGCGAGCTTGCTCGGCGACGAGTAGCCGTGCTTCGCGCCAAGCTCGGCAAGCGTCTGGACGTCGTTGCGCAACCACTGCCACAAGGCGCGCCGGCTCGAGTGCAGCAGCTTCTGCAGCCGGGCCTCGTCGAACGGCACCCAGTGCAGGTGCACCCACATATCGTGCGGGAGCCAGTGCGGCGGCGATCCCGGCGGCGCGTCGGAGTCGGGCGCCCGGCCGGCGGGCGGCACGGGGATGCCGTGATCGAGCTGCTGCGCCGGCGTTGTCGGCGGCGCCTGCGCGGACGCGTGCCCGGTGAGCGCGACGACTGCGAGACACAAGCATGCGAACGACGCGACGACGCGGAGCATCGGCCGCGAGTGTACGCACAGGGCCGGTGTGATCGCCGCGCGCAGACTATGATCGGCGCGCCTGTCGCCGCCTATGCCGGAGTCCACCCCCCCTTCCAAGAAGATCCGCGTCGTCGTGGCCAAGCCCGGCCTCGACGGGCACGACCGCGGCGCGAAGATCATCGCCCGCGCGCTGCGCGACGCCGGCATGGAGGTCATCTACACGGGTCTGCACCAGACGCCCGAGCAGATCGTCGAGACCGTCATCCAGGAGGACGCGCATGCGGTTGGACTGTCGATCCTCTCGGGCGCGCACATGACGCTCGTGCCGCGCATCGTCGCGCTCCTGCACGAGCAGGAGATCGACGATGTCGTCGTCACCGTGGGCGGCACGATCCCGAGCGACGACATCCCCGAGCTCAAGCGCCTCGGCGTCGCGGAGGTCTTCGGACCGGGATCGAGCACCGAGGCGATCGTCGACTTCATCCGCGCCGCCGTCGCCTCCGCGGCCGCGGCCTCCGGCGCCGGTTAGCCGGAAAGCGCGGCCGTGCCATGCGATTGACTGGTCAGTCAATCGGTTATCCTGACCCCATGACCCGCCCCGCCGAAGGAGGCCTGCCGCTGTGAAGATCTGCGTCCTGGTGAAGGAGGTGCCCGACGCCGCCGTCGAGAAGCGGATCAACCCGCAGACCGGACGCATGGACCGCGGCGGCGAACGCAACCTCAACCCCTACGACACGCACGCGATCGAAGCCGCGATGCAGGTCAAGGAGGGCGGCGTCGTCGAGGTCGACGAGATCATCGCCGTCACGATGGGCCCGAGCACCGCCGTGCGCGCGCTGCACAAGGCCGTCTCGCTCGGCGCCGACCGCTCCATCCATCTGTCCGACGACGCGCTCGCCGGCTCCGACGTCGCCGCGACGGGCTACGCGCTCGCGAAGGTGCTGGAGCGCGAATCACCCGACCTCGTGCTGCTCGGCCAGCAGTCCGACGACGGCGAGTGCTACACGATCGGCGCGGTCGTCGCCGACCACCTGAAGATGCCGTCGCTCACGCAGGTCATCAAGATGGACGTCTCCGAGGGCTCGCTGCGCTGCGAGCGCCAGGCCGAGTACGGCTACGACACCGTCGACGTCAAGCTGCCCGCCGTCATCTCTGTCGGCGATGCGATCAACGAGCCGCGCTATCCCTCGCTCAAGGCGATCATGGGCGCGAAGAAGAAGCCGTTGGAAGCGCTCGCGATCGCCGACGCCGGCATCGCCGCCGAGCGCGTCGGCGAGGCCGGCTCGAAGGTCATCTGCGGCGACTTCAAGGCGCCGCCCGCGAAGGCCGGCGGCACGATCATCGAGGACGATGACACGAACGAGACAGTCGAGAAGATCGTCGCCTGGCTCGACGAGAGGAAGCTGTTGTCATGAGCTCCGACATCCTGGTCTACGCGCTGCACTACGAGGGCGCGTTCAACAAGAACTCGCTTGGCGCCGTGTCCGAGGCCGCGCGCCTCGCCGCCGAGCTCGGTTGCGAGGCGCACGCCGTCGTCATCGGCGACGCCTCCGACGAGCTCGCCGCGACGCTCGGCAACTACGGCGCGACGAAGGTCTTCCGCGCCGCCGATGCGCCGGAGGGGCTCGCCCAGCCGGTCGTCGACGTCATGGCGCACGTCATGGATGACGGCGGCCACGGCTACGCGCTGTTCGGTGGCGGCCTGCTCGGCTTCGAGATCGGTGCCGGCCTCGCAGCGCGCCTGAACGCCGGCGTGACGATGGAGGTCACGAAGGTCAACGTCGTCGACGGCAAGCTCACCGCCGAGCGCCCGATCCACGGCGACTCGTCGATCTCGACGTCGCAGTACAAGGATCGCGGGATCATCATCGGTCGCCTGAACGCGTTCGATCTTGCGCAGCCGGGCTCGGATGCCGCCGCCGTCGAGGACGTCACCGTCGAGCTGTCGCCGTGGTCGACGCAGGCGACGATGGTCACGCGCGGGGAGGCGCGCGGCGCCGAGGTCGACATCGAGGGCGCCGACTACCTCGTCGCAGGCGGTCGCGGGCTCGGCAAGGCCGAGGGCTTCGAGCTCTGCGAGGCGCTCGCCGCCGCGCTCGGCGGGGCCGTCGCGGCGACGCGCGCGGTCGTCGACGCCGGCTGGTACCCGTACTCGACGCAGATCGGCCAGACGGGCAAGACCGTCGCGCCGAAGCTCTACCTCGCGGCCGGCATCTCCGGCGCGATCCAGCACAAGGTCGGCATGCAGGCGTCCGAGAACATCGTCGCGATCAACAAGGACTCCAACGCGCCGATCTTCGAGTACTGCGACCTCGGCATCGTCGGCGACCTGAACAAGATCCTGCCGAAGCTGACCGAGGCCGTGAAGGCCAAGAAGGCGTAGCGCGGCCCCGTGCCCGTCCCCGACAGCACGGCGCCGGCGGCGTACCCGCCGCCGGTCGATCCGCAGGCGGAGTTCGTCAAGCACGGCCTCGATCCCGAGGACGATCTGATCGAGGTCGGCGTCGCGATCGTCGGCGGCGGCACCGCCGGCCTCGCGTGCGCGAACCGCCTGCTGGCGCTGCTGGCCGACGACCAGGAGCTGCTCGAATCGCTCGGCGAGGTGCCGGTCGCGGTCATCGAGAAGGCGAAGACGTGCGGTGGGCACAACCTGTCGGGCGCGGTCATGCGCCCGAAGCCGCTCGAGGAGCTGTTCCCCGAGCTGAGCCGCAAGGACTGGCGCCTGGAGGGCTTCGCGTTCGGCGAGGTCACCAAGGAGGCCGTCTACCTGTTGCCGAACGCCGAGCGCGCGCTGAAGATCCCGACGCCGCCGCCGTTTCGCAACCACGGCAACGAGGTCATCTCCGTTTCGGCGCTCGCGCGCTACCAGCAGCGCATCGCCGAGGAGGCCGGCGCCTACATCCTCACCGAGACGGCGGCGACGCAGCTCATCGTCGAGGACGGCGCGGTGGTCGGGGTCAGGTCGGGCGACAAGGGCCGCGGCCGCGACGGCGAGCCGCTTGGCAACTTCGAGCCGGGGACGGACGTCAAGGCGAAGGTGACCGTGCTCGCCGAGGGCTGTTGGGGCCACCTCACCGGCGCCGCGATCCGCGAGTTCGGGCTTGCCGAGGGGGCCGATCCGCAGGTCTGGGAGCTCGGCGTCAAGGAGGTCTGGAAGGTCGCAAAGCCCCTGGACCGCATCATCCACACGATCGGGCCGTGGCCGCTGAAGCTGTCGCCGAAGTACGGGCAGATCGGCGGGACGTGGATCTATCCGATGAACGACGAGACGACGGGCGAGTCCTACGTCTCGATCGGCTTCGTCGTCGACCTCGAGTACGCCGACGCGACGACGTCCTGCCACGACCTCCTGCAGCAGTTCAAGCTGCACCCGCTCGTGCGCGAGATCCTCGAGGGCGGCAAGCGCGTGAGCTGGGGCGCGAAGGCGCTGCCGGCCGGCGGCTTCTGGTCGATGCCGAAGCTGTCGATGCCGGGCGCGCTGCTCGTGGGCGACTCCGCCGGGATGGTCGACACGGTGGCGTTGAAGGGCGTGCACCACTCGATCGCGTCGGGCAAGCTCGCGGGGGAGGCGATCTACGCGGCGCTGAAGCGCGGCGACAACGACCTGTCCTCCTACCAGGAGGCCGTCGACGCGTCGCCGATCGCCGACGAGCTCTACGAGGTCCGCAACACCCGCCAGCCGTTCTCGAAGGGCTTTCTCAAAGGCGGCCCGCTCGTCAACCTCATGATCATGACCAAGGGCCGCTTCCCCGGCGGCCATCGCCACTGGCATCGCAACGACACGCGCGAGATGTTCGTCGGCGACACGAAGGACGGCTATCCCAAGGCCGACGGCAAGTACACGTTCGACAAGCTCTCCTCCGTCTACCTGACCGGCAACGCGACCCGCGACGACGCTCCGAACCACATCCGCGTGCAGAAGCATGTCCCGCGCGAGATCGCCGAGACGTGGGCCTGGATGTGCCCGGCCGGCGTCTACGAGATCCCCGACGACGCGCCGGCGACGGGCAAGGTCGACGTCATCGTGAACTACACGAACTGCGTGCAGTGCGGGGCGATCACCGCCAAGGGCGGGCGGCTGACGACGCCCGAGGGTGGCGACGGCCCGCTGTACCGCAACACCTGAGTTGACGCGTGCTCCCGCCGGGAGTAGAGCTTGCGGTTCCATTGGCAGCACCGCAGAGGAGAGTCGAGATGGCGCAGATCGCAGCCTCCCATGCCCGTGGCACCGACGCCGTCGAGCTCCTGGACGAGACGATCGGCGCCAACCTCGATCGGACGGCCGAGCGCTTCGCGGATCGCGATGCGCTCGTGTCATGCCAGCAGGGCGTGCGCTTCACGTGGGCTGAGCTGAACGCCGCCGTGGACCGCGTGGCATGT
Organism: Solirubrobacterales bacterium; assembly: GCA_038260305.1. Lineage (GTDB taxonomy): Bacteria > Actinomycetota > Thermoleophilia > Solirubrobacterales > Solirubrobacteraceae > CADCVQ01. The sequence continues at coordinate 56,697 of JBBSNY010000002.1, forward strand.
GGGCTGCTCGCCCTCGGCCTCGAGAAGGGCGACCGCGTGGGCGTCTGGAGCCCGAACCGCTACGAGTGGGCGCTCGTGCAATACGCGACGGCCAAGCTCGGGGTGATCCTCGTGAACATCAACCCCGCCTACCGCACGACCGAGCTCGAGCACGCGCTGGCGCTGTCGGGCTGCCGGGCGCTGGTCTCCGCGCCGGCGTTCAAGGGCGCCGACTACGCGGCGATGCTCGCGCAGGTCCGGCCGGGCCTGCCGGCGCTCGAGCACGTCATCTTCCTCGACTCACCGCAGTGGGACGCGCTCGCGGCGGGCGGCGACGGCTGGAGCACCGACGACGTGCGCGCGCGGACCGCCGCGCTGCGCTGCGACGACGCGATCAACATCCAGTACACGAGCGGCACGACCGGGCACCCGAAGGGCGCGACGCTCAGCCACCACAACATCCTCAACAACGGGGCCCTCGTGGCCGCGAGCCTCGGCTATACGGAGGCCGACCGCGTCTGCATCCCGGTGCCGCTCTATCACTGCTTCGGGATGGTGCTCGGCAACCTCGCCTGTACTGCTAGCGGAGCCTGCATCGTCTATCCGCAGGACGCGTTCGACCCGCTTGCGACGCTCGCGGCCGTCGCCGCCGAGCGCTGCACGAGCCTCTACGGCGTGCCGACGATGTTCATCGCCGAGCTCGACCACCCACGTTTCGCCGACTTCGACCTCTCACACCTGCGCACGGGGATCATGGCCGGCGCGCCGTGCCCGATCGAGGTCATGCGACGCGTCTCGTCGGACATGGGCGTCGACGAGATGACGATCGTCTTCGGCATGACCGAGACGTCGCCGGCGTCGACGATGGTCCGCCGCGACGACACGCTCGCCAACCGCTGCGGGACGGTCGGCCAGGCGATGGCGCACACCGAGATCGCGATCGTCGATCCGGCGACGAACGAGACGGTCCCGCGCGGCGAGGCGGGCGAGTTTCGCACCCGCGGCTACCTCGTCATGTCGGGCTACTGGGAGGAGGCGCAACGGACCGCGGAGGCGGTCGACGCCGACGGCTGGATGCACACCGGCGACCTGGCGACGATGGACGACGACGGCTACGTCCGCATCGTCGGGCGGATGAAGGACATGATCATCCGCGGCGGCGAGAACGTCTACCCGCGCGAGGTCGAGGAGTTCCTCTACGGCCATCCGGCGATCGCCGACGTCCAGGTCGTCGGCGTGCCCGACAAGCGCTACGGCGAGGAGATCATGGCCTGGGTCATCGCCCGCGAGGGCCAGACGGTCGACGTCGAGTCGATCCGCGCGTTCTGCGACGGCAAGATCGCGCACTACAAGGTCCCTCGGCACGTCGCGACCTGCGCCGCGTTCCCGATGACCGTCACCGGCAAGGTGCAGAAGCACAAGCTGCGCGACCAGGCGATCGAGGACCTCGGCCTGCACGCGGCAGCCGCGATCCGGACCGCCTGATGCAGGGGTCTTCGCGAAAGCGTCCATATCGCGGACGCAATGACGAAGACCCCCGGTCGGACTGAGGCGCGACGCCACCGCGTCCGCCCGGCGGACGCGCGACTTCTCGTGCCGGGAGCCGTTAACGCGCTGACCGCAAGGAGGCACACGCCATGTCCGCATCGATCCGCTGGGACCATCGTCGAACGCCGGGCATCGCGCTGAGCGCGTCTTGCCTCGTGCTCGTGCTCGCAACGGCCGCGCCGCCCGCGCGGGCCGACTCGCTGAGGGCCGGCGGCTCCGTCACGCCGGCGGGGATCTGCGACTTCGCCGTCGCGATCACGCCGGGGGGCGGGCGCAGCGCGCTCGTCTACACGCGCCCCGCGCGCGACTGCAACGACGCGGGCGCGCTCTACGCGCGGCTCGGTCACGGGCGCACGCTGCGCCGGGCGGTCGCGCTCGAGCGCCGCTCGACGCGCAAGGGCGCGCGGGCCGTGCAGATCTACGGGACACGGCTTGCCGCGGGGCCCGACGGCAGCGTCGTCGCGGCATGGATCGTCCGCGCACGCGACCGCACGCATGACGAGGTGCGCGCCGCTGTGGCGCGGCCCGGCCACGGCTTCGGCAAGCCGCAGACGCTGGCACGCCGTCGCACGCCCACGGATTCCGTTCCCGAGATCAAGCTCACCGGCGTCGTCGCCGGACGCGGGCCAACATTCGTCGTCAGCTGGACCGCCGGAACGCGCCGCATCGGCGTGCTGCGCGCCGCAGTGCGCCGCGGCGCGGGCCACTTCGGGCGCCAGCAGACGCTCGGGCCGATCAGCCTGGTGGCGCTCTACGGAGAGGCGCCGCAGACGCTCGCCGTCTCGCCGTCAGGGATCGTGGTCGCCGGCTGGCGGCCGGGCGAGGCCAACAGCGCGACGGCCGCGACGCTGCGCGCCGGGCATCGCACGTTCGGCTCGCGCCGGCAGGTCTCCGGCGACGACGACGCCATCGCGGTCCGGGCAGCCGACGGTCCCGGCGGTGCCGGGGTCAGCTGGCAGACGCCCGTCGCGGGCGGCGCCGCCGTGCTCATGCGCTTGGCGCGCCTGCGCCGCGACGCCGGGCTCACGCAGCCCGGGACGCTCGCGGTCGCCAACACGGCCGGAGGGCTGGAGGTCGACGGGCCTGATGTCGCGTTCACCGTCGCCTCGCCGTTCGCGGCCTGGCAGCGCTTCCGCGACATCAGCCAGGCCGGCGACGGCGCGATGGACCTGACGAGCGTGCAGGCCGCGATCGCCGGCATGCCCCTGGCCACGACGCTCTCCTCGCCCGGCGCGCGCGTCGGGCCGCCGGTCCTGGCGGCATTGTCGGACCGCGCGCTGATCGGCTGGGTCGAACCGGGCCGCTACCACGTGGGCGCGCTGCGCGTCGCTGCCAGCCGCTCGGGGACGTGGTCGCCGCCGCGCACGCTGCCCGGCACCGCCGGCCGGTTCACGATCGCCGCGGCCCGCCACAGCGCGATCATCGCCTGGATGGCGATCGCCGGGAACGGCAGCCAACGGGTCCGGCTCGCCGTCTACAACCGCTGAGGCGCGCCGCGCGAGCGACGGGCTCGCCGGTCGCTCATACGAGCCGCGCGTCCCTACGCGACGAGAACCGGCGTGCCGACCTCGACCCGCTTGAACAGGTCGATGACGTCGGCCGGATTCATCCGCACGCAGCCGTGCGAGGCGGCGGTTCCGATCGAGCCGGCGGACGCAGTGCCGTGGAAGCCGACCGAGCCGTTGAAGCCGATCCAGCGCGCGACGAGCGGGTTGCGGGGGTCGCCGCCGGGGATGACCTGACCCCCGAGATCCCCCGCCCACGCCGACTTCGGCACGCTCCACACCGGGTTGACCTGCTTCGTCTGGACGGAGAACTGTCCGGTCGGCGTCGGGTACTGCGGGGAGCCGACGGCGACGCTGTAGGTCGTCACGAGCTTGCCGCGCTTGAAGACGCGCAGTCGCTTCTGGTCACGCGAGACGGTGAGCGCGATCGGCTGCTCGTCGAAGACCTTGTCCGCGGTGACGCTCGCGTCGACGTCGACGACCCGGGCGTGCAGCGTGCGGTCGTCGGTGCGGGTCGTCAGGCGTCGCGTCAGGCGCGCGATCAGTGCCTCGCGGGCGGCGAGGCGCTTGCCCGGCTTGCCTGCGGTCACGGTCACGCTCGTCAGCGTCAGGTTGAGCTTCGCGTCGGCCGGCTCGAGCGCCTGCTCGCGCTCGATGCCCGCGACGAACGCGCGGATCGCGGCGTGGTCGACGGTGATGCGAGCGGGGAGGTCGCGCTTGAGCTCCTCGCCGCTCAGCTTGCGCCACCCGCGGGCGAGGAACGAGCCCTTGCGGCCGGCTTCGAACGCGCGCTGGATCGCGCTGTCGAGGCCGACCTGCACCTTCGCCTTCTGCGCCGAAAGCGTGTACGTCTTGTCGCCGAGCTCGATGCTCACCGGACGCTCGATGAGCGCGCTGACCCGGCGGTTGGCGAGCTCGCGGGCCTCGGCCTGCGTCAGGCCGCCGACATCGACGCCCGCGACGCGCGCGCCCGCGGGGAGCTTGCCGGCGGCGCTCGAGTCCGCCCAGGCGAGTGCGCCGACGCTGGCGCCGGCGAGGGTTGCGAGCACGACGGCGACGATGATGGCAACACGAGTCACTGGAGGGTTTCCGATGTGTGGGGTGCGGTCCGGCGCAGGGCGATTCGTCCGCTCTGCCCGTGCGTTCAGCGTAGCCATCCCAGTGCCCGGCTTCGGCACATGCCAGACGGATTGCAGCATTGTTGGCACGAACCGCATCGATGCGCCGACAAAGCCCCGACAAAGCCCGCAACTTGCGCCCCCGCCGTTGGTCATAGCAGCGCATGGATCGCGCACGCCGGACCGGGTTGCTCGTCGCCGCATGCCTCCACCTGGGGGCGGGCGTGGCCGTGGCGCAGGTGCCCACGACCCCCGTGCCGCCAGCGCTGAGCGCGACGCTTGAGTCTTGCAAGACGAGCCCGCTGCCGGCCGAGCGGATCGCCGCGTTCGTCGGCTCGATGCCCGCGATCGCCGCCGCCGAGCGGATGCAGATGCGCTTCGTGCTGCAGCGCCGGCGTGCCGGCGAGCGCCACTGGCGCCAGGTCCCCGGCGTCGACGGCTTCGGCGTCTGGGAGTCCGCGCAGCCCGGGCGCGCCGGGTTCGTCTTCCACAAGCGCGTCGACGGGCTGCCGGTCCCCGCCACCTACCGCGCGGTCGTGCGCTTCCGCTGGATCGGCGCGGACGGCGAGATCGTGCGCGGCGAGCGGCGCACGACGAGGTCGTGCTGGCAGCCCGACGTCCGCTCGGATCTCGTCGCGACCTCGCTGAGCGCGGTGCTCGACGCGCGTCCAGCGCTCGCGATCTACTCGCTCGTCGTGCGCAACGAAGGCCGCACGACCGCGTCGCCGTTCGCCGTGCGCGTCCTCGGCGTCAGCGCCGACGCCCCGGCGATCGCGGCCGGCGGACAGGCGGCGGTCGTCGTCGTCGCGCCGCTCTGCATCCCCGGGACGAGCGTCGCGGTGAAGGTCGACGCCGATCACCGTGTCGACGAGACCGACGAGCACAACGTCCTGCGGCTGAGGTGTCCACTCGGGGCCTGAGGAGTGCCTGGGCGCGGCAGGACTGCCGATAGACTGGATGCAACTATGAAGACCGACATCCATCCCGAGTACGTCACGGCCCACGTGCGATGCACGTGCGGCAACGAGTTCGAGACCCGCTCGACCACGCCGGACATCAAGGTCGAGATCTGCTCGAACTGCCATCCGTTCTACACGGGCCGTCAGAAGCTCGTGGACACCGGCGGTCGCGTCGACCGCTTCAAGCGCCGCGCCGCCAAGCGCGCGCCCACCGCCTAGGCAGCGCGGTCCACCGGTGGCAGCCGCGCAGGACACAGAGCGGCTGGCCGACGGGACCCTGACGGCGATCCGCGACGCTCCCGTCGGCGGCCAGGCCGTCCTCGAGGGCGTCATGATGCGCGGCGTCTCGACGTGGGCCGTCGCCGTGCGCGCGCCGGCCCCCGAGCAGATCGCCGACGGCCGCCACCTCGGCAGCGGCGAGGCCGCTCGCGGCGAGATCGTCGTCGCGAGCTTCCCGCTCGTCTCCGTCCTGAATCGCCATCGCTGGCTGCGCTGGCCGATCGTGCGCGGCGTCGTCGCGCTCGGCGAGTCGCTGCGGCTCGGCTTCAAGGCGCTGAACATCTCGGCCAATGCCCAGACGCCCGCTGACGAGGAGCCGATCTCGGGCGGCACCTGGGCCGGCACCGTCGTCATCGGCCTGTCGCTCGCGATCGGGCTGTTCTTCCTGCTGCCCGTCGGCCTGACGAGCACGATCAAGGACCAGCTCCCGAACTCGCTCGTCTTCGTCCTCGTCGAGAAGGTCATCCGGATCACGATCTTCCTGGTCTACCTGTGGGTCGTCTCGCGCCTCAAGGATCTGCGACGCGTCTTCGAGTACCACGGCGCCGAGCACAAGACGATCTCCTGCTACGAGGCCGGGCTTCCGCTGACGCCCGAGAACGCGCAGCGCTTCAGCCGCCTGCATCCGCGCTGCGGGACGAGCTTCATGCTGATCGTGATGGTCGTCGCGGTCATCGTCTTCGCCCCGCTCGGCACGCCCGCCTGGTACTGGCTGTTCGCCTCGCGGATCCTCGGCATCCCGCTCGTCGCGGGCCTCGCGTTCGAGGTCATCAAGTGCTTTGGTCGCAACCGCTCCAAGCGCTGGGCGCGGGCGCTCATGGCGCCCGGGATGAAGCTCCAGCTCTTGACGACGCGCGAGCCCGACCTCAGTCAGCTCGCGGTTGCGATTGCGGCGCTCGAAGCGGTCCTGGCCGTCGAGTCGCCGGCCGACGCCGGCGAGGAGGACCGCGTCGGCATGGAGGTCGTCGCCTGACGAAGGAGCGAGCGAGCGAGCGAGCGGGCGCCGCTCAGGGCTGCTGCGGCAGGCCGCCGAGCATGATCTGGCGCTCGTAGCCGATGACCTGGTTGCGGCCGCCGTCCTTCGCCCGGTAGAGCGCCTGGTCGGCGCGGCGCAGGAGCTCGTCGGCCGTGCCGGCGGGCGACAGGCCGGCGACGCCGATCGACAATGTCACGCCGTGGCGGTGCGAGAAGGAGGCGTCCTTGGCGATCTCGGCGAGCATCCGCGTCGCGACCTCGACGGCCTGCTCGGGCGGGCAGTCGGCGAGGATCATCGCCATCTCGTCGCCGCCGACGCGGGCCAGCATGTCGCCGGTGCGCATGACCGACTGCAGGTCGCCGGCGAGGTTGACGAGCACGCGGTCGCCGGTCGCGTGGCCGAAGCGGTCGTTGATCGCCTTGAAGCGGTCGACGTCGACGAGCATCAGCGACAGCTCGCGTCCGTGTCGCAGCGCGCGCTCGGTCTCGCCGGCGAGGCGCTGATCGAACGCGCGGCGGTTGGCCAGGCCGGTCAGCGGATCGGTCAGCGCCTGCGTCGCGAGCCGCTCGCGGGCATGCGCGTTGGACACCGCGACGCCGGCGAGCTGGGCGAAGCGACCGATGCGCTTCTCGTCCTCGCGCTCGAACGCCCCGAGCCGATCGCGCAGCGCGATGACGACGCCCCACGGCGCGCCGTCGACGACGATCGGCGCGCCGATGCGGTGGCGGCCCTCGAACGGATGGCTGCCCGTCGTGACGCTGCGTCGACGGACGGCGCGCCCGCCGCGCAACTGGGCGACGAGGCCGTCGGCGGCGTAGGCGTGGGTCTCGCCGACGGGGACGACATGCGCATCCGAGCGCGCCCACGAGCCCATCGTGCGGTACTGCGAGTCCTCCACGAAGCGCAGGACGTAGCCGCTCTCGGCCTTCAGCAGGAGCCCGACCTGACGGGCGACGAGCTTGAACAGCGTGTCCGGATCGCGCGCCTCGGCGACGCTCGTCGCGACACGTTGCAGCGCGGTCTGCTCGCGGGCCAGCGAGCGCGCGTGCGTGGCGCTGTCGCGCAGGGCCGCCGCGTCGCGCGTCTGCTCGATCGCCAGCCGGGCGAGGTGGATCGAGCGGTCGATGACGATCTCGTCGCTGGGCTTGGGGGGGCGCTGCGGGCCGTAGTAGATGGCGAACGTCCCGAGCACCGCGCCGTCGCTGGAGAGGATCGGCGTCGACCAGCCGGCGCGCAGGCCGTGCGCGTCGGCGAGCTTGACGAACGCGGCGGTCAGCGGATCGGACGAGACGTCGAGCACGACGACCGGCTCGCGCCGGGCCGCCGCCGTGCCGCAGATGCCCTGGCCGTCGGCGACCTCGAGCCCGTCGACGGCATTCGAGAACGCGCGCGGGAGGCTCGGGCCGGCGGCGTGGCGCAGGACGCTGCGCCCGAGGCCGGCCTGCTCGACGAGCAGGACCGAAGTCAGCATGCCGGGGGCGTGCGACTCGGCGACATGCAGCAGCTCGGTCAGCGTGTGCGTGAGCGGCGCCCGTGCGGCGATGAGCTCGAGGACACGCTGCTGGCCGTCGCTCCAGCGCTTCTCGCGCTCGGCCATCGCCCGCGCCGTGCGCAGCTCAAGCTCGGTCGTCGCGGAGATCGCGAGCTCTGCGACGAGCCCGGTGTCATGGACGCTCCAGCGGCGTCCGCGGGTGTCGATGACGCACAGGCAGCCGAGCACGTGGCCCCCGCTGTCGATGAGCGGGGCGCCGACGAACGCGGCGGGATCGCCGCCGCCGGCGGACACGGTGTGCGGCTTGCGCGTCGCGATGACGTGCGCGCACAGCTCGAGCGTGCCCTCCGAGGGGGCGGGGCCACGGCCTGACGCGCTCGGCGCGATCGTGCCGTCGGCGTTCGCGAGCGAGACGAACGCGACCGGGGCTCGCAGGGCCTTCGCGGCCCAGCGCGTCAGCCGCTCGAGCGCGGCCGCCGCGTGAACGTCGAGGCTCGCGGCCGGGGCAGCCTCGCTGCGGCGGCTTGGACGGATGTTCGACCTGACGTCCACGTGCTCCCCATCGGGTGTTTGCCCGTACGGCTTGAGTGTTTCCCCATGCATCGACGAAATCCTTATACAAAAGTTGTCTTAAGTCTATGCTCGGGGAGAATCCCGCTGGACGGCAGGTCAACGCGCTGCAATACCCTCGACCGAACCGTGATCGAGCAACTCGTCGAGCAGATCGAGGCGCGCTTTGCCGACGTGCAGCGCGAGATGTCAGACCCCGAGATCTTCGGGGATCGCAACCGCGCGGCCGCGGCCGGGCGCCTGTACCGACAGCTCGAAGTCGCCGACAAGCTCGCCCAGCAGTGGCGGGCCGCCGTCTCCGACGAGGCCGAGGCGCGCACGATGCTCGACGAGTCCGAGGACGCCGAGGTGCGCGAGATGCTCGGCGACGCGCGCGTGGAGATCGAGCGCCTCGAAGAGGAGATCCGGCTTGCGATGGTCGAGCGTGATCCCAACGACGACAAGGACGTCATCGTCGAGATCCGCGGCGGCGCCGGCGGCGACGAGGCCGGCCTGTGGGCCGGCGACCTCTTTCGGATGTTGTCCAAGTACGCGGAGAAGCGGCGCTTCAGGGTCGAGCTGCTGGAGGCGAGCGACGGCGCGTACACGTTTGCGATCAAGGGTGACGGCGCGTACTCGGTCTTCAAGTTCGAGGGCGGCACGCATCGTGTGCAGCGCGTGCCGGCGACGGAGTCCCAGGGCCGTACGCACACGTCGACGGCGACCGTCGCGGTGCTGCCGGAGGTCGAGGATGTCGACGTCCAGATCGACCAGAACGACCTGCAGATCGACGTCTACCGATCGTCGGGCCCGGGTGGGCAGTCGGTGAACACGACCGACTCGGCGGTGCGGATCACGCACAGGCCGAGCGGCATCGTCGTCTCGATGCAGGACGAGAAATCGCAGCTGCAAAACCGCGAGCGGGCGATGCGGGTGCTTCGCGCGCGTCTGTATGAGGCCGCGCTTGCTGAGCAGCAGGCCGAGCTTGCGGCCGACCGCCTTTCGCAGGTCGGCCGCGGCGACCGCGCCGAGAAGATCCGCACGTACAACTACGGCGAGCGACGCGTCAAGGACCATCGCATCAATCTGCTGGTGCACAACCTGGACGAGGTGCTCGAAGGCGAGCTCGAGGAGTTCACGAACGCGCTGCAGTCCGACGAGAAGCGCCGCATGCTCGAGCAGTGACGCCGGCCGGCTCCGTGTTCGGCGGGGTGACGGTGCGCGAAGCGCTGGACTCGGCGGTCATCGCGATCGGCGCGGCCGGCTCGGACACGGCGCGCCTGGATGCCGAGCTGCTGCTCGCCGACGCGCTCGGCGTGGGCCGGGCCACGCTGTTCCTCGAACCCGGGCGCGAGGTCACGGGGCCGGCGGTGCGCGCCTTCCAGGATGCGGTGCGGCGGCGCTCGGTCCTGCGCGAGCCGGTCGCCTACATCCTCGGCACGCGGGGATTTCGCCATATCGACCTGCACGTCGACGCGCGCGTGCTCGTGCCGCGGCCCGAGACCGAGCTGCTCGTCGAGATCGGCCTCAGGCTGCCCGCGGGCGCGCAGGTCGTCGACGTCGGCACCGGCAGCGGCGCCGTCGCGCTCGCGCTCAAGCACGAGCGCCCGGACCTGTCCCTGATCGCGACCGACGTCAGCGCGGACGCGCTCGAGGTCGCGCGCGCGAACGGGCTCGCGCTCGGCCTTGAGGTCACGTTCGTCGAGGGCGACCTGCTGGCCGGCATCCGGGACTGCGACGCGATCCTCTCCAACCCGCCCTACGTCGCCGACGGCGAGCGTCCCGCGCTCGCACCGGAGATCACGGCGCATGAGCCGGCGGGCGCGCTGTTCGCTGGTGACGACGGGCTCGATGTCATCCGCCGGCTCGTGCCCGCGGCCGTGGGCGTGTTGAGCGCCGGCGGGCTGCTCGCGATCGAGCATGGCGCCGGGCAGGCCGGCGCGGTGCGCGCGCTGTTCGTAGGGGAGGGCTTCGAGGACGTGTGCTCGGAGCGCGACCTCACCGGGATCGAGCGCGTCGTGACGGGCCGGCGGCCCGGCGGGGTCGCGCGAGCGGCGCGCTCGTGAGCCTCCGTCCTGCCGACGCGCGGGCCTTCGAGCGCTGCATCGCCGGTGGCGGCGTCGCCGTCTTTCCCGCCGACACCGTCTACGGCCTCGCCTGCGACCCGGACTCGCCCTCCGCCGTCGCGCGCCTGTACGAGCTCAAGGGCAGGCCGGCGGACAAGCCCGCGGCCGTCATGTTCTTCGCACTGCAGCGCGCGCTCGACGCACTGCCGCAGCTCGGCCCCCGCACCCGCCGTGGCGCCGCAGGGTTGCTGCCCGGTGCCGTCACGCTGCTGCTCGCCAACCCCGAGGGTCGCTTCCGGCTCGCCTGCGGCCCCGATCCGTCGACGCTCGGTCTGCGCGTCCCCGCGCTGTCGCCGGCGATCGCCGCGTTCGCCACGGTCGGCGTGGCGGTGATGCAGTCCAGCGCGAACCTCGCCGGGGGGCGCGACGCGCGCACGCTCGACGAGGTCCCGCGCTCGATCCGCGACGGCGCCGACCTCGTGCTCGACGGTGGCACGCTCGCGGGGATCGCGTCGACGGTCGTCGACCTGCGCACCTACGAGCAGACCGGTCGCTGGTCGCTGCCGCGCGAGGGCGCCGTCGGTCGCGACGCGCTGGCCGCGGTGCTGGACGCGCGACCCCCCGGCGGCGCCGGGTAGGGTCTAGACATGCGCATCGCCATCGCCTCTGATCACGCCGGATATGAGCTCAAGGAGCACGTCAAGGCGCAGCTCGCCGCCTCCGGCCACGACGTCGTCGACGTCGGACCTGACTCCGACGAGTCCGTCGACTACCCGCGCTATGCCGCGCCCGCGGCCCGTCTGGTTGCCGAGGGAGATGCCGAGCGCGGCGTGCTGGTCTGCGGCTCCGGCGTCGGCGTCGCGATCGTCGCCAACAAGGTGCCCGGCGTGCGCGCCGTCAACGCCCACGACGTCGAGGAGGCGCAGCTCGCGCGCGCCCACAACGACGCCAACGTCGTGACGCTGTCGGGTCGCCGCCTGGACGGCGAGCAGGCCGACGCGATCGTCGAGGCATTCCTGGCAGAGGCCTTCGAGGGCGGGCGCCACTCGCGCCGCGTCGCGGCGATCGAGCCGTTGCCGTAGGGGTTCGGCGGGCGCGCGCCGCGCGCGGGCGCGGGCGCGGCGCGGGCCGCGGCCCGCATCGACCGTCGCTAGATACAGTCGCAGGCGTGCTCGACGAGCTCGACGCGCTGACGGCCTTCGTGATCGCTCTCGCGGCCACTGCCGCGCTGACGCCGCTGACGATGCGCTTCGCGCGGTCGATCGGGGCGATCGACCACGCCCGCGGTCGCGGGCTGGCCCCCGGCGGCACGCCACTGCTCGGCGGGATGGCGATCTTCGCCGGCGGAGCGATCGCGGCGATCATCGTGATGCCGGGCAGCCGCGAGGCGCACGGGATCCTCGCCGCCGCCACGCTGATCGTCGTCGTCGGCGCGCTCGACGACCGCTTCGACCTCAATCCCGCGGTCAAGCTCGCGGGGCAGGTCGCCGCCGCCGTGCTCGCCGTGCGCGCGGGAGTCAAGGTCGACTTCGTCACCGTGCCGTTCGTCGGGCGGCTGCAGTTCGGCGACCTCGCCGCGCCGCTGACGGTCCTCGGCCTGACCGGCGTCATGAACGTCGTGAACTTCTCCGACGGCATCGACGGGCTCGCCGCCGGCGTCTGTGCGATCAGCGCCGGCGCGCTCGCGATCATCGCGTTTGACCTCTACAACAGCACGGGCCGCTCCCTCACCGCGCAGGGCGGCGTGCTCGCGGCGCTGACGGCGGGGGCCGCGCTCGGGTTCCTGATCCACAACTTCCATCCCGCGTCCGTGTACATGGGCGACTGCGGGTCGAACCTGCTCGGGCTGCTGCTCGGCTGCATCGCGGTGCTCGGCTCGGCGAAGACGAACGCCACGCTCGCGCTGATCTTCCCGCTCATCGTGCTCGCGGTCCCGTTCCTCGACACGACGTTCGTCGTGCTGAAGCGGATGAAGTACCACCGCCCCGTCTACGCCGCCGATCGCGAGCACTTCCACCATCGCCTCGATCGGATCGGCTTCTCGACGCGCCGCACGGTCCTCTACCTCTACGCCTGGACGCTGTCGCTCGCCGGGCTGGCGGTCGCGCTGCGCTTCGTGCCGTACTCCGACAACAGCGGCAGGCTGCACCCGGGCTGGGCCGCGGTCATGGCGGGGCTCGGCCTGCTCGTCCTCGTGGCGTCGGTGTACCTCGTCTACGTGCTCGAGATCCTGAAGTTCAAGCGCCTCGACGCGACGCGATTACGTCGCCGCAGGCCCGACGCGAGCGAGCGAGAGATCGACGCCGACGTGCAGACGCGCCTGCAGACCGGCGAGTTCGATGCCGTGCGACGCGAGACCGAGGAGTTCGAGCGCCTGCAGTCCTGACGCGCCGTGACAAGCTGCGAGAACGGGCCGCCGGAGCGATACGGTTACGGGCCCGTGGACCTCTCCAACATCGACGAACGGGACCGGTTTCAGTCCTCCGACAGCTCGTCGAACCATGAGCTCGCGGGGCTCGTCTCGCTGCCCGCGCACTGGACCGCGGACGACACGATCCTCATCGGCGGCTGAGTGGCGGCCGTCCGTGGGCGCTGCGTCGCCGCGCTCGTGCTCGTCGCCGCCGTGCTGGCGGTACCGGCCGCCGTCCCCGCGGTCGCGCTCGCGCCGGTCGCCGTTCCCGCGGCGACCGCGGCGACCGTGCGCAGCGGCGCCCCCGCTTCCGCCGCCGCCGTCTCGACGCGTGAGACAAGCGCCGCCGCCGCGCTGCAGCGGTCGGTCCGAATCGGCATCGGCGACCAGAAGGACGACATGTTCTCCGACGCGCGCTTTCGCCGGCTCGGCATTCGCTACGCCCGCCTCGCGGTCCCGTGGGACGCGCTGCACGTGCTGTGGCAGGTCCAGCAGCTCGACGCCTGGATGGCGGCCGCGCACGCGGCGGGCGTCTCGCCGCTGCTGACGTTCGAGCACTCACGCGTCCACCGCCGCTCGCTGCCCAAGCCCATCCAGCTCGGCCGCGAGCTGCGCCGGTTGCGCACGCGCTACCCGTGGGCGAGGACATTCGCGACCTGGAACGAGGCCAACCACTGCGGCGAGCCGACCTGCCATCGCACGAAGCTCGTCGCCGAGTACTACCGCGCGCTGCGCAGGGCATGTCGCAGCTGCACGATCCTCGCCCCCGAGGTGCTCGACATGCCGAACATGGCGAACTGGGTGCGCACGTTCTGCCGCCGGCTCGGCTTCAAGCCCAGGCTGTGGGGCGTGCACAACTACGTCGAGGCCAACCGCTTCCGCATGAAGCGCCTGCGCGCGCTGCTGCACGTCCTTCCCCGTGCGGAGATCTGGCTGACGGAGACCGGCGGGATCGTGCGCCGCGACAACGGCAGCCCGACGAAGCTCCCGCAGGGCGTGAGCCACGCAGCCGAGGTCACGCGCTTCATCTTCGATCGCGTGCTGCCGGCCAACCCGCAGATCAAGGCCGTCTACCTCTACCACTGGAACGCAGGCCCCGCGGGGTCATCATGGGACTCGGCGCTCGTCACGCACGGCGGGCACGAACGGACGGCCCTCGCGGTGCTGCGGCGCGTCCTGCAAGTCGGTCTGCGGCCGCACGCTAGCTTCCGCTCGCAGCGGCGGGGAAGATAGGCGAATGCTCGTCGACTGCGCGCACTACAAGGACGGCAACCGTCTCGACAAGGGCTACTTCCTCGTCCTGCACAGCGCTCGCTACCTCGACGAGACGGAGGAGGTCGAGTTCGGCGAGATCCACGTCTTCGCCGGGCCGGGCTACGCCGTCGTTCTGCGCCACGGCGCGGCGAGCGACCTGCGCACCGCGCGCGAGCGCCTCGAGCGGCACCCAGACCCGCTGCGCCTCGCCCCGGCGGCCGCGGTGTGGGCGGTCATGGACAAGGTCGTCGACGACTACACCCCCGTCGTCGAGGGCCTCGAGAACGACATCGAGGAGGTCGAGGAGGCCGTCTGCTGCGCAACCAGCTGCGCGACGTCGGGGACTACGTGCGGCGCGTCGAAGAGGAGATCGCGACCCAGCGCGACGTGCTGTCGAGCATCTTCCAGGCCAACCTCGCCGTCATCGGGCTGCCGCAGAACGAAGTCGTGCGCAAGATCTCCGGCTGGGCGGCGATCATCGCCGTGCCGACGTTCATCGCCAGCATCTGGGGGATGAACTCCGAGCACATGCCCGAGCTGAAGTGGCACTACGGCAATCCGATGGCGCTGCTCGCGATGCTCGCCACCGGTTTCGGGCTGTACCGCGCGCTGCGCCGCGCCGACTGGCTGTAGCAAGATCCCGCGATGGGACACGAGGGCGTCTACATCCTGGCGGCGGGCGGCCTGCTCGCACTCGGCCTCGCGGCCTCGCTCGCCGCCGGCCGGCTGCGGATCCCAGGGCTCGTCCTGTTCCTCGGCGTCGGGATGCTCGTCGGCTCGGATGCGATCGGGGCGCTCGAGTTCGGCGGCAGGCCCGAGGACTACGAGGTCGCGCGCACGATCGGGATCATCGCGCTCGCGCTGATCCTCTTCGAGGGCGGCCTCGCGGCGGGCTTCGGCGAGATCCGCCCGGTCATCGGCTCCGCCCTCAGCCTCGCCCTGCTCGGCACGCTGCTGACGGCGATGGTCACCGGCCTCGCGGCCTACTGGCTGCTCGACCTGTCGCTGCTGCAGGGGCTGCTCGTCGGCTCGATCGTGTCCGCGACCGATGGCGCGGCGATCTTCGCGCTGCTGCGCGGATCGACGCTGAAGCGCCGCCTCGCGCGCACGCTCGAGGGCGAGGCCGGCATGAACGACCCCGTCGCCGTGCTGCTCGTGCTCGGCTTCGTCGAATGGATCCTGCACCCGGGCTACGGGGTCATCGACATGCTCGGCCTGTTCGTGCAGCAGCTCGGGATCGGCGTCGTCGTCGGGTCGGCGGTCGGCTGGCTCGCGATCCACGCGTTCCGGCGCGCCAACCTCGCGACCGGCGGCCTGTACCCGGTCGCGTCGCTGGCGGTCGTCGCGGTCGCGTTCGGCGCCGCCGACGTCCTCCACGGCTCGGGCTTTCTCGCCGTCTACCTCGCCGGCCTCGCGATGGGCTCGACCGCGCTGCCCGCGCGCCAGACCGTCGGCGCGTTTCACGACGGCCTCGCGTGGCTCGCCCAGCTGACGATGTTCTTCACGTTGGGCCTGCTCGTCTACCCTTCAGATCTCGGGCCGATCGCGCTGAATGGCACGCTGCTCGCGCTCGTGCTCGTGTTCGTCGCGCGGCCGCTCGCGGTGATGATCGCGACGGCGCGGGCAGCGTTGGGTACGGCCGACCGGATCGTCCTGGGCTGGGCTGGGCTGCGGGGCGCGGTGCCGGTCGTGCTGGCGCTGTTTCCGATCATCGCGGGCGTGCCCGGGGCCGTCCAGTACTTCAATATCGCGTTCTTCGCGGTGCTTGTCTCGACGTTGCTGCAGGGCTCGACGTTCACGTGGGTCGCCGGCAAGCTCGGGGCACTGACGAACGAGCCGGCGCTACGCAAGCCGCTCGTCGAGATCGGCACGATCCGCGAGCTCGGCGCCGACGTCGTCGAGGTGCCGCTCGTCGAGGGCGACGCCGCGATCGGCGTGCGCGTGCGCGATCTCGGGCTGCCGCGCGACGCGCTCGTCAACGTGCTCGTACGCAACGACGAGGCGCTGCCGCCGCGGGGCTCGACCCGCCTGGAGGCCGGCGATCGACTCTACGTCCTCGCCCGCCAGACGGCGATGGGCGCGCTCGAGGAGGCGCGCGAGCGCTGGCGGCACGGGCCGGTCGGCCCGGCCCCGCGCCCCGAGCGCGCGCACTATGCCACCGGCGCGCCGATCTTCACGACGCGGCCGTGGACGGACGCCGACGGCGATCCGGACTCGCCCGAGCGCGTGCTCGGGCTCGCCGTCGTCGATCGGCTCGGAACCCGCTGGGACGTGCCCGGCGCGCTCGTCGTGCTGTCCGACGGCCGCTACGCGGTCTGCGGACCGCACGTGCTCGTCGGCAGTCGCGAGCAGCTGCAGTGGCACGCGCGGCGCAAGCTGCGCTCCGCCAAGACCGATCCCGAGCGGGCGTGGTGGCAGGAGGTCATCGGCTCGTCGGCCCTGTAGCGGCGACGCAAGCGTCCCGCTGTCGCCTTGGTCGTGGACGCGTGATCACTCGGGCGCCAGGACCTCGGACGGGAAGGCGCCGGCGCGCAGATCCTCGACGAACGTCGACCAGTACAGCTCGGGGCCGAGCGCCGGCGCGTCGATGGCATCGATGATCGCTGCGACGTCCGCCGCCACGACGTCGATCTCCGCGGGCGTCGACTGCAGCGAGTAGTACGGGTAGCGGTCGACGACGGCGCGCGCCGTTGCGGTGAACCGCGTGAGCGAGGAGCTCACGAACGCGGGCGACGCGCCGCGCACGTTGACACGGAAGAGCACCTCCCCGAGCACCGGCTCGACGAGCAGGCTCGCGCCCAGCCCCGAGCTCGCGAAGCGGATCAGGCGGCCGAGCGGCGGGACCGCGACGACCTGCAGCTCACGGACGGCCGCATAGCCCGCATAGAACCAGGCCTTCGGTACGCCGTCGCGCGTGAGCGCCCGCACGACGTCGGGATGCGGCGCCGGGATCGAGCGCGGCAGGCCGCCGGCGCCGAACACGACGAGCTCGCAGCGGGGAGGCCATCCGGGCACGGCACGAGATCGTGTCAGTCGCGGGGGGGTCGCGGAGCGCCAACCTCGGCCTCGATCCACACACGAAGGGGATCGAGCTCAGGCCGTGGGCACGCGCGGCTGGATCTCGACGAGCTCGTTCCAAGACTCGTGGTCGACCTGCAGCGTTGTGTGACGGATGCCGAAGCGCTCGCGCAGCAGTGCCTGCAGGTCGCGGCGGCAGCCGTGGCAGTCGTCGTCGGCGGCGACGATGACGTGCGCCGCGAGCGCCGGGAAGCCGGACGTCACCTCCCAGACGTGGAGATCGTGGACCTCCACGACGCCGCGCTGGGATGCGAGCGCGTGGCCGACCTCGTCGGGGTCGATCCCGGGTGGCGCGGCCTCGAGCAGCACGCGCATCGACGCGCGCAGCAGCGACCAGCCCGAGCGCAACATGAGCGCGGACACCGTGAGCGCCGCGATCGCATCGACCTGCGCCGGACCGCCCGCCACGATCACGACGCCGGCGACCACGGCCGCGCCCGAGCCGTAGAGGTCGGCGAGCACGTGCGCGCGGGCGCCGGCGATGTTGAGGCTCTGGCGCTCCGAGCGCGACAGCGCCCAGAACGCGGCGACGTTCACGACGGCGCCGATGGCTCCCACGAGAATGACGATCGACCCGTCGACGTCGGGCGGCGAGCCGAGCCGCTGGAGGCCCTCGACGGCGATGACGCCCGCGAGCAGGAACAGCAGCCCGCCGTTGACCTGCGCGGAGAGGATCTCCGCGCGCCCGAATCCGAACGTGAACGCGCCCGCCGCGGGCCGCGCGGCGAAGCGCGCCGCGACGAGCGCGAGCCCGAGCGACGCCGCATCGGTGAGCATGTGGCCGGCGTCCGACAGCAGGGCGAGCGAGCCGGCGAGCACGCCGGCCACGACCTCGACGCCCATGAAGCCGGCGATCAGCGCGAGTGCGACGGTCAGCCAGCGGCGGTCGGCGTCCGCGGACGGCGCGTGCGAGTGCGCGCCATGGCCGTGGCCGTGCTCGTGCTCATGCCCGTGGCCATGCGGGTCGTCGTGCTCATCGGCGTGTGCGAGCGCGCCATCGTCGTGCGCGGGGGCGTGCCGACGCGGTGACCCGTGATCGCGCGAGGCGGACACGGTCCGATGCTAACGCCGCTGCGCACGCCGCGGGGCGAGCTTCCCTGCATCGCGGTCGCTTTCGCATCCATAGGCGGCGATCGAAGCTCGGAGCGGGAAATGACCGGGTGGTAGCGCCTGTCACAAAGTTGTTACAAAGTCCCCGATCACGCTATGCTTGCGGCGCGTCACCCAGCACTCCACCCGCGCTCCTTGCGCGGTCGAGGACGTGTAGGGTTCCGACCCCTCCGCCATGCCTGCTCTCCATAACACGGACCATTGGTCCGATCAATCGACCGTCGACGCAACCCGCGGACGTGGGCTGCTGGGGCCGATTCGCCGCAGGGACAGTCGTTGTCGATAAGCGCCTCGGTGGGCGTCGAGCGCAGATCCATGACTCTGCTGCCCTATGTCGACATGGTGCTGGTCGCGGTTCTGGCCGTGCCGGTCGTCGGCGCGGGTGCGCCCGCGCTCGGCTACGTCGTCGGCGCAGCCGCCTGGGTCGTCGTGCGGCTCGTCTCGATCATGGCCGAGCGCCGGCTCGTGGGTGAGGACGACCTGCGCCGCCGCATCGGCCTCGGGGTCTTCTATGCGATGGCCCGCGTCTGGGTGCTCGCCGGCACGATCGTCGCCCTCGGCCTCGCCGCCTCGCGCGCCGACGGCCTGACCGCGGCGCTCGTCATCTTTGGTGCCTTCTCCCTGTTCTTCGCCGGCTCCGCCATCTCGCACGTGACACGAAAGAGGACCACCTAGATGAGCACGCGTCGCAAGCTTGGGCTCGGGATCGGCGGCGTCTACATCCTCGGGATGGTCCTGATCGTGGCCATCTTCGGCGCCACCCGCACGGACAACCCGGCCTTCCATCCGGCCGAGGAGTTCAAGCTCCTGACGTGGGTGAACCTGCCCGGTCCGCTGGACCTCAACAAGGGCGTCCTCTACCTCTTCCTCGCGTCCATCCTGACGCTCGGCGTCATGACCTACGTCTCCAACCGCATGCAGGCGCGCCCGAACCGCATCCAGACCGCGGTCGAGTGGCTCTACTCGGGCCTGAAGGACAAGATCGTGCGCGACAACATGGACGACGCGATGGCGAAGAAGTGGTTCCCGCTCGTCTGCACGCTGTTCGTCTTCATCTGGGTCTCGAACATCATCGGATACCTGCCGCTGCCGGTGAACTCCGGCGCGAAGTTCCACCTCTTCGGCGCGAACATCCCGTCCTTCCAGATCTATGCGGCGACGGCCAACGTCTCGATCCCGCTCGTGCTCGCGCTGATCGTGTTCTTCTCCTACAACATCGAGGGCCTGCGCGCGAAGGGCTTCTGGGGCTACACGAAGAGCATCATGATCCCGCCGGGCGTCAGCGGCGGCATCCTCATCATGATCGCGCCGCTCGAGATCCTCTCGCAGTTCCTGCGGCTCATCTCGCTGACCGTCCGACTGTTCGCCAACCTGCTGGCCGGCCACATGCTGATCCAGTTCATGTCGGGCGGCCTGTCGGTGCTGCTCGGCCTCGAGGTCCTGGCGTGGTTCACGCTGCCCGCCGGCATCGCGATCTTCCTCTTCGAGGTGACGCTGATCGCAGGTCTGCAGGCGTTCATCTTCGCAATCCTGACGTGCATCTACTTGGGTAGCGCCGTCTCCGAACACCACTAGAAGGAGCCTGACTCACATGCCCGATCCGCTTTCCATCCAGTCCATCCTCTCGGCGGCGGCGGCGACCCCCGACCTCTACGGCCAGAAGGCCGGACGCGCGATCGCCCTCGGCGTCGGCGCGGGCGGCGGTGCCGCGGGTGCCGGAGCAGGCATCGGCATGCTGTTCGGCAAGGTCATCGAGTCGGTGACGCGCCAGCCCGAGATGAAGGACGAGATCGCCTCGATCCAGTGGCTCGGCTTCGCGCTCACCGAGGCGTGCTTCTTCTACGGCCTCGTCGGCGGTCTCATCGCCTTCTTCCTGTAGGCATTTCGCATGGACGCCGTCAGCCTGATCGCCGCAGCACCCGCCGAGGGCGGGAGCGGGTCGTTCCTCGTCTCGCC
The DNA here is from genome assembly GCA_038260305.1 of Solirubrobacterales bacterium. Lineage (GTDB taxonomy): Bacteria > Actinomycetota > Thermoleophilia > Solirubrobacterales > Solirubrobacteraceae > CADCVQ01. The sequence goes on from JBBSNY010000002.1 coordinate 76,976, forward strand.
GAACGTCGGGCTGATGATCTGGACGCTCGTCGTCTTCACCGTCTGCCTGTACGTCCTGAAGAAGATGGTCTTCCCGAAGATCCAGGAGGCGCTGGACAAGCGCCAGCACGCGATCGACGAGTCGATCGACGCGGCCGAGCGCACGCGCGTCGAGGCCGATGAGCTGCTCGCGGAGTACCGCGAGCGCCTGCAGGACGCCCGCACCCAGGCCGAGGAGATCCTCGCCCGCGCCCGCAAGGCCGCGGACGCAGCCGAGGCCACCGCCGTCACGGATGCCAAGGCCAAGCGCGAGGAGCTGCTCGAGCAGGCCAAGCGCGACATCCAAGCCGAGACGCGCCGCGCGATCCAGGACATCCGCAACGAGGTCGCCGACCTGACGATCCTCGCGACGGAGAAGGTCACGCGCAAGACGCTCACCGAGGCCGACCAGCGCAAGCTCGTCGAGGAAGCGCTTTCGGAGCTCGACTTCTCCGCCCTGACCGGCGACCGGAGCAACTGATCGCATGGAGGAGATCGCCGAGGTCTACGGGCGGTCGCTGTTCGCGGTCGCCCAGGAGCACGACAAGCTCGACGAGATCCGCGAGCAGCTCGGCCAGTTCGCCGAGGCGCTCGAGACCAATCGCGACCTGGCGGTCTTCTTCTTCTCGCCCTACTTCTCGACGCCGGAGAAGAAGGACGGTCTCGAGAAGACCGTCGAGGGTGCCGACCCGACCCTGATCAACTTCCTCGAGCTGCTGATCGAGAAGCACCGCATGCCGGCGGTGTTCCGCATCCGGCGCTACTACGACGGGCTGTGGGAGCAGGAGAACAAGATCCTGCCGGTCTCGATCTCGACCGCCACCAAGCTCGACGACGCCACGGTCAAGCAGATCGGCGACCGCATTGCCAAGGACACCGGCCAGAAGATCGAACTGACCGCGGACGTGAACCCGGACATCCTCGGCGGCATCGTCCTGCGTGTCGGCAACTCGATCCTCGACGCCTCGATCCGCAATCGCCTCGACAACCTGAGAAAGCACGTCGCCCGCGGCGCCTGACTGAAACCGCGGACACGAAGGAGCTGACACGACCTCCATGAAGATCAAGCCTGATGAGATCACCTCCATCCTCAAGAGCCGTATCGAGGGGCTGGACGCCGGCTCGGCCGAGCTGACCGAGGTCGGCACCGTCCTCTCGGTCGGGGACGGCATCGCGCGCGTGCACGGCCTCGAGAACGCGATGTCGTTCGAGATGCTCGAGCTGCCACACGGCGTCACGGGCCTCGCGCTGAACCTCGAGTCCGACAACGTCGGCGTCGTGCTGTTCGGCGCGTGGGACAAGATCGTCGAGGGCGACACGGTCAAGCGGACCGGCTCGCTGCTCGAGATCCCCGTCGGCGACGAGCTGCTCGGACGGATCGTCGACCCGCTCGGCAACGCGCTCGACGGCAAGGGCGACATCAACGCGAAGTCCAAGCGCCCGGCCGAGTTCAAGGCTCCCGGCGTCGTCGCGCGCCAGCCGGTCGTCGAGCCGATGCAGACCGGCATCAAGGCGATCGACGCGATGATCCCGATCGGCCGCGGCCAGCGCGAGCTCATCATCGGCGACCGCCAGACCGGCAAGACGACGATCGCGGTCGACACGATCATCAACAACCGCAAGTCCGGCGTCATCTCCGTCTACGTCGCGATCGGCCAGCGCATGGCGACGGTCGTCGCGCTCGCCGAGACGCTCGCCGAGGCCGGCGCGATGGAGAACACGATCATCGTGGCCGCGGGCGCCGACGAGGCCGCCCCGGTGAAGTTCCTCGCGCCGTACGCGGGCGCCGCGATGGCCGAGCACTTCCTCTACAACGGCGGCGCCGCGCTGTGCGTCTACGACGACCTCACCAAGCACGCCTTCGCCTACCGCCAGATGTCGCTGCTGCTGCGTCGCCCGCCGGGTCGCGAGGCCTACCCGGGCGACGTCTTCTACCTCCACAGCCGCCTGCTCGAGCGCGCCGTCAAGCTGAGCGACGAGCTCGGCGGCGGGTCGATGACCGCGCTGCCGATCATCGAGACGCAGGCCGGCGACGTCTCGGCCTACATCCCGACGAACGTCATCTCGATCACCGACGGGCAGATCTTCCTCGAGCCGAAGCTCTTCTTCTCGGGCGTGCGCCCCGCGATCAACGTCGGCATCTCGGTGTCGCGCGTCGGCGGCAACGCCCAGATCAAGCCGATGAAGAAGGTCGCCGGTCGCCTGAAGCTCGAGCTCTCGCAGTACCGCGACCTCGAGGCGTTCGCGCAGTTCGGCTCCGACCTCGATGCCGACACCCAGGCCACGCTGGCTCGCGGTGAGCGGCTCGTCAAGACGCTGAACCAGAACGAGCGCTCGCCGATGCCCGTCGAGGAGCAGGTCGTCGTCATCTACGCGGCGACCAACGGCTTCCTCGACCGCGTCTCGGTCGATCGCGTCACCGAGTTTCACCAGGACCTCGTGTCGCGGATGCGCGCCGAGCAGGCCGAGGTGCTCGAGAAGATCGCGGGCGGCAAGTGGGATGACGACATCGTCGCGGCCGTCGACGCGGCCGTGAAGGACTTCGCCAACGACTTCGGCGACGACATCGACGAGGACGGCGTCGCGATCGAGCCCGCCGCCACCCCCGCCGCGCCCGAGGCCGACAAGTCCGCCGACGCCGACGAGCTCGAGAAGGAGGCGGCACCGGCGTGAGCGCCACCCAGCGCGACGTCAAGGCCCGGATCGGGTCCGTCAAGAACATCCAGAAGATCACCCGCGCCATGGAGATGGTCGCGGCGGCTCGTCTGCGCCGCGCCGAGCAGCGCATCGCGGCGCTGCGACCGTACGCCGGGGCGATCCGGCGGATGACGCGCCAGGCCGCCGAGGCGGCGGGGTCTTCGGAGGTCTCGAGCCTGCCGATCCTCGCCGAGCACGACAGCGAGGAGAAGGTCGCGCTGCTGCTCGTCACGGGCGACCGCGGCCTCGCGGGCGCCTTCAACTCGCAGATCGTGCGAGCCGGGCTGCGCAGCGGTCGCGAGTACGAGGGTGCCGGCAAGAGCGTCGTCTACAGCGCGGTCGGGCGCCGCGGCGTCTCGACGCTGAGCTTCCGCGGCAAGGACCCGGTCGGCCGCTACGTCGGCTTCACCGATCGTCCGGCGTACGCCGACGCGCGGGCGATCGCCGACGACCTCATGGCCGCCTACATCGACGGCAAGTGCGATCGCGTCGAGATCTTTTACAACGGCTACGTCTCGCCGCTGACGCAGGAGGTCCGCCGCGAGACGCTCCTGCCGCTGCAGCAGGCGACGATCCTCGACAGCGACTCCGACGAGGAGACCGAGGACAAGCCCGCCCGCCGCGCGCTCGTCGACTACGAGCCCGATCCGAAGGAGATCCTCGCCCGGCTCGTGCCGGACTACGTCGAGATCTCCGTGTACCGCGCGCTGCTGGAGTCCACGGCGTCCGAGCACGGCGCTCGCATGACGGCGATGCGCAACGCCTCGCAGAACGCCGGCGAGCTCATCGAAGACCTCACCTTGGAGATGAACCGGGCCCGTCAGGCCGAGATCACTCAGGAAATCATGGAAGTCGTCGCGGGCGCCGAGTCGCTCACGTAAGGGAGATCAAATGGCCACTACAGAGACCAAGACCATCACGGGCCGGATCGAGGAGATCCAGGGCGTCGTCATCGAGGCGACGTTCCCCAACGGCGAGCTTCCGGAGATCTACAACGCGATCACCGTCATGCGCGGCGACGACCTGCTGACACTCGAGGTGCAGCAGCACCTCGGCGACGATCGCGTGCGCTGCGTCGCGATGGACTCCACGGACGGCCTGTCGCGCGGCCAGGAGGTCACCGACACCGGCGGCCCGATCACCGTGCCGGTCGGCAAGGGCGTTCTGGGCCGGATCATGAACGTCCTCGGCGAGCCGATCGACAACGCCGGCGACGTCGAGTACGAGGAGCGCTGGCCGATCCACCGTCCGGCGCCGAACGTCGAGAACCTCATGCCGACGACGGAGATGTTCGAGACCGGCATCAAGGTCGTCGACCTGCTCGCGCCGTACGCCAAGGGCGGCAAGGTCGGCCTGTTCGGCGGCGCCGGCGTCGGCAAGACCGTGCTCATCCAGGAGCTCATCAACAACCTCGCCCAGGAGCACGGCGGCCTGTCGGCCTTCTGCGGCGTCGGCGAGCGCTCCCGCGAGGGCAACGACCTCTGGCTCGAGATGAAGGAGTCGGGGGTCATCGACAAGACGATCCTCGTCTTCGGTCAGATGAACGAGCCTCCGGGAGCGCGCATGCGCGTCGCGCTCGCGGGCCTGACGATGGCGGAGTACTTCCGTGAGCAGGGCGGCCAGGACGTGCTGCTCTTCATCGACAACATCTTCCGCTTCGTGCAGGCCGGTTCGGAGGTCTCCGCGCTGCTCGGCCGGATGCCGTCACAGGTCGGCTACCAGCCGACGCTCGAGACCGAGATGGGCCAGCTGCAGGAGCGCATCACGTCGACGCGCGACGGCTCGGTGACCTCGGTGCAGGCGATCTACGTCCCCGCCGACGATCTCACCGACCCGGCGCCCGCCTCCGTGTTCGCGCATTTGAATGCCACGACCGTGCTCTCGCGGGCGATCTCCGAGAAGGGCATCTACCCGGCGGTCGACCCGCTGGACTCGACCTCGACGATCCTCAAGCCGGACATCCTCGGCGTCGAGCACTTCACGGTCGCCAACCGCGTCAAGGAGATCCTGCAGCGCTACAAGGAGCTACAGGACATCATCGCGATCCTCGGCATCGACGAGCTGTCGGATGAGGACAAGCTCATCGTCGGCCGGGCCCGTCGCGTCGAGCGCTTCCTGTCGCAGCCGTTCTTCGTCGCGACGCCGTTCACCGGCCTGCCCGGCGCGTACGTTCCGATCGCCGAGACGATCCGCGGCTTCAAGGAGATCATCGCCGGCGAGCACGACGACGTGCCGGAGTCGGCGTTCTTCCTCAAGGGCACGATCGACGACGTCGTCGAGGCCGCGTCCGGCAAGAAGAGCGACTGAGCTCGTGCCACGAACGCCGTTTCGCGTCGAGGTCCTGACCCCCGAGGGGTCGGTCTTCGACGAAGAGGTCGGGATGGTCTCGACGCGGACCGAGGTCGGCTCGATCGGCATCATGGCGCGCCATCAGCCGCTGCTCGGCATGCTCGTGCCGACCGAGCTGCGGCTCTATCGCAGCGACACGGACATTGTCCGCTACGCGCAGGGCGAGGGCTACGTGCAGGTCTCCGAGGACGGCGTGCTCGTGCTCGTCGAGGAGGCGCACACGGCCGACGAGCTCGACGTCGAGGATCTGCGCGACAAGCTGCGCGCCTCCGAGGACGCACAGGCGGCCGCCGACGACGGCAGCGAGGAGGAGCGCCGCGCGGGGCGCGACAAGCGCCGCTGGCAGGCGTTCCTGACGATCGCCGAGGGCGGCTCGGCCTAGCAAACGGCGCGGTCGGTCCGCGCCGCGACGGTCCTCGAGGTCAGCGGCCGCCGTGCGGGTCGCGCGGCGGGCGTATCTGCGAGCCTTGCGCGCATGCAGATGAGCGAGTTCCTGGACTTCCTACGCTCGATCTTCCCGTATGCGATCGCGGCGTTCTTCCCGCTCGCGGGGGCGATCTTCGTCGTCGTGAAGCTCACCGAGGGCGATCGCATCGAGGCCACGCGGATCGCGGCCGCGACGGTGTTAGGGATCTGCGTCTACGCGGTGATCTTCACGTAGCACCGGCCTACGGCACCTCGCCGAGGCGCAGGCGCTCGTGCAGGCGTCGCAGCGGTCCTGGTGCCCACCAGTTGCGCTCGCCGAGCAGCTTCATGAGCGACGGTACGAGCAGGCAGCGCACGATCGTGGCGTCGATCAGCACGGCGGCCGCCGTGCCGAGGCCGACCTCCTTGACGAAGACGATCGACGAGGTCGCGAACGCGCCGATCGCGATGCACAACAGCAGCGCCGCGGCGGTCACGATGCGCCCGGTGCGCTGCAGGCCGACCGCCACGGCCTGCTCGTTGCTCGCACCGGCGTCGTGGGCCTCCTTGATGCGCGTCAGCAGGAAGACGCCGTAATCCGTGCTGAGGCCGAAGGCGAGGGCGAGCAGCACGAGCGGCTGGGTGACCTCCAACCCCTTCTGCGTCGTGAAGCCGAGCAGTCCCTCGAGGCGGCCGTCCTGGAAGACGAGCACGAGCAGGCCGAACGCGGCGCTCAAGCCCAGCACGTTCATGACGAGGGCCTTGAGCGGCAGCACGACAGACCCGGTCATCGCGAACAGGATCAGCAGGGTCGTCAACGCGAGCAGGGCGAGCGCGAGCGGCAGCCGCGCGCCGAGGGAGGACAGCTGGTCGACGAAGCGCGCCGACTCGCCGGCGACCGCGACGCGCCCCGGGCCCGGGGTCGCACGCACGGCATGGACGAGGTCGAGGGTCGTGCTATTCAGCGCAGGGGCGACAGGCGTCACCTGGACGAGCCACGTGCCCCCATTCACGTAGCGCGGGGCGGCCACCGCCTCAGTGCCCGGCAGGCCGTCGAGGCGCTTCGCGAAGGCAGTCATCGCGCTGGCGTCAGAGCGCGCCGCCCGCACCGAGACGTGCATCGGCGACGTCGGCCCCGGCGGGAACTGCGTGCGCAGCGCGCTGTCGACGACCTTCGCCGTCGAGCCCGACGGCAGCACGCTCGCGTCGACGCCCGTGAACTCGATGCGCAGGAACGGCAACCCGACCGCGACCAGCAGCCCGGCCGTCACGAGCGCGATCGTCGCGGGCCGGCGCATCACGATTAGCGACAGCCGATAGAAGAAGCCGCGCTCTGTGGCGACCTCGCGGTAACGCAGGCGCGACGGTGCGAGCGCGTTGATGCGGTTGCCGAGCACGATCAGCAGGGCCGGCATCGCGGTCAGGGCGACGAGGCACGCGACGATCGCGGTGATCGCGCCGGCGATCCCCATCGAGTAGAGGAAGCGCGCCGGGAAGACGAGCAGCGAGAGCATCGCCGCGGCGACGGTCAGCGAGCTGAAGATCACCGTCCGTCCGGCCGTCTGCAGCGTCCGCGTCAACGCCTCGCGGCCGGGACCGAGGCGCTCCATCTCCTCGCGATATCGCGACAGGACGAACAGCGAGTAGTCGATCGCGAGGCCGAGCCCGAGGCCGATCGTGAGGTTCAGCGCGAAGATCGACAGCAGCAGCCCCTCGTTGACGATCCGCAGGCCGAGGAACGTGCCCATGATCGTCAGCAGGCCGACGAACAGCGGAAGCAGCGCTGCGACCGCGCCGCGGAAGACGAGCAGCGACAGCAGGAACAGCAGCGGGAAGGCGAGCGTCTCGGCGCGCGCGAGGTCCTCGGAGACCCGGTCGGAGACCTGTGGCACGGCGACGGCATAGCCGCCGACCGTCACCCCGGGGACATCGGCGAGCGCCTTCGTTACCCGCTCGCCGGTCGCGGTCTCGTCGGCGTCGGAGCGCAGCGTCGCCGGGACGTACGTCGCGTGCCCGTCATGCGAGATGAGGGACGTCGGCTTCATGGCGGCGGGCGTACGCGCGCCGCCGCTCGTGGGTCGGGTGCCGGCCCCGGCGCCCGTGCCGCCGCGCTCGGGCGCTGCCTGCGTGCCATCGCCGACGATCGAGCTGATGTGCGCGACCGCGCGATCACTGCGCAGCGTCGCGACCACGCGCCGCACCTTGGCCCGTCCGGCGCCGTCGAGGATCTTCCCGTCGCTGCGAACGAGGACGATGACCGCCGGGGTCAACGTCTCACCCAGCGCGCGCTCCAGCTTCGCCGACGTGACGGTGCTCTCCGCGTCGGGCGCGACGAAGTCGTCGGCGTTGCCGGCCGACAGCAGCCCGGTCACCGGGGTGCCGACGACGATCGCGACGACGAGGAAGACGAGCGCCCCGGCGAGGAAGCGCCGCGGGTGGTCGGCGATCCTCTGGGCGAGCCGGGTCATCATGCGCGCCGCGAGAGTAAGTAACTACTCACTCTCATGTCAAGCGCCGCGCTCGATCCCGGCCGATGCGACCCCTGCCTCGAGCGCGTCGAGCCCGAAGCCGTCGACCGGACCGAGCGCCCCGGTCGCAAGCAGCGCGCCGTCGGCGGCCCGCATCGCGCCCCACGCCAGCATCTCCGCGGTGAAGTCATACGGGCTCGCGCCGGCGAGCCGCACGGTCGTGAGCGGCGTGCCGCCGGCGTCGGATGCCACCGCGACGATCTGCGAGCGGGCGCGCCCGCGGGTCGCCGCGTCCGGTCCACCCGTCGAGCCCGGCACGAGCCGCCCCGCTGTCGCCGTCAGCGCCCGGCGGACCCCCGGCAGCCGCGTCGCGAGCGCGGTCCCCGCCGACAGCACCGCCAGCGGCCGCGACGCCGGACCGAACCAGCCCAGCCAGACGCCGACGTCGCGCAGCCCGGGGTGGACGCGCGGTAGCGCGAACTGCTCGCTCGCGCCGATCGAGATCGCGGGGCGGTCGTCGAACTCGCGCACGTGGCGCGCACCGCGCTCGGCGACGAGCCCGCCGTCACGAAACGCATACGCGGGCGCGGCGAGCATCCCCGCGGCCGACGCGCGTGTGCCGCCGCTGAACTGGCCGGCACGGTCGCCGCTGACGAAGTACGCCACGTCGACGCGGGCCGCGCGCGCGCCCGCGCTGCGCAGCGCGAGCGCGCCCGCGAGGTTGCCGGGGACGTAGTCGTAGCCCATTGCCGTCAGCAGCCCGCAGCCGGTGGCGGACGCCGGGCCGCCGTGGCGTTCGAAGACCGTGCGGATGAACGGCGGCTCGCCGGTGCAGTCGAGGTAGTGCGCGCCGGCGGCGATCGCGGCGGCGACGGCGGGCTCGCCCCAGCGCACGAACGGGCCGACGGTCGCGACGAGCACGTCGCCGCGCGACAGCAGCGCGGCGAGCTCCCGTACCGCGCCCGCGGCGGTCGCATCGACCGCCGCCGAGTCCAGCCCGCCGAGCCGCGCGGCCAGCGCCCGCACCCGTCCGGCGTCGCGACCGACGAGCAGCGGGGACGCGCCACGCGCGACGAGCGCCTGCGCCGTCAGCTCGCCCGTGAAGCCCGTGGCGCCGAAGAGGACGATGCGCGCAGACACGTCGACCACGCTACCCGTCGCGGCATGAGGCCCATGCGAGGTACCCTCTGGCGATGGACGAGCGGGTTCTGGCGGAGCGCCTGATGACCTACGACACGTCCACCGACAATGGCCTGCGCGCAGCGGTCGGCTTCGTCAAGGGCTGGCTCGAGGCCCGCGACATCACCGTCCAGGGCCGCGAGTTCGGCGGCCTGCCGGTGGTTCTGGCGGAGGTCGGTCCGAGCGACGGCCCGTGCGTGATCCTCCACGGCCACGTCGATGTGGTCCCGGCGCACGCGAACCAGTTCACGCCGCGGATCGAGGGCGATCGGCTGATCGGCCGCGGCGCCTACGACATGAAGGGCGGCCTCGCGGCGATGATGTGCGCCGTCCACGACGTCGCCGCCACGGCGCAGATCCGCGTGCGCTTCATCTGCGTGCCCGACGAGGAGTCCGAGGACGTCGATCATCGCTGCACCGAGGCGCTCGTCGAGGAGGGCCTGCGGGCGGACTTCGCGATCACCGGCGAGCCGACCGACCTGCACATCGGGGTGCAGGCGAAGGGCGTGCTGGCGGTCCGCGTCGAGGTCACAGGCACCGCGGCCCACGGCTCGACGCCGTGGCTCGGCGACAACGCGATCCTCAAGGCATACGACGTCTTCCGTCGCATCGAGACCCTACGCTTCGCCCGCGAGTCCTCCGATCTCTTCGACCGGCCCTCGATCAACGTCGCGCGCATCGAGGGCGGCGATGCCTTCAACAAGGTGCCCGACCTGTGCCAGATGGACGTCGACATCCGCTACCTCCCCGATCAGGACGCCGGTGAGATCCTCGCCGACATCCGCGCGCTGGCCGACGTGCGCATCGTGAAGGTCTTCCAGCGCGCCCCCGCGCATGTCTCGCGCGCGAACCCGTACGTGCGCGCGCTGCGCGCCGCTGTCTCGAAGTCGCTCGGTGTCGAGGCGCTGTCGGTCGGCCGCGACGGCGCGTCGGACGCGGTCTCGTTCCTCGAGGCGGGCGTGCCGGCCGTCGAGTTCGGCCCGACCGGTGGCGGGCACCACGGACCGGAGGAATGGGTGTCGATCCAGTCGCTGCAGCGCTACCGCCACGCGCTCGGCGACTTCATCATCGGGCTGCCGGCGTGGCTCGCCGGCGCCGGCGCCGGCGCGGACAAGCCGTCGCTGCGCGCTGTCGAGGGCGGGCTCGCGTGAGCATCGCGGGGCCCGACGAGATCCCCAGGGTCGGCCGACGGATGGCGAAGCAATTCGCCATCGGCGCCGTCGTGATCGTGCTGCTGTCGGCAATCGCCGTGTCGAGCGCGTTGCTGCTCGAGGTTCACCAGGACGTGACGGTCTTCGCCCGCGAGTCGACGCCGATCGCAGGCATCAAGAACGTCCTCGACGAGGTGCCGGTGGGGTCGCCGCAGACGATCCTGCTGCTCGGCTCCGACAAGCGCTTCGGCGACGGCAAGGACAACCCGCCGCGCTCGGACACGATCATCGTCGTGCGGCTCGATCCGGACAAGAAGGCGACGGCGATCATGTCGATCCCGCGCGACCTCAAGGCGAACATCCCGGGGCTCGGCACCGAGAAGATCAACGCGGCGTACCACTACGGCGGTCCGAAGCTCACGGTGCGCACGATCCGCAACCTGCTCGGCATCCCGATCAACCACGTCATCAACGTGAACTTCGGCGGCTTCAGCCGCGCGGTCAACCGGCTCGGTTGCGTCTACGCCGACGTCGATCGCAAGTACTTCAACGACCACGGCGGCCCGGGCGGCTACGCGGTGATCGATCTCAAGGCCGGCTACCAGAAGCTGTGCGGCGAGGATGCCCTGAGCTACGTCCGCTTCCGCCACACGGACTCGGACTTCGTCCGCGCCGCGCGCCAGCAGGAGTTCCTGCGCCAGGCGAAGGAGCAGATCGGGCTCGGCAAGCTGTTCGGCGACCGTCAGGGCCTGCTGAAGATCTTCGGGCGCTACACCCAGACGGACATCGCGCAGAACAACGACAAGGCGATCCTGCGGCTGCTGAAGCTCGCCTACGAGTCGTCGAAGACCCCGCTGGCGGAGATCCAGTTCCCCGGCCAGGACACGTCCGACGGCTACGTCGAGATCTCGCCGACCGCGCTGCAGGAGACGGTCGCGCGCTTCATCGAGGTGCGCGGCGACAACGGCGGGTCGGACTCCGGCGGCGGCGACAAGAAGAAGAAGCGCAAGGCGAAGAAGATCAAGAGCACGAATGCCCTGGCCCCGGGGCTGATCCTCGCGCAGAAGTCGGGCGAGGACACCGTGCTGGCGATGGACCTGCGGCTCGGTCCGCTCGGTCTCCCCGTCTACTTCCCGAAGGCGATCCTGGGGCGCAGCATCTACGTCAAGGACGGCAGCCCGCGCTCGTACGAGATCTTCGACCGCAACAAGAACCGCTACCGCGCCTATCGCATCGTGCTGTCGCTCCCATCCGAGGCCGGCCAGTACTACGGCGTCGAGGGCACGACCTGGAAGGCCGCGCCGATCCTCGACAACCCGACCGACGAGGTGCGCATGCGCGGGCGCACCTACAAACGCTACTTCGACGGGCGCAAGATCCGGCTCATCGCCTGGGAGACGCCGAGGGCCGTCTACTGGGTCGCCAACACGCTCTCGCAGAAGCTGACGAACAAGCAGATGATGGGCATCGCGCGTTCGCTGCAGCGCATCGGCCAGTAGCGTCCACGCGACCGCCGCGGCGCGGCGGTAGATAGGGTGGCCCGCGCATGAGCGACCGCCGCGAACCCATCGGCGTCATCGGCACGGGCTACGTCGGCCTCGTCACGGCCGCTGGCTTCGCACACCTCGGCAGCGAGGTCTTCTGCATCGACATCGATGCCGACAAGATCGCGCGCCTGCAGGCCGGAGAGATCCCGATCTACGAGCCCGGCCTCAAGGAGATGGTCGCCGAGCACCGCGATCGGCTGCACTTCTCGACGGACATCGCCGATGCGCTCGATCATGCGCGGCTGCTGTTCGTCGCCGTCGGCACGCCGCCGACGTACTCCGGCGACGCCGACCTCAGCGCGGTGCGCGCGGTCGTCGGATCGATCCCGGCATCGGATCGCCACGCGCTCGTCATGAAGTCAACCGTGCCGGCCGGCACCGGCGCGTCGATCAAGCGCGTCCTGGCCGAGGAGGGCAAAGGCGACCTGGCGTACGTGTCGTGCCCCGAGTTCCTCAAGGAGGGCTCGGCGGTCAAGGACTTCCTGAACCCCGATCGCGTCGTCATCGGCGACGACGGCGACTGGGCCGGCGACGCCGTCGTCGAGCTCTACGCCCCGCTCGACGCGCCGCTCGTGCGCACCGACATCGCCTCGGCGGAGATGGTCAAGCTCGCGTCCAACGCCTTCCTTGCCACGAAGATCTCGTTCATCAACGAGATCGCGAATGTCTGCGAGGAGACCGGCGCCGACGTCATCGAGGTCGCGAAGGGCATGGGCCTCGACGACCGGATCGGGCCGAAGTTCCTCAATGCAGGTATTGGATTCGGCGGAAGTTGCTTTCCAAAAGATGTGAACGCGCTCAAGCAGCTCGCGGGCAACTCCGGTTACCACTTCCAGTTGCTGAACGCGGTCATCGAGGTCAACGAGCTGCAGAAGCGGCGCGTCATCGGCAAGCTACAGAAGCACCTCGGCTCGCTCGTCGGCCGGACGATCTGCCTGCTCGGCCTCGCCTTCAAGCCGAACACCGACGACATGCGCGAGGCGTCGTCGCTCGTCCTCAGCGCCCGCCTGCAGGCCGACGGTGCGGCTGTCCGCGTCTACGACCCCGTCGCCGAGCACGAGGCGCGCTCGATGATCCGCGGCGTGCACTTCGCCTCGGATGCGCTCGATGCCGTCGATGGCGCCGACGCGGTCGTGCTCGTCACCGAGTGGGACGAGTTCCTCGAGCTCGACTGGTCGGACATCGCGCAGCGGATGGCGGGAACGCTCGTCCTCGACGGGCGCAACGCGCTCGACGCCGGCGCCGTCCGCGCGGCCGGCCTGACCTACGAAGGCATCGGGCGCGGAACGTTGACATCCTTCACCTGATGCACCGGGGGGTGGAGCAATGCAGGCGGTAATTCTCGTCGGCGGGGAGGGGACGCGGCTGCGTCCGCTGACGTCGACGGTGCCCAAGACGGTCGTGCCGCTCGTCGACCGCCCGCTGATCGTCTACATGCTCGAATGGCTGCGCCGCCACGGCGTCGACGACGTGATCATGTCCTGCGGCTTCCTCGCGACCGGTGTGCGCTGCGTGCTCGGCGACGGCTCGCAGCTCGGGATCCGGCTGCGCTTCGTCGAGGAGCCCGAGCCGCGCGGCACGGCGGGGGCGCTGAAGTTCGCCGAAGAGCTGCTCGACGAGCGCTTCCTGATGCTCAACGGCGACGTTCTCACCGACCTCGACCTGACCGCCCAGATCGCCCAGCACGAGGCCACCGGCGCGGTCGGCACGCTAGCGCTCGTGCCCGTCCCGGACCCGTCGAGCTACGGGCTCGTCAGCCTGCGCGAGGACAGCTCGGTGCAGGAGTTCCTCGAGAAGCCGTCGCCGGACGAGCCGATCACGACGAACCTCATCTCCGCCGGTGCCTATGTCCTCGAGCGCTCGGTGCTCGACCTCATCGTGCCCGACGAGAAGGTCTCGATCGAGCGCGAGGTGTGGCCGCGGCTCGTCGACAACGGCCTGCACGGGTTCGTCGACGCCGACGCCTACTGGATCGACATCGGGACCCCGGCGCGCTACCTGCAGGTGACGTTCGACATCCTCGAGGGCAACGTCCGCACGGACGTCGGCGAGCGGCTCGGCGACACGTTCGTCGACGTCGATCCGGCCGCCGCTGTGGCGGGGCGCGTCGTCCCCCCGGCCGTCGTCGAGCGTGGTGCGACGATCGCCGAGGGCGCGGTGGTCGGGAGCCTGGCAATGATCGCCGAGGGCGTCAGCATCGGCTCTCACTCGATCGTGGAGCGCAGCGTCGTGCTGCGCGACGCCCGGATCGGCGAGGGCTGCGTGCTGAGCGACTGCATCATCTGCCCCGGCGCCGTCATCGGCGACCGCACCCAGATCACGGACGGCGCGATGATCGGCGAAGGTGTCACCATCGGTACCGACAACGTCGTCACCCGCGGCGCCCGACTGTTCCCCGGCATGGAGGTACCCGATGGCGGCCTCGCCTTCTGAGATGACAGAGCAGCGCCTGGATCCCGACGTGATCGCCGCGGTCGACACGTCCGACCTGCTCGCCGACATCGTCGGCCTGCCGGAGCACCTGCGCGACGCGAAGTGGAAGGTCGAGTCCGCGCAGCTGTCGGAATGGGACTCGCCCGGCGGCCTGATCGTCGCCGGCATGGGCGGCTCGGGCATCGGCGGCAAGCTCGCGCGGGCGATGCTCGGCGACCACGCCTCGCGGCCGATCCTGACGGCCAGCACGTACGGCCTGCCGGCCTGGACGACGCCGGACACGACCGTCCTCTGCGCCTCCTACTCGGGCAACACCGAGGAGACCCTCGCCTGCTACGAGGCCGCGGGAGCGCTCGGCGCGCGCCGCGTCGTCGTCACGAGCGGCGGGAGGATCGCCGAGCTCGCGCGCGCCGACGGCGTGCCCGTGATCCCGGTCGCGGGAGGCTTTCAGCCGCGCGCGGCGGTCGCCTACATGACCGTCGCCGCGCTCGAGGTCGCCGGACTCTGCGGCGCCGGACCGCGGATGGGCTCCGAGCTCGACGTCGCCGCCGACCACCTCGAGCAGCTCGTCGTCGAGTGGGGCGCCGAGGGCCCCGAGGACTCCGAGTCCAAGACGCTCGCGCGCGCGCTCGCCGACAGCGTCGCGGTCATCGCGGGCTCCGGCGTGACGCTCCCGATTGCTTACCGCTGGAAGACGCAGATCAACGAGAACGCGAAGATCCCGGCGTTCGCCCACGAGCTGCCCGAGCTCGACCACAACGAGATCGTCGGCTGGCAGAACGCCGCCGCGCTCGGACGCTTCGCCGCGGTCTTCCTCGACGACGCCGACACCCACCCGCGCGTGCAGCAGCGCATCGCCCTGACGCGCGAGCTCGTCGCCGCCCAGGCGACCGGCACATACGTCGTCGCGTCGCGCGGCGTGACGGCCGTCGAGCGTGTCTTCTCGCTCGTCCTGCTCGGCGACCTCGTATCGCTCTACATGGCCGTCCTGCGCGGCGTCGACCCGACGCCCGTCGACGTCATCGAGGACCTCAAGGCCCAGCTCGCCGCCGGGGTCTAGCCCGCCTGCGGCGCCTCAGCGGCGCGCGCTCGTCACGGGCCGGGCGCCCGGCCCGGCCTCATCGTCGCTGCAGCATCACCGTGCGCGTCACCGCGGGAGCCGTGCCGCTGCGGATGACCGCGCGGACCTGCATCTTGCCCTTGCGCTTCAGCCGGTCACGGGCCGCCTTCGTGAGGGCGAAGCGCAGCGTCCCGCGTTGGCCTGGGAGCAGTTGTAGCGTCAGCTTCGCGTAGGAGCGTTCCGTCGCATGCTTCGGCACCGCGAATCGCGACTCGATGAGCGGGCACAGCGATGCGTTGATCGGGCAGGTGACCCAGCCGATCGCGGCGCGACCCTTCGAGTCGACGGTGAAGCGCCTGCCTGACATCAGCTGCACGAACGCGTTCTTGGTCACGACCGGGGGCGGAGGCGGAGGCGGCGGGGCAGCAGGGGGCGTCACGACTGCGGGCGGGGGCGGGGGTGGCGGAGGCGGAGGCGGAGGCGGGGGCGGGTTGCCGGCGTGGGGATCCGCGGGGATCTGCGAGCACGGGTTGTCGGCCGGATTCGGGTAGTCGGCCGGGTCGCAGGGCAAGCCGCCCGGGAAGTCACCGGGCGAGCCGCTCGGGAAGCCGGGGAAGCCCGGGAAGCAGGACGGCGAGCCTGGGGTGCACGTCCCCGTCTGACCGGAAGCCGTGGAAGCGGACGCTACGAGCGCGCACGTCACGACCGCCACAGCCCACATCGCACGACGAACCATGTACCGCCCCCTGATAGCCGACAGGGTCGCGAGGCTACCAAAACCCGCCTTGCGCGGGGACTCTGCGGGCCCGCAGCTCGACCGCGCACTGGAGCAGCGTGAACCTTGACACGCCCGTGGTAAGGTTCATCGCGGATGGACGCCCTGACGATCCAAGAGGCCGCGGAGATCACGGATTGGTCGCCGCGGATGCTGCGCTACATCGAGCGTGCCGGGCTCATCGAGCCCCAGCGTTCGGACGCCGGCTACCGCCTGTACGGGCCGCCCGAGCTGCAGCGCCTGCGGACGCTGCGCGAGCTCGTGACGCGCTTTCACATCGGTCTCGGAGAGGTCGGCTTTGCGCAGCGGCTGCGCCGTGAGGACGAGCTCGCGGGCGCGATCGACGCGTGGTTTGCAGCCGAGCCGCGGCGCCCAGAGCACGTCCCGGCGGCCGAGTGGCTGCGCTGGGAGCAGGACAAGCACTCGCGACTTCTGGCCCTCGCCGGGGCGCATCGCCCCGAGCCGACGCCGGCCGCCACCAACGTCTGATCGAACGAGGAGATCCACCACACATGACCCCCGAGACCGCCGTCTCCCTGCAGGACGACTACAAGGTCGCCGATATCTCGCTTGCCGACTACGGCCGCAAGGAGATGGACATCGCCGAGCACGAGATGCCCGGTCTCATGCAGACGCGCGCGGAGTACGCCGACGCGCAACCGCTGAAGGGCGCCCGCATCACCGGCTCGCTGCACATGACGATCCAGACCGCAGTCCTGATCGAGACGCTGACCGCGCTCGGCGCCGAGGTCCGCTGGTGTAGCTGCAACATCTTCTCGACGCAGGACCACGCGGCGGCCGCGGTCGTCGTCGGCAAGGACGGCAGCGCCGAGGATCCAACGGGTGTGCCGGTCTTCGCCTGGAAGGGCGAGACGCTGGCGGAGTACTGGTGGTGCACGGAGAAGGCGCTCGTCTGGCCGGACGGCGGCCCGAACCTCATCCTCGACGACGGCGGCGACGCCACGATGCTCGTCCACAAGGGCACCGAGTACGAGGCCGCCGGCGCGGCCCCCGATCCCTCGACCGGCGAGTCGGAGGAGTTCGTGCACTTCCTGACGTTGCTGAACAAGTCGATCGAGGAGGACGCGCAGCGCTGGACGAACATCGGCGCCGGCATCATCGGCGTCTCGGAGGAGACGACGACCGGCGTCGGCCGCCTCTACCAGATGGCTCGCAAGGGCGAGCTGCTGTTTCCGGCGATCAACGTCAACGACTCCGTCACGAAGTCGAAGTTCGACAACCTCTACGGCTGCCGCCACTCGCTCGTCGACGGCATCTTCCGCGGGACCGACGTCATGCTCGCCGGCAAGGTCGGCGTCGTCTGCGGCTACGGCGACGTCGGCAAGGGCTCGGCCGCGTCGCTGGCGGCGCAGGGCTGCCGCGTCGTCGTCACGGAGATCGACCCGATCTGCGCGCTGCAGGCCTGCATGGAGGGCTACGACGTGAAGACCGTCGAGGACGTCGTCGAGACGGCCGACCTCTTCATCACGACGACCGGCAACAAGGACATCATCACGGCAGAGCACATGTCGCGGATGAAGCACCAGGCGATCGTCGGCAACATCGGCCACTTCGACAACGAGATCGACATGGCCGGCGTCGAGGCGACGCCCGGCATCGAGCGCATCAACATCAAGCCGCAGGTCGACAAGTGGGTCTTCCCCGACGGCCACGCGGTGATCATCCTGTCCGAGGGCCGGCTGCTGAACCTCGGCAACGCGACGGGTCACCCGAGCTTCGTGATGAGCAACTCGTTCACGAACCAGACCCTCGCCCAGATCGAGCTGTTCACGAACACGGCGGCGTATGACAAGCAGGTGTACGTGCTCTCCAAGGAGCTCGACGAGAAGGTCGCGCGCCTGCACCTCGGCGCACTCGGCGCGAAGCTCACGACGCTCACGCCCGAGCAGGCCGACTACATCGGCAAGCCCGTCGAGGGCCCGTACAAGCCGGACACCTACCGCTACTAGAGCGGGCGAAACGAGGGTCACGGAAGCCGGCGAGCGTTGGCTTCCGTGGCCGATCACGACGTCGCGGACCTGTCACTGGCGCAGGCCGGGCAGGTCCGCATCGCGTGGGCCGACGGGCAGATGGCGGTGCTGCGCTCGGTGCGGGCGCGCTTCGAGCGCGAGCGCCCGCTCGCGGGCTTGAGGATCGCCGCCTGCCTGCACGTGACGTCGGAGACGGCGAACCTCCTGCGCACGCTGATCGCCGGCGGCGCGCAGGTCGAGCTGTGCGCGTCCAACCCGCTGACGACGCAGGACGACGTCGCGGCGGCGCTCGTCGGCCACGGCGTCGAGGTGCATGCGATCCGCGGTGAGGACGGTGACGCCTACGGCGCCCACGTCGTTGCGGCGGCGGCGCGCGGCCCGCAGATCACGCTCGACGACGGGGCGGATCTGCTCAGCGTCCTGCACACGGGCGACGAGGCTTGGCGCGCGGAGCTCATCGGCGGCACCGAGGAGACGACGACCGGGCTTGTGCGCCTGCGCGCGATGCAGGACGACGGGCGGTTGTGCTGCCCGGTGCTCGCCGTCAACGAGGCGCTCACCGAACGCACGTTCAACGACCGCTACGGCACCGGCCAGTCGACGCTCGACGGGATCCTGCGCGCGACGAACCTGCTGCTCGCGGGCCGCACCGTCGTCGTGCTCGGCTACGGCTGGACGGGCAAGGGCGTCGCCCTGCGCGCGCACGGCGCGGGCGCGTCGGTGATCGTCTGCGAGGTCGACCCGATGCGCGCGCTCGAGGCGCGGATGGACGGCTGCGACGTCATGCCCGCCCTGGTAGCGGCGGAGCGCGGGGACGTCTTCATCACGGTGACGGGCGCGCGCGACGTGCTCGCGCGGGAGCACTTCGAGCGCATGAAGGACGGCGCGATGCTCGCGAACGCGGGCCACTTCGACGTCGAGATCGCGGTCGACCAGCTCGCCTCCATGGCGCTGTCGCGCAGCCAGGTGCTGCCGCTCGTGGAGCAGTTCGAGCTCGCGAACTCGATCCCGCCCACCCGCCTGAACCTGCTCGCCCAGGGCCGCGTCGTGAACCTCGCGGCCGCCGAGGGACATCCCGCGGCGGTCATGGACATGTCGTTCGCCAACCAGGCGCTATGCGTCGAGCACCTCGCCCGCCACGGCGCGACGCTGGCGCCGCGCGTGCTGCCCGTCCCACCCGAGATCGATCGCGAGGTCGCGCGCCTGAAGCTCGCCTCGCTGGGCATCGAGATCGACGAGCTGACGGACGCCCAGCGGGCGTACCTGACGAGCTGGCGCAGCTGAACGACGACCCCGCCCGTCGCGCGGTCGAAGGAACTGCGCGGGTAGGGTCCGCGGCCGTGACCGACGCTCAGCTCCAGGCCAGCCTCGGCAAGATGCGCGCGGACGGCGTCGCGGAGGCCGGCATCGCCACCTTCGCGCACTACTTCGAGCGCCTGCGCGCGGGGGAGGCGGGTGTGCTGGCCGAGTCCGAGATCGAGCCGGTGAGCGAGCTGCCCGACGCCGACGAGCTGCCCTACGACGAGCAGGGCGCGCGCTCGGCGCTCGAGCGCACCGTCGTCATCAAGCTCAACGGCGGCCTGGGCACGAGCATGGGGATGAGCGGGCCGAAGTCGCTGCTCGAGGTCAAGGACGGGCTGACGTTCCTCGACATCGTCGTCCGCCAGATCCTCGATCTGCGCCGGCGCACCGGCGCCTGCCTGCCGCTCGTGCTGATGAACAGCTTCGCTACGCGCGTCGCGTCGCTGGAGGCGCTCGACGCCTACCCCGAGCTGCCGAGCGACGGCATCGCCGCGGACTTCGTCCAGAGCAAGGTCCCCAAGCTCGACGCCACGGACCTTGGCCCGGCGAGCTGGCCGGCCGACCCGAGCCTGGAATGGGCGCCGCCCGGCCACGGCGACCTGTACCCGTCGCTGCTGAGCTCGGGCATGCTCGACGCGCTGCTGGACGCGGGCTATGAGTACGCGTTCGTCGCGAACGTCGACAACCTCGGCGCGGTCATGGACTCGCGCATCCTCGCCTGGTTCGCTCGCGAGCGGATCCCGTTTCTGATGGAGGTCGCCGATCGCACCGAGGCCGATCGCAAGGGCGGCCATCTCGCGCGTCACACTGGCGCCGGCGGCGGCGGGCTCGTGCTGCGCGAGGTCGCGCAGACGCCGGCCGACGACCTCGAAGCCTTCCAGGACATCGCCCGCCACCGCTTCTTCAACACCAACACGCTCTGGATCGACCTGCGCGCGCTGGCCGCGGTGCTCGCCGAGCGCGGCGGCGTGCTCGGGCTGCCGATGATCGTCAACCGCAAGACCGTCGACCCTGGTGACGGCGGCTCGACGCCGGTGTTGCAGCTCGAGACCGCGATGGGCGCCGCTATCGACGTCTTCGACGGCGCGCGCGCGATCCGCGTCGGGCGCGAGCGCTTCGCCCCGGTCAAGACGACGACCGACCTGCTCGCGCTGCGCTCCGACGCCTACGAGCTGCACGACGACGGCCGCATCGTGCTCGCGCCCCAGCGCTCCAGCGCGCCGCTCGTCGAGCTCGATGCGCGCCACTACCGGCGCGTCGGCGACTTCGACGCCCGCTTCCCGGCGGGGCCGCCGTCGCTGCTGGAGTGCGAACGCCTGCGCGTGCGCGGCGACGTCGGCTTCGGCGCAGGCGTGGTGGTGCGCGGCCGGGTCGCGATCGAGCACGACGGGGCGGGCCGGCTGCAGATCGAGGACGGCGCGCTGCTCGAGGGCTGAGGCCGCGCCTGCGGTGCACCGTGGTTGCGCGAGCCTCGCGCGGGCCGAGCGAAGGGGCTCGTGCGGCTGAGCCCGCGGGGCCGAGCGTCCGTAGGAACCCGCGATGCAGCGCAATCCGCACGCAACGCCCCCGTTCTCTCGATCCGCCATCCTCATGGGTGCGATGCCGACCCGCTGCTTCCGCCTGCCAGCCTCCGCGCTCGCGGTCGCCCTCGCCGCCGCGGCGCTCGCCGCCTGCGGTTCCGCCGCCGGCGGCACGCCCTCCAAGCCACTTGCGACCGCGGCCGCCCGGGAGTCCGCCGCGCAGCGCCTTGCGAAGGCGCCGGCCGCGCTGCGCGCGAACGCGACGGACGCCGACACGATCGCGGGCGAGGGCACGGGCGCCCTCGAGCAGCGCCTCGCCAAGCTCAGGGGTCAGCCGGTCGTCGTGAACCAGTGGGCGTCGTGGTGCGGGCCGTGCCGGGCGGAGTTCCCGCTGTTCGCCGATGCCGTCGTCGAGCACGGCGACAAGGTCGCGTTCGTCGGCATCGACTTCACGGACTCGCGCGACGACGCCGAGAAGTTCCTCGCCGAGAGCCCGCCGGGCTTCGCGAGCATCTCCGACCCCAAGGGTGAGGCGGCGCGCTCGCTTGGTGGCGGCCGCGTCGCGCCGACGACGTTCTTCCTCGGCCCCGATGGCAAGCGCGTCTACACGAAGCTCGGCGGCTACGCGGACGCGAAGGCGCTCGAGGCCGACATCCAGCGCTACGCGCTCGGCAACTCGTGACCGGCGATCCCGCCTCCGGCGTCGGGGTCCTCGCCGCCCTTGCCGCGGGGTTCGTCTCGTTCCTGAGCCCGTGCGTGCTGCCGCTCGTACCCGGCTACCTGTCCGCCGTCACCGGCGTGCTGCCCGGCGACCTCGAGCGCGCGCCGCTGCGCAAGGTGCTCGGGCCGAGCCTGCTGTTCGTCGCGAGCTTCTCGTCGATCTTCATCGTGCTCGGCCTCGGGGCGACCGCGCTCGGCTCGACCCTGAACGACCACCGGCTGCTGCTCGAGCGGATCTCGGGCGGCGTGATCATCGTGCTCGGGCTGTTCTTCCTCGCCACGCCGTTCATCCTGCGCCTGAACCGGGAGTGGCGCGTCGACGCGCTCATGGAGCGCGCGGGGCGCGGCGGGCCGATCGTGGCGGGCGCTGCGTTCGCGATCGCCTGGACGCCGTGCGTCGGCCCGACGCTCGGCGCGATCCTCGGGGCCGCCGCGCTATCGCAGTCCACAGGCCACGGCGCCTTCCTGCTCGCCTGGTACTCGGCCGGGCTCGCGATCCCGTTCCTGCTGACGAGCATCGCCTTCAACCGCATGACGAAGCTCTTCGGCGTCGTCAAGCGCCACTACGCCGTCATCGTCGCGGCGGGCGGAGCGATCCTCGTCGTGATGGGCGTGCTGATCCTCACCGGCGAGATGACGCAGCTGAACATCCAGGCGCAGAAGCTGCTCAACAGCGTCGGGCTGGACTTCCTCTACGGGATCTGAAGGCGCTCAGCGCCCTGCGGCGTCGAGCTCGTCCTCGTAGCGCTCCTCGCGCTCGTTCTTGCGGTCGCTCTCGGCGAGCGCGCGGACGAACAGGTAGACGAGCGCGATGCCCATGACGATCGACTGCTCGGTCGCCATGACGAGGCCGCCGATCGCCTGGTCGGTGCCGGGGGAGAGGGAGGGCGGGGAATAGATGGGCTGGCGCTCGTAGAAGTCGTAGATCGCGTGGGGCGCGAACGCGAGGCCGACGCCGAGCAGGCCGACGAGCACCTTCGTCGCGACCATGTAGACGACCGGCCCCATCCCGTCGAGACGCTTGCGCGAGCGGATCGGCGACAGCAGGTGCCACCAGTACAGGCCGCCCGCGATCCCGAACGCCAGGTGCTCGAGGACGTGGACGACCGGGTGCTCGAGCGCGGCGTCGTACATCGCCGGGATGTGCCAGATCCACATCATCGCGACGTAGAAGGCGATCGCGAAGACGGGGTGCGCGAGCGGCCCGGCGGCCTGCTCGAGGCGCATGAGCCGGCGCGTCAGCGGGCGCAGGATGACCTTCGTCAGCCCGAGCAGGACGAGGATCGGCGCGAGGTCGATGAGCAGCAGGTGCTGGACCATGTGCATGAAGAACAGCTGCTCGGCGAGCCGGTCGACGGGCGAGATCAGCGCCACGAGGACGAGCGCCATGCCGCCGAGGAAGCTCGCGAGCCGCAGCGGCGCCGCCTCCACCGCGCGCCAGCGGCGCACGTACAGCACGGTCAACACGGCGACGAGCAGCAACGCGCCCGGGACGAACGACCACGAGGCGTCGGGGGAGGCTGCGAGCGGCGCGATGCGGCGATTCTGGCACGCCCCTACGCGAAGTCGTTGCGATCCGCGCGTCCGCTGCAACACCTCGCGCGTCACGATCGACGCGATGCTCGACGAGCTCGTCGCTCTCGCTGTCCCACCGCGCTGCGCCGCCTGCCGCGCGCCGGGGCGGCGCGCGGGCGACGTCCTCTGCGGCGCCTGCCGGCGCGCGCTGCCGTGGCTGCATACGGCGTGCTGTGAGCGCTGCGCCCTGCCGCTGCCGTGCGGCCGGCGCTGCCCCGCGCGCGACGCGCCGTTTGACGCCGCCTGGAGCGCGGTCGCCTACGACGGCGCCGCGCGCGACGTCATGCACGCGTTGAAGTTCTCGGCGGCGCGCCCGCTCGCGGGTGTGATGGCCGCGCAGATCGCCGCCAACGCGCCCGCGGCGCTGCTGTCGCGCGAGGCGGTCATCGTCGCGGTTCCCGCACACCCCGCCCGCCGACGGCGACGCGGCTTCGATCCGGCCGAGCTCCTCGCTCGCGCGCTCGCCCGAAGAACGGGCCTGCCGCTCGCCGGCGCGCTGCGGCGCAGTGCGGCCCCGTCGCGCCAGCTCGGCGCCTCGCGCGCCGAGCGCCTCGGCGCCGGGCGGCTCGAGTTCAGCGCCCGCGGCCCGGCGCCGGCGACTGTCGTCCTCGTCGACGACGTCCACACGACCGGAGCGACGCTGTCTGCCTGCGCGGCCGCGCTACGCGGCGCCGGCGCGCGCCGGATCAACGCCCTCACCTGGGCCCGCGCCCTGGACGAAAGGGCCGGTTGAGAACGACCTGACGCAGGCGTAGCATCAATGACTCGCACGTCAGTTCGACAGAGAGGACCCCGGCATGCAGATCGAGGTCAAGGGCCGCAACGTCCACGTCAACGACGAGCTACGCGAACTCGTGGAGCGGAAGTTCCGCAAGGTCGCCGCCCAGGTGTCCGACCTGGCGCGGATGGAGGTCGAGCTGCGCGAGGAGCGCAACCCCGCCATCGCCGAGTCGCAGATCGCATCGGTGACGCTCCACCTCAAGGGCGCCACGCTCCACGCGGAGGGTGCGTCGCGCGAGCTGCACCACTCGATCAAGCTCTGCGCGCTCGAGCTCGCGCCCCAGGTCAAGCGCCACCGCGACAAGCAGCGCCGTCGCCGCGAGGCGCGCGCGGCACCGGCGCAACCAGCCCTGTAAACCCGACCCGACGCGGCGGGGCCAGCCCCGCCGCGTTGGTACCCTCAACGGTCTATGGCGATCCTCGACCGCGCACTTCGTATGGGCGAAGCCAAGAAGTTCAAGGAGTTCGAAAAGCGCGTCGCGCGGATCGGGGACTTCGAGCCCGAGCTCGAGTTCGAGACCAGCGACGAGCTGCGCGCGCGCATGGACTCCCTGCGTGAGCAGGCCCGCAACGGCGCGAGCCTCGACGACCTGCTGCCGGAGACGTTCGCGATCGTCCGCGAGACCGGCAAGCGCGAGATGGGCATGCGTCATTTCGACGTCCAGCTCATCGGCGGCATGGTCCTGCACTCGGGCGCGATCGCGGAGATGCGCACCGGCGAGGGCAAGACGCTGACGGCGACGCTGCCCGTGGTCCTGAACTCGCTGCCGGGCACCGGCGTGCACCTCGTCACCGTGAACGACTACCTCGCCCGCCGCGACGCCGAGTGGATGTCGCCGGTCTACCGCTCGCTCGGCATGAACATCGGGATCCTGCAGAACATGCAGAGCTACGAAGACAAGCACGTCGCCTACGGCGCCGACATCACGTACGGCACGAACTCGGAGTTCGGCTTCGACTACCTGCGCGACAACATGGCGACGTCGCTGGAGGAGAAGGTCCAGCGCGGCCACCCGTTCGGGATCGTCGACGAGGTCGACAACATCCTCATCGACGAGGCGCGCACGCCGCTGATCATCTCCGGTCAGCCCGAGGCGGCGGCTGACCTGTACGGGAAGTTCGCCAAGCTCGCCAAGCGCATGGTCTCCGGCGAGAAGCCCGAGGGCATGGATCCGCGCATGAAGAAGGGCTTCCAGGCGGACTACGACTTCGAGTTCGAGGAGAAGCACAAGACCGTCTCGGTGACCGAGCAGGGCGTCGCCAAGGCCGAGAAGTTCCTCGGCATCTCGCACCTGTATCGCGCCGAGAACGGCCCGCTCGTCAACCACCTCCAGCAGGCGCTGAAGGCCGAGTCGCTGTACAAGCGCGACGTCGACTACGCCGTCATCGACGGCGAGGTGAAGATCATCGACGAGTTCACCGGGCGCATCCTCGAAGGCCGGCGCTGGTCGGAGGGTCTGCACCAGGCGGTCGAGGCGAAGGAAGGCGTCTTCGTCCAGGAGGAGAGCCAGACGCTCGCCACGATCACGCTGCAGAACTACTTCCGCCTCTACGACAAGCTCGGCGGCATGACCGGCACCGCCCTCACCGAGGCGACCGAGTTCATGAAGATCTACAAGCTGTCGGTCGTCTCGGTCCCGACGAATCGCACCATGGTGCGCCAGGACAAGAACGATCAGGTCTACAAGACCAAGGTCGGCAAGTGGGACGCTGTCAGCCGCGAGATCGTCGAGCGCCACGGGAAGGGCCAGCCAGTGCTCGTCGGCACCGTCTCCGTCGAGGTCTCCGAGCTGCTCTCCGAGGAGCTCAAGAAGCACATGATCACCCACACCGTGCTGAACGCCAAGCCCGAGTACGCCGAGCGCGAGGGCGAGATCGTCGCCGAGGCGGGCCAGCCCGGCGCCGTCACGATCGCGACGAACATGGCGGGACGCGGCGTCGACATCAAGCTCGGCGGTAACCCGGAGCACCTGACGGAGGTGGAGCTCAAGCGCACGCTCGGGCTGTCGCCCGGCGACCCGGACTACGACGAGCACTTCAAGCAGGCGCTGCCGAAGATCGAGGAGCGCGTCGAGCGCGACAAGCAGACGGTGCTGGACGCCGGCGGTCTCTACATCGTCGGCACCGAGCGCCACGAGTCGCGACGCATCGACAACCAGCTGCGCGGTCGCGCCGGCCGCCAGGGCGACCCGGGCGAGTCGCGCTTCTTCCTGTCCGCCGAGGACGATCTCGTGCGGCTCTTCGCCGGCGACCGGATCTACAAGATCCTCGACCGCCTCGGCACGGTCGACGAGGAGGGCCGCGAGGAGCCGATCGAGGCCGGCATGCTCTCCAAGCAGATCGAGAAGGCGCAGAAGAAGGTCGAGGAGCAGAACTTCCTGCAGCGCAAGCGCGTGCTCGAGTACGACGACGTCATGAACGAGCAGCGCCGGATCGTCTACAAGTACCGCGACGAGATTCTCGAGGGCAAGGACATGAGCGCCGCGGCGCGCGAGGAGATCGGCAGCGTGCTCGCCCGCACGGTCGCCGAGTTCACGCCGTCGGACTTCATCGAGGACTGGGACGTGCCCGGCCTGCGGACGGCGCTCGAGGACATCTTCCCGGCCGATCTCGACGCCGCCGAGCTCATCAGCGAGCACACCGATCGCGAGGAGCTCGTCTCCAAGCTCCACGACCAGGCCGTCGTTCTCTACGACGGGCGCGAGGAGGAGCTCGGCGACGAGCTCATGCGTGCGGTCGAGCGCTTCGTCCTGCTGCAGTTCATCGACTCGCGCTGGCGCGAGCACCTATACGACATGGACTACCTGCGCGAGGGCATCCACCTGCGCGGTTTCGCGCAGATCGAGCCGATCGTGGCCTACAAGAACGAGGCCTTCACGCTGTTCGAGGACCTCATGGCCACGATCTGGGTCGACTTCACCCGCATGATCTACAACCTCGAGGTCGAGGCCGTCGAGGAGGACGAGGAGCCCGAGCAGCGCTACGAGCCCAGCGGCACCTCGACGAGCCCGGGCCGGGTGTCCTACTCCGGCGGTGGTCAGGAGCAGCCGAGCGCGCTCGCGCTCGCGGCCGCCGGCGGCGAGCTGCTCGAGCAGGAGTACGAGGCGCCGCCGCCGGTCGAGCAGCGCGTGCTCACCGAGGAGCAGACCATCGGCCGCAACGACCCCTGCTGGTGCGGATCGGGCAAGAAGTTCAAGAAGTGCCACGGCGCGTAGCGCGCGCCGCGGCCCGCTCGTAGCGCGCGCCGCCGCCCTCATCGGCTGACGGCGCCCGTCCAGGCCGTCGCGCCCGCTCACCGAGCGGCTCGGTGATCCGTCCACTCGCTTGCGGGTTCGGCGTGCACGGTCGATAGCCATGGTATGCCCGCTGTTCTCCCGTCCGTCCGCACGCCGCGGGCCCGTCGCCGGCCCACCCTGTCGACCGCCCTCGCCCTCGCCGTCGCGGCGCTGGTGCCCGCAGTTGCCGCCCAGTCGGCGGCCGCGGCGCCGAGCTGCTCGTCGCCGGACCCGGTCCGCGCGCTGAGCGTCGCCAGCGCCGAGCGCCCCGACGGCAGCTCCGAGGTGACGCGCTTCGACGGCTCGGGCGGCTATCAGGTCACGCGCTGCGCGCGCGGCGGGCGCGTGCTCGTAAGCCAGACGGTCAGCCCGATCCGCGACCCCGACGGCGGCACGACGCTCGTGCCGACCGAGACCGAGGCGCCGGGCGTGCGCGTCGCCGCGCTCTACGGCGACCCGTCGGAGCCCGGTTGGGCGGCGGCCTTCCGCGCGAGCCGCGACGGGTTGCGCGCGACGACGGCGCCGCCGACGGAGCCGGAGTCCGCCGCCACGCCCGTCGCCGGCGAGGCGGTCGACCCGCAGCCCGCGACCGGCGCTGCGGCCGCGCTCGCATCCGATGCCTGCACGAACGCGCAGTACACGCTCTGGCTGGGCGCCTGGGCGAGCCGCAGCTACTCCTACCGCATCAACCGCAGCAAGTTCAACTACAACGACACGACGGTCGCGTCGATCGTCGACGGCCACACGAACTGGGACACGACGTACAACAGCTGCGGGCTGAACGACATCACGAACCTCAGCTCGCACTACCTCGGCTCGACGAGCGCCGGGATCCACACCGTGCCCGACGGGCAGTCGATCACCGACCGCGGCAACCTCGCGAACGTCGGCTGCGCGGGAGCGCTTGCCTGCACATGGCTGTTCACGGACGCCGCCGGTAACGCGACCGAGACCGATCAGCGCTTCAGCGACGCCTTCACGTTCTCGAACGTCGGCGCCGCGGGCGCCTACGACTTCGAGTCCGTGGCGACGCACGAGTCCGGCCACGGCATCGGCCTCGGCCACGCCTCGTCGAGCAGCGCGCTGACCATGTACCCCTCGATCTCAGCCGGATCGACGGCCGCCCGCACGCTCGCCAAGGGCGACGTCATGGGGCTGCGCGCGCGCTACCCGTAGGAGCCGTGCGCGCGTCGGCGCGCGGGCCTCCAAACGGCCCTCCAAAGTGGCGAATGGGCGTGGGGGATTCTTCGCCGCAGGTCCATATCGACGGCCTCGGCGGTCGCCGTAGCGTAGCCCTCGAACACGTGCCCGAAACGCGGGTCGTGCCCAATACGTGGAGGGGGTTCCATGATTCGTCTCATTCTCGGCCGCCGGGCCGGGCACATCCTTGCCCTTGCGGGCGTTGCGTTGGCGGTAGGTGTCGCGGGCTGTGGCAGCAGCAACGACACCACGACGAAGGCGTCTGCACCGTCGACCGGCAACACGATCCCCGTCGGGATCCTGCACTCCCTGAGTGGGTCGATGGCGATCAGCGAGGTCTCGGTGAAGGACTCCGAGCTGCTCGCGATCGACGAGATCAACAAGGCCGGCGGCGTGCTCGGCAAGCAGCTCAAGCCGATCGTCGAGGATGGAGCGACCGACTGGCCGACCTTCGCCGAGAAGGCGCAGAAGCTCATATCCACGGACCACGTCGCAGCGACGTTCGGCGGCTGGACCTCGGCAAGCCGCAAGGCGATGCTGCCGGTCTTCGAGCGCAACAAGGCGCTGCTCTACTACCCCGTCCAGTACGAGGGCCTCGAGTCGTCGCCATACATCTTCTACTCCGGCGCGACGACGAACCAGCAGATCGTGCCCGGTCTCGAATTCCTCAAGGAGAAGCTCCACGTCAAGAAGCTCTTCCTCGTCGGATCGGACTACGTCTTCCCGCGCACGGCGAACAAGGAGATCAAGGCGTGGGCCAAGGCGAACGGCATGACGATCGTCGGTGAGGAGTACTCGCCGCTCGGCAACACCGACTACGCGACGACGATCAACAAGGTCAAGGAAGCCAAGCCGGACGCCGTCTTCCAGACGATCAACGGCGACTCGAACGTCGCCTTCTGGAAGCAGTTCCACGACTCCGGCCTGGATGCCAAGAAGCTGCCGGTGATCTCGGTCTCGACGGCGGAGGACGAGGTCCGCGGCGTCGGCATCAAGAACATCGTCGGCCAGTACGTGGCGTGGAACTACTACCAGAAGACCCCCGGCGCGGTGAACGCGAAGTTCGTCAAGGCCTACAAGGCGAAGTACGGCGCCGACCGCGTCACCGACGACCCGATCGAGGCAGGCTACGTGCAGGTCCACCTCTGGGCGCTGGCCGCCGAGAAGGCCGGCAGCATCGACGTCGAGAAGGTCAAGGCGGCCTCCAAGGGCCTCACGTTCGACGCACCCGAGGGCAAGGTCACGATCGACGGCGAGAACCAGCACATCTACAAGACCGCGCGCATCGGGCAGTTGCAGCCCGACGGGCTCATCGACACGGTGTTCGAGTCCAAAGGGCCGATCAAGCCCGATCCGTACCTGAAGTCCTACGCCTGGGCCAAGGGACTCTAGGGCGACGCGGCGGGCGGCAGGAGCGAGGCGATGGACGTCATTCTCAACCAGCTCTTCGTGGGGCTGAGCATCGCGTCGATCCTGCTGCTCATCGCACTTGGACTGACGTTCACGTTCGGTCAGATGAACGTGATCAACATGGCGCACGGCGAGTTCATCATGGCCGGCGCGTACACGACCTACGTGCTGCAGACGGCGCTCGGGACCGGAGCGATCACGGTCGCCTTCGGTCTCGCGCTGCCGGCCGCGTTCATCGTCGCGGGGACGCTCGGGCTGATCCTCGAGTACCTCGTCATCCGCCGGCTCTACGGCCGGCCACTGGACACGCTGCTCGTGACGTGGGGCGTCGGCCTCATGCTCCAGCAGCTCGCGCGTGACCTCTTCGGCGCGCAGAACGTCAACGTCGACTCGCCGTCGTTCCTCGACGGCGGCGTCACCGTCGCCGGCGTCGACATGTCCTATCCGCGGCTCTTCATCGTCGCGGTCGTCGCCGTCGTCATCGTGGCGATCGCGATGTACATGCAGCGCACGCCGGCCGGGCGGCGGATGCGCGCCGTCATGCAGAACCGCCCGCTGGCATCGGTCAGCGGGGTGCGCACGACGCGCGTCGACCGCACCACCTTCTTCATCGGCTCGGGCCTCGCCGGTCTCGCCGGCGTCGGCATCACGCTGCTCGGGCCGGTCGGCCCGACGCTCGGGCTCGCGTACATCATCGATGCATTCCTCGTCGTGATCGTCGGCGGCCTCGGCCAGTTGCGGGGGGCGATCATCGCTGCGCTCGCGCTCGGGATGGCGAACTCCTTCATCGAGTACAACACCAGCACGAGCATCGCCAAGGCCGGAGTCTTCCTGCTGATCGTGCTGTTCCTGCAGTGGCGGCCGCAGGGCATCGTCGTCCAGCAGCGCCGCGGGCTGCAGTGATGAGCACGATCGCCAAGCTGCTCCTGACCCGCCAGATCAAGGCGTCGGGCTTCATCGCCCGCTTCGCGCTCGTGGCCGTCACGCTGCTGCTGATCGCGCCCGCGGTGCTGTCGGACTTCCGCCTCTCGCTGCTGGCGAAGTTCCTCTGCTTCGCGATCATCGCGGTCGGCATCGGCCTGGCCTGGGGCCAGGGCGGGATGCTCGTCCTCGGCCAGGGCCTGTTCTTCGGCCTCGGCGGCTACTGCATGGGCTTCCACATGAAGATCGTCGACGCGGGCCCCGGCAACCTGCCCGACATCCTGAGCTACAGCGGCAAGTACAGCTCGCTGCCGACCCTCTGGAAGCCGTTCACCTACGCGTGGTTCGCGGTCCCGATGGCGGTGATGCTGCCGATGGCGATCGCCGCGCTGCTCGGTGCCGCCGTGTTCCGCCAGCGGATCCGGGGCGCGTACTTCGCGATTCTCAGCCAGGCGCTCGCGGCCGCGTTCGTCATCGTGATCATCGGCAACCTCTCGCTGACCGGCGGGACGAACGGTCTGACGAACTTCCAGAGCTTCTTCGGCCTGTCGGTGGTCGATGCCGGCGACCAGCGGATTCTCTACTTCGTCGTCGTCATCGTCCTGCTGTTCGTGTTCATCCTGACGCGATCGCTGGTCCTGTCGCGCTACGGGCGGCTGCTGATCGCCTCTCGCGACGACGAGGACCGAGTCCGCTTCCTCGGCTATGACCCGGCGCGGATCAAGCTCGTGGCGTACGTGCTGGCGGCCGGCATGGCCGGCCTGGCCGGCGCGCTGTTCGTCCCCGTCGTGGGGATCATCTCGCCCGCACTGCTGGGCATCGTGCCGTCGATCGAGATGGTCATCTGGGTCGCGCTCGGCGGTCGTCTCGTCATCGCTTGGGCGGCGGCGGGTGCCGTCATCGTCAACTGGGCGAAGACGAGCATCTCCGAGCAGTTCCCGTCGGGCTGGCTGTATCTCCAGGGGCTGCTGTTCGTGACCGTCATCCTCTTTTTGCCCAAGGGTGTCGCCGGCGGGATCGAGCAGCTGCGCGCGATGGCGTCGCGCCTGCCGCTGCCGGGGGCCGGTCGGCTCGGCGCGCCGTCCGTGGCCGCCACGCCGATCGCCACGCGGACGCCGGCCCCCCCGGCCGCGCCCAAGGCCGCGGCCGCGGCCACGGCCACGGCCAAGGCGAAGGAGATCGCATGACTGACGTGCTGCTCGAGATCCGCGACCTCGTCGTGGCCTTCGGCGCCTTCCACGCAATCGACGGCCTCGACCTGACGCTCGAGGAGCACGAGGTGCGCTTCGTCATCGGGCCAAACGGAGCCGGCAAGACGACGCTGATCGACTCGATCACGAACCTCGTGCGTCCGACGAGCGGCTCGATCCGCTTCGCGAGCGAGGAGCTCGTCGGCCGCAAGGAGCACGCGATCGTGCGCGCCGGCATCGGCCGCACGTTCCAGAAGCCGTCGGTCTTCGACGAGCTGACCGTGCTCGAGAATGTCGACCTCGCGCACTCGTTCCGGCTGCCGTTCCGCTCGCTGCTGCGCCACCGCAAGGGGATGTCCGGCGATGTCGCGGGGATGCTCGAGTCCGTCAACCTCATCGACCAGCGCGACGACCAGGCGGGCTCGCTGTCGCACGGCCAGAAGCAGTGGCTCGAGGTCGCGATGGTGCTCGTGCAGAAGCCGCGCCTGCTGCTGCTCGACGAGCCGGTCGCCGGCATGACGCAGAAGGAGCGCCTGCATACCGGCGAGCTCATCACGAGCATCGCGCTCGAGGGCACGACGGTGCTCGTCATCGAGCACGACATGGACTTCGTGCGCCGCTTCGCGCACAAGGTGACCGTCATGCACGAGGGCAAGATCCTGACCGAGGGACCCGTGGCCGAGGTGCAGAGCAACGAAACGGTGCGTGAGGTCTACCTCGGGCGCCCGCGCGACGCACGCGGTGCAGCCGAGGTGCTGGCATGACCATCGACGACAGGCCGCTGCGCCCGTCGGACCCCGGCGCTCACGTCGACCCGCCGCCGATCCTCAGCGTCAAGGACCTCGAGGTCGCCTACGGCCCGACGCAGGTGATCTTCGGCGTGTCGCTCGAGGTGCCGGAGGGCGGGCTGTGCTGCCTGATGGGCCGCAACGGCGTCGGCAAGAGCACGCTGTTGCAAACGATCGTCGGCCTGCAGCAGGCCAAGGCCGGCACGATCATGCTGGGCTGGAAGGACATCACCAAGCGCGCCTCGTACGACCGCACGAAGGCCGGGATCGCCTACGTTCCGCAGGGTCGCGAGGCGTTTCCCTACCTGACGGTGTTCGAGAACCTGCGCGTCGTCTCCGAGGCCTCCGAGAAGTCCGAGCCGCAGGACATCGAGGCCGCGCTCGAGCGCTTCCCGCGCCTGCGCAAGATCCTCGATCGCCCCGCGGGATTCTTGAGCGGCGGTGAGGCACAGCAGCTCGCGATCGCCCGCGCGCTCGTGACGCGCCCGCGGCTGCTGTTGCTCGACGAGCCGACCGAGGGCATCCAGCCGTCGATCATCCTCGAGATCGAGGACGCGATCGCCGACCTCAAGGGCGACGGGATGTCGATCCTGCTCGTCGAGCAGTACGTCGACTTCGCGATGCGCCTGGCGGACACCTACGCGGTGATGGACGTCGGAAGGATCGTCGCGGGCGGCGCGACCGAGACGTTCGACCGCGACAAGATGCAGCAGCTGATGTCGGTGTAGCGCCGGTGCAACGCGGTCGGCGTTTGCCAACTGCCGCGGCGGGCCATCACAATAGGAGGCATGCATCTCGTCGTCGACAACAGCACCGGTGGTGATCCGCAGCTCGCCGCGAGCATGACGCTCGGGTTGCGCGCGCGGGGATATGCCGTCGAGCTGCGCGCGCCCGAGCCGGCGTCGATGTATGACACGTCGGTGCACCTCGTCTCGTCGGGCATCGTCCTGCGCGCCGACGAGCGCCCGCCGCGCGAGGAGATCGGCGCCATCGCCGCGGTCGTGCGCGAGGCGCTGACGAGCCATCCGAGCGTCCGCCGGCGCACGCGCGCTGTGCCGCTCACGGTCGGGACTGGCAGCCAGGTGCTGACCTGGATCGACGCGTTCGACTGACCCGGCCGCAGGGGGGATATCCGTAGCTTGCGGACGGGGGGCGGGATCGACGTCGTCGCGCAGGCTGACGACGCCCCTGGGCTGTTGCGGATCGTCGCCGGCCACAAGCCGGACGTCGACGTGCGGCTGCCACCCGACGTTCACCGACGACGACGTGCGCGCGGCGATCGAGGCGCGCACCGGCTTCGAACGACGATCACCGCCGTGTGCTGGCCGTGCTGACGTTCCTGCGCGCCGACCGCTGAGGGGTAACGGCCAAGACGTCCTCTCGCGGGACGTTTTGGTCGTCACCCCTTCGAGCGGGCCTGCGTCAGTCGGGGTCCAGGCCGTTGCGAAACTTGAGTGCCGGCTCGACGCTCGCTCCGGCGAGGCGCGCCTGGTCGGCGAGCCAGCCGTCGGAGGTGACGACGCGGATCTCGTGCGCGTCGCCGCCGGCGACGATGAGCCGCATGATCTCGTCGTCGGCGGAGTTCGGTCGCGCGCGCTTCGCGTGGGCGACGTGGACGACCGTCGAGCGGATCGGCGGCCGCGGCGGCTGCTCGAAGACGACCGTGACGTCCTCGCCGCTATCGGCGGCCCACGACTCGAGCAGACCGACGAGCCGGACCATCGCGGCGTGGCGGTCGCGCCACCAGCCGTCGGGCCGCGTGCCGATGACGTTCATCCCATCGACGATCCAGCGCATCAGTGCACGAGGTCGGCGCCGTCGCGCAACAGCCCGGCGATCGCCGTCGCCGTCGCCGGGCGCAGGTCGGAGAACGTCCAGCGCCGGCGCCCGTAGCGCGGTTGGACGCGCAGCTGCGAGCGAGAGCGGCGCATCCGCATCGGGCCTTGCTCGGCCTGCGCGACGTCGCGGAAGCGCAGCATCCGCACGCGGTTGGAGACCGCGTCGTCGAGCACCCACAGCAGCCGCCGATCGGTGATCGCCAGCAGCGTGCTCGGGCTCGCCCAGGTCGCCGTCGGCGTCACGAGGTCGATCCGCTCTTCTGGCTCGAGCACGCTCAGCAGCTCCGGTCCGAGCGCGCGGCGCATCGCGTCCGGAAGCCATCCTCCGGGCGCGGCACGGCCGGCGAGGCGCGTCTCGACCGACGGCGGCGATCCGGGCGGGCGCGGGCGATGCGACGCTCGCAGCAGCTCGTAGGCGACGTTGAGCTCGGTCATCCGCGCCTGCCCCTCGACGCCCATGACGTCGGGATGCCAGCGCTTCGCGAGGCGCTTGTAGGCCTGGGTCGCCTGCTCGAGCGTGGCGTCGGGCGTCAGCCCGAGGACGGCGTGCGGATCCATGGCCGCATTCTGGCGAGCGCGGTGCGAATCAGGGCGAGACGGTCAGGTTGCGCGTCATCGCCTCGTGCCCGGGCAGCGAGCAGAACAGCCGCCAGGAACCCGCCGTCACCGCGATCGCACGGCTTGCCGTCCCGCCCTCGCCGACGACGTCTGATATCTGCTCGAGGACGCCGCCGGGACCCTCGATCCAGAGGTTGTGCTCGGAGACGTCGTGGTTCGTGAAGAAGACCGTGAGGTTGCCGGCGGGAAGCAAGGTCTTCGTCAGGCGCAGGACGAAGCCGCCCATGTCGTACGCGTTCGCGCCGACGGTGCTGACCGGCGGCGGGGGCGGGGGTGGCGGTGGGGTGAGGACGGTGCCGGGCGGCGTCGCCATCCCCTCGGGCGTCGTCGTGCCAGCGGCGGGCGCGCCCGCGGCAGGGGCCGTTGTCGCCACGTGGGAAGCCAACCCGGACAGGCGCTTGGCCGACATTCGGTAGCGCGCCCGGCAGCGGCGCAGCCGGGCGCGCTGGCGCTTCGTGCACCGTTTGGCTTTCGCGGAGTCCGCCGTCGCGTACCGCTTCGGCTTCGCGGAGGCCGCCGTGGCGTACAGCTTCGGCCGTCCGGCCGCCGCGGCCGCCGGGTGCCGCTTCGCGCCGCTCGTCGCAGACGCGTCCGCGGTGGCCGTTGCGGACACGGCCGGCACGCCACCGGCGCCGACCGCCAGTGCCAGCACGATCGCGACGAACCGAGCCATCCGGCTCAGAACAGGACGGGGCGGGCGAACGAGGCGGCCGACGGGATGATGCCGGCGGCGTCGGTCTGAAACCACTGCTCGAGCAGCGAGCAGTACATCGCGCGGAAGTCCGACGTCGCGCGCAGGTTGCCGGCGGCGTCAAGGCCCGTGCCGGCGGCGAGGCCGGGGAACTCGCCGATCAGGCCCTGCTTGACGTCCTTGCCGATGATGAAGGCGTTGCCGGCGGCGCCATGGTCGGTTCCCGACCCGTTCTCCCGCGGGCGGCGCCCGAACTCGCTCCACAGCATGATCACGACGCGGTCGGCGAGCCCGCGCAGCTCGAGGTCGCGCCAGAAGGCGCGGACGTTGCCGGCGGTCGCGAGCAGGTTGGTGGAGAACTGCGTCGCCTGGTTCGAATGCGTGTCGAAGCCGCCCTGTGCGTTCAACGTGACGCAGCGCACCGGCAGACTCCCGGCCGCGTTCGTCGTCGCCAGCAGCCGCGCGACCGACTGCAGGCGCGACTTGAAGTCAGTCGTCGCGGCGGGGTAGTTCGCGCCTGCCGGAGTTCCGCTGACGATCGATTCGAGATCCTCGCGTAGCTCCGACGTGTTCGCCTGCGCCTGGCGCGCCTGCGCGGTGATCGGATCGCTCGAGGCGACCTCGCCGAGCGCGCCGTACGTCGCCAGCATGCGGTCCTGCATCGTGCCCCAGACGCCGCGCGCCCAGAACGTGTAGTTGTCGACGTTGCCGGTCGCGGCGACGGCCACGGACTCGGTCGCGAGCTGCGGCGACAGCGCGTAGTCGAGGCTGAGGCCCTGGATCGGGACGTTCGGGCTGCCGACGCGATCGAGGTAGCGCCCGAGCCAGCCGGTCGTCGCGTTGACGTCCGTCGCGCCGACCTCCCAGAAGTGGCGCGAGGTGAAGTGCGACTGGTTCGGCGAGGCGTAGCCGATCGCCGGCGCGACGGCGAGCCCGACGTTGGGGTCGTCCCACAGCTCCTTGAGCCCCTGCGCGGACGGATGCCAGTGCAGCCGGCTGTCGCCGTCGAAGACCGGGCCCGCGCCCGGGGCGATCCGCAGGCTCGGGCGCAGCGCGATGTACTGGGCGTCGTTGACCGGCGCGAGCAGGCTGAGCGCGTCGGCGCCGCCGTCCATGAAGATCGACACGAGCACCTTGTGCTCACCCGCCGCCTCGGCGACGGCGGCCTCGAACGCCTGCGGGGTCAGCGTGCGGCCGGCGCCGTAGACCGCCAGCGCGAGACCGGCGGATCGCAGCAGCATCGACCGCCGTGTGAGCCCGGTGCCGGCGGGCGTCGGCATCCCGGGCTCGACGACCGGAAGGCCGGCCCCGGCGCTCGCGACGCCGGAGCGCAGCAGGTGCGAGCGGGTGAAGTCGTCGCAGCAGTCGGCCATCGGCAGATCAGCAGACCTGGAAGTCGGGGGAGGTCGCCACGAGCTGTCGCAGCGCGTTCTGGCGCAGCGGGCGGAAGCCGGCCTGGTCGGTGTCCAGGGGCTTCGTCTGGTCGGCGAAGGCCTGCAGCACGGCGCGCGACTCGGCCGTCAGCGGCGGGTTGCCGAGGTGGGCAAGGGCGGTCGCGAGGGCCTCCCCGCCGGTCTCGGTCGAGCCGATGTAGTTGGGGGCCTTCTGCTCGTCGCCGGCCAGCACTTCGTTGGCGATGAGCCAGCGGCCGAACAGGCGCGAGGTGTCCAGCCACGCACGATCGTTCCAGCCGGAGACGTTCGGCGGGTAGAAGAGCATCTGGCCGGCGCCGGCGCCGAGCCAGCTCCAGGCGGTCGACGTGATCGTCTGGCCGGTGGCGCGCAGCAGGCCGGCGCTGTAGACCGCCGGCGGCTTGACGAGCGGCGCGCCGAGATAGACGTCGGGGTGCAGCAGGATCGCCTCGACGACCTGGCCGATCGAGCGCCCGCTGTCGACGTAGACCTGCTCGAGCGCCGCCTGCGTCTGCGCCGACGGCGGGCTCGGCACGAAGTAGGACCACAGCTTCAGCACGAAGAACGACCGCTGCCAGGGGTTGTCGAGCACGAGCGTGCAGGCGTTGCGCCAGTCGAACGTGCCCGTGCGCTCGTAGGACTGGCCGGCCCACAGGGTCTTCGAGCCGATGTCGGCGCGGCTGGCGTCGTAGCGGAAGTTCACCCAGCCGTCGTTGTCGTTCCAGTCCGCCGTCCAGCCACTCAGCGCGCGCGCGAGCTCGCGGACGTCGGTCTCGGTGTAGGCGCCACGGTCCGCGCCGAGCGTGAACAGCTCCATGACCTCGCGGCCGTAGTTCTCGTTGATCGCGTTGCGGTGGTTCTCGATCCCGCTGAGGAAGATCAGCATCGCCGGGTTGACCGTGATTGCTTCGAGCAGGTCGCCGAAGGAGCCGAGCGCGTGCGAGCGCAGCAGGTCGTTCTGCTCGAACATGAGGTGGACGTTGTTGACGTCGGCGTTCGAGGTCGCGAACCAGTCGTGGAGGATGAGCGTCATGCGCTCGACGAGCGGCTGGTTGGAGCGCACCATGCGATCGAGCCACCAGAGCTGGTCGTGGCCCCAGGCGTCCTCGGGGGCGTACACGGTTCCGATGGGGAGGGAGACCGGCGCGCCGACGAGCGTCGCGTCGCCGACGGGACGCGTGAGGCTTGCAACGGCGGCCAGCAGGCCCTGCTGCGCGAGCGCCTCGGCCTCGCCGGGCTTCGGCCCGAAGCCCGCGCGCCACAGCAGGCGCTGCGCCTGGGCGACGCCGAACGGGCCGCTGTAGACGGGCACGCCGGTCGGCACCGGCGGCGGATCGGGGGGCGGCGTGGGGCCGGGGGTGTCGGGCGTCGTGACGGGAGGGGCCGCCGGCGACACGACGGGGACGGGCGAGCCCGCAACGGGCGTCACGGCAGGCTTCTTCTTGGCGACGACCTTCTTCTTGGCGACGACCTTCTTCTTCGCCTTCCTCTTCGTCGTGCAGACCTTCTTGTAGCGCTTGGTGTGCTGGATGCGCATCTTGCGACAGACCTTCTTCGCGGCCTTCTTCTGCTTCTTGGCTTTCGCGGCCGAGACCTTCACTCCATGCCTATCGGCAGATCGACCGTTCGTGCGTAGGGCGGCGTGTCTCGGTCGCATGGGCGTCCGCTCTATGCTGGAGACATGGCCGCCACGACGTCATCGGAGAGCACCCCCCAGCGCCTGGCGGCAATCCGCGCGCAGATGTCCCTGCTCGCGGACTATCTTTGACCCAGCAGCGCTCGGCGAACGCGTAGCCGTCCTCGAGGACGAGATGTCGGTGCCCGGCTTCTGGGATGACGCCGATGGCGCCGCGAAGGTCACCGCCGCCCATTCGCGTGCCTCCCGCCGCCTCGAGCAGTTCCGCGGCCTCGTCGCCGACGTCGACGACCTCGACAGCCTCGTCGAGATGGCCCAGGAGGACGCCGAGATCGCCGCCGAGCTGACCGACCAGCTCGCGTCGATCGAGGCGCGGCTGGCGGCGCTTGAGGAGCAGCGCCTGTTCTCGGGACGCTATGACCAGGGCGACGCGCTCGTGACGGTCAACGCGGGCGCCGGCGGCACCGACGCGCAGGACTGGGCGGAGATGGTGCTGCGGATGCAGATGAAGTGGGCCGAGAAGCGCGGCTTCGACGTCGAGCTGCTCGAGGTCAGCCCGGGGGAGGAGGCCGGCATCAAGTCGGCGACGTTCCGCGCCGCGGGTGAGAACGCCTACGGCCTGTACGGCGCCGAGAAGGGCGTGCACCGGCTCGTGCGGCTGTCGCCGTTTGACTCCGCCAACCGCCGCCAGACGTCGTTCGCCGGCGTCGAGGTGGCGCCGGTCGTCGAGGACGCCGCCGAGGTCGTCATCGACTCAGACGACCTGCAGGTCGACACGTACCGCGCGTCGGGTGCGGGCGGCCAGCACGTCAACAAGACCGACTCGGCCGTGCGCATCACCCACCGCCCGAGCGGGATCGTCGTGCAGTGCCAGAACGAGCGCTCGCAGACGCAGAACCGCGAGACGGCGATGAAGATGCTGCGTTCCAAGCTCGTCGCGCTCGAGGAGCAGCGCCGCCTGGAGGAGATCGCCAAGGAGAAGGGTGACGCGCAGGACGTGAACTTCGGCTCGCAGATCCGCTCCTACGTCCTGCACCCGTACTCGATGGTCAAGGACCACCGCACGGACTTCGAGGTCGGCGACACCGGTCGCGTGCTCGACGGCGACCTCGACGGCTTCGTTCGCGCCTACCTGCTGCAGGTCGCCGCGCGCTCGTAGGCCGGTCAGCCGACGCGCAGATCGGCGAGCCGCCCGCACAGCTCGTCAAGCGAGCCGGCGATGAAGCCGCCCGACAGCACGACGAACGCCTCGAGCTGGAGGTTCACGCTCATGCCCGGCTCGCCGCTTCGGCGCAGGTCGCTGCGCACCGCGAGGCACGGCAGCCCGAGCGCCGCCGCGTAACCGACCTCCGCCGCGGTGCCGGCGTCGACCTCCTGGCCGTCGAGCTGCGCGACGAGCAGCTGTGCGCCCGCGATCGCCTCCGCGTTGCGGCGTCCGACCTCGATCCCGAACGCGTGCTCGCGGCCTTCCGCGCGGGCGGCGGCGAACTCCGCCGCGAGCGACAGCGCCCACGGATCGACTGGCTCGACGTGCTCGGACAACGCCGGCAGGTAGCGTTCGGCGTTGTACGCGCGACCGACCTCGGAGAAGCCGAGCGGGCTCGCGATGTACGCGCGCGGGCGTGCGCCGTCGACGAACAGGGCAGACAGATGCGGGGACGCCATGTGCGCATCGTTACTGATCCAGGCGCGTAGGCGTCGCGCAGATGCGTACGTCGACGACTCCGACTGCGACGATCGACGACATAACCACGATGCTCGCCCTCTACCGACGAACCGGCGCCGACCTTCCCTTCGCGGATCCGCGTGGCTACCACGGCGTCGCGATGGAGGGCTACTTCTGGCGCATCACGCACGTGCCGTCCGGGACGGTCCTGATCGCGCTCGGCGGGGTCAACCGCGATCAGACCGGCGCGACGTGGGGAACCGTCGGCCTCGCCGGCCATCCCGGCGGCTTCTCGCGCTCGGCGGCGCTCGAGCATGCCTGCGGTGAGCGCCACGGCATCGGCGTCTGGGCCGGCGAGGACGGTCACACGAGCATGCGCGCGGACGCTGAGAGCCTGCACGTCGACCTCGGCGCGGACGCGCGCCTGGACGTGCGCTTCGACGAGGCCGTGCATTGGCGGCGCGGCGCGTTCGGCGGCATCGGCATCGCGCAGTCGATCCCGGCGCTGAGCCAGTACTGGCACCCGCACCTGCTCGGCGGGCGCGTGACCGGCAGCGCGAGCATCGGCGGCCGCGAGATCGATCTCGACGGCGCGACGGTCTACGGCGAGAAGAACTGGGGCCGCGGCGGCTTTCCGCCCGCCTGGTGGTGGGGGCAGGCGCACGGCTTCGCGCGCCAGGACGTCTGCGTCGCGTTCGCCGGCGGCCGCGCCGGGCTCGGTCGCGTGCAGGTCCTGTCGACGTCGCTCGTCGTGCGCGTCGGCGACGACGTCATCCGCGCGGTGCGCCCGCTGAACCCGATGAGCGTCGAGGTCGGTCCGCGAGGCTGGAACTTCCGCGCGCGCACCGCGCGCCACACGATCGAGCTCGAGGGGCGCGCGAATGGGACGCCGGCGCACGCGCTGCCGATCCCGATCGCGGCCGAGCGGCGCAACCTCGAGGGCGCGGCGGCGCAGTACCTCGCGTCGGAGGTGCGGCTGCTCGTGCGCCGCGGGCGGCGGACGCTGTTCAGCGGCGAGACCGCGCTCGCCGGCCTCGAGCGCGGCAGCTCACAGCCCGACGGCGCCCCCCGCGCGGTGTACCGTGGGGCGCATGAAGAAGCACAAGCTGCTGCTCGGGTTGGGCCTCGCGGCAGTGCTGGGCGCCGCGGCCGGCTTGCACCGAATCATCAAGCCCGTCCCGAGCTGACGCGTTCCTGAGCGGTCGAGCGCGGTCAGTCGCGGACCGGCCGATAGGTGCAGAGCAGGACGCCGGTGGCGGAGGTCGTCGTGGAGACGAGCTCGAGCGGGCGGGCCCGGCCGTCGTCGGGGAAGACGCGCTTGCCGCCGCCGAGCAGGATCGGCTCGATCATGATCCGGTACTCGTCGACGAGGTCGTGCTCGACGAGTTGCCGCGCGAGCGACGTACTGCCCCAGATCTGCAGCAATCCGCCTTCGTGGGCGCGCAACTCGCGCACCGCACCGATCGCGTCGTCGGCCGCCAGCAGAGTCGAGTTGCACCACGTGAGGTCGTCCTGCGTGAGCGTGCGCGACGCGACGTACTTCGGGATCTCGTTCATGCGATCGGCGAACGGGTCGCCGGCGCGCCCGGGCCACGCGGCGGCCATTGCCTGCCACGTGCGGCGGCCGAACAGCAGTCCATCGCTCGCTTCCAGGACATCGTTGATGGCGGGGCCCATCGTCTCCGGGTCGAAGTACGGATGCGACCAGCCGCCGTGGGCGAAGTCGCCGTCGGTGTCCTCCTTCGGGCCGCCCGGGGCCTGCACGACTCCGTCGAGGCTCATGAAGTCGATGAGGACGATGTTCATCGCAGCTCCCTTTGGTCGTTGTCGGCGTTGCGGTCAGTGGGTAGACGGCCGGCGTCGAGCAGACTCATCGGTGCGAGCTTCGCGCCCTCCGGCGAAGCAACGCGCGCAGACCCCGTCAGCATCCCTCCGCCCCGGCCACGGCGAGCGTCAGCGGCTCGGCGCCGATCAGCCGCTCGAACGGCCCGACGACGAGCCACAGCGCGCGCAGGCGTGCTGCGGCGACGAGGTCCGTCGGCGCGACCCGGGCCTCGCTGAAGATCGCGCTGCGTCCGTCGCCGAGATCCTCGACCCAGTGCGCGAACAGGACGCGCACGCTGCGCGGCTCGTCGAACTCGCGGAAGTCGCGCGGGCCGGTGATCGACGGGTAGTCGCGGGCGAGCGTCCAGATGCGGCCGCAGAGGCCCGAGACCGACCAGCGCTCACCCTCCTCGAGGACCGCGAACGGCTCACAGGCGATGAGGCCGGCGAACGTCT
Organism: Solirubrobacterales bacterium; assembly: GCA_038260305.1. GTDB lineage: Bacteria > Actinomycetota > Thermoleophilia > Solirubrobacterales > Solirubrobacteraceae > CADCVQ01. The sequence continues at coordinate 119,871 of JBBSNY010000002.1, forward strand.
GGGCGGCGGGCACGCCGGGGATCCGCCAGCGCACGAGACGCCCGATCGAGCGGGTCTCGTCGAGGCGCAGCGCGCGCGCGGCGGCCCACAGCGCGTCGGGCGCGGCGTCGGCATCGCGCCGGTGGCGGGAGCGAATCTGGGGATCGGGCAGCCAGGCGTCGAGATCCTCGCGGTTCACGACGTCGATCTTGACGACCTCACAGCGCGTATCCTGCGCGCTCCGTGACGCCTGACGCGCAGCCGCTCGAAGACCTCGTCCGGCGCGCGCTCGCCGAGGACGTCGGCTCGGGCGACGTCACGGCCGCCGCGACCGTGCCCGCCGGCACGCGCGCCGTCGCGACGATCACGCAGAAGGCCGCCGGGGTGCTCTTCGGCCTCGACGCCGCCGAGGCGACGTTCCGCGCGCTGGACCCGGACGCGACGATCGAGCGGCTCGGAGCTGAGGGCGTCTGGCGCGAGCCGCCCGCAGCGGTGCTGCGCGTCACCGGCGACGGGCGCGCGCTGCTGAGCGCCGAGCGCACGGCGCTGAACTTCCTCCAGCGCCTGTCGGGCGTCGCCACGCTGACCGCGCGCTGCGTCGAGGCGATCGCCGGGACCGGCGCGACGATCCTCGATACGCGCAAGACGACGCCGGGCCTGCGGGCGCTCGAGAAGGCCGCGGTCGTCGCGGGCGGCGGCGCGAATCATCGCGCAGGCCTCTACGACATGGTCCTCATCAAGGAGAACCACGCGACGCTCGCCGGCGGCGTCGGCCCCGCGGTGCTCAAGGCGCGCGCCGCGTTCCCCGACCTTCCGCTCGAGGTCGAGTGCGCCACCCGCGCGGAGGTCGACGAGGCGCTGCAGGCCGGCGCGCCGCGGATCCTGCTCGACAACATGGGGCTCGACGAGCTGCGCGCGACCGCCGCCCACGTCGCCGGTCGCGCCGAGCTCGAGGCCAGCGGCGCCATCGTCTTCGAGACGCTCCGAGCCCACGCGAACACGGGCGTAGACTTCGTATCGATTGGGGCATTGACGCACTCCGCGCCGGCCCTGGACCTGTCCCTGATCCTGGAGTCGCTGCCGTGAATCTCCCCATGGCCCCGTCGGCAACGCCGCCACCGCCGCTGCTCGAGCTCTACGACGTCGCCGAGCTCCAGGCCGAGGTCCGCGCGCTCGCCGAGCGGCGCGACGCCGTCATCCTCGCCCACAACTACCAGCTCCCGGAGATCCAGGACGTCGCGCACTACGTGGGCGACTCGCTCGGGCTGTCCCAGCAGGCCGCGCGCGCCGACGCGACCACGATCGCGTTCTGCGGCGTGCACTTCATGGCCGAGACGGCCTCGGTCCTGTGCCCCGAGAAGACCGTCCTGATCGCAGACCTCGACGCCGGCTGCTCGCTCGCCGACGCGATCACGCCCGACCAGCTGCGCGCCTGGCAGGCCAAGCATCCGGGGGCGATCACGGTGATGTACGTCAATACGACCGCCGAGGTCAAGGCGCTGACGGACTACTGCGTGACGTCCGCCAACGCCGTCTCCGTCGTCGAGCACATCCTGCGCGAGCACGGCGCGGACAGCGAGATCCTGTTCGGCCCGGACATGTTCCTCGGCGCCTACGTGGAACGGCGCATCGGCCGCGCGCTGCACGTCTGGGACGGCGAGTGCCATGTCCACGCGGGGATCCGCCCGCGCGACATCCAGCAGGTCCGCGACGCGCATCCGGGCGCGGACTTCCTCATCCATCCCGAGTGCGGCTGCTCGACCTCGGTCATGGAGTACGCGGCCTCCGGCGATCTCGACGCAGACGGCGTCCACATGCTCTCGACGGGCGGGATGCTGCGCTACGCCGGCAGCGCGAAACCCGGCGCGACGGCGATCGTCGCGACCGAGATCGGCATGCTGCACCCGCTGCGCGAGGCGGCGCCGGACACCGAGTTCATCGCCGCCAACGAGCGCGCAGCCTGCACGTACATGAAGATGATCACGCTGCCGAAGCTGCGCGACGCGCTGCGCGACGGCGTCCACGAGGTGAAGGTCCCCGCCGACATCGCCGAGCGGGCACGGCTGCCGATCGAGCGGATGGTCGCGATCTCCTAGGCCGGGGCGCAGCGGGGCCTCCGCCGCGTCCGCGCAGATACGCTGGCGCGATGCACACGAGATTGCTGCTCCCGCTCGCCGTCGTGGCGCTCGTGGTGCTCTCCGGCTGTGGCGGGGGCGACGGCAAGATCGGCTCCAAGGCCGCCTACGTTGCAGCCGGTGACAAGGTCTGCGCCGACCGCGACAAGCGCAGCGTCAAGCTGGCGCAGACGAGCAACGGCAACGTCGCCGACGTCACGCGCGGGCTCGCGGCGATCTACAGCGACACGATCGCGAAGCTGAAGGCGATCCCGCTGCCGCCGGGCTCCGCCCGTGCCGGCGCGCAGGAGTTCGTGACGGCCGTGTCCTCGATGAGCAAGCCGGTCGAGCGGATGAACGCCTCGGCCGACGACGTCGAGGCCGCCGTGAAGTCGAAGAAGACGCTGACGATCAAGGACAGCGTCACGCAGCTGCAGAGCAACGTCAACACGGTCCAGGCGATCGGCGACTCGACGGACCAGAAGGCCCGCAACTACGGCTTCAAGGTCTGCGGCCAGCAGCAGCAGGCCAACCCTGTCGGCTGACCTCCGGAACCACGAGACGTGAGACACGGCCCGCGCACGCGGGCGACGACCATCCCGGAGGCGTCCCGCGCGCGCGGGCGGCCCTCGCTGAGCACGCGCGCACGGTACGCCTTCGACAACGCGATGGCGCGCGGCTCGGGCGCGATGGTCGCGCTGCTCATGCTCTTCCTGCTTGCGGTCGTCGTCGTCTTCACGCTGCTATCGGTCGTGCTCGGCGTCTCGCCGACTCATCCGATCCCGACGGCCTACAACGTCCTGCTGCAGACGATCGACGGGAACGGCGACCTCGCTAACGCCGGCATCGTCGCCGCGCTGGTCTTCCTCGCCATCACGATCGTTGGCCTGCTGATCTTCGGCGCGTTCATCGGCACGCTCGTGACCGGGATGGACGCGCGCCTCGAGCAGCTGCGCCAGGGCCGCTCCGTCGTGCTCGAGCACGACAGCACGCTGATCCTCGGCTGGTCGGAGCGGATCTTCGTGATCCTGTCGGAGCTGGCGATCGCCCGGCGACCTCGTCGTCGCGCAGGACGACACGATCATCGCGCTGGCCGAGGACGACTCGGTGTTCGATTCCGCCGCGCTCGCGCCGACGGCGACCGATCCCGAGCGGATCTCGATCAAGCCCGCTCTGCCGCATGCCGCCGAGTCGACGCTGATCCTCGGTTACAACCAGCGCACGCCACTCGTCATCGCCGAGCTCGCGGCGTACGCCGAGCCGGGCTCGCGAGCGCTGCTCGTGACCGACGTCGCGGTCGACCTCGACGCGCTGCCCTCGAGCGGCCGGCCGACGGGCCATCTCGCGTTCGAGTACCGCGAGGCGAAGACGGCCGAGCGCAGCGTCCTCGACGCCCTCGACGTCCCGAGCTATGACCGTGCGATCATCATGAGCTGCTCGGACGACCTCAACCTGAAGCGCGCGAGCGCGGTCGCTGCTGACGCAGGTCGCGGAGAACCGCCATCTCGGTGCCGTCTTCCGGCGCCTGTTCGAGGCCGACGGCGCGGAGGTCTACCTGCGCCCGGTCGAGCTCTACGTCGAGCCCGGGCCGGTCAGCTTCGCGACGCTCGTCGTGGCCACGAGCCGGCGAGCCGAGACGGCAGTCGGCTACTGGGGCGCGGACGACGCCGCCGAGGCCGACGCGCAGGACCGGCTGTTCGGCATCCAGGTGAACCCGCGCAAGGCGCAGCGCTTCCCAGCGGCGCCGGGCGACCGGCGGATCGTGCTCGCCGAGGAGTAGGTGCCGGCAGCTTTCGTCGCGACCGTTGACGCTCTCTCAGCAACGCCTCAGCCCGCCTGCTCGAGCTCGCGCTCGAACCACACGCACGTGCCGCCTTCGACCGGCGCGACGCCCCAGCTCGTGCTCAGGCTCGCGAGCAGGACGAGGCCGTTGCCACCGCCCTCGGGGCGCGGTGCGGGCGCGGCTGGCGGCGTGAAGCCGGGGCCGCGGTCGCAGACCTCGATGCGCAGGACATCGGGCGTGATCGCGACGTGCGTGACGATCGTCGCGTCTTCGTCGGCAGCGCCGTGACGCACGGCGTTCGTGACGAGCTCGGAGATGAGCACGGTGACGTCGAAGAGCTCGGACTTCTCGAGCCGCGTCGCGAGGAGTTCGGTCACCGTTCGGCGGGCCGCGCCCGGGGCCTGTGAGCCGCCGGGCAGCTCGATCCGGCGCGCCAGGATGGCGTCCGAGCGCCATGACTTGCGCATGAGAAAGCCCGTTCGGTCGTCGGGCGCGCTCATCGAGTCCGTCGCTCCTCGAGCTCGCGATCCGGGCGCGCTCCGGCGGGGGCGGCCGCCGTCGCGACGCGCTCGACGGCGTCGCCCGCATCGGCGACCCCGACCAACGTGTGCTGGAGGCGATCCTCGCCGAAGGGCTCGCCGTCTCCGACCGCGTCGAAGACGCCGTCGGTGTAGAGCACGAGCACGTCGCCCGGCTCGATCTCGACCGTCGTTCGCCGCCACTGCTGGACGGCGTACGCGCCGAGCATCCGCGAGAACTCGCCGACCTGGCGCGCGCCGTCCGCGCGGGCGAGCAGGGGAAGCGGGTGGCCGGCGGCGACGATCTCCGCCGTGGCGCCGTCGTCGTCCTCGCGCAGGAACACATCGACGAGCGCGAGCGTGGCGACGACGGCCAGGCCCGGCGCCGTCGCCAGCACGCGGTCTGAGCCCGGGAGCGGTCGGCGAGTCTCCAGCCTCGTCGGCATCACGTCGCAGATGATACGAGCCCGAGGACGAGGGGTCGGCGGTCCTCAGAAGACGACCGTCGTCCTTGTTGGCGACGCGCGCCGTCAGTCGAAGTCGGCGGTCGTATGCGGGCCGACGCAGGCGATCGCGAGCGTGTCGGCGACATCGCGCGCGACCTCGGCGACCTCGTCCAGGGTCACGGCGTCGAGTGCGGCGATCGCCCCGTCGGGGTCGATTTCCTCGCCGAAGACGATCGACTGGCCGGCGGCGTAGCGAGCGACGGCGTTCGTGTTCTCGAACGCGAGCACGCGCCGGCCGGCGGCGTAGGCGCGTGCACGCTCGACCTCGGCAACGGTCGGCCCGCCGTCGCGTAGCTCGCCGACGATCTCGCGCATGCGCGTGTAGGCCTCGACGCACTTCGTCGAATCGAGGCCGGCGCCGAGCTCGAGCAGCGGCACGTCGGCGTGCGCGTGCGCCATCCCGTAGACCGAGTAGGCGAGGCCGCGCTGCTCGCGGATCTCGTCGAACAGGCGCGAGCTCATCGAGCCGCCGAGCAGCGTCGCGTAGATCGTCATCGCGGCCCGCTGCTTGGGGTCTGAGACGTCGATCTTCGGCTGGTAGGACATGCGCAGGTGCGACTGGTTCGTGTCGCGCTCCTCTACGAGGGTCTTCGGGGCGAAGCTGGGGGCGGGCTCGAAGGCCTCCGGCGTCGGAAGCTGCGGGAAGCGCTCGAAGAGCTCGTCGACGGCGCCATTCTGGGCGACGTGATCGAGGTTGCCGACGATGAACGCGCCGCCGTGCCCGCCCGACCAGCGGCGGTCGCGGAAGGCGATGATCGCGTCGCGGGTGAACGTGCGCAGGTGCTCCTCGGGGCCGAGCACCGGGCGCCCGAGCGGGTGGTCGCCGAACGCCGCCTCGTCGATCAGGTGGCCGGCGACGGACGAGGGCTCGTCCTTGTAGCGCTGGATCTCCTGGATGACGACGCCGCGCTCCTTGTCGAGCTCGTCCTGGTCGAGGTGCGGGCGGCCGGAGAAGTCCGTGAGCAGGTCGATCGCGTCCATCGCCGCCTCGGCGCGGACGGTGATGTGGAAGGCGACGAGGTCGTGCGAGGTGAACGCGTTCAGCGTGCCGCCCAGCCGCTCGGCCGTGTCGTTGACGTCGCGGTAGTGGGGGAACTTCTTGCCGCCCTTGAAGACGAGGTGCTCGAGGAAGTGCGCCATCCCGTTCTCCTCGGGCCGCTCGCTGCGCGCGCCGGCATCGAAGGCGACGAGGATCGTGACCGCGCGCGTGCCGTCGAGGCCGATGCGGTGCAGGGGCAGGCCGTTGGCCAGCGTGGAGGAGGCGATCGTGGGCATGTACGAACGGTAGCGAGCGCTTGCAGCCGGCGGGCAGCGGCGAACGCGCCGAAGCCACGTCGGGCCGAGGGCGGTCGCACGAGGGACGATCTAGCCGACGGGCGCGGCGCCGCCCGGCGCCGCCCGGTACGCGCGCCAGCCGCCGTAGGCCGTGATGTCCGGCGCGTCCGCGACCGCGTCCGCCTCGCACAGAAAGCCCTTCACGCCACGACCGTCCGCGAGCATCACCGTGCCGATGACGAGCGGCGCCGGCACGCCCGCGACGAGTCGGCCGAAGGACTCGAGCGACAGCTCCCAGATCTCGAGCTCGATCCCGGGGCCGTGCAGCGGCCCGCCGCCGACGAGCCCGGGCTTCGCGGGGACGGTGTCGGGCAGCGCATACAGGCGGTACCCCGGGGCCGTCTGAATCGTCTCGCGCAGGCGCGCGCCGAGCGCGACAAGTTGATGATTCAGCGGCTCGCCGGAGAGGTGGGCGCCGACGACGGCGAGCGCCACGCGCTCGACCTCGTCGGAGGGCGCGGCGGCGACGGGCTGCGCCGACTGGCCACACCCCGTGACCGCGAGGGCGCTGTCGCCGGTGGCCCCGTTCGCGGGCCCGACCGCGGGTTCGCCGGTCCAGCGCGCCGCGAGCGTCACGAGCGCGCGATCCGCGCCGGCGGGCGCGATCAGCGTGACGCCGAACGGCAGCCCATCCTCGCGCGCGCCGCCGGGCACGGCCACCGCGCACAGGTCGAGCAGGTTGACGAAGTTCGTGTACGTACCGAGCATGGCGTTGCGCGCGATCGGCTCCTCGGCGACCTCGGCGGCGGTGAACAGCGTCGGCGCCGTCGGCAGCAGCAGGGCGTCGACGGATTGCCAAACCGCGCGCGTCGTGAGGCGCAGCTCGGCGAGTCGGTGGGCGGCCGCGAACGCGTCGACCGCGCTGTGATCGCGCGCGGCCATGACGACGCGGCGCACGATTGGATCGACGTCGCGCGGGTGGTCGGCGACGAAGGCGCCGAACGCCGCGTAGCGCTCCGCGATCCACGGACCCTCATAGAGCAGCGAGGCGGCCTCGGCGAACGGCTCGTAGTCGATCTCGACGAGCTCCCAGCCGAGCATCTCCGCGCGCTGCAGCGTGCCCGCCCACGCCGCCTCCGCGACGCGGTCGCCGCAGAACGTCAGCTGATCGGGACGCGGGATCGCGATCCGGGCGACCGGCGTGCCGCAGCCGGGCCCGACCGCGCGCGGCTCCGGCAGCGCGCGCGAGTAGGCATCCGCCGGATCGACGCCGAGTGCCACGGCGAGCACCCGCTCGGCGTCGGCGACGTCGCTCGTCAGCAGGGAGACGCAGTCCAGGCTGCGACAGGCGGGCACGACACCGCGCGTGCCGATCGCGCCGAGCGACGCCTTGAAGCCGACGATCCCGTTGAACGCGGCCGGCACGCGACCGGAACCGGCGGTGTCGGTCGCCAGCGCGAAGGAGACCGTCCCGTCGGCGACGGCCACCGCCGACCCCGAGCTCGAACCGCCCGCGACATAGCGCGGATCGATGACGCTCGCGCACGCGCCGTGCGGGGTGCGGGTCCCCGTCAACCCGGTCGCGAACTGGTCCATGTTCGTCTTGCCGATCGGCACCGCGCCCGCCGCGATGAGCTGCGCGACGACGAACGCGCTGTCGTCGGGCACGTAGGCGTAGGCCGGGCAGGCGGCCGTCGTCGGCGTCCCGGCGAGGTCGATGTTGTCCTTGATCGCGAACGGCACGCCGTACAGCGGCAGGTCCGTCGGCGCGGCGTCGCGCAGGCGCGCGAGGATCAGCTTCACGCGGCTCCAGGCGACGAGCGAGATCCAGGTCGGCTCCGACGTCCCGCGCGCGCGCTCGTAGGCCCGCGCGACGATGTCGGCGGGATCCGAGGAGCCGTCGCGGTACCCCGCGATCAGCCGTGCGATGCTCACGCTCGGCCCGCCGCGGGCAGCGCCGCCAGCAGCGCGGTGCTCGTCGCGACCGCCCCGAAGACGCCTCCCTGCATGAGCACCATCCGCAGCGCGGCCTCGTGGTTGGCCGGATCCGTCGCCGCGGTGCAGTCCGACAGCACGAGACACTCGTAGCCGAGGTCGTTGCCCTCGCGCATCGTCGTCGAGACGCAGACGTCGGTCGTGATGCCCGTGATGACCATGCTGTGGACGCCGCGGTTGCGCAGCACGAGGTCGAGGTCGGTGATCGAGAAGGCCCCCTTCGTGGCCTTGTCGATGACCATCTCACCCTCGATCGGGGCGAGCTCGTCGATGATCTCCCAGCCCGGCTCACCGCGCACGAGGACCCGCCCGCAGGGCCCGGCGTCGCCGATGCCGGCGCCCATCTGCCTCGAGCGCCAGAGCTTGTTCGGCGGGCAGTCCGAGAGGTCGGGCTTGTGGCCTTCGCCCGTGTGCACGACCGGTCCGCCGAGCGCGCGCCAGGCCGCCAGGACCGCCTGCACGTGCGGGATCGGGGCGCGCGTCAAGCCGATGTCGTAGCCCATCGAATCGACATACCCGCCCGGCCCGCAGAAGTCGTATTGCCAGTCGATCAGCACGAGCGCGGTGTGTTCGAGATCGATCGCCCCGGTGTCCGGCCAGGCGTACGGCTCGGAGGCGACCAGGAGGCTGCCGGCGGCAGCGTCGACGGTGGTCATCGTTGCTCCTCGTAGGTTGGTTGCAGTATCGGGGGTTCGGTGCTGCCGTGACGCTCGGCGACGGCGGAGATGACCGCCGCGAGCGCGACCGTCGCCCCGCCGCTACAGGCCCGCGACGACTGCGCGCTCGACGTGAGCCGCGTCAGCGCGCGCAGGAGGTCGTCGACGTGCTCCTCGACGCGGTCGGGCGGCGCCAGCGCCAGCGAGACCTTGGCGCCGTGGATCAGCCCGACCGCGGACAGCACCGCTCCGAGGAAGCTGTAGATCGCCGCCCACAGGAAGCGCCGGTCGATCATGAAGACCGCGATCGCCCCGAGGATCATGCCCGCGAGGACCGCCCCCTCACCGAGCTTCGTCAACCCGTGCTGCAAGACCCCGTTGCCGGCCAGCCCTGCGTCCGAGATGTCGAGGATCTTGTCGGCCGGCAGCTTGAGCGCCGCGAACGAGCTTTGGGCCGTCGCGATCGTGTTGTCGAGCAGGCCCGACGCCCACGACGCGACGTTCGGGACGACCGCGAGCACGATCGCTGCGTAGTGCGCCTTCGGCACCGCCCGGAACGCCTGGGCGCCGATGACGAGGCCGATGAAGAGCAGGATCGGCACGATCGCCGGGACGGGCAGGACCGCGGACAGCAGCGGGAACATCCCGAACAGGCACAGCAGGAAGATCACGACGCCGGTCGCCAGCGAGTAGCTGATGCGTCCGCCGGCCTGCTTCCAGCCTGGGTGCCCGACCTAGACGGCCGGCGGGAACGGGCTGCCGAGGGCGGAGCCGATGATCGCGCCGGTGCCATCGGCGAGCAGCACGTGACGCAGGTTGTACTTGTCGCCGGCGGCCGCGGCGCTCTCGACGTTGCTCATCGCCTCGGTGAAGTTGCCGAGGCCGAAGAAGGCGTTGAGATCGCCGCGGGTCCAGAACGGCAGCGACATCTTCGGCGGTCCGGCGGAGGCGGGGACGGCGCCCTCGACGACTTCGCCGAATACCTCGACGACGCTGGATGAGCCCGGCGCTGCTGCTCGACACTCACGCGGCGCTGTGCTGGCTGCTCGCATCCGACGAGATGCCCGACGCAACCAGGAACGTCATCACGGCTGCCGGCGCCGTGTACCCGCCAGCGCCGCGACGACCTGGGAGGTCGCGATCAAGCGGGCGATCGGCAAGTTGGAGTTGACGCTCCCCGACGGGATGACGTTCTCCAGCGCCTGTCGTGCGCACGGATTCTCGCTCTGCGATGTCAGCCACGCGGACGCCGAGGCCGTCGCCGAGTTGCCGTCGGCGCGGCGCGATCCGTTCGACCGGCTGATCGCTGCCACGGCCCGACGGCGCAACTGGACGCTCGTCACCCGTGACCCGGGCTTCGCCGAACTCGCGGTACCCACACTCTGGCTGGCGTGACGGCCACGAAGGCCGGTTGAACTCGAAGCGCAGGCCCTGCGATCAGGAGTGGCCCGCAGGCTGATTCTGCGCTCCTGCGAGGCCCTGCCGCGGTAGGGCCCGGCGACGCCGCCGAACGAGCGCCGGGGCGGCGATTGCGGCGGCGATCAGCCCGACGCCGAGCAGCGCCCAGCCGACCCCGGGCCCGGACGGGTCGCGGTCGGCGGCCGCGGCCCGCGCTGCGCGCGCCGCCGCAGCCGAGCCGACGCGGAGCGTCACCGTGTCGACGCTCGCCAGCGGCGCGCCCTTGCGGCTGATGTCGATCCGCGCGCCCTGATCGGCGATCGCGAGCTTCAGCCCGTACGCGCTGCCCGCCGGGAATGCCGCGCCGTCGAGATCGATGCAGCGCGCGGTCCGATCTCGCGTGTCGAGCGCGTGGATGAACGGATGCTCGCCCAGGCGGTCGTACAGCGTGTAGGCCCAGCGGCCGTCGGGGCTCACGACCCGTGTCACCGGCAGGCCGTTCATCTCGTCGGGGGACTCGCGCGGGTCGACCACGGGCTTCGGATCGAGGCGGTTGCGCGCGAGATCGTAGACACGGACGCGGTACTTGTGCGGATCGGTCGGCGAGACGTAGTTGATGAGAAACAACGACCGGCCGTCTGGCGACATTGCGTCGTAGCTGAAGTCGCCGCGCAGGTGGATCGTGTGGCGCAGGCGCAGGAACCCGTGCGTCGACATGACGGCGAACGTCGTGTCCTTGCGCGGAAAGCCCGAGCGCGGGCGGATCAGAACGAGCGTGCTGCCGTCGTGGGAGATCCCGCCGGCCGTCGAGTCATACGCCACGAGCGGGATGCCGAAGCGCCCCCGCAGGTTCGCGCGGCTCGTCACGGCGCCGGTCCTCGCGCGCTGCTGGAGGATCGCGGTGTGGCCGGCGAGGGTGACGCTGAGGTAGCGGATGGCGCCGTCGGGCGACAGCACGCCGCTCGGGCTGTCGTCGACGGGTAGCGGCAGGCCGTCGGCCGACGCAGGGGCGGCCGGCGTGGCGAGGGCGAGCGCCGCCACGGCGGCGCCCGTGAGGATCCTGCGGGCGGTTGGCATGCCACCAATACGCCTAACGGGTACGAAGAGGTCCCGAACCGTCGCACTGCGAGCGGGGTCCGGAGGTTCGTGGCTCCTCAGGCGGTAGCGACACCGCAATCGGGAGTGGTTGTACATCCGTACTGAAACGGTGCGCCGCGCCCGCCGACGCGCGACAGTGTCGGCATGCCGATCCACGAGTCCCGTCCCGACGCCGCAGCGAACCTCGACGTGCGGCCGCAGTTCACCCACGCCGGCGAGCTTCATGCCGTCCCGCGGCTCGATCTCCCCGAGCACGAGATGCCGGCCGACAGCGCCTACCAGATCGTCCACGACGAGCTGATGCTCGACGGGAACGCACGGCTGAATCTCGCGACGTTCGTGACGACCTGGATGGAGCCGGCGGCGCGCCGGCTCATGGACGAGTGCCTCGACAAGAACATGATCGACAAGGACGAGTATCCGCAGACCGCCGAGCTCGAGCGCCGCTGCGTCGAGATGCTCGCCCGCCTGTGGCACGCCCCGCACGATGCGCCCGCCGTCGGCTGCTCGACGACCGGCTCCAGCGAGGCGGCGATGCTCGGCGGGATGGCGCTGAAGCGTCGCTGGGCGACGGCGCGGCGCGCGGCGGGTGAGCCCGACGACCGCCCGAACCTCGTCATGGGCGCGAACGTCCAGGTCTGCTGGGAGAAGTTCTGCCGCTACTGGGACGTCGAGCCGCGGCTCGTCCCGGTCGGCGACGGCAGCACCTGCCTGACCGCCGCGGGCGCCGCGGCGCACTGCGACGAGCGCACTATCGGCGTCGTCGCGATCCTCGGCTCGACGTTTGACGGCGCCTACGAGCCGGTCGCCGAGATCGCGGCGGCGCTCGACGCGTTGCAGGCGCAGCGCGGCGTCGACGTGCCGATCCACGTCGACGCGGCGTCTGGAGGCTTCGTCGCGCCGTTCCTCGACGCAGACCTGCTATGGGACTTCCGCGTCGCGCGCGTGGCCTCGATCAATGCCTCGGGGCACAAGTACGGGCTCGTCTATCCGGGCGTCGGCTGGGCGCTGTGGCGCGACAGGGACGTCCTGCCGGAGGACCTCGTCTTCCGCGTCGACTATCTCGGCGGCGACATGCCGACGTTCGCCCTGAACTTCTCACGGCCCGGGGCGCAGATCGTGGCGCAGTACTTCGAGTTCCTGCGCCTCGGCCGGGAGGGCTATCGCCGCGTCCAGCAGGCCTGTCGCGACAACGCGATGTTCCTGTCGTCGCGGATCGCCGAGCTCGGCCCGTTCGAGCTCGTCTCCGACGGCAGCGAGCTGCCGGTGTTCGCATGTCGGCTGCAGGACGAGATCGACGACTACAGCGTCTTCGACGTCTCCGAGACGCTGCGCATCAAGGGCTGGCTCGTCCCGGCCTACCACATGCCGCCCGCGATGCAGGACGTCGCCGTCCTGCGGATCGTCGTGCGCAACGGCTTCAGCCGCGACCTCGCGGAGATGCTGCTCGACGACCTGCGCTGGGCCGTCGAGCGCCTCTCGAGCGGGGGCAGCCGACCCGCGGGGGATCACGAAGGTCGCAGCGCGTTTCACCACTGACGCCCGCGTCGCCTCGCACCTCGACATGGGCCGCTCGTAAGCTGTCGCATCGACCTCGGGATCCTCGCCCTGATCTGCGCGTCGGCGCTGCTCGGCCCGGCGCTGTCGCTGCTGTCGCGCGGAAAGCTGCCGGTGGTCGTCGGCCAGCTGCTCGCGGGCGTGATCCTCGGACGGACGCTGCTCGACGTCGTGCACCCGCAGGACCCGGCGCTGTCACTCCTCTACGAGGTCGGCTTCGCGACGCTGATGTTCACGGTCGGGATGCACGTGCCGCTGCGCGACGCGCGCCTGCGCTCCGCGGTCGGGGAGGGGGTGCGGGCGACGCTCGTCGCAGTCCCGCTCGCGCTCGGGGCCGGCTACCTGTGCCACCGGGCCGGCTCCGGGCCGACGCTCGTGTACGCCGTCGTCATCGCATCCTCGTCGGCGGCCGTCGCGCTGCCGATCATCCAGGAGAGCGGGCTCGACGGGCCCCCGGTCCTGGCGGCGATGGCGTGGATCACGCTCGCCGACGTCCTCACGACGGTTGCGATCCCGCTCGCGCTGACGCCGAGTCACGCGCTGCACGCCGCGGGCGGCGCGCTGATCGTCGCGGCGTGCGTCGGCGCGCTGGTGTTGGTCGCGGCGGGCCTGCGCCGCGTCCCCTACGTCCGCCACATCCGCAAGGAGAGCAAGAAACGTGGCTGGGCACTCGACCTGCGGATCGCGATCATCGCGCTCGTCGGCATGTCGTACATCGCAACGCAGGTCGGTTCGAGCCTGCTCGTCGCCGGTTTCGGCGTCGGTCTCGTCGTCGGCGCGCTGGGGGGCCCAAAGCGGCTGTCGCACGAGGTTCTGGGGCTCGGGCAGGGCTTCTTCATCCCGGTCTTCTTCGTGCTGCTCGGCTCGCGCCTGGACCTGCGCGCGCTCGGGCACGGAAGCGAGCCGATCGTGCTCACCGCGCTGCTGTCGGCACTGACGATCGCGGTGCACGTCGCGACGAGTCGGGCGATCCGCACGCCGCCCGCCATCGGGCTACTGGCCTCCGCGCAGATGGGCGTGCCGGCGGCGATCATCGCGCTCGGCCTGCCGATCGGCGCGATCAATCAGGGGCAGGCGTCGGCGATCTTCTGCGCCGCGCTCGTCTCGATCGGCGCCTGCTCGGTGGGGGCCGCCATCCTGCGGGGCAAGACCTCGGGCCCCCCGGATCCCGCGCGGGTCCCGGCCGCTCCCGGTACGGTCGGCCCATGACGTCCCTCCCGCCCTTGAGCTGGCTGGCGATGCCCGAGCATCACGACTACCGCGCCGCGGAGGACTACCTGCGGCTCGTGCTGAGCCCGAAGCACGCACAGGAGGCCACCGCCCAGTTGCGCCGGGCGAAGCACACCCGCATGTGGAAGGCCAAGGACATCCTGCGCGCCGCCGGTATCGACGGCCTGCCGGCCGACAACGAGGGTGTCGCCGGCAAGCTCGCGAAGCTGCGCGCCGGTAAGGCCCTCGCGCCGGTCCTGATCATCCAGCGCGAGGACGGGCCGCTGATCATCGCCGACGGCTATCACCGCACGAGCGCCGCACACCTCATCGACGAGGGCTCCGAGGTGCCGGCGGTCGAAGCGCACCTCTGAGCCGCAGAACCTTCGCGACGGGACGCGGCTGTTGCCGTGCGACCGCGCTGCAAGACGGCGTGCGCCTGCACCGGCGGCGGGGCCGGCCCGCTACGGTCTGAAGGGCATGTCCGCCTCCGAGCGTCAAATTCGCGCACGTCACCTTCCCGCTGCCCGCCACCGCGCGCAGGGACAGCCGATCCAGCCGCCGGCGCGCTCCGCCGACCTGCCGCCGGATGCGCGCAACATCGTCGAGTTCCGCAACGTCTGCATGCACTACCCGACCGGTGACATCGGCCTCGATGGCGCGACGTTCAGCGTCCGCCAGGGCGAGTTCGTCTTCCTCGTCGGCTCCACGGGCTCGGGCAAGTCGACGATCATGAATCTGCTCATCAAGGAGCGCGAGCAGTCGGCGGGCACGATCCGCGTCGCCGGTCGCGCGCTGGAGTCGATGGATCGCACGAAGATCCCGTACTACCGGCGCAACATCGGCGTCGTCTTCCAGGACTTCAAGCTGCTGCCCGACCGGACGGTCTACGACAACATCGCCTACGCGCTGTCGGCGACCGGCGCGACGCGCAAGGACATCCGCGGGAAGGTGCCCGATGTCCTGCGCCTGACGGGCCTCAGCACGAAGCTGCACAGCTACCCCGATCAGCTCTCCGGCGGCGAGAAGCAGCGCGTGGCCGTCGCGCGCGCGTTCGTCAACCACCCGCCGCTGTTGCTCGCCGACGAGCCGACCGGCAACCTCGATCCGAAGACGTCGCTCGGGATCATGCAGCTGCTCTACCGCATCTACCGCACCGGCACGACGGTCATCGTCGCGACGCACGACTCGCACATGGTCGACCGCATGCGCCGCCGGGTCATCGAGCTGCAGGGCGGCATCATCATCCGCGACGAGGCCAGCGGCCTGTACGCACAGCGCGAGCAGACGACGGACGAGTTCGGCAACATGCTCGGCAGCGCCTACAACGACCTCGGCCGCGACCGCTAGGCCCACGGTGCGCGTCTCCTTCTTCTTGCGCGAGGCCACGCGCTCGCTGCGACGCAACGCCGTCCCGTCCTTCGCCGCGATGGCGTCCGTGCTCGTCACGATGCTCGTGCTCGGCGTCTTCATCCCGATGGTGCAGGCGACGACCGGCGCGGCCAACGAGGTACGCGGCAAGGTCCTCGTCGACGTCTTCCTGAAGACCAATGCGACCGACGCCGCCGTCGAGCGGGTGCGCCGCACGCTGACGGAGGACACGAAGTACGTCGGCAACGTCACGTACGTGTCAAAAGCCGAGGGCTACGCCCGCGAGCGCAAGCAGAACCCCGAGGCCTACCAGCTGCTCGGATCCAACCCGCTGCCCGACACGTTCCGCGTGACGCCGGACCAGCCGGGCAACATCGGCAAGCTGCGCGACGCCCTGGCCCCGGTTGCGGCGAACGGCGAGCGCACGCCGATCGATCCCGCGATGGACGAGGTCAAGAACCGCCGCGACGAGACGACGAAGATCCTCTCCGCGACCCGCGTCGTGAAGCTCAGCATGGCGTTCCTCGCACTGCTGCTCGTGCTCGCATCCGTGCTGCTGATCTCCAACACGATCCGCCTGTCGCTGTTTGCCCGCCGGCGCGAGGTCGAGGTCATGAAGCTCGTCGGCGCGACGGACTGGTTCATCCGCTGGCCGTTCGTCATCGAGGGGATCATCGTCGGCGCGATGGGCGGGGTCATGGCGATCGCGCTGCTGCTCGTCGGCAAGCTCGCCTTCATCGACCCGCTCAAGCACGACTTCTCGCTGATCTCCTCGCCGCAGACGATCAACTTCGGCGTGCTCATCATCGTGCTGCTGTTCGCCAGCGTCGCCGTCTCCGCTGCTGGCTCCGGCCTCTCGCTGCGCCGCTTCCTGCGCGTCTGAGCGCACGCGCGGATTCGCCCGCGCTGGTAGCTTCGCGCCATGGAGATCATGCGCCCACGCCGACTTGGACCTTTCGCCGCGCTGCTTGCGACCCTGATCGCGTGCTTCGCCAGCTCGCCGGTGCAGGCCGCCACGCCGGCGGCGGGGACGCTGACGCCTGACGCCTCCGGCGCGGGATCGGTGAGCTGGACGGGGAGCGTCACGGTCGGTGGCGAGACCCTGCGCGACGACCAGGGCGCGGCGTGCTTCGGCGCGGACGCCCGTCCAAGCCCTGCGTCCGGCTGCGACGTCTTCGCGCTCGACGTCGCGACGACGCCCGCGTTCTACGACGAGCACCCGGGCGCCGTCGCGATCGACGCGACCGGCTTTGGCCTGTCGGACGTCGATCTCTTCGTCTACCGGCGCAACGCCGACGGCACGCGCGGCGACTTCGTCACCGGCGACGGCCAGATCCTCGGCGCCAACGAGAGCGCCGCGGTCGACAAGGCCAGCGGGTCGCTGTACGTCGTGCTGACGCCGTACACGACCGTCGGTCCGCAGACCTACCGCGCGCAGGCCACGCTCGTGACCCGGCAGGGCTCGAAGCTCGCTGATGTCGAGAAGGTGGCGCCGAAAGGCTTGAGGAACTACCGCGCTTCGCACGACGCGTTCACCTCGCACTCCGAGCCGTCGATCGCGATGGATCCGCTCGACCACAACCACCTCGTGGCCGGCTCGAAGATGTACGAGAACAACGACAAGTACCTCTTCAAGATCGGCACGTACGAGTCCTTCGACGGAGGACGCACGTGGAAGGACCAGGGTCAGCTGCCCGGCTACTGCGAGGCGCCGGGCCAGTGCGATCCCAACAACGAGGCCCTCTACCGCACGACCTCCGACATCTCGCTTGCGTTCGACGACGAGGGCAACGCCTACGCGAGCATCCTCGACGCGCCGGGCGGGACGGCCGCGTTCAAGGGCTTCAACATGACGGTCCACACGAAGCGGCCCGGCGCCCCGTGGAGCGGGCCGACCGTCGTCCACAACAACCGCGCCAATCCGCTGACGCAGCAGCTGTTGCTCGACGACAAGAACTGGATCGCCGTGGACAACCACACGGATATCCGTGGCGGCGCCAACGCGCCCCGCGACGGCAAGACTGGGACGATGTACATCTGCTGGGACCTCGACGGCACGAGCGTCGTGCCGCTGCAGGAGGTCGTGATCATGCGCTCGCGCGACGGCGGCAAGACGTGGGGGGGCCTCGTCCCGGGCGACAACATCCCGCTGCCGATCAGCCAGAAGACGCTGGTCTCCGGCATCGGCTGCCACCTCGCGATCGGTCCGAGGGGGGAGGTCTACGCGACCTGGTACGACAACCAGCTCAACGCGCTGATGCAGTCGAAGTCCTCCAATCGCGGGGCGACATGGTCGCTGGCCGCACCGATTGCGGGGATCGCCGGCGTCAACGCGGCGTTCCCGGGCGAGGCATTTCGCAACCTGTCGCTGCCGACGACCGCGGTGGACCCGAACACCGGCACCGTCTATGTCGCCGCGGCGTCCCGCAACGCGGAGGGCACCCCGCTGATCGGTGACCTGCCGCTGCCGGAGGTCGGCCGACAGATCAAGGAGGGCAAGCTTGACCTCGGCGAGCTCGGCGAGATGCTCGGAACGGAGGATTCGAACAACCTCGCCGGCAAGGACTACCTCGCCGGCGGCGACGGGCTCGGCCCGATGTCGGGCTCGGACATCGTGCTGTTCAAGTCGACGAACGGCGGGCGCTCCTACTCCAGGCCCGTGCGCGTCAACCAGGACCCACTCAACGGCGACGCCGACCAGTTCCAGCCGGCGATGGCCGTCACGGACTCCGGCCAGCTGAACATCTCGTTCTTCGATCGCCGCAACGACCCGGCGAACTACTTCATCGACACGTACCTCGCGCGCTCGGAGGACGGCGGACGGACGTTCACCGACCGCCGCGTCTCGCAGCGGATGTGGGATCCCGCCGTCAACGCACCGACGTCGGTCTCGGGCCAGTTCATCGGCGACTATCAGGGGCTCGTCGCCGACGACGACGTCGCGATCCCGTTCTGGAACGACACCCAGCTCAACGCGCTCCCGGCCAGCGATCCCGAGCACTCGCCCTATCAGGAGGTCTTCGCCGCACGCGTTCCCCAAGGCGCCGAGGAGACCGAGCCGACGCGCTGCCTGCCGCGGGCACTGCACGTGGGCAGTCGTTCGATCGGCCGCCTGTCGTTGCGCTCGACGCGCGACCTCGTCGGACGCCGGCTCGGTCCGCCCGCGCGGACCGCGCGCGGGGTACTGCGCTACTGCGTCGCGAAGGGCGGCGTCGCTCTGGCGGCCTTCACGAGCAAGGGACGCGTCGGCTTCGCGGCGACGACCGGTGCGCGCCACACCCGGCTCGGCATCGGTCGCGGCAGCACGCAGAAGGCGCTGCGCCGCAAGTTCGCCGGTCGCCTGCACACGGTCTTGCCGGGCATCTACCGCGTGAGTGGGAAGAACTCGAAGCACCTGCTGTTCGGTGTGCGCCGCGGCAAAGTGACGTTCGTCGGGCTCGCGGACGCGACGCTGATCGCGAAGCGCAGCGCGCTGCGCACGCAGCTTCGCCGGGCCGCGCTCATCCGCGCGCGCTGAAACGCCGACGCGTCGCGGCGGCGGGCGCCGCCGCCCTTGCTGGTGCACGGATCGCAGCGGATGGGTCACTAGGGTGCAGCCGAACATGGTCATGAGAGTCCTCACGTCGAAGCTCGTCGCGGTCCTGTCGTGCGTGCTCGTGCTCGTCGTCGGGATCTGGCTCGGCGGCCACCCGCGCTATCTCCCCGGGCCGATCGCCGACGTGCTCGTCGGTAACGAGGGGCGGCGCACCGCGATCGAGGGGCTCGACGCGATCCACGACAAGTACTACCGCGCGATCAGCCAGCAAAAGCTGTCGGACTCGGCGCTCAAGGGCGCCGTCGCGAGCCTCGACGATCGCTTCTCGGCGTACTACTCCAAGAAGGAGTTCGCCCAGTTCAACCAGGCGATCAACAACCAGTTCTCCGGTGTCGGCACGGCCGTGGAGGGCGTCAAGCAGGGTCTGCGGATCGCGACGGTCTATCCGAAGTCGCCGGCGGACAAGGCCGGCGTGCTCGTCGGTGACATCGTGATCGCGGCGAACGGCCGCAACCTCGCCGGCCTGGCGGAGGCGGCGGCGGTCGCGTTCATCAAGGGCCGCACCGGCACGAAGGTCAGGTTGCGACTGCGCCGCGGCAAGCGCACGCTCGTCAAGCGATTGACGCGCGCGGTGATCTCGATTCCCGTCGTGGAGTCGAAGATCGCCAACGCCGGCGGCAAGCGCGTCGCCTACATCGCGCTGTCGACGTTCGGCCCCGACACCGCCCACGAGCAGGTCGCCGCCGCGATCCGCAAGCAGCGCGGGCGCGGGGCCAAGGGGATCGTCCTCGATCTGCGCCACAACGGTGGCGGTCTCGTCAGCGAGGCCCAGCTGATCGCGAGCATGTTCCTGCCGGCCGGTCCGATCGTCACGACAAGGGGGCGCTCGGTGAAGTCCCGCACGCTCTACACGAGCGGCCCCCGGCTCGCCGGCGACCTGCCGACCGTCGTGCTCGTCGACGGCGGCACGGCGTCGGCGTCGGAGATCGTCACGGGCGCGCTGCAGGACCGCAAGCGCGCGACGGTCGTCGGCGTCAAGACGTTCGGCAAGGGCGTCTTCCAGGAGATCATGCCGCTGCACAACGGCGGCGCGCTCGACATCACCGTCGGTCAGTACTTCCTGCCCAGCGGGCGCAACCTCGGCGGCGCCGGCGTCAAGCAGGGCAGCGGCATCAAGCCCGACGTGCAGGCCGTCGACGACCCGAAGACGCCGCTGCCCAAGGACGAGGCGCTCGAGCGCGCGCTGCGGGTCCTCGCCGGCAAGCTGTGAGCAAGCGGCCGGGCGGCAAGAAGCCGGGCGGCAAGAAGGTGGCCGGCAAGAAAGCCGGCGCTAAGAAGCCGGGCGGCAAGAAGGCCGGCGCCAAGAAGCCGGCGGCCAGGAGGAAGAAGCCGGGCAAGGGCCGCGCGACGCCGCAGCCCCCCGCCACGCCGCGCGCAGCCGACGCCGGGGATGCGGGCGGCGACCGCGCCACGCCCCCCAAGCGCCACAGCGCCGCCGCCGATCGCCCGTCGGCGCGCCGCGGCGGCTCGGCAGCGGGGACGATCCCCGCGCCCGCGCGCCCGAGCGGGGAGGGGATCGTCGCGGTGCTCGACAAGCGCGGGCGCTTCCTCATGGCCGAGCCGTTCTTCGAACCTGGCGGCCGGATGATCGTCGAGCGCGATCCGAAGGCCTCGGTCGGGGAGCTCGTGCTCGTGAGGCCGGCGTCGCGCAGCGGCGGGCACGCGAAGATCGTGCGACGCCTCGGGATGCCGGACGTCGCCGCCGACGTGCTCGAGGCGCTGATGCTCGACCGCGGCCTGCGCCGGTGCTTCGACCCGGCGGTCGAGCGCGCGGCGAACCAGGCGCGCGACGACGGCCCGGCCGCGGACGGCGCCCGTCGCGACCTCACCGAGCTGACGACGTTCACGATCGACCCGGTCACGGCACGCGACTTCGACGACGCGATCTCCGCCGAGGGGCTGGACGGCGGCCGCACGCGGGTGTGGATCCACATCGCCGACGTCAGCGCGTTCGTCGCGCCGGGGTCGCTCGTCGATCGCGAGGCGGCGCGGCGTGCGACAAGCGTCTACGTCCCCGGTCGCGTCGAGCCGATGCTGCCCGAGGCGCTCTCCAACGACGCCTGCTCGCTCGTGCCGGGGAAGGCCCGCGCGGCGGTCACCGTCGAGCTGGACTTCGACGGGCCGCAGGTCGTACGGACCGCGTTCTACCGCTCGACGATCCGCTCCGACGAGCGGCTGGACTACGAGCGCGTCGATCGGATCTTCGGGGGCACCGAGGACGCGCTGGAGCCGTGGGCGACGCCGCTTGCGGCCGCGCGCTCGGTCTCCGCGAAGCTCCAAGAGCGCCGCCTCTCGCAGGACGCGCTCGAGATCGAGACGAGCGAGCCCGAGTTCGCCTTCGACGTCGGCGGCCACGTCGCCGAGTCGCGGCCGAGCGAGCAGACCGAGTCACATCGGCTGATCGAGCACCTCATGATCGCGGCCAACGAGCAGGTCGCGAGGCTGTTGTCCGAACGCGGGGTTCCGGCGCTCTACCGGGTCCACGAGCAGCCCGACGGCGACAGCGCGCTGCGCCTCGTCGAGCAGCTCGCGTCGCTGGACGTCGCGACGCCGCCGGTGCGCGAGCGCATGACGCCGAGCGAGGCCGCCGAGGTCGTCGCCGCGTGCTCGCGCCTGGTCTCCCAGCACGTCGCGCGCACCGGCCACGGGCGCGACGCGCTGACCTTCCTCATCCTGCGC
Organism: Solirubrobacterales bacterium; assembly: GCA_038260305.1. Lineage (GTDB taxonomy): Bacteria > Actinomycetota > Thermoleophilia > Solirubrobacterales > Solirubrobacteraceae > CADCVQ01. The sequence continues at coordinate 141,604 of JBBSNY010000002.1, forward strand.
TCGCTCAAGCAGGCGCACTACGGCCCGAAGAACCTCGGCCATGCCGGGCTCGGGCTGACGCACTACTGCCACTTCACCTCGCCGATCCGCCGCTACCCCGACCTCATCTGCCACCGCGCGCTGCTGAGCGCGGTCGGCGGTGGCGAGGAGGCGCCTCGCAGTTCCGAGATGGAGGAGACCGGCGCGTGGTCCTCGGCGCGCGAGCGCGAGGCGATGCAGATCGAGCGCCTCGCCGACCGTGTCACCCGCGCCTTCCTGCTCGAGCGCGAGCTGTTTGCAGGCGGTGGCTGGCAGCAGCGCTTCGACGGCGAGGTCACTGGCCTCATCGGCGCCGGCGCGTTCGTGCGCTTCGGCTCCGGCCACGAGGGCATGCTGCCGCTGCGTCGCATGCGCGGCGACTGGTGGGAGCTCAACGAGGAGGGCACGATCCTGCGCGGCGAGCGCACGGGGGAGACGCTGCGCCTCGGCGATCCCATCCGCGTGCAGGTCGAGCGCATCGACAAGGCCCGCGGCCGCGTCGACCTCGTACCGGCCGAGGACGACGAGCCGCGCTGATCACCCCGCTGCGGCGACCGTCCCGGCGCGAGCGACCGCGCTCGCGACCACCAACTCGGTGAGCGGGTCCGGCAGGTCGTAGAGCCGGCACACGAGTCGCTCGACGGCCTCGACGAGTCGCCGATCCCGCGAGCAGGAGGTCGTCGATCTCCCGTTGGCGGTGGGCGACCTCGGCGTCGAACGCCGAGGTCCACCGGAACGCGCGCGGAGGACAGATCGTCCGGCGTCAGCCGGGCGGAGCCGAGCACGTCGGCGAGCAGCGCCAGGCGATCGGCCGGGCCCTCGACGCGGGCTGTGGGCTTGCGCGAGTGCGTGAAGACGAGCGCGCCGCCCTCGAGGCTCGGGCGGCCGAGCACGCCGTCGGTGGCGATGGTCAGCGTCAGGGCTCCGTCCAGGCGGACCGAGCGAACCGCCGCTGACGGCAGCGACGCCAGCACAGCCGCGCGGTCGACCGACACGCCGTGTGTCCGCCAGGGGCTCTTAGCCGTCCGCGCCAGCTCCGGCGCGACGGCTCGCAGCGGCAGGAGCGCCGTGCGGTTGGCCGCCACGGCGCGAACGAGGTGCTCGATCGCGCTCGCCGCATCGGCGTCGCCGAGCGGCGAGCCGATCCCGCCGATTACGAGCGCTGCTGATCTGATCGCAGACGCCGTATCGCTTGTCCCAAGTGCAGCCCTGAGCGTCGCGACGGCGGAGCTGGGTGCCCAATCCGGTGGTGCGACCACATGGCGGTATGGCACTTACCCATCGGCTTCGGTTCGTAGTCGCGCCAGACATCGCGGGGCGTCCTGCCGCGCATCGCGTACCACAGGTCGAGCAGTTCGCTGTTGAGTAGCCCGCACAGGTACGCGACTGATTGACCCGACGCATGCGGCGTGACGACGGTGGCGCGATTCGACGGTTGCCACTTGCCCGCTTCGTCGAGCGCGAAGCGTCCGCGGTCCGTCCGATGAAGTGCGATCACCTTTGGGCCGGTGAATGCCGCACGATCACGTGGCCAGGCCGTTTCCCAGAGTGCGCGCGGATCCGGCGCACGTGCAAGAAAAGCCGGGTGGTCGCGCCACGGAGCCTTGGCCTCGGTGCCGGGTGGGAGTTCCAGGATCGGATCGTTGGTCTGTCGCCCCCGCGCCATGAGTTCGGCGCGGACTTGCGGCGAAAGGCGCTTCTGAATGCTGCTGCTGGTCGAGTATGCGTTCGCACCTGTCTCGATGCCACGCATCGCATCCCGCCGGTCGGACAATCGTTCAACGGGACTGGCGTGTGCATCAAGGCGTCCCTGCAGGTGAGCGGCTACACGCGACGCGATAGCGGTCTCCCCCCTCGATCGGCACCACACGATCCTACGGGTCGGATGGCGCGGCGAGCTCGTCCAGGCTCATCGCAGGGATGCCGGCGTCGACGCACGCGCGACACAGCCGCTCGTCGACGGTGATCAGCGGTGCGCCCATCGCCTCCGCGACGGCGGCGTATGCCGCGTCGTAGGCGCTCATCCGGTCGCGCAACGACCAGATGCGTCGTAGTCGCGCAGCGGTTGCGTCGAGCGCGAGATCGAGCGCCTCGAGATCCTCGAGGGCAGCTAGCCCATCCTCCGCCGTGAGCACGCCGCGGAACACGAGCTTGCGCAGCGCGTTCGCCGTCTCGACAAGGCCGTGTGCCGCGGTGACGAGCGTCAGTCGCGGCGTTCGCGCGAAGCGCGTCATCAGCGCTTCGGCGCCGTCGGCATGCCGTCCGCCGATGACGATCTCGACGAGTACGGATGCATCGACGACGACGAGCTCGTGCTCAGACGTGCTCTTCGGGCCGGCCATCACGGATGAGCTCGGCCACGTCGATGTCGATCGGCCGCCGGTTGCGGCGAATCCGCTCGACGAGCTCGATGCGCTCGGCGTGATCGAGCCCGAGCCCGCGCCGCAGCGCCTCGATCGCACGCCGGTTCTTCGACGTGCCGTCGGCGCTGGCGGCGGCCGTCAGGGCCGCGTCGACATCGGGCGGGACGTTTCGCAGATACAGCGTCGTCATGTACGAAACGCTAGCACTTGCGCGTGCGCTAGCACAAGTGCTAGCGCACCACCGCCGAACGCGCGGCCTTGCGCGCGTCCACGACGCGTCCGATCTCGTCCCAGTCGACGTCCTTGAAGTTGTGCATCGGGCAGAACTTCGGCCCGCACATCGAGCAGAACTCGGCCGACTTGAAGTAGTCGTCGCCGAGCGTCTCGTCGTGCATCGCCTGCGCGGTCTCGGGATCCAGCGAGAGCGCGAACTGCTCGCGCCAGTCGAAGCTGAAGCGGGCCTGCGAGAGCTTGCGGTCCCACGCCGCGGCACGCTTGTTGCCGCGCGCGAGGTCGGCCGCATGGGCGGCGATGCGGTAGGCGATGAGTCCCTGCTTGACGTCGTCGGCGTTGGGCAGCCCGAGGTGCTCCTTCGGCGTGACGTAGCAGAGCATCGACGTGCCGTGCCAGCCGACGATCGCGGCGCCGATCGCGCTCGTGATGTGGTCATAGCCGGGCGCGATATCCGTCACCAAAGGCCCGAGCGTGTAGAACGGCGCCTCGTGGCAGACCTCCTGCTGGCGGCGCACGTTCATCTCGAGCTGATCGAGCGGGACATGCCCCGGGCCCTCGACCATGACCTGGACGTCGTGCTCCCAGGCACGCAGCGTCAGCTCGCCGAGCGTGTCGAGCTCGGCGAACTGGGCGGCGTCGGAGGCGTCGGCGATGCAGCCCGGCCGCAGCCCGTCGCCGAGCGACAGCGACACGTCGTGCTCGCGGCAGATCGCGAGGATCTCGTCGAAGGCGTCATACAGCGGGTTCTCGCACTTGTGGTGCACCATCCAGCGCGCGAGCAGCCCGCCGCCGCGCGAGACGATCCCCGTGACGCGGTGGCGGCACAGCGGCAGGTGCTCGAGCCGCAGGCCGGCGTGGATCGTCATGTAGTCGACGCCCTGGCGCGCCTGCGCGTCGACGACCTCGAGCAGCCTTTCGATAGTCAGGTCCTCGGCGTGTGTGAGGCCGTCCATCGCCTCATAGATCGGGACCGTGCCGATCGGCACCGTCGAGGCCTCGAGGATCGCGGCGCGGGTCTGCACGATCCGCTTGCCCGTCGACAGGTCCATGACCGTGTCCGCGCCCCAGCGCTCGGCGAGGCGCAGCTTGTCGACCTCCTCCTCGAGCGACGATGTCGTCGGCGAGTTGCCGATGTTCGCGTTGATCTTCACGCGGCCCTTGAGGCCGATGGCCATCGGGTCCAGCGCGGCATGGTGAACGTTGGCCGGGATGATCATCCGACCGCGCGCGACCTCGTCGCGGACCAGCGTTGCGTCGAGCTGCTCGCGCTCGGCGACGCGCTCCATCTCGGGTGTGACGTCGCCGCGGCGGGCGAGGTGCATCTGCGTTCGACAGACGGCGGTGGAATCGAATGCGGAACGCCGGCGCGTGACCATGTGATCTCCCTTCGCTGGCATGACCCAGATCAGGTTCGTCGGGTCGGCGCTAGGCAGCGCCCTCTCAGCCCCTCGTGCAGGGACCCCCCGGATGTGTGGTTGCATCGCACCGTAGCAGCGACCGGTCGCCCACTACGCTCAGTGCATGGCCAAGGGCAAGAAACGCAAGGTCGCGCCGGGCGACGTCGCCTCCAATCGCTACGCGAGCTTCAAGTACGACCTGCGCGACAAGATCGAGTGCGGAATCGTGCTCGAGGGGACCGAGGTCAAGGCCCTGCGCAACGGTGGCTGCCAGCTCAAGGAGGGCTACGCGCTGATCCGCGACGGCGAGGTCTACCTCGTCAGCATCCACATCCCGCCCTACGCGCCCGCCTCGCGCAACAACCACGACCCCGAGCGCGACCGCAAGCTGCTGCTCACCCGCCGCCAGATCGATCGCCTCAAGGCCGAGACGAAGGAGAAGGGCCTGACGCTGATCCCGACGCGGATGTACTTCTCCGGCGGCCGCGCGAAGGTCGAGATCGCGCTCGCCAAGGGCAAGGACCGCTTCGACAAGCGCGAGTCGATCAAGGATCGCGAGATGAAGCGCGACCTCTCGCGCGCGCTCAGCGACGCCAATCACTGAACGCCGCGCTCACACCGTGATGTGGCTGAGATCGATCCGTGTCGTGCCGGCGCTCGCCTGTGCGTCGCTGGGCCTGCTGTGTGCACCGGCGCTCACAGTAGCGGCGGCGCCCGGCGCGTACGTGGCGCTCGGCGACTCGTACTCGGCGGGCGTCGGCGCGCCGCCCTACATCGAAGGCTCGGGCTTCTGCCAGCGCAGCCACCGGTCCTACGCGTATCGCCTCGGGCGCCCCCTGACGTCGTTTCGCGCGTGCGCCGGGGCGGTGACGTCAGACGTACTCGACGATCAGCTGAGGCGGTTCCCGCGCGGTACCACGCTCGTGACGCTGACCATCGGCGGCAACGACGCAGGCTTCGTGGATGTGGTCGCGACCTGCCTGTTGGGCGACGGCGCGGCCTGCGGCGCGCGCGTCGACACGGCCGCACGCTTCATCCGCAACGATCTTCGAAGCCGGCTGCGCCATGTGCTCAGCGCAGTTCGCGCACGCGCCCGGCGTGCGACGGTCGTCGTCGCGGGCTATCCCCGGCTGTTCGCGGGCAAGCGCTGCCGCTCGGCCAGCGGGATCGACGCCGGCGAGCAGCGCCGGCTCAACGCCGCCAGCGACCTACTTGACACGACGATCGCAGCCGAGGTCCATCGCCACGCGCGGGTGCGATTCGCCGACGTGCGCAAGGCGTTCCGTGGTCACGGTGTCTGCTCGGGCTCGCCGTGGATCAACGGCTTCGGCGGTCCCATCACGAGCGCGGCGCACCCGAACTCCGCCGGGTACCGGGCGTACGCTCGCGTCATCCGGGCGCGGCTGCGGTGAGATGGGTCACTTGATCGCGTATGCGCGTCTGAGCGCGGCGGATCGGGGCAGGACCCAGTCAGGACCCGCCGCGCCACCCTCCCGAAGGAGCCCGATGAACATCGCCGTCCTCCGCAGGATCACCCCGCTCGTCTACGGGTTGCTTGTCGTCGTCGGCTTCATCATCGGCCACGTCGTCGGTGTCATCATCGCGGTCGTCGGCGCGATGGTGTGCGCGATCGTCTGGTCGACGACGGGCCGCATGGTCAACCCGCCGGACGGCAGCGGCCCGCGCGGCGATCGCGCCACCGCGCGCGCCGCCCGTCGGGCGAGCCGCGGTTGAGCGGCGGCCTACGTGATCTCGCGGTAGCGCGTCACGAAGATCCCCGCGACCGCGAGCGCGACGCAGGTCGCGCCGAGCACGAGGCCGGCGTCGACCTGGGTCAATAGCGTCTTGGCAGAGCCGGGCGTGCCCTGGAGGGCGAGCAGCGCCTCGCCGGGGAAGTACTTGCCGACGTTCGTGCCGATGAAGAGCGCGACGACGCCGCGCACGAGAAACAGCACGAGGCCGGTCACGATCGTCAGGATCTGGTTGCGCAGCAGGCAGCCGAGCGCGACCCCGAAGAGGCAGCCGAGCACGATCCCCGTGCCGACGCCGAAGTAGATGTTCACGGCCAGGTCGCCATCGACCGGCACGCCGCGGCTGGACAGGATCGACAGGCCGAGGCCCGCGTTGACGGTCACGTACAGCAGCGCCGACACGATCCCGACGGCGAGCCCGACCGCGAGCTTCGCGAACACGACGCGCTCGCGCCGCGGGGTGATGACGAACGTCTGGTTCGCGGTCCCGTGGCGAAACTCGTTCGTCGCCAGCAGGGCGCCGAGCGTGAAGATCAGGACCGTCGACAGCGGCGTGCCGATCAGCAGCGTGGCCGGGTTGCGGGCCTTGAGGTCCTTGACGTCGGCGAGCCCGGTCAAAAGGCCGGCGGCGAGCCCCTCGATCAGCAGCATCGTGCCGAGCAGCAGCCAGGTCGTCGGCACCGACACGAGCTTCAGCCACTCCGAGCGCAGGATCCTCATCGCACGTTGCCGCTCTCGCCCGTCAGCTCGAGGAAACGATCCTCGAGCGTCGAGGTCGCGCGGGTGAGCTCGAACACCGCGATCCGGTTGTCGGCCGCGATCGTCCCGATCTGCTCGAGCGAGCAGCCGTGCACGAGCATCGTGTCGGCGCGGCCCTCGCGCCGGACGCTCGCGCCCTCGCCCTCGAGCAGCTCGCGCAGGAGGTCCATCTTCGGCGAGCGCACGAGCGCCGGACGCGTGTCACCGGCGATGAGGTCGGTCAGCGTTCCCTGCATGACGAGCCGCCCGACGCCGATGACGACGACGCTGTCGACGGTCTGCTCGACCTCCGACAGGACGTGGCTGGAGATCAGGACCGCGCGCCCCTCCGCGGCCAGCGCGACGAGGATGTCGCGCAGCCAGCGCATGCCCTGCGGGTCGAGGCCGTTGGCAGGCTCGTCAAGCATCAGGATCTTCGGGTCGCCGAGCAGCGCCGCGGCCAGCGCGAGCCGCTGGCGCATGCCCATCGAGTAGCCCTTGACGCGACGATCGCGCGCCGGCGTCAGCTCGGTCATGTCGAGCACCTCGTCGACGCGGCTGTTCGGCAGCCCCGCTGCGGCGGCCAGCGTGCGCAGGTGGCTGCGTCCGGTGCGCCCGGGATGCACGTCGCTGGCGTCGAGCGACGCGCCGACGGTCTCGACGGGGTTTGACAGCTCGTGAAACGGCTTGCCGAGCACGAGCGCCTGTCCGCTCGTCGGGCGGATGAGCCCGAGCAGCGCCCGCATCGTCGTCGACTTGCCGGAGCCGTTGGGTCCGAGGAAGCCGGTCACGCGGCCGGCCTCGACGGTGAACGAGAGGTCGTCGACGGCGAGCGTCTCCCCGTAGCGCTTGACCAAGCGCTCGACTTCGATCTCTGGCACGGCCGGGACGCTATCGAGTCAGGCCGTGCCCGGCCCGCATCAGGACGGGATGCTGCGCTGGATGTGCGTCAGGTCCATCCCGATCGCGCAGACGGCGATCAGGGTCAGGTACACGGCCGCGATGATCGCGCGGTGCGCCGGCTTGACCTTGTAGAACGCCTGCGCCGCCTCGCCGCCCTCCTTGCGGTGCTTCCAGCGCCGGTACGTCTCGTAGGCGCCGAGGAGCAGGATGATGACGAGGATCGGGTTCGGATAGGTGAACGTCAGCACCGCGAGCGCGAACAGCCCGACGAACCAGAAGCGCGGCGACAGCGCCGCCATCGCGCGGCCGCCGTCGAGCGGGACGACGGGCAGCAGGTTGAAGAGGTTCAAGAACAGCCCGGTGAAGATCAGCGCGTACCAGAAGTCGTCGCCGGTGTTGATCGCGATCGGCAGCAGGGCGAGCGCCCCGAGCGTGCCGAGGACCGGCCCGGCGAGGCCGACGCGCGCCTCGGCCGTGGCGTCGTCGCCGAGCGACTTCGCCATCACGACGGCGCCCATGAAGGGGATGAACATCGGCGCGCTCGCCGGGATGCCCTCGCGGCGAAGCTGGATGACGTGGCCCATCTCGTGGACGAACAGCAGGATCACGAAGCCGACGGCGAACTTCCAGCCCCAGATGAAGCTGTAGGCGACGACCGACACGAGCATCGTGCCCGAGGTCGTGAGGATCTTCGCCTTCGGCAGCAGCAGCAGCGCCGCCTTGCCGAACTTGAAGAGCAGCAGGCCCGCGCCCACGAGCCACCCGAGGAAGCGCCGCCACCACGGCTGCGGCGCATCGGCCATTCCCGGGAGGTTGCGCGGCTCGTCGTGGGCCGGCTCGAAGGTCGAGGCGACGAGCGGGTCGACGCCGTCGGGCGCCCCGCCCTCGGCGCCGTTCGGACGCGCCGCGGGGCCGCCGAGGGCGGGCTCGGTCGGCTCGGCGGACGGGACTGGGATGCGGGGGGCCGGCGCCGGCCACTGTGCGCTCATGTGTCCATTGTGGCAACACGCCTGGGTGGGCTACGCCGCCCGGCCAGGCGCGCCATGTTCAGCTGCGTGCGAGCGAGGCGTTCGCGGCCTCCTCGGCCTCCTCGAGCTGCGCCTCGACGAGGTCCAGCCCGCTGTCCCAGAAGCCGGGATCGGCGAGGTCGATGCCGACCATCGTGCCGAGCTCCTCGGGCGAGCGCGAGCCGCCGGCCCGCAGCAGCTCGAGGTAGCTCGGGACGAACGACTCACCCTCGTCCACGTAGCGCTTGTAGATCGACAGCGCGAGCAGTTGCCCGTAGGCGTACGCGTAGACGTAGCCCGGCGTCGAGATGAAGTGCGGCACGTAGGACCACCACATGCGGTAGCCGTCCGTGATCTGCACGCTGTCGCCGAGCATCTCCTCCTGCGACTGCGTCCACAGCTCGTTGAAGCGGTCGACGGCGAGCTCGCCCTCGCTGCGACGCGACGTGTGGACGAGCTCCTCGAAGCGGTTCATCGCCGTCTGGCGGAAGACCGTCGCGATCGAGCCCTCGATCGACTCGGCGAGTAGCGACAGGCGCGACTCGGGCGACTGCGCCTGCTCGAGCAGGCGTCGGAAGACGAGCGTCTCGCCGAACACGCTTGCCGTCTCTGCGAGCGTGAGGGGCGTGTGCTGCTCGAGGATGCCGCGCGGCCGCGCGAGCTCGGCGTGCAGGCCGTGGCCCATCTCATGGGCGAGGACGAGCACGTCGCGGCGGTTGGCCGTGTAGTTGAGCATCAGATACGGGTGCTCGGACGGGACGGTGTAGGCGGCGAACGCGCCACCGCGCTTGGCCGGCCGCGGCGGGGCGTCGATCCGGTTCTCGTCGAAGAACGCCCGTGCCGGGTCGCCGAGCTCGGGCGTGAACGCCGCATAGGAGTCGAGCACGAGCTCCTTCGCGTCCTCCCACTCGACGGGCGGCTCGTCGTCGGTCGTGACGGCGGCCATGCGGTCGTAGTCGGCGAGCTTGTCGATGCCGAGCAGCTGCGCCTTGAGGCGATACCAGCGCCGCGGCAGCTCGTAGCGGTTGCGCACCGCGCTCAGCAGCGCCTGGACGGACTCGTCGGAGGCTTCGTTTGAGAGGTTGCGCGCGGCGAGCCAGTTCGGGTAGCTGCGCAGGCGGTCGTCGGTCGCCTTGTCGTGCAGGAGCGTGTTGAAGATGAACGCGCGCGTGCGCAGACCGGGCTCGAGGGCGGCGGTGACGGCGCCGGCGGTCTGGCGGCGCACGTCGCGGTCGGAGGACATCAGCCGCGCGAGCGCGCCGTCGAGCGTGACGGGCTCGTCCTCGCCGGGCAGCGAGACCTCGATCGCGGAGACGTGCTCGCTGAACAGCCGGCCCCACGCGCCGCCGCCGGTGACGGACTTCTCGGTGAGGATCTTCTCCTCGGGCTCTGACAGCAGGTGCGGGCGGTAGCGGCGGGCCGAGGCCAGGAAGTGGCGCGCGGTCTCGAGGCCGTCGGCAGCCATCAGCTCGTCGGCGTGGGCGTCGTCGAGCGCAGCCCATTCGAGCTCGAAGAAGATCAGCTGCGTCTCGATCGCGGTGCTCTTCTCCTGGACGCGCTGCAGCAGCGCGCCGAGGGCCGGGTCGGCGGTGTCGATGCTGAAGCGCAGCATCGCGTAGTTGCCGGCGCGCGCGGCGAGCTCCGACAGCGCCTGGAGCTCGTGCACGGCGGCGGCGAACTGCGCCGGCTCGAACTCGGCGACGCGGCCGGCGTGCGTCGCGGCGAAGGCCTGCGCGCGCGCCGCGGCCTCGTCCAGCAGGCGGTCGGCGCCGGCGTCATCCTCGCCGTGGACGAGTGGTGAAAGGTCCCATGAGACGTCATCGACAGTCATGCCTGGAGACTATTTCACGGACGTTGCGGGATCTTGTGCGGATCGGCTCTTGCTTTGGCTCGGCGGGAGGTCCAACATTCTCCTTGCGACGCAGAGCTGGGAACCGCGCAAGAGCGAGGCCACGAGGTGTGAGGCCGCGCCACCCACGCAGCGAGGGCGCCCCTTCGGGGTGCGACCGCGCAGCACGGGTCCTCACAGCGGATCCCGTGCCTCTGCGTCGCATTTCGTTAAGCCTCGACGGGCGCGGCCGCGCGTGTCCTAGGCTGTTCGGACAGGCGCGATTAGTCCGCCGTCCAGATGGGCACCCGCGGGAACTGCGGGGTTCTTCCCTCGCCGTCCGAGCGCAGGAGGCGGTCGTTGCAAGCAGCGCATCCGTCCGACTCCATGTCCCAGTACGCGACCCCACAACACCCGGCCCCGCGCCCGACCCCTTCCTCCGGCGGCGGCGTCGACATCAAGACGCTGTTCATCACGGCCGTGGCCTCGGCCGCCGCCGCGTTCGCCTGCTCGAAGATCTGGACGCCGGGGACGTTGGCCGCGGCCGCATTCACGCCGGTCGTCGTGGCCCTCATCAAGGAGGGGCTGGCGAAGTCGACCGCGGTTGTGGCGAAGGCGGTGCCGCCGGTGCGCGGGGTCGTGCGCAGCGCTCGCGTGGGGGACGGCGAGGCCGACGCGCAGGCCGCCGCGGGGCAGCTTCCGCCGATCGGCAGCCTGTCGGCGGACGCGCCGGCCGATCCGGGGACCTGGATCGCCCCGCCGCCGGCCGATCCCGCCGACCGCGCGACGTGGATCGCCCATCAGCAGCCGAGCCAACACCCCGTCGACGCGCCCGAGGATGCGTTGGCGCGCGTCGCTCAGCCGGGTGAGGTCACCTACCACGACAGCGGATCGCGCCGCCACGGTTGGCGCCTGGCGGTCATCACCGGCCTGCTCGGCTTCCTCATCGGGGCCGTGATCATCACCGTGCCCGAGCTGATGGCCGGCAGCTCTGCGTCGGGCGGCGGACGCGAGACGACGCTGTTCGGCGGCGCCAGCCACAAGCACATCGTCACGACGACGGTCACGACCGAGACCGAGACTCAGACCGTGCCGACGCAGACCGTCACGATCCCGCCGGCCAAGACCGTCACGGTGCCCACCCCGACCGTGCCGACCACGACGCCAGCTCCGGGCACGACGAAGCCGCCCGCGGTGGCGCCGGGCACGGCGACGGACCCGGCCCAGTCGACGACGGCGCCGCAGGTCGCGGGTCCGTCCGTTCCGCAGCCGCCCGGTTGAGCGCGGCGTTGGCCGGGGCGCGCGGTGGGCTATCCTGGAAGACGCATCAACACGGGGACGACATGGCTTCGACGTGGTCGACTTCGTGACGGATGGCTGCGAGCCGAGGTGCCAGGAGGCCTCGTAAAACACCTGGCAAACCATAAGTGCGGACTCTCACGAGTTCTCCCTCGCCTAGTTAGAGAAATCTACTAGAGAGGTTCTGGCCCCCGCCTGCCGACCGTGGGGATCGCCGGAAACAACATGTCGGATCACCTGGGGAGGTCCGCTCCCGCTGAACCGGGGACATTTCAGGGAGCTGGTCCTCGAAAACCCCGCCGGCGAGGCGATTCGAGGATGAGATCAGAGCGCCGGATACGCTCGTAGACGCCTCCGCCACGCGATCGCGGACGCGGGTTCGATTCCCGCCGTCTCCACAAACAAACAAGCAAACAAACAAGGCAGTCGGTCAGCCGGCCCCGGAAAGCCGCTCACGTGAGCGGCTTTTCGCCGGCATCCGGCTGTCGTCGCCGCGGCACTGACGGGACGCGTGCGTACTCTCGCGTCCGTGCCCCGCATCAGCGCCTTCCACGGGATCGTGATCTGGATGTACCACGACGAGATCCAGCATCTCGGACGCCCGCACTTTCATGCGAGCGACGGTGGCGATGAGGCGTCGATCGACATCGAGAGCCTCGATGTGCTGGCCGGAAGACCCCCGCCGCGCGCGCTTCGGCTCGTCGTCCAATGGGCGCGCCAGCACCAACCTGAGCTCAGAGCCAACTGGGACTTGACGCGTCGCAGCGAGCCACTGCGGAAGGTCGCGCCGCTTCAATAGAGCCTCTACCATCGGCTCATGCGCAGCACTCCATTGCTCGTCTCCGCGACGCCGACTGAGGGCTATGGCGTCCATGTCGTCTTCGAGGACGGGACCGTCGGCGACGTCGATCTGTCCTATCTGCCCGCTCGTGGCGGCGTCTTCGCCCCACTCCAGGACGAGGAGTACTTCCGGCGGCTGCGGGCTGACGCGGAGGCGGGCACGATCGTCTGGCCGAATGACGCCGACATCGCGCCGGAGACGCTGTACGCGCACGCTCGCGGTCGTCAGGCCGCCACGGCCTAGCCGAGGGACCGCTGTCGCGAGGCTGCCGTCGGGTCGCAGGGCGGTAGCACGACCGGCGGCCGGCCCCGCTCTTGCGGGCGATTTCGCACGGATGCGACCAATCGTCTCCACATCAGATCGCACCCGCGCTCAGTTCGCGGGTGCGATCTCGACGATGTCGACGAGGCTCTCGGTGCCGCGGAAGTCGTCGGGGTTGCGTGTGTACAGCGGCAGGTTGGACGCCAGCGCAGTCGCGGCGATCAAGAGATCCAGCGATCGCGCGCCTCGTGCCTTGCGTCCGGCGTCGGAGACAGCCGCGTAGATGCGACCGTATGCGCGGGCCACGTTCGCGTCCACCGGCAGCGGCTCGAAGGTTGCCTCTGCTCGCTGCAACCGGTCCTGGCGCCGCGCGCGCTCCTGCGGGTCCGGCGTCGCGTGGGGGCCTGCGGCGAGTTCCGCCAAGGTGACTGCGGACACGGCCAACTGGGCTGGTAGATCGCCTGCGGCGACATGATCGAGGTCGATGACGACCGAGGTGTCGATGATCCCGCTTGAAATCGGCCGGTCAGCCACGAGGCGAGGGGTCGTGATCGAGCACCGCATCGACGTCCGCGCGGAACCGCTCGGCATCGATCGGCGGCGCGCCCGTGAACGCGGCGACCGCTGCGTGTGCAGCTACGAACTGACGGGCGCGCAAGGGGACCAATTCGCCGACGGGTACGCCGTTACGTGTCACAACGAACGCTTCGCCTCGGTCGAGGGCGCGCATGATGTCGCCGCTGCCGTTGCGGAGTTCGCGCTGGGTGATTTCGCGGGCCACAATGGCTCGACTGTAGCACGCGTGCTACGCCGTCTGCATGAAGATGCCTCGGGGTTGCATGCCAGCCTCACACTTCCGCGGAATTGCTCTCGGCTGGGTTGCAGCGCGGTAGCACCTCCGGCGGCTGGCCCCGTGCTTGCTGACGATTTCGCACGGATGCGACCAATCGTCTCCACATGTTCCTGGTCGCCGGCGGGTGCGGCGACCGGGTCAGGTATCGGCGGGCAGGAGGCGAAACGGCTTGTCGTGCGGGCCCAGCAGCGCGCGGAAATGCCGCTCGTCGAGTGTCAGCAGATCGTGAGAACCGAGACGCTCGGCAAGGACGACGATCGAGGCGTCCGCGAGTCCGATCGTCAGGTCGGCATAGCGGTCGATGATCTCCGTGGCTCGGCGGACATCGGCGTGGGAGAACGGCTCCAGGCGGTACGCCCCCGCGCCCACGTCTTCCAGCAGTGCTCGCTGTGCATACGTGCCGACGCGGCGTCCGAGCAGGTAATCGAGCTCGGCCAGCACGAACGGCGACAGCGGGAACGGCCCCGCGTCGGCGGCGATCGCTGCCGCAGCGGCCTCATGCGCGGGCTGGGCGCGGTCGATCGCTGCCAGAAGGCCGCTCGTGTCGATCAGGATCACGTGTCGCCGAAGCCGTCGAGCAACTCGTCGGCACGCTCCGCGAGCGTGGGATCGCCACTGTCGAACAAGGGCAATCGGGGCCGAGGGCTGGCGACGCGGCTCGCGACGTACGCGACGCCCTCCCTGATCAACTCGGCTTCGCTTCGTCCGCTTGCCGACGCCGCATGTTCCAGCGCGAGCTTCAAGTCGTCGGGGAGATAGACCGTCGTGCGTCGCATGCCATACATCATGCCATACAATATGTGCGGCCAGGTTGGAGGGCGTTGCCCGGAGCCACGACCTTAGCTATCGTTCTAGCTAATGCAGGTGAACATGCACGATGCGAAGACCCGGCTCAGCGAACTGGTCGCGGCGGCCGAGAACGGCGATGAGGTCATCATCGCGCGGGGCGGCACGCCGGCGGTGCGTTTGGTCGCCATCACGACGGAGCATGCGCCTGTACGCCTGGGGGTGCTCGCCGGGGAGATCGAGCTCGGCGCCGACTTCGACGACCCGTTGGATGAGCTCGCCCCGTACACCGCGTGACTGTCGTTCTTGTTGACACGCATGTGGCGTTGTGGGCCCTCGGTGACCCGGGGCGCCTCGACGATCTCGAGCGCGCGCTGCTCATCGATCCGGCGATCGATCGGTGCCTCAGTCCGGTGTCGGTGTGGGAGGCCGCGATCAAGCGCGAGGCCGGGCGGCTGCGTGCGCCGCGAAATCTGACCGCGATCCTTGCCGCCGAGTTCCGCCTGCTCGAGATCACCGCGTCACTGCTCGAGGCTGCTGCGGAGCTTCCGCGACACCATGGCGACCCGTTCGATCGTGTGCTGATCGCCCATGCGCTCGCAGACGACATGGCGGTCCTCACGCGCGACGCGGCGTTTGCCCCCTACGGCGTCAGGCTGGCGGCCTGAGCGACCATCGTCGCGCGAAGCTCAGGCCCGCGGCACGAGCAGCGAGATCCGCAGTGGGCCTGAGGGAAACGCGGTGCCGAGGAACGACCTCGCGAGGTAATGGCGCCCGCGATAGGCGATCGTCCCGTCGTCGGGGATCTGGTCCGGGCCAGGCTCGAGCGTGCTGTCCGGCACCTTGCCCAGCGGTGAGACGAGCTGGACGGCCGCGCCGGTGAAGCGGTGCATGAGCTTGATGTAGCCCGTGTCGTCCTGGACGGCCAGCAGGAAGCTCGCGGCGCTGCCTCCGTTCGGGGCAGTCACCGTGCCGGCTGCGGGCGCGAGCACGTAGGGGCCGCCGAGGTCGTAGATGAGCCGCTTGCCGCGCATGACGCGCACGCGCACCACGTGCAGCAGATGGTCGCGGAAGAAGTCGTCGATGATCGCCGCACGGATCGCCGGCCGGTCGTCGAGCGCCGTGGCACGGCGAAACGCGGGGTCCCGGGCGACGTGCAGCAGGGTGTGGTCAACCGCCCGGCTGTGGCTCTCGGCGCGCAGCAGGCGGAGCCCGACGAACGCGATCGTGTTGGCGCGGGTGTCCTGCGCGCGGGCACCGCACAGCGCCGGCCACGGCGTCGGGATCTGAACGTCGATGTGCAACGGCCCGGCCGGGTAGTCGCGCGTGCCGAGCGACACCGTCCGAAAGCCGGCTCGCGAAGCGGCGCGGCCGCGCTCGCGGAACACGACGTCCGCGCCGGTCAGCCGTTTGACGATGCCGGCATACGCGGTGCGGTCGGTCACGGCGAGGACGAAGCGCCCTACGACGCGCCCGTCGACGCCGTGCAGCGCACCGCCGATCGGCGCGAACGACGCGGAGCGACCGAAGCGGTAGACCGGCCGACCGCCGCGTGACAGCTCGATCCGGACGATCTGGTGGCGGATCGGCAGGAACGCCGCACTCACCGCCGCGCGATCACCGCCGGCGATCGCGTTGGCGAGCGCGCGGCTGCGCCGCACGCGCTTGACCGCGCTCGCGACGCCACGCCCGTCGACGGCCTGGGCGTAGATGCGCCGTGCGACGTCCGCGAGCTCGTTGCGGACGATGGCGTCGCAGCCGCCGTGCAGCGAGCCGAGGCGGGGTGCAGCCGCCGCCGTGCTCGCGATCCCGGCGCCGCCCGGGGAGGCGCCGCACGACGCGAGCACGCCGGCCAGGAGGCCCGTAACGAGGATCCGCGCACAACGCAGCATGACGCCAATATGCACGGTGCGGTGGCCCTGCGGGAGGGGCCGGCAGGCGGTTCAATCCGATCCGAAGCGGATCCCAACACGCCTCCAACATCACGTTGAGGGCGCGTTGGCGGACCGCCAACAGGATGGCGCCGTGGCAAGTGTCCTGACGATCGACCGTGCGCCCTCGGCAACACCCGCTGCCGTACGCGCGACCCGCGGCGTCGTGCCCGCCCTCGCACTGACGGCCATCGTCGGGGCGGTCGGCTGGCTCGTGCTCGTAGCGGCCGGCGGCGCGTCGGTGCTGTCACCGACCGCGGCCCGTGGCGGTGGCGCCGGCGCATGGACGCTCGGCCCGCTGCACGGGCTGATCGGCGTGTGGTCCTCCGCCCGCGTGCTGCATCGCGAGATGCTCCTCGTGCTGATCGTCGTCGGGATCGGCTGGGTCGTGGTGTGGGCCACAGCGAACTGGCTCCCAACACGGGTCCTCGCGGCTGGCGTCGTGGCGGCCCATGCCGCGCTGCTGCTCGGGCCGCCGCTGCCGCTGACCGACGTCTTCAACTACGACCTCTACGGGCGGATGGCGGCCGCACACGGCCTCAACCCCTATCGCGACATCCCTGCGCGGGTGCCGCACGATCCGATCTTCGCGCTGACGAACTGGCATCACCTGCGCAGCCCCTACGGGCCGCTGTTCACGCTCGCCAGCGAGGGCCTGGGCGTCTTCGGGGTCCACGGCTGGCTATGGGCGTGGAAGGTCGTCGTCATCCTGTCGAGCCTCGCGAGCGTCGCGCTCGCGGCCGACATCGCCGGGCGCCTCGGCGTATCGCGACGGCGCGTCATCGCCGCCGTCGGACTGAGCCCCGTGCTGCTCGTCGCCGAGGTCGGCGGTCTGCATCAGGACATGCCCGCGATGGCCTGCCTGCTCTGCGCCGCGTGGTGCATCGTGCGCGAACGCGAGGCCGACGCGCCGGTGTGGACGAGCGCGCTCGCCGGCGCCCTCGTCATCGCCGCGGCCGGCATCAAGCCGTCGTTCGCGCTCGTCGTGGGAGTCGTGGTCCTGGGCGCGAGCCGGCGGCCGCGCGCGATCGCCGGCGCCGTGATCGTGGCCGCCGTGATGGGGGTGATCGACCTCGTCGCCTTCGGCGGCGCGCTGCCCGCGATCACGACCCAGTCGGCGCTCGTGTCGCCGCTCAGTATCCCGAACCTGCTTGGCCTCGCCGCCGGACACGGTGGGGCGGACGGCGCCGTGCGGGGCGTCGCGCAGGCGGTGCTCGTCGCGATCGCGGTCGGCGCGACGATCGCCGTCGGGCTGCGCCGCGAGCGGGCGCTGGGCGCGCTCGGCATCGTGCTGTTCGGCTCGCTGCTGACGATCTCGTGGGTCATGCCGTGGTACCTCGTGTGGGCGCTGCCGTTCATCGCGCTGACGCCGCGGCGCGCACTGGCTCCGCTCGCCGTGGCCGCGACCTGCTGGCTGACGCTCGGAGGCCTCGCCACGCTGCCGGGAGTGCTGCACAGCGCGGGCTATTTCCCGACGCGCCTTGCGACCGGCGAGGCGAACCACCTCGAGTTCGTGCGGCTCGTGCAATGAGCGGGATCGCCCGCAGCGGCGGCCTGTCGCCATGGCCGCGGGCGGCCGGCGAGGTCGCCCGGTTGGCCCGCTTCTGCGGCGTCGGCGCGACGAACACCGCGATCACGTTGGCGACGTACTACGTGCTCGTCCAGGCCGGCTCGCCCGCCTGGACGGCCGCCGCTGTCGCGTTCGCGGCGGGCGCCGTGAACGGGTTTCACTGGAACGCGCGCTGGACCTTCGCCGACCGCGGCGACGGCGCCGCCGCGACGCGCCTGCGATACGTCGCCGTGCAGGGCGCCGGGACGGTCATCAGCGCCGTCGGCGTGCTTGGCGCACAGGACGACCTGCGGCTGGCGCATCTGCCCGCCGAGCTCGTCGTCGCGCCGCTCGTCACGGGCATCATGTATGGCCTGATGCGCACGATCGTCTTCCCGAGCCGCGCGGCGGAGCGACCGACCGGCTCGACGTGACGCGCGGGAGGCGGATGGCGCGCCGCGCCGCTGTCGTGGTCATCACCGCGGGCGCCGTCGCGGCGACGGGCGCGGTCAGCGGTCCGGGCTCGGACCCGTCGGCATCGACGACGACCACGACGTGCACGCCACCGCCGACCGGCACCCTGCGGCTGCCCGCGATCGACCGGCGGCTGCCGGTCACGGTGCATGTCCCGCGCCACCCCGCGGCCGGCGCACCGCTCGTGCTCGCGCTGCCGGGCTCCGGTCAGACCGGACTCGACCTCGCGCGCTACACCGGCTACTCGCGCCTTGCCGATCGCGCGGGCTTCTTCGTTGCGTATCCGACGGCGATGGGCATACGGCCGTCCTGGAACATCTCCGGCGCCGCCGCCGGAAAGCGCGACGACGTCGCGTACCTGCGCACGGTGATCGCCGCCGCGCTGCGGTCCACCTGCGCCGATCCGGCGCGCGTCGGCGTGACCGGTGTATCCAATGGCGGCGGGATGAGCGCTCGCATGGCCTGCGATGCCGCGGATCTCGTCAGTGCGGCGGCGCCGGTCGCCGGCGGCTACGGCAGCCTGCCCGGCTGCCATCCCACGCGTCCGGTCCCGATCCTCGAGGTTCACGGCACGGGCGATACGGTCGTGCCCTATGTCGGCAAGGGCACGTCCGGGTTTGGCGCCGTGCCGCGCTTCATCGCGCAATGGCTGCGCCTCGACGGCTGTCCCCGCGTGGTGACCGGGCGCTCGTCGCCCGCCGACGACGTCATTGAGCTGCGCTGGTCGCCGTGCCGAAGCGGGAGCGCAGTCATCCACGACCGGATCCGTGACGAGGTCCACGGGTGGCCCGGCGCCGATGCCGTGCACTCAAGCCGCCATGACTTCTCCGCGACGGCGCGGACATGGGCGTTCCTCTCGAGCTACCGACGCTGAGCCTGGATCCAGGCTGATCCCCGGCCCGATCAAGCCGCTGCGGGAACGCGAACAACACTCCAGGGTGTGGCTGACCGGCGGCACGGCTGACGTCGACGCCGTGTGCCCGAACCCAGCGGGCGATCGGCGAGCAGCCGGTGTACGGGTCCGGCGTCAGCGGGACGCACGGGGCGCCGAGCAGCACCGACGGGACCTGACCGCCGGCGATCTCACGGCGCAGATGCGAGACCGTGGTGAGCGGACGCGCGTCGTTGGCGGCGAGCACGGCGACCGGCTCGCCGCGCGCGATCAGCGATGCCGCGGCCCCAACCGTCAGCGCGCCGACCGCGTAGCGCGCGCCGTGGCGCCGTTCGCGCAGGTAGCCGTCGAGCGCGGCGAGCCGGGTGGGGGAGAGCGCGCCGGGCGCGCCGGCGTCCTCGGCACGGCCGGCGACCGACGCGACGCTGACCGCGGCCGGCGCCGCCAGGGTCGCCACGAGCGCGGCGACCGTCAGCGCGCCCGTCGCGCGCGGGTGTGCGAATGGGTCGACGTCGCGCGCGAGCCGGCGCACCGTGAGCACCACGGCGACGCCGAGCACCGCCGCGATCGTCGCGTCGATCGCCTCGAGGTATCGCGGTTTGAGCGCGCCCTGCGCACTCAGCAGCACGACGCCCGTCGCCAGCCAGAGCAGCAGAGCGACGGCGCCGGCTCGGCCGATGCGGTCGAGCTCGCGGTCGGCGCGCGTCAGCAGCGCTGCCAGCAGTGCGGCCAGCGTGAGCGCGAGCGCGATCCCCGTACGCAGGCCGACGCCGGCGGCCGCCCTGAAGAGCCGCAGAGGGCCGGCGGGAGCCGGTGCCGCGCGCAACGCCGCGGCGCGGGCGTGAGCGCGTACGGCGGCCTCGTGGCTGGGCTCCCTGGCAGACGCTCGGCGTCGGGGCGCGGGCACGACCGGCGCCGCCGGCTGCGGCACGCCCACGATCCGGTCGAGGCCGTCATAGACGAACGTCGCATTCCAGGCCGATCCGTTCGTCGAGCCGAACGCCCACGGGCGCTGTGCGCCGCTCACGAGCGGCACCGCGATCAGCCAGGCAAGCGCGACGACGGCGAATGCGGCGCCCCCGCCGGCCAGCGCCCTCGCCCGCCGGCCGCGGGGCAGCGACGACCCCAGCCACCACTGCGCCACGAGCGCGGGCGTGACGATCAGCGCCTCGAAGAGCTTGACCTCGAACGCGAGCCCGAGAACGGCGCCGGCGGCCGGCAGCAGCCGTGGCCGTCGGTCGCGGGCGGCGCGCGCCGTCAGCGCCGCCGCCGTGATGACGAGCGCCGCCATGACGGAGTCCATCGTGTCGCTGCGCGATGTGATGACCGCCATCGGCAGCACCGCCAGCGCGAGCGCACCCGCGAGTGCCGGGCTGCGGCCGAACAGCGTTCTCAGCAGGTCGTAGAGGGCGAGCACGGCGAGCGTGCCGCCGAGGGCCTCGGGCAGATGCAGTGCGAACGTGCCGAACCCGAGCAGCTTCGTCGATGCGACCTGCAGCCAGAGGTCGACGGGCGGCTTGTCGACGGCGACGGTTGCCGACGGGTCGATGGCGCCCGTGATGAACGCATGCCACGAGCCGCCCATGCTGCGCACGGCGGCGTCGTAGAACGAGTTGTCGCGCATCCCGCCGAGCCCGGCGAAGCGCAGCACGCTCGCGAGCCCGACGACGGCGGCCGGTGCGGCCCACGGCGCCAGCCGATGGCGCCGCGCGGGGGCCGCCGGCGGCAGCGCCGTCGGGGACGCGGCGCGGCGGCGTGGCACCGCCACGAGCGCCGCGGTCATGACCCGATCGTGCCCTCGCGCGGTCGTGGGACGCGGCGAACCCGCCGCGAGCCCTGGGCGGCCTCCGCCGCCGCGAGCGCGCGCGCGAGTGCCCGTCGCTCGGCGAACGCGCGCAGGACGACGGCCGTGTCGGCACCGGTCGCGTGACCGGCCTGCCGCGGCCGGTGTTGAACACCGATCTCGCAGATTCTCCATCCGTCGCGTTGTGCGCGGGTGCACAGCTCCGTCGAGATCATCGCTCCCTCGCTGCGCAGCTCGAGCGCCCGCAGTGCCGATCCGCGCACGAGCTTGAAGGCGCAGTCGACGTCGCGTACCGGGACGTCGAACGTCCGGCGCATGAGGCGATTCCATGTCCAGGCGGCGGCCCGCCGGGGCCACGGGTCCTGCCGGGCGATCCGGTAGCCGGCCACCAGGTCGTGGTCGCGAGCGGCCACGAGCATCGATACGAGTTGCTGCAGATCGAACTGCAGGTCCGCGTCGGTCAGCAGGATCCACGGCATCCGCGAGGTCTCGATGCCGGTGCGCAGCGCCGCTCCGTAGCCGCGGTTGCGGTCGTGGGCGACGACGCGCACGCGCGAGTCGAGCGCTGCGAGCCGCTCGGCGTCGCGTCGCGTCGTGTCGTGCGAACCGTCATCGACGACGACGACCTCGACCGCCCACGCGCAGCGCCCGCCCGCCGCGATCGCCTCGGCGACGGCATGCGCGATGTTGGCCGCCTCGTCGAGGCACGGCAGCACGACCGACAGGCCCGCCAGCCGCAATTCGGACGGCACCTGGGTGGACGGATTACACGCCGCTACGGTGGCGATCGGACGATCGGCGCGAGCGGTCGTCGATGGGGTCTCGCTTGTGGTCATGACCGAGATCCTGCGACCGCGAACTGAGCCGGCTCTCAACCGTCTGTTGGCCTGTCGCTCTGGCTTTGTTGTGATGGCGTAGGGGGCGCGATTCGCCGCTACGCTGCTGCATCGATGGCCGTTGCGATCCTGCTCGTCGAAGACGACGGCGACCTCCGCGCCGTGATCGCCGACAGCCTGGCTGCGGATGGCCACGACGTGCAGTGCGCCGCCGGATCGGACGAGGCGCTGGTCGCCCTCGGCAACGCGACGCCCGACCTGCTGATCCTCGACATCGCGCTCGGGGCGGGCCTCGACGGGATCGAGATCTGCCGCCGCCTGCGCCGCATCGACACGGAGCTCTACGTGATGATGCTCACCGCGCGCGATGCGGAGGCGGACGTCATCCTCGCGCTCGAGGCCGGGGCCGACGACTACCTCGTCAAGCCGGTTGGCCTTGCGGAGCTGCGCAGCCGCGTGCGCGCGGTCCTACGACGGATCGGGCCGGGCGCTCGCAGCGGCGCTCCGGGCGTGCTGCGCCGCGGTTCGTTGGAGCTCGATCCCGATGCGCGCGTGGCGCGGGTGCACTCCACGGCGCTCGGCTTGACGCCCTCGGAGTTCGCCGTGCTGGCGGCGCTGCTCGAGGCCGGCGGCGGCGTGCGCTCACGCTGGCAGCTCGTACGCGCGATCTTCGGCGACGACGCCTACCGCGACCCGCGCGCGGTCGACGTCCACATCCACCATCTGCGCGAGAAGGTCGCCGCGGCGGGCGGCGACCCCGCGGCGATCGTCACCGTGCGAGGCGCCGGCTACCGGCTCGCCGGCTGACCATGCGCGGGCCTCGGGGGCTGCGCGCCCGGCTCACCGTCGCGCTGCTCGTCACGAGCCTGGCGACGCTTGTCGTCGCGATCGTGACGCTCGTTCCGCCGCTCGGCAATCGCCTCGAGCGCGATCGTCTCAATGAGCTGCGGGTGCTCGCGCGCACAGCGCGCTTCGGGATCCGCGGGCTGCCCGACGACGTGCTGCGGCCGGGCTCGCCGAGCGCGCGCGGCCTCGTCGCGGGGCTGCAGCGTCGAACGGGGGGGCGTGTCGAGCTGCTCGCCGAGGACGGCACGTCGCTGGCCGACACCGACGTCGATCACGACAGCGCCCCCGAGGGCAGCTTGCAGCGCATCCGCGGGCTGCACCTGCAGCGCGTCCTCGATGTTCGCGAGGGTGTCGTCGACGGCACCGCGATCGTCGTGACGGGGATCCGGCGGCCCCGCGGTCAACGGCTGATCCTCGTGCTCCGCAAGCCCCTCCACGACACGCGGGCCGCGGTCGGCGCGGTCCGCAACGCCGTGCCGCTGGCGATCGTCGTCGGCGGCGCCGTGGCGCTGCTGATGGCGCTCGCGCTGAGTCGCGGCCTGCTGCGCCAGCTTCGCCAGCTGCGCGACGGCGCCCGCGCGCTTGGCAGCGAGGGCCTGCGCCACCCGATCGCGGTCGGCCGGCGAGACGAGGTCGGCGAGGTCGCCGCCGCGCTCGAGACGATGCGGGCGCGTCTCGTCGGCGAGGAGGACGCGCGTCAGGCCTTCCTGGCCACGGCCTCGCACGAGCTTCGCACGCCGCTGGCGACGCTGCAGGCCACGCTGGAGCTCATGCAGGAGGATCTGCGCGAGAGCACCGACGAGCCGATCGACCGCGCGCCGCTGCAACGCCGCGCCGCTGCCGCGCTCGTCCAGACGCACCGCCTCACCGGGTTGGCCACAGACCTACTGGACCTCAACCGCGTCGATGGGGAGGCGCCGCTCAGAGCCGAGCCGATCGAGCTATTCGAAGCCGCCTCGATGCTGCGCCGCGAGGTGTCCGAGCGGCTTGCCGCCGACGGCCGCGAACTCCAGGTCGAGGGCGATGCGCCGCTGCACGCGCTCGCCGATCCCGCGGCGGTCCTGCGCATCCTGGTCGTGCTGCTCGACAATGCGCAGGCCTACGGCGCCGGCACCGTGCGCATTCGCATCCGTGGTGATCGCGGTCGCGCGCTCGTGCGCGTCACCGACGAGGGACCGGGGCTCTCGACCGCTGACCGTGCACACGTGTTCGGCCGTTTCGAACGCGGCGACGCCAGCGGTTCGCATCCCGGCTTCGGGCTGGGACTCGCAATCGCCGGTGGCCTCGCGGACCGGATGGGCGGCCATCTCGACGCGCCGCCCGTGACGAGCGGTGGATGCTTCGAGCTGTCGCTTCCGGTATGGCACCCCCCTGACGCCTGACGGACCCGCTCAGCGCGGCGCACACCGCTATGGGAGCACCCGGCGGATGCTGGTCATCTGTCCGACCACACCCCTACCTTGCAGCTGTCCGTTCCTTCCCGAGCGCCAGGGAGCCGCACATGCCGCTCTGCTTCATCGAACCGCAGGACGCGATCCGCGTGATCGCGGATTCGGTTGGTCGTGAGGCCCGCAGGCAGCTGCTGGGCGAGCTCGTGCGCGCGTGGGTCGACGAGATCCCCGAGAACGAGCTGGCCTCGCACTACGCCAAGGCGGTGCAGGATCTCGACGAGCACGACCTGTCGATGCTCGCCGCGTGGCATGCCTCGCTGGAGGTCGGCCACCCGATCGCCAATCGCGAGTTCCTCGTCAACGTCTTCCCGAAGCTCGGCGACAACCGCCGCGAGGCGCTGAAGATCGCCGCCGGCTTCCGCGGCGAGGAGGCGTTCGACGCCGGTGTCGCCGAGGAGCAGGCGCTCGAGACGGTGCTCCCGCACCTCTCGCGCGAGCGCTGCCGCGCGCTCGCCACGGAGTGCGTCGAGCTCTATCTCTGGGATCGGCTGGGCTGCGACAACTGATCCGGCGCGCCTAGCGCCGCCCGCGGATCACCGCCGCTTGCGACCGGGCGCGGGCGTGCGGCGCAGCACGGCATAGCGCCCGACGCCCGACCGTCCCTCCATCCGCCAAGCAAAGAAGGCGCTGTCCAGGCGCTGCTCGCCGAGCTCAAGCGACGTCCCGCAGAGCACCTCGCCGGCGATCCGGCGCGCGTGGTCGGACTCCTCGTCCATCCACAGCTCGAGGCCCGCGCGGCGCTGGCGCAGCTCTCCGTCGTACGTCGTGGACAGGCGCGGATCGTCGATCTCCAGTGGCTCACCGGCTTCGAACAGAAAGCCGTTGACCGCCTCGTCGATGTGACCCTTGGCCTTCGTGGGCCGGACCGCGGTCAGCGTCATCGCGCGATCGTCGCCGAGCCATGCCGTGACCGTGCGCGAGAGCTCGATGCGTCCCCAGTCGGGCTTGCCCCAGAGCTGGCCGCGCTGGCCGAGGCAGCGCACCTGATGGGTGCGGCCAGCGTGCGTCACGCTACCCGTCACCTGGCAGAGCTGGTCGTAGCCCTCCATGCCGCCGGCGCGCCCTACCGCCGACTCGGCGTCGAGGACCGCCGGCGCCGAGCAGGCCTCGAAGCGCAGGTCGAAGGCGCCATTGGAGCCCTGGTAGGCGACGGTCCACAGCTCGAGCGGGCGTTGCACAGACACCGTCACGCCGGCCGCCCGCACGGACTCCCACGTCGACGGTTCGTCGGCCGCGTCGCCGCCACCGGCGCTCGCATCGACGAGCTGGTCGCCCGCATACAGTACGGCCAGGCCGTTGGCTGCGTCCGCGCCGTGGCTGACGCGAGCAAGGCCGTAGAGCTTCGCGGCCGGATCACCGAACGCGAACGTCATGGAGTCGCGAAACGCGGCGTCCGGCGACGCCGGCAGGTGCAGGCGGTCGAGCTCCGGTGCGAGGCTCATGGCAGCTCTGTGCGCCGCGGGTGCAGCTCCGTGGCGCTCCCGTCGACGACATCGTCGTCGCGCCGGCGGGGCCCGCGCGGCGCCGCCCCGAAGCCGAACATCCGCGCCTGCGCGCCGCTCGCCGCGCTCGCCGCGACCCGGCCGGCGAAGCGCGCGACGAGCAGCCGGCGAATGACCGTGCGCGTCGGCGGGAACAGCAGCAGCACGCCGAGGATGTCCGACAGGAAGCCGGGGGTCAGCAGGAACGCGCCGCCGAAGATGACGAGCGCGCCGTCCATGACCTCGCGGCCCGGTGCGCGGCCCTCGGCGAGCGCGGCGTTGAAGCGGATCCATGCGACGCGCCCCTGCGAGCGCATGAGCGCCGCGCCTAGGATCGAGTCGCCGATCAGCAGCGCGATCGTCAGCGGCGCGCCGATCGCCTGTCCGATCTGGATCAGGACGTAGAGCTCGGCGATCGGGACGACAAGGAAGAGGAAGAAGAGCAGCGTTCGCGCTCGCATGGGCCTCAAGGCTACGCGAGCGCGCGCGCGGATCAGGCGGGTGACGGCGCGGGCACGATCAGCACGCCCGACAGGCGGTGCAACCCGACGTACTCGATCAATGCGCTGATGTCCGGCTGCGCTCCCTGCAGCAGGAGCTGGCGGCCGGCCTTGCGCAGGCGCCGCGCGAGCATCGCAAGGTCGAGCATCAGCGAGGGGTCCGCGAAGGCGAGTTCGGAGAGGTCTACGACGACATCCGCGGGCGCGCTGATGGCCTGTGAGAGGGCCTGCCGACGGCGTGATTGCGTCGAGCGATCCTCGTCGCCGCAACATCGAAGGACAGGCGGGTTTTCGACGTACGAGACGATGGGCGACAACCTACCTCACGAATGCGGGCATGCCAGGTGCGGGTGCCGCCCGTGACCGGGCGAGCGCCCGCTGGCAACCGACTACGATTGGGTCATGGCAACACTCGAAGAGATCGAAGAGGCACTCACCAACGTCATCGATCCCGAGCTCGGGCTGGATTTCGTCGAGTTGGGGCTCATCTACGGCATTCAGCAGGACGCGGGCAACGTCCACGTCACGTTCACGCTGACGACGCCGGCATGTCCGATCGGCCCGCAGATCACCGAGCAGATCGAGGAGTTCGTGGCTCCGCTCGAGGGCGTCAACTCCGTCAAGAGCTCGATGGTCTTCGATCCGGCGTGGTCGCCGGAGAAGATGAGCGAAGACGCGAAGTTCGCACTCGGGTTCTGACCCTTCTGCGCCGGCGCATCATCGCGATCGCGACGTTGCGCCCGAGGGCCACGTTCGTACGCGTCGCGTTCGTCGCGGCAGCGCTCGCGCTGCTGCTGACTCCGGTGAGCGCCGGGGCCGCATCGCCGTACACCGGTCGCCTGCTCGTGACGCTCGACCCGAACCAAGGCGGCGCGCGCGCCGCGTCGGCGCTCGCCCTCGACGGCGTCAAGCGTGACGGGGCGCAGGTCCCGCAGATCGACCTCGTTTCCGTGCGCCCGACCGGCGGCCGAGCGCTTGCCGCCGTTGCCTCGCTGCTACGCAGGCGCGACGGGGTGCGCCACGTCGAGCTCGAACGCCGCCACGAGCTGCGCTTCGTCCCCAACGACCCGGCGCTGACGACGCTCGAGACTGCCCCCGGCACCGCGCCGGGCACCACCCGCGAGTGGTGGGTCGCCCGCTCGAACCTGCCCGCCGCGTGGGACCTCGAGCGCGGCGACGGCGCGCTGGTCGCCGTCATCGACACCGGCATCGACTCCGGCCATCCGGACCTGGCCGGCAAGATCGCCGGTGCCACCGACACCGATCCGACGCCCGGCGCCGGTGCCGCGACGGGCGACGAGAACGGCCACGGCACGCACGTCGCCTCGCTCGCCTGCGCCGCGGGCGACAACGGCGCCGGCATCGTCGGGGCCGGCCTGAACTGTCGCCTGCTCGTCTTCAAGTCAGACCTCGGCGACGGCTCGATCGCGCAGTCGATCGTGCAGGCCGCCGACGCCGGCGCGGACGCGATCAACATGAGCTTCGGCAACAACGGCGCGACGCCCGCGGCGCGTGCGCTCACCGACGCGATCAAGTACGCGGCCGGCAAGGACGTCGTGCTCGTCGCCGCGGCCGCCGACCAGCCGGTCGAGGAGCAGGGCGATCCTGCAAACGTCCTGCAGCCGACCGGCAGCGGGCCGGACATCACCGCGGGACTCGGGCTATCGGTCACCGCTGCGACCTTCGCCGACCAGCGCGCCTCCTTCGCCGGCCGCGGCTCGCAGATCTCGCTCGCCGCCTACGGCTCCTACGACCCCGTGCTCGGTCCGGCCGGGCTGCTCGGGGCGTTCCCGGGGAACGTCACCGAGCTCGAGACCTCGGGCACGCTGTTCGATCCCAGAGCTGCGTGCAACTGCCGCACGCAGGTCGCGGGCGACAACCGCTACGCCTACCTGCAGGGCACGTCGATGGCCGCGCCGATCGTCGCCGGCATCGCCGCGCTCGGGCGTACGCTGAACCCCGACGCCCATGCCGCGGACATCATCCGCGCGCTCAAGCAGACCGCGACGCGCGCCGCGGGCACGAGCGACTGGTCGCCTGAGCTCGGCTGGGGGATCGTCAACGCGGGCGCCGCACTGACCGCGATCGCGGCGATCGACCGGCGGCCGCCGACCTCGAAGTTGCGCGGACCGAAGCGGCTGCGGCAGGCGCGGACGAGCACGCTGACGTGGTCGGGATCGGATCGGGCGCTGCCGAAGCTCACCGCCTCCGGCGTCGACTACTACGACGTCTACCGCGCGGCGAACAGATCGAAGACCTTCCGCCGCATCAAGCGCACGACGCGAAAGACCCTCAGGGTGAAGTTCAAGGCGGGCTCGCGCTACCGCTTCTACACGATCGCCGTCGACAAGGCCGGCAATCGCGAGGCGGTGCCGTCGAGGCCCGACCTCGTGACCCGCGTGGCCCGCGCTCGCTGAGCGCCGAAGGCGTCAGGCGCCGGCGGTGGCATGCTGCGCGGCGAGCGCGACGAGCTCGGCGAGCGAGGCCTCGAGCGCCGCGGCGAGCTCGTCGAGGTCGTACATCGCGTCGTAGTCGCCGAGCAGCCCGAAGTCCATGTTGCCGTCGTAGGACATGATCGCGATCGATAGCGCGTGGTTCTTCGGCAGGAAGGCGATCGGGAAGACCGCCCTCATCCTGCGGCCCTGGACGTAGAGCGGGAACTGCGGCCCGGGGACGTTCGTCACGAGCATGTTGAACAGGCGCGTCGAGAAGTTGATCCGCGACGCCTGCGCGAGGATGGTCGGCGGCGCGAAGTTCTGCACGTTGGAGAGGACCTCGGCGCCGATCGCCTGCTTGGACTCCTTCAGGTCGTCCATCGCGGCGCGCACGACCGCCAGCCGCGCGACCGGGTCCTCGACCCACACCGGCAGCGGCCCGCGCATCGCGGCGATCCTGTTGCCGGCGGCGCCGCGCTCGTCCTGCGTACGGATCGACACCGGCACGAGCGCCCGCAGCTCGAGGCCCTCCGTGCGCACGCGGCGCGACTGCAGCCACTGGCGCAGCGCGCCCGCGACGACGGTCAGGACGACGTCGTTGACGGTTCCGCCGAAGGCGTTCTTGACGGATTTGAAGTCGGCGAGCTTCGAGACGACGCCGGCGAAGCGGCGGTGCGGGCCGATCGGCACGTTCAGCGGCGTCTCGGGCGCGGGGTTGAGTCCCGCCCAGACGATTTCGCCGATGCCCTCGGCCGCGACGCGGGCCTCGTGCATCGCGCGCTCGGGCGTCTGCAGCGCCGCGAGCGCCTTCGCGGTCATCGACGCCGACGCCTTCGCCATCCCGGCGACGCCGGCGCTCAGCAGCTCGACGGGGTTCGGATCGGTCTTGGGGACCCACGGGTCGAGGTCCTCGTCGATCGGTGTCGGCTCGGGGCCGAGGTCGAACAGGACCGTCGCGAGGTCGACGCCGGCGATGCCGTCGATCATCGCGTGATGGGCCTTCGTCAGCAGGCCGAAGCTGCCGTCGTCGAGGCCCTCGATGAGCCACATCTCCCACAGCGGCTTGGAGCGGTCGAGCTGCTGGGAGAAGACCCGCGCGCAGAGCTGCATGAGCTGCTCGTGGCTGCCGGGCGCGGGCAGCGCCGTGTTGTGGACGTGGTACTCGAGATTGAAGTCCGTGTCATCCGTCCACAGCGGGCGCCCGCTGTTCGCCGGCGGGTACGTCAGGCGCTGGCGGTAGCGCGGCACGAGATGCAGGCGCCGGCGGATCGAGTCGAGGAACTCGTCGTAGTCCGGGACCGGGCCCTCGGCGATGACGAGCGCGCCGACGTGCATGTGCGACTCCGGACCCTCCTGGTGCAGGAAGGAGGCGTCGATCGCCGTCAGTCGGTCGAGGTGTCTCGAGGGCATGCGAGGAGCGTAGATGGTTGATCGCACGACCGGCAACGGACGATCCGCGGGCCTGCCTGCGTGCCGACCTAGGACCGCCCCGTACGCTCTGGCGAATGTCCGAGGGCGAGCGGCTGACCGACAAGACGATCCGCGGCCTTGCGCTGCTCGTCGCCGCGCAGGTGCTGGTCATCGCCGTGGTGCTGATCTGGGCGCTGTCGGGCTTCCCGCTGCCGGACGCGATCACGGGCGCGGGTGCCGCCACGACCGCCACGACCGCCACGACCGCCACGACCGCCACGACGGTACGCGCGCCCGCCGCGCCGGTCGCGGGCGTGAAGGCGGCCGCGGCCGGCGACATCGCCCCGCGGGCGACCGTCAACCGCTTCGACGGCCCGCGTGCCTTCGCGCTGCTGCGCGAGGAGGTACGCCGCTACGGCTGGCGCCCGGCGGGATCGTCGAATCTGCGTCGGCTCGCCGTGCGCCTGCGAGATCTGCTCCCCAACGGGCGCTTCGAGTCGATCCCCGGTCACCCCAAGCTGCGCAACGTCGTCGGCTTGATCCCCGGTCACGGTAAGGCGATCGTCCTCGGCGCGCACTACGACGTCGAATCGCATCCGACGGGCTTCGTCGGCGCCAACGACGGCGCCGCCGGCACGGCCGCCGCGGTCTGGCTCGCGCGGGCGCTGGCGCGGGCGCCGCGCACGCACGCCGACCGCCCCGTGCGGGTCGTGCTCTTCGACGGCGAGGAGGAGCCGCTGCAGCCGCCGGACTGCCTCGAGGACAGCCACTTCATCCAGTGCGCGCTGCGCGGCTCGAAGGCGTACGTCCGCCGCCACCGCTCCGAGGTGCAGAGCATGGTGCTGCTCGACTACATCGCCCAGCGCGACAACCTGAAGTTCGGGCGCGAGGGCAACTCCACAATCGACCTGTGGGCGCAGCTGCGAACGGCCGCGGCTGACGTCGGCGTCGGGGCGCTGTTCCCCGAGAGGGACGCACCGGTATCGATCATCGACGACCACTACTGGTTTGAGCAGGCGGGCATCCCTGCGATCGATCTCATCGATTTCGACTACCCGCCGCGCGACTCGCTGGGCGACACGCTTGACAAGGTCTCCGAGCGCAGCCTCGACGCCGTCGGCGAGGCGGTCTATCTCTACGTCGCGCGCCAACGACGCGCGGGCTGAGGAAGTCCGCCGGACCGCGACGGCTGATGCCTAGACTTCGAGGCATGGCATTCATCGTCGAGAAGCTGCTGCTCGCCGCGCCGCGCGGCTACTGCGCGGGCGTCGACCGCGCCGTGCAGACCGTCGAGCGCGCGCTCGAGCTCTACGGCGCGCCGGTCTACGTGCGCAAGGAGATCGTCCACAACAAGCACGTCGTCGAGACGCTGCGCGAGCGTGGCGCGATCTTCGTCGACGAGATCGACGAGTCGATCCCCGCGGGCGCGACGACGGTCTTCTCGGCGCACGGCGTCTCGCCGGCGGTCCACGCCCACGCGGCCGAGCGTGGGCTGTCGACGATCGACGCGACATGCCCGCTCGTGACGAAGGTCCACGTCGAGGTCAAGAAGTTCGCCGCCGACGGCTACACGATCGTGCTCATCGGTCACGACGGCCACGAGGAGGTCGAGGGCACGATGGGCGAGGCGCCCGAGCGCGTCGTGCTCGTGCAGAGCGAGGCCGACGTCGAGGCGCTCGAGGTCGACGATCCCAGCCGCGTCGCGTTCGTCTCGCAGACGACGCTGTCGGTCGACGAGACGCGCACGATCATCGCCCGGCTGCGCGAGAAGTTCCCGCAGATCACGGGTCCGCGCACCGACGACATCTGCTACGCGACGACGAACCGCCAGTCGGCCGTCAAGCAGATGGCCGCATCATGCGACCTGCTGCTCGTCATCGGCTCGCGCAACTCGTCGAACTCGCTGCGCCTCGTCGACGTCGCCCGCGACATGGGCACCGAGTCACATCTCATCGACAACGAGACGCAGGTCGAGGAGGCGTGGCTGGAGGGCAAGCGCGTCGTCGGCATCTCGTCGGGGGCCAGCGCCCCGGAGGTGCTCGTGCAGCGGCTTGTCGCGTTCTTCACCGACCGCGGCGTGCAGGACGTCTCAGAGTTCGAGGTCATGCGCGAGGACGTGCGCTTCATGCTGCCCAAGCGCATCCGCGTCGACCTCGCCGCGCAGGCGGAACACGCGTAACGCGCCAGGCCCAGGCCCGGCCCTACCGCTGCGGGGGAGGTCCGAAGGACCTCGGCGGTGGCGCGACCCACGGCTTGGCGGGCGGCGGCGGGTTCTCGTCGAGCCAGCGCTTGGCGGCGGTCGTCGCCTCGGTCGCGATCGCCGACCACTCGGTGCCGCGCGCCGGGCGCTGCATGACGCCAACGTCCGAGAGCGTGAGCACGATCGACTCCAGCGGGCTGCTGCAGTACGACCACGGCTCCGGGAATGGATCCCCGACCGCCGCGTTGGCGACCCACTCGATGAGCCGGCGATCGCTCGCCGACGGCTCGATGCGCGCGCTGCGCTGCGGGTTTGCGTGCGTCCAGACCTTGCTCGCGTCCATAGCGTCCAGCATCGCACACGGGTGGGCGGGCGGGTGGGTGGGCTCGCAGTGACGTAGCCTGCGCCGCCCATGCGCACGCTCGTCATCTCCGATCTGCACCTCGGAGTTCGCACGGGCGCGGACGTGCTGAGCCGTCCGCAGGCGCTCGACGTCCTGTGCTCGCGCCTGCAGGGTGTCGACCGGCTCGTCCTGCTCGGCGACACGCTCGAGCTGCGTCACGGTCCCGCCCGTGACGCGCTTGCCGCAGCCGAGCCGGTCATGCGCGCGATCGGCGACGCGCTCGGCGCCGGCGCCACCGTCACGATCCTCGCCGGCAACCACGACCACGCGCTCGTCGCCGGCTGGCTGGACTGGCGCGGCCGTCGGGAGCAGCCCCAGCCGCTGGCGCCCGACGAGCGCGCCGCGCCGCAGCGCAGCTCATGGCTGACCAAGCGCCTTGCGGGCTGGCTCGCCCCGGCAAGCGTCGAGGTCGCCTACCCGGGCGTCTGGCTGCGCGACGACGTCTACGCGATGCACGGCCACTACCTCGACATGCACTGCGAGATCCCGACGCTCGAGGTGCTCGCCGGGCGCGCAATGGCGCGGATCGTCGGCGGCGTCCCGGCGCGCGCCGTGCCCGACGACTACGAAGCCCTGCTCGCGCCGATCTACGCGTGGATTCACTCCAGCGCGCAGCGAACCTCCGCGCGGCGGCGCGCGGCCGGCGGCAGCGGCGCCGCGCTGAAGGTCTGGGGCGCGCTGGAGGGCGGCTCGGGGCGCCGCCGCCGCCCGAGCCGAGTCGCGGTCCGCGCTGGCTTTCGCGCGGCCGTGGCTACGGCGAACGCGGCCGGCCTCGGCCCGCTGCGGCCCCAGATCGACGGCCCGCAGATGCGTCGCGCCGGCCTCGCGGGCATCGCCGAGGCCGCGCGCCGTCTGGGCCTCGCGCCCGCGCATCTCATCTTCGGGCACACGCATCGAACCGGCATGCTCGAAGGCGACGAGCCGGGGGAGTGGCGCAGCGCTGCGACGCGCCTGCACAACGCCGGCTGCTGGGTCTTCGAGACGCACTTCATGGGCCGCTCGACGTGGGCGCAGAACCCGTACTGGCCGGGCGGCGCGATCGCGATCGACGACGACGGCCCGCCGCGGCTGGAGCGGCTGCTCGGCGAGCTCTCCGCCGACGTGCTACGCGGCCCGGGCGGACGCTGAGCTGCCGTCAGGCGACGACGCCGGGCGTGAACTGGACGGCGTGGCAGACGACGCCGTCGCCGATCTCGAGCGCGAGCTCGCCCTCGGTATGGCCGTCGTGCTCGACGAGCGCGAAGCAGCCGGAGTGCCCGACCGCGATCTCGGCTCCGTTGGCGCGGATGACCGGCGCCGGCGCGTCGGCAGGCGCAGTGCGCTCGAGCACGGCCCACACCTCGCCGGCCTCGTAGCGACCCGACCACGGGCCCGCCTGGTCGTCGGTCTGCGCCGCCAGCGGCGCGCCGGGGACGTCCTCGGGGCGGATCGGCCTGACCGGCTCGAACGTCTCGCCAAGCAGCTCGCAGATCTCCGCCTCGGTCTCCTCGTAGGCGCCCTCGCCGGCGTGCGTCGAGAAGAGGCGCAGGCGCTGGTCGAAGAGGTAGCGCGCCGGCCAGACCTCGTTGCCGTAGTCGCGCCAGAGCCTGAAGTCGGCGTCGATGACGACGGGATGCTCGATCCCCAGCCGCGCCACGGCCGCTCGCACCTCGGCCGCGTCGCGCGATGGCGGGTAGCCGCCCGCAAGGGCGGAGATCACGCGCAGCCCCAGCGCCGCGTAGCGCGTGTGCCAGGCCTGCACGTAGGGCAAGGTGCGCAGGGAGTTGCAGCGACAGAAGTCCCAGAACTCGACGAGCACGGGCCGCCCGAGCTGCTGGTCCATGCGCAGGCTCGCGACGTTCACCCACTCGAGGTCGGGCGGGATCATCGGGGCGCTGAGCGTGTCGACCGGTGCGCGCAAGGTCGGCAACGTAGCAGCGTGCCGCTGGCGGTCCGGCGCGGTCTCGGTGCCCGCTTCCTAGACTGCCGCGCATGAACCGACGCCGCCTGTTCGC
The DNA here is from genome assembly GCA_038260305.1 of Solirubrobacterales bacterium. Classification (GTDB taxonomy): domain Bacteria; phylum Actinomycetota; class Thermoleophilia; order Solirubrobacterales; family Solirubrobacteraceae; genus CADCVQ01. The sequence goes on from JBBSNY010000002.1 coordinate 176,089, forward strand.
CGCCGTCATGGTGGCGATCGGCGCGCTTGTCGTGCTGCCGCAGGCCGCGGTCGCCCACGGCCTCGTCGGCCGCGAGGACCTGCCGATCCCGAAATGGCTGTTCGGCTGGGCGGCGACGGTGGTCCTCGTCGCTTCGTTCGTCGGCCTCGCGGTCCTGTGGCCGAAGCCGCGCCTCGAGCAGGCGTCCGAGAAGCGCTGGTTCGCCGTCCCGCGGCTGCTGGACCCGCTCTGCGGCCTGATCGGCGTCGGGACCTTCGTGCTGCTCATCTACGCCGGCTTCAACGGCTCGCAGACCGCCACGAACAACATCACCCCGACGTTCGTCTTCGTGATCTTCTGGGTCGGCGTCCCGGTCCTGAGCCTGCTCGTCGGCGACGCCTTCAAGGTCTTCAACCCGTGGCTGGCGATCGCGCGCGCGGCCGCCGCGATCGCGTCGAAGGTCAGCCGCAACGGGCTGCCGGAGCCGATGGCCTACCCCGCGGCGCTCGGGCGCTGGCCCGCGGCGGCCGGGATCCTCGCGTTCGCGTGGGTCGAGCTCGTCTACTCCGGTCGCGCCGACCCCAGCCATCTCGCGGTGCTGATCCTCGCCTACGCGGCGGTGCAGTTCGTCGGGATGGCGCTCTACGGCACGGAGGCCTGGAATCGCTACGGCGACGCGTTCGGCGTCTACTTCGGGCTCTTCGCGCGCCTGTCCGCCCTGCGCTGGGAGGGCGGGGTCGCGTACCGGCGGATGGCACTCAGCGGCCTGACCTCGCTCGACGCCGTCCCCGGCACGGTCGCGCTCGCCTGCACGATGATCGGCACGACGTCGTTCGACGGCTTCTCGGCCGGCCCGGCGTGGGGCGAGATCGCTCCACGCATGACCGACTCGCTGCGCAACGTCGGCTTCAGCCAGGCGACGGGGCTGGAGATCGCGTACACGCTCGGGCTCGTCATCGTCGTCTCGCTCGTGGCGGGCCTGTACCGCCTCGGCGTCGTCGGGATGCGCAACGCGAGCAACACCGACGAGCCGACCGACAAGCTCGCCGCGCGCTTCGCGCACACGCTGATCCCGATCGCGCTCGCGTACGTCGTCGCGCACTACTTCTCGCTGCTCGGGTACCAGGGCCAGGCGATGTTCTACCTCGTGTCCGACCCGCTCGGCAGCGGCGCGAACATCTTCGGCACCTCGCAGGCGACGATCGACTACACGTTCATCTCCGCGACGGGGATCTGGTACGTCCAGGTCGCCGCGCTCCTCGCCGGCCACGTCTGCGGCCTGATCCTGGCGCACGACCGCGCGCTGATCACGTTCAAGGACGGTCGGGCGGCGACCCGTTCGCAATACTGGATGCTCGCCGTGATGATCGCCTTCACCTCCCTAGGCCTGTGGCTGCTGTCGGCGGCCAACTCGTGAGCGCGCTGCCGATCGCGCACGCCGGGCACTGGATCACCGGCCTGCTGTACCTCGTGCCGCTCGTCCTCGTCGTCGGGATGTTGATGGTCACGGCGCGCCGCGACCGCCGCGCGGAGGCCGCCGAGATCGCGGCCGACGGGCCGCCACAGGACGCGCCGCCCGACGAGCCCTCGGCGCCCTAGGAAGTGTCACTGAACAAGATGTGGCGATCGGGGTGCCGGATCGTGGATGCCAGGGGCCGCGCGCGAGCGCAGGCGAGCGCCAGCCCGTCGAGCATCGCGAGTGGCGCATGGCGCCGCGAGACGGTGCACCGAGCCCGCAGCTTGTTCATTGACGCTGACCTAGCGGCGCGCGCGCCGAGCTCTCAGCCCTTCGTGGTGCCCTCGCGCTCGAGTAGCGCGATGTCGTGCGCGAGCGCGTCCGGCGTCAGCACGCTCGTCGAAAACCCGACGCGCTGGCGGCCGCTGTCGTCGAGCAGGACCGTCGATGCCGTGTGGTCATCCTGGGCGGTCTGTGGCTGCACGAAGTACTTGCCCCACACGCGCTGCAGCTGCCGCTCGTCGCCGAGCACCCAGCGCATGCGGCCGGTCATCTGACGCTGCAGCGTGAAGCGCTTGGCCGCGCGCGGCGTGTCGTGCGCCGGATCGACGCTGACGGCGATCACGGGCACGTCATGGCCGAGCTCGTCGAGCGCGCCGCGGATCTGGTCGACGGTCAGGGGGCATGAGTCCTTGCACGCGGTGTACAGGAACGTCACGACGACCGGCTTGCCGCGCATTCGCGCCAGCCGCACGACGTGACCGTTCTCGTCGGGCAGGCCGAAGTCCGCGGGCGCGATCCCCGGCGGGCGCAGCGAGCCCCGGAAGCCGCTGCTGCTCGCGGTGCGCTCGCCGACGGCGAACAACAGGACCGCGGCGATCGCGGTCAGCGCGAAAAGGCCGGCAAGGAACGCGGCGAGGCGGACGCGGGGCGACATCGTCGCGGAGGGTATTCAGCCGCTGCGCCCGAACGCGCAGTTCCGTTACACATCCGAGCGTGTTTCGCGCGTCCCACATGCTGATTCGTCACAGGTCTTCCGACAAGCTCAACCAGCGTGGAGGGGTCACGGCCAAAACGTCCGAATACGGGACGTTTTGGTCGTCACCCCCAAATGGAGCGGGCGATCGCGGACCTCGCCGCCTGCCAACACGGCGTTGTGTGGGCTGCTCGCCGCGCCTACGCCTCGATGAGCCCGCGGCGGATCGCGTAGCGCACGAGCTCGACGCGGTCGCGCATCCCGAGCTTGCGCAAGAGATTCGCCCGATGCGACTCGACCGTCTTCTCGGCGAGGTGCAGGATCTCGCCGATCTCGCGGTTCGTGTGGGCCTCGGCGATGAGCTTGAGCACCTCGCGCTCGCGCAGCGTCAGCGGCTCGACGGGCCCAGTGCTGTCGTCAGCCATCCACTCGCGAACGAGCGAGCGTTCGGCGGCGTTCGTCATGAACGGCTCGCCGCGGGCGACGGCCCGCACCGCGTCGACGAGCACGGTGTCGGCCTCGCGCTTCAGCACGTAGCCTGCGGCGCCCGCCTGCAGCGCCTCGTAGAGGTAGCGCTCGTCGTCGTGCATCGAGAGGATCAGCACCGAGATGTCGGGCGCGTACGCGCGGATCTCGACCGTCGCCTGCAGGCCGGTCATGCGCGGCATCTGGACGTCGAGGACGCAGATGTCCGGCCGCTCGCGCAGCGCCAGCTCGACGGCCTCGACGCCGTCGGCGGCCTCGGCGATGACCTCCATGTCCGGCTGGCGCTCGAGCATGAGCCGCACGCCGCCGCGGACGATCCCGTGATCGTCGGCGATCAGCAGCCTCACAGCGACCGGGAGCCCTTGGCCGGGACGGTGAGCTCGACCGTCGTGCCCTCGCCGCGCTCGGAGCGCACGTCGATCCGCGCCCGCGCGAGCAGCGCGCGCTCGCGCATGCCGGCGAGCCCGGAGCGGCCGTTGTTCAGGCGGTCCGGGCTGAAGCCCTCGCCGTTGTCGGACACCGAGACCTTGATCTCGGTGCCGTTGCAGCCCATCACGGCGACCTTGACGCGCGTCGCGTGGGCGTGGCGGGCGATGTTCGACAGCGCCTCCTGGACGACGCGATAGACGACGATCTGCTCGAACTCGCCGAGCAGCGGGCGCGTCCCGTCGGCGGCGAACGTCGCGTCGATCGACCAGCGCTCGCCGAACATCCGCACCTGCGTGCGCAGGGCGGGCACGAGGCCGTGGTCGTCGAGCGCCGCCGGGCGCAGCTCGCGCGCGAGGCCGAGCAGCTCGTGCATCGCCTGGTTGGCGAGGCGCTGGGTCTCGGCGAGCTCCTTGGCGAGCTCCGGAGGCGCGCCCTCGGCCGTCGCGGCGAGGCGCATCGAGACGGCTGCCAGCGCCTGGTTGACCTCGTCGTGCAGGTCGCGGGCGAGCCGCGCGCGCTCGGCCTCCTGGGCGCGCAGGACCGCCGAGGCGGCGGCGACGCGCTCGGTCTCGAGGCGGTTGAGCATGACGTTGAAGGTCTCGCGCAGGCGTGCGACGTCGGCGGACTCGCCGTCGGACGGCTGGGCCCGCGTCCCGGGCACGGTGAGGTCGACGCGCTGCATCGTGCGCGTCAGCGACTCCAGCGGCGCGAAGCGGCGGCGCAGGACGAAGTTGTTGGCGAGGATCGTCAGGAGGATTGCGGCGGTGAGCACGAGCAGCGGCCGCGGCCCGGTCGGGTTGTCGCCGTTGAGGCTGACGCCGACCGAGATCGCCGCGATCACGGTCGCGACGATGACGATCGTGTTGACCGTGAGGACCTGCGTCAGGAGGGCGGCTCTTCGCATGGGGTCTTCACCCCATGTCGGCAGACGGGCCGATGTCCGATACTGCTTGTGCGCCGGCCTCCACATAACGGCCTCGCCGGAACCTTTCAAGCAGACACGAATCCCTCCAGATTCGGAAGCGGCGCCCCGTTGCAGCACGGGGCGCCGCTTCCTCGTTCAGGCTCGTACCGGCCGCCGCTCGCGCGCGGGGTTGATCCGCTTGCGCAGTGCGCTCGCTAGGGTGAGAAGGGGTCCGCGGCGGCGGTCGATCGCCGTCGTGCCGACGGTGCGTCGGGGCGCCGGACGACGGTGGACGCCTCGCTATACTTTGTGAAGTGCTGAAACCCGACCATCTTTGAGGAGATTGCCTGTGAGCCCCTCCGGCGCGGAGTTCATCCGCCAGATCAAGAGCCAGATCGCCGAGGTCGACCCTGCCGACGTACACGCCGCGATGAACGGTGGCGCCAACGGCAACGGCGGGCTGACGGTCGTCGACGTGCGCGAGAGCGACGAGATCGCACAGGGCCATCTCCCCGGCGCGAAGCTCGTCCCGCGCGGCTACCTCGAGTCGCGCATCGACGGCGCGGTCCCCGACCGCTCGTCGCACGTCGTGCTGTACTGCGCCTCGGGCAACCGCTCGGCGCTGGCTGCCAAGACGCTCGCCGACCTCGGCTACGAGAACGTCGAGTCGATGACGGGCGGCATCACGCTGTGGAAGGACCGCGGCTACAAGGTCGAGGTCCCGCGCAAGATCACCGCCGAGCAGCGCGAGCGCTACAGCCGCCACATGCTCGTGCCGGAGATCGGCGCCGAGGGCCAGTACAAGCTGCTCGACGCGAAGGTCCTGCTGCTCGGTGCCGGCGGCCTCGGCTCGCCGGCCGCGCTGTACCTCGCCGCCGCCGGCGTCGGCACGATCGGGATCGTCGACGACGACGTCGTCGACCTCTCCAACCTCCAGCGCCAGGTCATCCACACGACCGATCGCATCGGCGTCCCGAAGGTCGACTCGGCCGAGATCACGATGAAGGCGCTGAACCCCGACGTCAACGTCATCAAGTACGAGACGCGGATCGACGCCTCGAACATCATGGAGATCATCGAGGGCTACGACGTCATCGTCGACGGCGTCGACAACTTCCCGACGCGCTACCTGCTCAACGACGCGACGGTGCGGTTGAAGATCCCCGTCGTCAGCGCCTCGATCCTCGGCTTCGACGGCCAGTTGTCGGTGTTCGCGCCCTACGTGGGGCCGTGCTACCGCTGTCTGTACCCCGTGCCGCCGCCGGCGGAGATGGCGCCGTCGTGTGGCGCCAACGGCGTGCTCGGCGTGCTGCCCGGAACGATGGGCCTGCTGCAGGCGACGGAGGTCGTCAAGCTCATCGTCGGCGCCGGCGAGCCGCTCATCGGGCGCCTGCTGCTGTACGAGGCGCTGGGCGCGACGTTCACCGAGCTCAAGGTTCGGCGTGACCCCGAATGCGCCATCTGCTCGCGGCCGCCCGACGAGATCTCCGCGGAGGAGATGGGCGTGTTCCCCGACTACGAGGCGTTCTGCGCCGCCGCCGGGTGATGGTCGCCGTCCGCGTGACGTCGTCGCAGCCGCCACGGGCGGGCCGCCGGCCCGCCGCGTACTAGATACTGCGGCCATGGCCATCGTTCGCATTCCCCCAGTGCTGCGCTCCTCTACCGGCGGCGCGAAGGAAGTCGAGGCCGGCGGCGACAACGTCGGCGACGTCCTTCGCTCACTCGCCGACGCGCACCCCGACACCCAGGCGCAGCTCTTCGCCGAGGGCGGCGACCTCAATCGCTACGTCAACGTCTACCTCAACGACGAGGACGTGCGCGTCCTCCGCGGCCTCGACACGGCGGTCGGCGGCGGCGACGTCATCGTGATCCTGCCGGCGATGGCCGGGGGCTGATCCACCGCTCGTCGACAGGCGGCCGGTCGTCGGCAACGCAGCTTCCGGGCCGCGTGGCGCTCGTCGCGCTCGTGGCCTCGCTGCTCGTCATCGCCTGGACGGGCGTCAGCACCGCGCAGGAGCCCGATCGCACCGCTCCGTCGCTGCTCGTCGAGCGCGCGGACCTGAGCCAGTCCGGCGAGGATCTCGTGCTGGCGCTGCGCTTCTCGCGCAACGTGCCGCTGTCGCAGATCGACCCGTCGAAGGGCCGCTTCATCTGCCTTGTGCTCGCGCCCGCGGCGATCTCGCGGCGGCGGCTGTGCGTAAGCAATCCGCATGGGCACCTGCGCGCGACGCTGACGCCGATCGACGAGGCCGGCCGCGCGAGCGGCGTCGCCAAGCAGCTCGGGCGCGCGCAGATCTCGGTCGACGGCGACGAGCTCGAGCTACGCGCTGCCGCGGACACGTTGCGGGTCAAGCTCGGCGCCAACCTGCCGTGGCAGGCGCTCGTCGTGTGGCACGACGATGGCCCCTGCACCCACGCCCAGGTGCTGCCGACGTGCACGCAGGTCGTCGTCGGCAAGCCGCTGCGCACGCGCGCCGCGCCCCGCCCCGCATTCGTCCGCGATGGCCATCTGCGCGTGCTCGCGACCGGCGACTCGATGATCCAGTACGTCGACAACCTGCTGAAGGCGCGCCTCAACCGGCGGCGCTCGTCGAGCGTGCGCAGCGATGCCCGCATCAGCACGGGGCTGTCGAAGCCGTCGCTGCTGGACTGGGTGAAGAAGGCCCGCGAGCAGGCGCGATCGGTGCACCCGGACGTCACGGCGATCTTCATCGGCGCCAACGACGGCTTCGCGATGCGGACGCCGCGCGGCGCGAGCGTGGCGTGCTGCGGCGACGGCTGGATCGCGGAATACGCCCGCCGGGTCGAGTCGATGATGCGCTCATACCTGCGCGGCGGTCGCTCCTACGTCTACTGGATGACGCTGCCGGCACCGAACCGGCCGGACTTCGCTCGCATCTACCGTGCCGTCAACGTGGCGATCAAGCGCGCCGCGCGCGTCGTCGGCCGCGGGGCGCGCGTCGTCGACCTCGTCCCGGTCTTCACGCCCGGCGGGCGCTTCCAGCAACACGTGACGTTCCGCGGCAGGACGGTCGACGCGCGCCAGCCCGACGGGGTCCACCTGACGATCGCCGGCGCTTCGATCGCGGCGACGCTGCTCATCGACCGCCTGCGCGCCGACCATGCGCTCCCACGCCTGAGGTGACGAGGCGCATGCGAGCGGACGCCGCTCGCGCGGCCGCGGCCGTGCCGGGCCAGCGCTACGGCTGCCGCGGACGGGCGCTGGTCGGCGGCGCTGACGCTGACGACGAGCCGCACGGCGCGCTTCGTGACGATCGACGCCGCACCCCGCGGGCAGCGTTCGGCCCCGACGGCCGTGACGACGATCGAACTCGCCGGTCTGCGGCGTGCGCGTACCGCCACAGCGACGAACCGTCGCAGCGCCTCAGCGCCGCCGCCACCGCGAGTGTTGCCGCACGACGTGCTCGTCATCGGCGACTCGCTCGCCGTCGGGATGGAGTCCTCGCTGCGCGCGGCGCTGCCCGGCTGGACCGTGCGCGTCGACGCCCGCACCGGGCGCCCGCTCGCCGAAGGCATGCGGATCCTCGCCGCGCAGCGCGACAGCCCGGCGATCATCGCGTTCAGCCTGTTCACGAACGACTCGCCGGGGGCGACCGCCGCGCTCGAGCAGGCCATCCGGTCCGCTGTCGGCCGGGCCGGCGGCTGCGCGGTGTGGGCGACGATCGTCCGCCCGCCGCTGGAGGGCGTCTCCTACGGCGCCGCGAATCCGCTGCTCGAGCGGCTCGCCGGCGAGCCCGACCTGGCGCTCGGTCAGCAGCTCGTCGACTGGAGGGCGGTCGTCTCGCAGTCGCCATCGTACCTCGCCGGTGACGGCGTCCACGGCACGCCGACCGGCTACCGGGCGCGCGGGCAGCTCTACGCGGGCGCGATCCGCGCCTGCGCCTGCGCCGGCGAGGGCTGAAACCGCCGCTCAGCGGCGGGTGATCATCGTGACGGCGACGGCCGCGCGCGCGACGCCATGCGAGCGCCGCGTGCCGACGACGAGCACGTGCTTGTTGCAGCGATAGATCGCGCCCGCGCGCAGGTTCGCCGGCAGCGTCGTGATCGCCGGATGCGCCTCGCCGCCCGCCGCCTGCAGCACCGTCGCCGGCCCGCCCGCGTGCAGCAGCAGCGCACCGCACGCGCCGTCGCCGAGCGGGACGACGCCGGCGAGCGATCCGGCGATCGGCGCATACGTCGGCCCGGGGATCACGACCGGATCGGTCCCCGCCGTGCCGGCCGCCACGCGCGCGAGCCGCACGGCGCCGCCGTTCTCGATGCCGATGCAGAGATCGAGCGGCGCTCCGGCCGCCGCGACGACCGTGCGCCGTGGCTCGCCGCCCGCGTCCCAGACGGACAGCGGTGCGAGCGCGCCGTCACGCACGACGATCCTCGTCGGGCACGCCGCGCCGCCCGAGCCGCCGAGGATGACGCGGTCGCCGCCGGGTAGCGCGAGGCTGTCCAGCCGCGCCTGCGGGCAGCCCGCGGCCGCGCCGTCGGCGACCGGAGCGAGCGCGCTCAGGGCGCGGCGGGCGCCGGTCGCGGGGTCGAGTACGAGCAGCTGACAGCCGCTGCAGGGCTGCCGTGTCGCAGCCACCGCGAGCCGGCCGCCGCCGAAGGCCAGCGCCGTCGGTGCGCTTGCGTCGCCCTTCAGGCGCACGGTCGCCGCGGATCCGAACCCGCGCACACGGCGTCCGCGCCCGTCGAGCGCGAGCACCGCGCCGACGTCGGTCCGGCCGAGCGCCGCGCCGATCCACGAGCGCCCGCGGGCGGGATCGACCGCGACCGCCGTCGCGCGCGAGCCGCTGCCGCCGCTGCCGCGCGCGAGCTGCACGTCGACGACGCCGGCGTCGCCGAACGCGCGGTCGACGAGGCCGTCGTGGCGCAGGCGCATGACGACGATGCGGGCGCGCGCGCCCTTGCGCTCCGGCGTGACCGTCCCGGCGACGATCGCGCCGCCGTCGGCGAGGCGTCCGGCGGCGGCGATCTGTACGGAGCGCCCGGCGACGCCGGGTACGTCGACGACCCGCACGGCGGCGCCCGCGTCCGCCACGCCCGCGACGAGCATCGCGACGGCCAGCACGATCAGGGACTGCGCTCGCACGGCGGCCATCCTATGCATCCGGGCACGCCCGGCCGGCCGGTCCATGAGACTTTTCTCATTCACGCTCATGTCCGGACGGACGGGCGCCGATGAGGGCCGGGTATGGCACCATCCGTTCGTCTCGCGCTACGGGGGTGGCGCCGGTCCACGAGCCGTTCATCACTTGAGAGAGGTAGACCCCTGCATGATCCGACCCATCCGCCTCATCGCCCCGCTCGCCGTCACCGCCCTGGCGACCATCGCGCTTGCCGCCCCGTCGGGATCGGTCGCCGCATCGACCAAGACCTGCAAGCTCAGCGTGCCCGCTTCGGAGAAGCTCGGTCCGAGCTACGTGACGTACTCCCCCGGCAAGGCCGGCTTCCGGGTGAGAGGCACGACCTGCGCGAAGGGCAAGAAGCTCATCAAGGCGTTCCACAGCTGCCGCTACAAGAAGGGCAAGAGCGGCAAGTGCACGTCGAAGGTCAAGGGCTACAAGTGCACGGAGAAGCGGCCGGCGAGCCTCAAGGGACCGTTCTCCTTCGAGGGCGACGTCACCTGCAAGGCCGGTTCGAAGAAGATCACGCACCACTACCAGCAGGACAGCTGATCGGTCGCTGATCACTTCACCGAGGCGAAGTCCGCCTTCAGACGACCGATGACGACGCCGGCTGCCAGTCCGGAGCCGGCCTCGTTGAGGTGGATGCCGTCGGGCATCCGCACGATCGTGCTGCGGCCGTTGATCGGCATCGCGGCGCGGTAGTTGCCGCCGGGCGTGAAGAGCTGCGTCATGTCGAGCACGCGCACCTGTGCGCGGAACGGCGCCGCGGCGGCGACGATCGCCGCGTTGACGGTGCGCGCGACGCGCTGGCGGGCGCTGCTGCGCGGGTAGGGCAGGGTGAGCCAGTAGACGCGGGCTGCGCCGCCGCGACGGTAGGTCTGCATCATCTTGCGGGCGCGCGTCGCGTACTGGGCGGCCCACGCCGCCCCGCAACACTGCACCGCTTTCCCGGCGACGCTGAACGGGAAGCCCTCGTTGGCGCCGAGGAAGAAGACGATCGCGTCGGGCTTGTCCTTCTTGACCTGCTGGGTCGACAGGCGCCCCCAGTCGACGAGGCCGCTCTTGGAGATGCCCGTGCCGAGGTTGACGTCGCGGACCGTGCGCACGCCGTCGGGCGAGAGGCGCCGCGCGAGCTCGACGTCGAGCGGCTGCGCCAGCGAGTCGCCCGTCACGAGCAGCGTCGAGAGCTTCGGGATGACGACGGGCTTGTCGCCGACCGAGATGGGGTCGAAGGCGTCCGGCGTGACGGGGGCGACGCCGCTGGCCGAGGCCGCGCCGGCCGCCGCGGCCCCGTTGGTCGGGAGGTCGTCGAAGCCGCCGGGCCCAGTGAGGGCCTGATCCGGAGACAGCGACGCGGTGAAGCGGTTGACGTCGTCGTCGACGCCGAAGCGGTCGGCGATCCAGCCGGCGGGGTGTCCCACGGCCAGCACGACCGAGCGCTCGAAGCCCTCGTCCATCTTCTCGCCCTGGTTGCGGATCGACTGGCCCTTGACGACGAGCAGCAGGGCGATGGCGATGGCGATGACGAGGACACCGTCGCGGGCGCGCAGCGGCCGTCCCGTGGGGCGGTCGAGGATGTACTGGTCTTTGCGCGGCATGGCGGGTACCTCGTCAGAACTGGAAGTAGATGAAGGGTGGCACGCCTTGACTTGAGATCGTGGCGGTTACGAACACGATGACGATCGCGAGGCTCGCACCGAGCGCCACGGGATGCAGGCTCTCGAAGCGCACGCGCAGGGCGTCCATCGGCTTGGCGGGCGTGAGCTGGAAGACGATGACGAGCAGCGTGACGAGCACGACGGGCACGCTCCACAGGGTCGCCGGCCCCCAATGTCCGAGGCGCGAGACGAACTCGCCGGCGAGGTTGAGGTCCGGCGCGCGGAACGGGATCCACGCGAGCACGACGAGGTGGAAGACGAGCAGCCACTTCGCCCACGCCGGCGGCGACCACTTGACACGTTCTCGGAACACGTTCTCGATGACGAGCGCACCGCCGTGGATCGTCCCCCAGAGGACGAAGCCCCACGCCGCACCGTGCCACAGCCCGCCGAGCACCATCGTGAGCATGAGGTTGCGCGCAGTCTTGAGCTTGCCGCCGCGGCTGCCGCCGAGCGGGATGTAGAGGAAGTCGCGCAGGAAGCGCGACAGCGTCATGTGCCAGCGCCGCCAGAACTCGCGGAACGTGCGGGCGCGGTAGGGACGGTCGAAGTTCTGCGGGAAGACGAAGCCCATCAGCAGCGCGAGCCCGATCGCGATGTCGGTGTAGCCGGAGAAGTCGCAGAAGATCTGCACCGCGTAGGCGTAGGACGCGAGCAGCACGTCGGGCGCCGAGAACGCCTGCGGGACGCCGAAGACGGGATCGACGACCTGACGGGCGAGGTAGTCGGCGATCGCGACCTTCTTGACGAGGCCGATGACGATCAGGCAGACCCCGGCGCCGACCGCGACCGTGCTCGGGTCGCGCGGCTTGGCGAGCTGCGGGATGAACTCGCGCGCCCGCACGATCGGCCCGGCGACGAGATGTGGGAAGAAGCTGAGGTAGAGGCCGAAGTCGATCGTGCTCGCCGGCTCGATCAGCCGCCGGTAGACGTCGACCGCGTAGGAGATCGCCTGGAAGGTGATGAAGCTGATGCCGACCGGCAGGGCGATCGCCGCGAGCGGCAGCGGCAACCCGAGCCCGACGTCGTCGAGGACGCTGTTGATCTCCTCGGCGAAGAAGCCGTAGTACTTGAAGACGCCGAGCGTGCCGAGGTCGAGCACGACCGCCGCAACGACGATCCGCTTGCGCATCCGCTCGTCGGCGCTGCGCTGCATGAGCTTCGCGGCGCCCTGGTTGCCGACCGTCATGCCGGCCAGCAGCACGCAGAACCATGGGCTCGCCGCGGCATAGAAGACGTACGACGACGCGAGGATGAACGGCTTCCACGCCCACTGGCGCTTCATCAACGCCCACGACAGCGCGAGCACGATCGGAAAGAAGATCGCGAACTCGATCGTCGGAAACACCATTACGAAGCACCTCGGCTGTTCAAGCGCGGGAACCTATCTGAGCCGCCGGGGCGACGGGAACGCCGATTTTGCAAGCATGAACCTTCGTGCCGATCCGGACGCCGACAACTGCGCTCGTCGCGCTCGCCTTCGCGTTCGCGCTGACGACGACGGCATCGGCGGCCTGCGGTCCCAAACGCCACGCCGCGGCCACCAAGCGCGTCGTCGGGGCGACGCGCGCGCCGCTGATCGTCGGCGACTCGGTGCTGCTCGGCGCCGTGCGGCAGGTCGCCGCCGAGGGCTATGAGGTCGACACGCGCGGCTGCCGGCAGATCGACGAGGGGCTCGGCGTTCTTGCCGCCCGCCGCCGCGACGGCTCGCTGCCGCACCTCGTCGTCCTCGCGCTCGGGACGAACGGGTCGTTGGGCACCTTCGACGTGCGCAAGGCGATGCGGATCATCGGGCCCGGACGCGTGCTCGGGCTCGTGACACCGCGCGAGCCGCCCGACACGACGGACTCCGGCGCGCACGCGATCCGCGTCGTCGGCAAGCAGTTCCCGCAACGCGTGCGCGTGCTCGACTGGGTGCGCTTCTCGAGCGGCCACCATGGCTGGTTCGCCGGCGACGGGATCCACCTCGGCCCGTCGGGCGCGGCGGGCCTGGCGCGGCTGCTGCGGGCGGCGCTACCGCTCGCCGTCGCCCCGCTGTGTCCATGACGAATCGCTGATCCGACCGAATGTCCAATGCGTATCGGGGGAACATGGACAAGATGGCGCGCGTCCAGTGCACGGCCGGCGCACGCACAGGACTACACTCGGAGGCCTGATGGCGCTACCGCCGCTCCAGAACCGGCCCTGCGGAGGTCGCTATGGCGACATCGTGCAGGCGATCGGCAACACGCCGCTCGTCGAGCTCAAGCGCCTGAGCCCGAAGCCCGGGGTTCGCATCTGGGCCAAGATGGAATCGATGAACCCGACCGGGTCCGTCAAGGATCGCGTCGCGCGGGCGCTGATCGAGGACGCCGAGGAGAAGGGCCTCATCAAGCCCGGCCAGACGATCCTCGAGCCGACGTCCGGCAACACCGGCATCAGCCTCGCGATGATCTGCTCGCGCAAGGGCTATCCGCTCAAGGTCGTCATGCCCGACAACGTGACGCCCGAGCGTACGCAGCTCTTGAAGATGTATGGCGCGGAGATCGTCTACAGCCCCGGCAACCAGGGCTCCAACGGCGCCGTCGCGATGGCGAATGAGATCGCCGCGAGCAGCGACCGGTACTACATGCCCTACCAGTACGGCAACCCGGCGAACCCGCTCGCGCACTACAACGGCACGTCGCTGGAGATCCTCGAGGAGCTCGACGAGATCACGGCGTTCGTCGCCGGCCTCGGCACGGGCGGCACGCTGATGGGCAACGGGCGGCGCTTCAAGGAGGAGTTCGGCGACGCCTGCAAGATCGTCGCCGCCGAGCCGATGCAGGGCGAGCCGGTCCAAGGTCTGCGCTCGCTCGACGACGGTTTCATCCCGCCGATCATCGATCTCAGCGTGCTCGACCGCAAGATCTTCGTCTCCAACCACGACGCGATCGTGTGGACGCGCAAGCTGCTTGACGAGGAGGGCATCTTCGCCGGCGTCTCGTCGGGCGCGATCGCCCGCGTCGCCGTACGGATCGCCAACGAGATCGACGAGGGCAACATCGTCTTCATCGTCTGCGACGACGGCTGGAAGTACCTCTCGTCCGGCCTCTACACGCTGCCGATCGACGAGATCGAGAACATGGACTCCACCATCTGGTGGTGATCCACTAGGCGCGTTGGCGCGCAGTCTGTTCTGATCTTTAGTTTTTCACTGGAGGCTGGAATGGACGTAGACGGTTTCCTGCGCGACCCGCTGTCTCGCAGGCGCTTCTTCCATATGTCGGGCATCGGATTCACCGGCGGATCGGCGGTCTTCCTCGCCGCCTGCGGGGACGACACGAAGTCGCCGAACGCCACGACGGCGCCCGACGAGTCCGACCAGGCCGACGTCGAGATCCTCAACTCCGCGCTGGACCTGGAGCTGATGGCCGTCGCTGCCTACAAGGCCGGCGCCGCCCATCTGAGGGGCGACGTCCTCAAGGCCGGCAAGCTCTTCCTTGAGCAGGAGCAGGAGCACGCCGACGGCCTGTCGAGCGCGATCAGGGACGCCGGCGGGACGCCGAACAAGGCGCGCGCCTCCTATGACTTCCCGAAGCTCGGCTCCCAGAACGATGTCCTGCGCTTCGCGCTCGACATCGAGAACACCGCGATCGCGGCGTACATCGATGCGCTGCCCAAGCTCGGCAAGGGCGACCTCCGCGCGACCGCCGCCGCGATCGTCTCCAACGAGGCCGAGCACATCGCCGTCCTGCTCGGCGCGCTCGGCAAGCAGCAGGTCCCGGATGCCTTCGTCGTCGGAAAGGCCCCCGCATGACCACGCCACGCATCCTGATCGCCGACGGCGACGCCGACACGGCCCAGATCGCCGAGTTCGAGCGTGATCGCCGCGATCTGCTTCGCAGGGGTCTCGGCCTCGGCGGCGCCGTCATCGCAGCGTCGAGCATCCCGCTGTTGCTGTCGGTCCGCAACGCGTTCGCGGCGTCCAGCGGCGACGCCGCCATCCTCGAGGGCGCGATCAAGCTCGAGCAGGTCGCCGTCCTCGCCTACGGCAAGGCGATCGACAGCGGCCTCCTGTCGTCGGGCTTCGAGAAGGTCGCCCGGCGCTTCCGCGACCACGAGCAGGAGCACGCCGACGCGCTCTCCACGGCGCTCACGGACCTCGGCGGATCGCTGCCGCCGAAGGCGACGGCGGCGGACATCGACGGGGTCGTCAAGGGCCTCGGCGACGTCAAGAGCCAGGGTGACATCGCGAACTTCGCGATCGAGCTCGAGATGGCCGCGGTCGCCGCCTACTACGACGCGCACCGCAAACTCATCGATGCCAAGCTGCTGCAGACCGGGGCCTCGATCATGGCCAACGAGGCCCAGCACCTCGTCGTGCTGCGCCAGGCCGTCAAGAAGGACGCGGTCCCGAACGCGTTCGAGACCGGCGCGAAGTGATGACGCCCTCGCGCACAGCCGTCGTCGTCCTCGGATGCTCCGCGAGCCTGCTCGCGACGGGCTGCGGGAACGGCGGCGACGGCGTCGCGACGACGACGTCGAGCGCGACCCCGGCCGACGCGGCGGGCGCCGCCGTCAAGACGGCGAGCGTGCAGATCGCGTCCTTCAAGTTCCTGCCGGCGACGGTCACGGTCGCCTCCGGCGGTCGCGTGACCTGGGTCAACCGCGACAAGGCCCCGCACACCGCACAGAACACCGGCGAGCCGGGGGCGGGCGGGGACGGGGTCTTTGACACCGGACGCCTAACACGCGGACAACATCAGTCCATCACCTTTTCCAAGCCGGGCACGTATCACTACTACTGCGTCTACCATCGCTTCATGGAAGCGAACGTCATCGTCCGATAACGAAGGAGCTTCGAACCAACATGCCATTCAACGTCGGACCCATGGAACTCATCGTCGTGCTGGTCATCGCGCTCGTGGTGCTCGGCCCCAAGAAGCTCCCCGAGGTCGGCAAGTCGCTCGGCAAGGGCATGCGCGAGTTCAAGGACTCGATCTCCGGCATGGCCGCCGATGACGATCGCGAGGAGACCAAGAAGCTCAAGGTCTGATCGCTGGACCGGGCAACGGCTAGCCTTCCCGGAGTGCAGATCGCCCGCCCACTGCTCGACGAGATCGTCGCGCACGCCGTCCGCGACGCGCCGAACGAGTGCTGCGGGGTCGTCGCCACCAGCGATGGGGCGGCGACGTCCGTGCATGTCATGGAGAACCTCTCCGCCAGCCCGTTTCGCTTCGAGATCGACGGCCTGACGCTCATGCGCCTCATCGACGTGATCGAGGGCGCGGGCGACGAGCTCGGCGTGATCTACCACTCGCATACGCGGTCGGCGCCGTATCCGTCGCAGACCGACGTGAACTTCGGCGCGCTGTGGCCGGGCGTGGAGTGGCTCATCGTCGGGGTCTCGAAGAGCGCCGAGCCGGAGGTGCGCTCGTACTTCATCGAGGGCGGCGCGATCCGTGAGGCCGAGCTCGAGGTGACGTGACGGCGGGCGCGCTGGAGTGCCCGAGTTGCGGCGAGCGTCACCCTTCCGACGAGCGCTTCTGCCGCGTCTGCAACATGCCGCTCGTGCTCGGCGACGCGCAGGAGACGCTGCTCGGGCCGCTCGCCGAGCGCGCGCGCAAGATCAAGCCGCAGTACGCCGAGGGCGCGCTCGTCCGCGTCGTCGGGGCGTCGAACCAGACCGAGGCCGAGTTCATCCAGGGGATGCTGCTCGAGGAGGGGGTGCCGTCCACGCTGCGGCGCACGATGGGCTTCGACGTGCCCGACATGCTCGCCGCGGGCCCACGCGACGTGATGGTGCCGGCCTCCGGTCACGCGACGGCGCGCGAGATCCTGCTGCAGGCCGAGATCGTGGGGGAGGTGGCGCCGGGGACGCCGCCCGGGCAGGTGCTGCGATTCCTGCTCGTCGCGCTCGTCGTCGTCGCCCTGATCGTCCTGCTCGGGACGACACTGACCTGAGCCGGCGGGTCGCGCCGGCGAGCTCGGGTCAGCGCGAGTTGATCGCGAGCGCGTGCAGCCGACGCGTCATCGGCTCGGGGAGGCCCTCGAAGCGCAGCGAGTAGACGTGCGGGCGCTCCTGGCGGATGACACGGGCGCGCCCGGAGACGCGCATGTCGAGGTTCGGCAGGTCGAATCCGACCGTCTCGTCCTGCGTCAGTGGGCGCGGGCTGCGCACGCGCATGCCGCGCGGGCCGACGTGCAGCGTCTGGGCGGGGATCGGCGAGCCGATGTGACGTCGCAGCGTGCAGGAGAGCTCGATCTCGGCGCGCGGGGCGCGGATCTCGGCAGTGGCTACCGTCATGGCGACCTCATCCCCCCTGGTTCGACGAACTCCTAACCCACATTCAGAGTAGCGCCGGATCCGCCCAGCAGACCGAGGAGGCATAAAGATGTCGGCAGGAACCAAAGACGATCCTTGGGTGCTCAAGACGCCGCCCGGAACCTCCGAGTACACGATGTATCGCGACGAGGAGCGCGAGCCGCCGGCGCTCGTCTGCCAGGTCGGCAAGACACAGCTCAGCTACCACCTGTGCTGCGTCGAGGACCTGCACGCGATGCTGCTCGAGCATGGCGACTGGATCGCGCTCGGCTCAGCGGACGAGCAGAAGCCGGCGAAGGCGGACACAGTCGAGGCCTGGGCACGCTCGCAGTCAAACCCGGTCGACGGCTGGTACGGCCTGAAGAAGGGCCTGCGCGGGCGCTTCGGTATGTACGTACCGCCGCTGCTCGAGGAACTCGGGCTCGCGGAGCTCGAGCACAGCGCGCGCAACAACCGTATGCGGGCGATCTGACCCCTTGGGCTCAGCGGTCGGCCATCCGCGCGAGGTGCGCCCGCCAGGTGCCCTCGGTGTGGACCACGGCGCGGCCGTCGAAGGCCTCGAGCAATGCCTGGCGCGCACCGCCCACCGGCAGCGGAGAGCAGGCCAGCGCGACGGCGGCGCGGATGCCCGACTCGCGCACGAGCAGGTCGAGGACGCTGCCGCCGAGCAGCGTCGCGTCCGCGAAGCGAGGCGGGAACTGCGGGCGGCCGGACGCGCGCAGGCGGCGAGCGATCGCGGGGCCGGCGAGCGCCGTCTGTCCCGAGAACCACTGCGCGCTGCCGGCCGGAAGCCACGCCCAACGCGCGGCGCTGACCGTGCTGCGGGGGCTCCACGGCGGCGGCAGGTCGGGGTTGCAGGCCGCGACGACGAGCTGCACGTAGAGCGCGGCCGGGGTCAGCAGCAGCATCTCGCCCGAGCCCTCGACGCTCGCCGCGCGCTCGCGCAGCAGCCGCGGCGTGAGCACGTGCAGCGTGCCGTCGGCGGCCCAGCCCGCGAGCAGGCGACGCGCGCCAGGCGCCGTCAGGCGACGCGCGATCGGCAGGTACGGCGCCGCGAAGGCGAGCTCCACATGGCTTGAGTGCAGGACGACGCTGACGTCGGCGGGGAGCGTGGGGAAGACGTTGGCGAGGCGTTCGCGCGTCTGCTCGAGCAGGTCCAGCACGCCCCGCACGTCCTCGCCTTCGCCCTCGTCGTAGCGGGCGTCGAAGTTCGTCGAGCTCGTCTGCACCCAGGAGGCCACGGGCTGTTCTTCGCCGTCCGGCCGCCGGTACCCCCGCCGACCGGCGCTCAGGCTCAGCGCGGGCGGTGGCCCGCGATCTCGACGGCCTGCTGGTAGGTGGGCCGGTTCTGCCAGCCGATCAGCGGCTGCGTGACCGCGCCCGTCGCGCCAAACTCGATAGCGTCGAAGCACGCTTGGTCGCCGGCACCGCCGGCTGCCGCGCAGTCGTCGTCGGCGTAGAGCGTGGCGGCCGGCACATCCAGCGCCCGCGACAGCGCATCGGTCAGGACCGCGCGACAGCGCGAGCGCCTGCCGGCGCCGCAGTAGCGCTTGGAGTACGGCGCCTTCATGCTGCGCCCAAGGACGCGGCGCAGGTCCTTGTAGGCGTACCCGTACCAGCCCGTCTGGTAGGCCGAGCCGAGATGGGCGCCGTGATTGTTGGGGGCGTTGTCGAGCTCGTTGGCGCTGACGAGCCGCGCAAACAGCGCCTCGCCGAGCGACGGCTGAAACTCCGCGCGCATCCACAGCGGCCAGAACGCGTCGAGGATGCGGATCGCATCGGCGTGCTCGTAGCGCCCGTCGCCGTCGCGATCGCGGCGGTGCGAGCCCGAGGCGACCCAGTCGCGCAGCTTCGCGACCGCGTCGGCAAGCCGGGGGTCGCTCGGCGTGCCGATGACCGAGAGCGCCAGCGGCAGCACCTTTTCGGCGCGCAGGTCGGTCGTCGCCGCCTCGCCCATCGCCTCGACGAGGCCGGGCAGCGTGAGCTTGCGAGCACCGGCGATGCGCGGCTCGATCTCCTGGTCGAGCATCTGCGAGCGGTAGACGGAGGAGTACAGATCCGTGTCGGCGCCCGCGAAGCCCGGGGCCTGTTTGTTGTTCCACGACGTCAGGTAGCGCTGGCGGTTGATGACCTGCGGGTGCTTGGCGAACGATGTGTACGCCGCCGTCGCGCGCGCGGGGTCGTAGCCGCGCCACTCGTACTTCGCCGCCATCGGGAGCTGGCCGGTCGTCCCCGGCGCGCGCTGCGGGTTGTCGCCGGAGTTGAAGTAGGCGATGTCGCGGTCGTCGGCGTAGAGCCAGTTGAACGTATAGCCGACCTTTGCCGCGGCGCGCTGGAACTCGCGCGCGTTGCGCATCTTGTCGGGGTCGTTGAAGTCCGCGAAGCCGCGGGCGGAGTCAAGCTCGTGCATGTACGTCGAGCGCAGCCGGGTGTAGAGGACGGGCTTTCCCTTGATCGTCGCGCGGCCCGTCACGATCCCGAGCTTCGTGCGCTCGGCGCGCAGCGTCTCGCTGCCCTTGGCCGTCGCGTCGCCGAGCGTCGGCGCCCAGCGGTTCGTGTGTTGCAGGACCTCGATCGCCAGGCACGAGCCGCGAAAGCGGTAGTGCGTCGACTGCATCGTCGGCTTCGAGCCGTCGGGCTCGCAGGTGTCCACAGCGAACGTGTCGATGATGTCCTGGCCGGCCGAGGTCGCGCTGAAGGCGTAGTCGCGGCCGCGGCCGAGCTGGACGTACAGGTTGACGCCCGCGAACGCGGCCCCGCGGGCGTCGATGCCGGGGGCGTGGACGTCCTCCTCCATGAGGATCTGGGGCGCGAAGTAGCCGACCTGCGGGCCGAAGACCGCGAGCGGGTGGCCGCTGGCGGACTCGGCTCCCGAGACGACGAGCGCGTTGGACATCGCCCGCTTCCCGGGGCCGCCCGGCAGCAGCGTGCCGAGCACGCCGTCGAGCGGACCGCTGGTCTGCTTGCCGCCGGCGGCCGACCCGGTCGCCGCGGTGACGACCTTCGTCAGGCGCAGTGACCCGGCGTCCGCGATCGCGTCGCGGACCGGCTTGCGTGCGGGGGTCTGGTACGGGAAGCGCTTGCCGCGCACGGTCGTCGGCGCGTCCGCGTCCTCAAACGCCGCCCACTCGCGCCACAGCTTGACGCCGCGCCGCGAGCCGTAGCGCGCGATGAACGCACGGCGCAGCTCCATCTGCGTGAGCTCGCTGCCGCCGCCGTCGCCGAAGATCCCGCCGACGAGCGCCGCCGTCGCGATGATGTCGGTCACCTTCCACGGCCGGAGCGGGCGGCCGATCGCCGTGTACTCGCCGGGCATCTTCGTGAGATCGAGGCGCGCCTCGGAGATGTACTGGTTGACGCCGGCGACGTAGTCGACGCCGTCGGCCTGCAGCTTGCGACCCTCGTCGCCGTAGAGGTCGTCGAGCTGGTCGTACTGGCGTTGGAGGTCGGCCTCGGTGTACGGCGCCGCCCGCCATGCGTCCTCGTCGAGGCTGCGGTTGCCCGCACCGCCGCCGGCGAATGCGCTGAGCTCGGCGCGGCCGGCGTGGCGCAGCGCGTCCATGAAGAAGAGCCGCTCCTCGGCCGCGACATAGCCGAGGCCGAACATCGCGGCGGAGCGGCTCTTGCCGTAGACGTGCGGGACCCCGAACGAGCGGTCGCGCGCGATCGTCAGATCGGCGCGCGGGCTGTAGACCCGCCCCTCGTCGCCGGGTGCGATGCCGAAGCTCTCGTCCTTGAACAGCCCCGCCATCGTCGTCTCGGTCTCACCCGGCGTCGCGCTCAGCAGGCTCGCGTAGAGGCCGAGCTGGTCGTTGTTGTGCGGCGGGCGCTCACCGGTGGCGAGGAACGCCGCGAGCTCGACGAGGTTCGCGCGTCCGTTGGATCCCGGCGGCAGGACGTCGCGGAAGCCGCCGTAGTCGTTGAAGCGATAGGGCTCCACTTCGGCGGCGGCCGTTGCGGCGAGCACGCAGCTCGAGGCCAGCGCAATCAGGCATGCGGCGAGCGTGCGGCGAAGCATGCGACCTCCCTGTCGTGGCCCTCGCCCACAACCTAGTGGCCCGCCTCGCGGCAGTCCAGCGCGGCTCGCCGCGAGCGCTACGGCTGCTCGTCGGGTACGCCGGCGGCGTGCTCGGTCTCGTACGCGAGCTCGGTCGAGATGCCCTGCGCGAGCAGGATCTCGTTGCCCTCGATGAGCGAGCCCGCGTGCTCGACGAGCGCGGCGCAGCGCGCCGCGCTGCGCAGGGCGACGAGCGGATCGAAGAAGAAGACGAGCCCGCCGACGGGGGTCAGCTCGACGCTGCGCCGGCCGCCGCGGATCGTCGTCGTCCCGATGTCGCCGCGCGCGCAGCGCAGCGCCATCGCGCTGGCTTCGGTCGGCACCTGCTCGACGGCCGCCTCGAGTCGCGCGAGCTCGTCGGGTCCGGGGCCCCACGTGCCGAGCTGGCCACCGGCGGCGGCGACCTCCGCGATCCGCTTGAGCACCTCGACCGGCGTCAGCTCGCCGTCGCAGCCCGCTCCGAACAGCGCGAGCAGCGGCTGTAGGCCGGCCGCGGCGAGCGCGGGGGCGGCGGCGAGGCAGACGGCGTCGGCGAGCGGGCTTGCAAGGCTCGCCTCGTGGCCGTGCGCGAGGACGTCGCCGCCGACGTCGAGCAGCACGACGACATCGCAGTGCAGGTGCGCGGCCGCGTTGGCGAGGCCGGCCGCGATCGCGGCGGGGCCGCCGCTGGGATCGAGCAGCAGTACGGGCTCGCCGAGATGGCGAGCCATGTGCGACTCGGCGAAGTGAAAGCCCCCGGGACCGATCGTGTCGGGTCCCGCGAGCGCCGTGACGGCGTCGATCCGGACGGCGCCGTCGAGTTCGTCGATGCGCCGCGGGCCGGGGCCGGGATCGATCGGGCGCCGCTCCCACGTCAGCCCGCCGACGACGACCTCCGTGCCGAGCAGCCGGCCGAGCTCCGCGACCGCGAGCGCGCCGACGACGTCACCGCCGCCGCCGATGCCGACGGCGAGCACGCGCTCGGCCGAGCCGAGCGCGTCGATCATCTCGCGTTCCTAGACGAGGGCGGGAACGGCGCCACCGGCGATCGCGCCGATCGCCTCGGCCGCACGCTCGAACTCCGAGTCCGACAGCACGGGCGTGCCCTCGAAGGGCAGGTCGCGCTGGAGCTCGAGCCACGAGCGACATCCGCCGTACTCGTCCTTGACGCGGACCGTGACCGGCCGCGGGATGCGGTACGTGCGCAGCAGCAGCACGTGCAGCGGATGATGGCGCTTCCACTCCAGGCGCTTCTCCGCGTAGTCCGTGCTCCACACGTAGAACGGCGACAGGGCGTCGACGCAGCGCGGATCGGTGATCGTGAAGTGACCGGCGAGCTCGGCCCAGGCGCGGATGCGCACGCGATCGGGCTGCGGGATGGGCCCGCAGACGTCGCCGTTGAGGGCGCCGTTGAGCGCCTGCACGGGTGGCTCGCCCTCGGCCCACACGCCCTCCTCGAGCGCCCGCGAGAGCTCGGGGATGTGCGACTCCCGGACGAGGTCGTGGCGCTGATGATCGAACGTGGGATAGAGGAAGAAGCGGTCGTGCTCCACGCGAAAGCGCTTATCGCTCTCGCGTAGTCCACCCTTGCGCAGGGTGATGAGCTGCTCGCCCTCGGCGAGAGCGCGGACGGTGACCGCCCACTCCTTGAATGCAATCGGCATAAGTGACCCAGACGACGACGGGACGGGACAGGACAGGACGTGAAGAAACGAAACCCGTCGCACCTGGAGAGCCTCTCCTCCAGACGACGGGAACTCGGACATTGTGACACAGGAAGTGGCGAAATCCCAAACTTCCCTGCAAATTCGTGGGTTCTAATTGTGCCTGAGGGGACCCTCACTGCGCTTGCGGCGACGACGATCGCAGCCGGGTGCCGGCGAACGCCTCGAGCGCCTCGACGAGCGCGGCGAAGTCGTCGTCGCCGTGTCCGATCGCGAGCGCGGCGACGAGCACGTCGCGGGCGCGCGAGGCCGCCGCGAACGGCACCGCGGCGGCCTGCCCGGCCTCCAGGCACAGGCGCACGTCCTTGAGCATGTGCTCGAGCTTGAACAGCGTTGTGTAGTCGTGCTCGCGCATCGCGGCGGACTTCAGGGTCAGCATCGCCGAGCCACCCGAGCCCTTGCCCATGACCTGCACGAGCGCATCGAGGTCGACGCCGGTGCGCTGGGCGACGATCAGCGCCTCGCCGACGGTCGCCGCGTTGGCGGCGGCGACGGAGTTGTTGATGATCTTCAGCATCTCGCCCTGGCCGAGCTCTCCGACGTGCAGGACGAGCTCGCCCATGACGCGCAGCAGCGGCTCAGCGCGTGCGAAGTCTTCCGCGCTGCCGCCGGCCATGATCGTCAGCGTCCCGTCCTGCGCCTTCGGCGAGGAGCCGGTGACGGGCGCGTCGAGCAACCCGATCCCGTGCTCGGCGAGGCGTGCGCCGAGCGCGCGCGTCTGCGCCGGCGCGATCGTCGACATGTCGACGCACAGCGTGCCCGGCGCGGCTCCGGCGGCGACACCGTCGGGACCGAGCAGCGCGTCGTGGACCTGGTCGCCGTCGACGACCATCGTGATGACGATGTCACTGGCGGCCCCGACCGCGGCGGGGGTGTAGGCGACGGTCGCGCCGTGCTTCGCCGCCCAGGCATCGGCGGTGGCGCGCGTGCGGTTGTAGACGGTCAGCTCGTAGCCCGCGCGGGCGAGGTTCGCGGCCTGACGCGAGCCCATGATCCCGAGGCCGACGAACCCGATGCGCTCCTTGGTGGCAGTCATGCCACGAAGGCTAGATGAGGAGTTCCCACGATCCCGCCAACATGCGGCGTCGGAACCACGCATCTCGTGGCCATCCGCCTCCGCGCCCCGAAGCTCCATGTTCGCGACGACGGCGGTGGCGCCGTCCGGCGCGCGATAGAGTCCGAACGCGCCATGTCCGATCAGATTGAGTGCGACCGCTGCGGTCGAAGCATCGTCACCGAAGACGCTGTCGGGATGCTCGCTGCCATCAGCGGGCCGTGCCCGTCATGCGGCGGCCGCTTCCGCCTCACGGAGCCCCCCTCCGCTCCCGTGTCGAAGCCCGAGCCGGCACGGCGCCGCACCGGCTGAGCGCGCGACGCGTGGTCAATCCGGCGGGCGGCCGTGGCCGCCACCGCCGGGGGTCTCGATCGTCAGCCGGTCGCCGGCGCGCAGCTCGCCGGTCGCCTTCGCCGGCAGCTCATCGTCGTTGAGCAGGTTGCGCCCGCAGGCGCCGGGCTCGCCGCCGTCGGCGCCGGGTGGCGGATGGCGGCGGCGCTCGGTGATGAGCGAGTACGTCATCGGCGCGAGTGCCTCGAGCTCGCGCACGATCCCGTCGCCGCCGCGGTGGGCGCCGGCGCCGCCGGAGCCGCGCCGGATCGCGTAGCGGGCGACGCGCAGGGGAAACTCGAGCTCGAGCGCCTCGATCGGCGTGTTCAGCGTGTTCGACATCGCGACGTGGACGCCGCTCGGGCCATCCGCGTCCGGGCACGCGCCCTGCCCGCCGCCGAGCGTCTCGTAGTACGTGAAACCAGGGCTGCCGGACGCGGCCTCGGCGCCTCGAGACGTTCGAGAGCCGCTCATGGCGCCGGAGGCGGGGCCCGGTGCGGTCTCCGTCCCCAACGTGAGGTTGTTCATCGTGCCCTGACCGAGCGCGCGGCCGAAGGCGGCGAGCACGAGGTCGGCGACGCGGCTGGACGTCTCGACGTTGCCGCCCGCGACCGCGGCCGGGGAGCGCGCGTTCAGCAGCGATCCCCGCGCGGCGATGACCTCGATCGGGCGGTAGGCGCCGGCACACGGGGGCACGTCCGGGTCGGTCAGGACGCGGACGGCGAAGTAGGCCGCCGAGTGCGTGACGGCGAGCGGACAATTGAGGTTGCCGCCGTGCTGGTCCGCGCTTGCGCTGAAGTCGAGCGTCAGCCGGTCGCCGTCGACCGTCGCCACGAGGCACAGCTCGAGATCGCCCTCGTGCGCCTCGAGCACGTCGCGCGCCGTGCGCCGACCGTCGTGCAGCGCGGCGAGGCAGGCGCGGGTGCGGCGCTCGGCGTAGTCCAGGACGGCGGCCGTCGCCTCCGCGAGCGCGTCGGCGCCGAGCCGGTCGGCGAGCTCGGACAGTCGGCGCGCGCCGACGAGGTTGGCGGCGAGCTGGGCGCGCAGGTCGGCGCGGCGCTGCTCAGGCTGGCGCATCCGCTTGGCGAGCTCGTCTATCGCGGCGTCGTCGAGTGGGCGCGGCGCGATGACGACGCCCTCCTCGTCGAGCGTCGTCGAGTCCGCGGGCATCGAGCCGGGGAGTCGGCCGCCGACGTCGGCGTGGTGCGCGCGGCTGGCCGCGAAGCCGAGCAGCGCTCCGCTCGCGTGGATGACCGGCGTGATGACCGTGATGTCGGGCAGGTGCGTCCCGCCGCGGTAGGGATCGTTGAGGATCCACGGGCGCCCGTCCTTGTGATCCTCGTCGAGGATCGCCGCGACCGCGGCCGGCATCGCGCCGAGATGGACCGGGATGTGCTCGGCCTGCATGACCATCTCGCCGGCCGGGTCGAAGAGCGCGGTCGAGCAGTCGCGTCGCTCCTTGATGTTCGCCGAGTGGGCGCTGCGCACGAGCGTTGCGCCCATCTCCTCGCAGGCGGCCCGCAGCGCGCCGCTGATGACCTGCAGATCGATCGGATCGAGGCTCATCGGCGCGTCTCGCGCCGCAGGACGATCGTGCCGGCGTCGTCGACGCTGCCGCGCCAGCCGGGAGCGACGGCGAGCGTCGCCTGCGGCAGCTCGCAGATCGCCGGGCCGCAGATCGACTCGCCGGGCGCCGGCTCGCCGCGCAGGATCTCCGCCTCGTGGCGTTCGCCGTCGAAGACGACCTCCCGGCGCGAGCGCTCGCTCACAACGCCGTCGCCCGCGGCGAGGTCAAGCCGCGGTCCGGGCACGCTTGCCGTCGCGCGGATCGTGACGACCTCGATCGCCGCGTCCTCGTCGCGGTAGCCATAGCGCTCCTCGTGGAGGTCCTCGAAGGCGGCGCGCAGCGCGGCGACGCCGGCGTCGGGCGGCAGGTCGCGGAGCGTGAGCTCGTGCGCCTGGCCGCGGTAGCGGACGTCGAAGGCGATCTCGACCCGGGCGGGTGGCGCCGCGTCTGCGGGTCGCCGCACGCCGGACGCCGTCGGAGCGGTGTCGTCCGGCGCCGGCGGCGGGCCGAGCGTGGCCTGCGCGGCGGTCGCGAGATCGTCGGCCGCCCGCGCGAGCGCGGCGTCCGTCAGCGCGTCCCCGGCGAGCAGGACCGTGCGCTGCTCGGTCGCGCGGCGCTCGGCGGCGGCGAGGCCGAGCGCGCTCAGGACGCCCGAGGCGCGCGGGCAGAGGATCGTCCGCATCCCGAGCTCGTCGGCGATCGCGGTGGCGTGCAGCGGGCCGGCGCCCCCGAACGCCAGCAGCGCGAAGCCGCGCGGATCGATCCCCTGCTGAACCGTCATGACCCGCAGCGCCCGCACCATCTCGGCGTTGGCGACGCGGACGATGCCCTCGGCGCAGGCGATCGGCTCGAGCTCGAGCGCGTCGGCCAGCGCTGCGACGGCGCGCTGCGCGGCCGCGCAGTCGAGCGCCACGCCACCGGCCAGTGCGCCGCCCGCGCCGAGGCGCCCGAGCAGGAGGTTCGCGTCGGTGACGGTCGGCTCCTCGCCGCCACGGCCGTAGCACGCGGGCCCGGGCTCGGCGCCCGCGCTGCGCGGCCCGACGCGCAGCGCGCCGCCCGGGTCGCGCCAGGCCACCGAGCCGCCGCCGGCACCGACGGTGTGGATGTCGACCATCGGCAGGGCGAGCGGGCGCCCGCCGACCTCCCGTCCGCCGGTCTCGCGCACGACCCCGGCCTCGACGACGCAGACGTCGCACGACGTCCCGCCCATGTCGAAGCAGACGAGGTCCGAGTGCCCGCTGTCGCGGGCGACGAGTGCCGCCGCGGCGGCGCCGCCGGCCGGGCCTGACAGCACCGTGAAGGCCGCGTGGCGGGCGGCGACGTCCGCCGCGGCGCGGCCGCCGCTGGACTGCATGATGCGCGGCTCGGGCAGGCCCGCGGCCGCGGCGCGCTCGAGCAGCCGGCCGAGGTAGCGGGCGAGCAGCGGCGACAGCGCGGCGTCGACCTCCGTCGTAGCGGCGCGCTCGTACTCGCGAAAGGTCCCGACGACCTCGTGCGACAGCGAGACGTGGACGCCGGGTAGGCGCTCGGCGAGCGCCGCCGCGATCGCGCGCTCGTGTCCGGGGTGCGCGTACGCGTGCAGCAGGACGACGGCGACGGCCTCGGGCTCGAGCGCGGCGACGGTGGCGGCGAGCGCGGCCGGGTCCTCGAGCGGGCGCAGGACGCCGTCGGGGCCGGTGCGCTCGGGCGCGGGCACGCGCAGCGCGGGTGCCACGAGCGGCGCCGGCCGTGCCACGCAGAGGCGATAGAGGTCCGCCCGCGCCTGGCGGCCGAGCTCGACGATGTCGGTGAAGCCCTGGGTCGCGACGAGCACGGTGCGCGCGCCGCGGCCCTCGAGCAGGGCGTTCGTCGCGACGGTCATGCCATGGGCGAAGAGCTCGACGTCGCCGGCCGCGGCGCCGGCGCGCTCCAGCACCGCCTCGACCGCCGTCATGACGCCCTCGGACTGGTCAACGGGCGTCGTCGGGGACTTCGCCGTGTGCAGCCGGCCGCCGGCGGCGAGCACCGCGTCGGTGAAGGTCCCGCCGACGTCGACGCCGAGCAGCACGTCAGGGCAAGCGGATGGCTGGTGGACGTCCGCGCAACGATCGCCGAGACTACGCGTTCAAGGATCTGCCATGCAATCGACCATCCTTCGTCTCGCGGCTCTCGCCGCCATCCTGGCCGCCTCGGCGCCCGGGTCGGCCGCGGCCTCGCTGACCGTCTCGGGTGGGCACATCGGCACCCAGCCGGGCTTCACCCGCGTCGTCGTGGACCTCACGGGCGGAGCGTTCGAGATCAACGAGGCCGACGCGACCGACCCTTCGCCGTCCGACGGCCTCGCACGCGTTGAGATCCGCCATGCCGCCATCGCCGTGCGGGCCTTCGACCTCTTCGGGCACGGCGTCCGCATGCGCGTGAGCCGGCCTGCCGCCGGTCGCGCCGCGATCGTGCTGTCGAGCGCGGCGGGAGCCTTCAAGTACATGCGTGTCAGCGGCCTGCACGCACCGCAGCGGCTCGTCATCGACCTCTACCGTGCCGCCCCGCCGGCCGTGGCGGCCGAGGTCCGCAGCGCCCCGAACCGCTGTCTCGTGCTGCGGAGCATCCGCCGTTCGGGGCGCGTCTTGCTCGTTCGCGGAGTCGAGCGCGACCTCTTCGAGGGCACCTTCCAGCTTGTCGTGCGCGATGCGCGCGGGCGCGTCGTCGGCCGGCGCACGATCACGGCGCGCGGGGCCTGGCGCAAGGGCGTCGGCTATCGCGGCGTGAAGAGCCGTCAGGCCGGCACGGTCGAGGCCGTCGCCTCGTCGGCAAAGGACGGCTCCCTGGCCTGCCTCGTGCAGCGGCGCGTGTCGCTCGTGCCATAGCGACCGCGGGTCGGGCTACGCGGCCAAGGGCTGCGCGAACTCCTCCGTCTCGGCGAGGTGCTGGTGCGATGGGCAGTAGCCGTTGTGCGCGAGCGGCATGCGCTGGCAGGGCGTCCCGCGGCGCGTCGTCGCGCGGCACTCGAGCGGGTTGCCGTTGACGTCGTAGCCGTGCTGGGGCTGCCTGGAGAGCCACTCCTGGGCGCAGGTCACGTACGTCTCGACGACCTGCCAGACGCGCGGCTGCGCGGCGATGGCGAAGTGCACGCGGATGTCGTTGAACAGCGTCCGCGCCGGCCGCGCGAAGTAGTGGCGATCGGTCGCGAGGCGTTCGATCGTGGCTTCACAGGCGTGCAGGACCGCGGCGTGGGGATCGCGCTCGCGCGACTCCTCGATGTGCGGTGCCAGCTCGCGGTAGATCGCGCGGCTGAACTGATACATCGGCAGGATCTCCTTTCCTCTGTGCTGCAACCCGGTCGGACGCGAACATCGTCGCGCAGCGGTGTAAAGGTTAGAACGACCACAATGTTGAGTTCGTATTAATCAGCGGCACGGCGCTCGCTCGAACCCCTCCTCGCCGAGGCTCAAATTCGGGCTTGTGGTCGTCGCAAACGTCGAAACACTTGCTGACGTCTGGGGTTTCGGCGTCCGAACGGCAACCTTCGCGATCGCTCGTCACGCGGGGTTCGGTGGCGCCGTTGCTGGGTAGAACGCGAGCCCGCGGTACGCCAGGCCCGAAAGCCGCCAGGGAGTCGCAGCGCCGCTCGAGGACGTTTCGCGCAAACCAGAGCGCCAGCGAGGGGCGCGCCATGCCCGAACCAGGCACAGCCGGCGGAGGTTGCAACCCCCGCCGGCCCTACGGCTTCTGCTCGCGCATGCCCTTCACCGCGATGGAGATCGCCTCGGCATCGAGGACGTCGGCCATGATGCCGACCTGCTCCTCCCAGACGTCTTCGTCGATCAGGCTTCTGAACTCCTCTTCGAGCGCGTGATACACGGAGAGACCCAACTGGGCCTCGGCCAATGCACCTGCATAGGTCGGATCGCCGAGCACAACGGTCTCGGCTGCGATCTCGGCGCTTTCGTCGTCCGGGGCTCCGAGGATGACGAGCAGATGCTCGGCCCCGTGCTCGTCGGCTAGGCGCTTGATCACTTCCTGGCTATTGAGGTCCATGGCCCCCGAGGCCGTTCAGACGAAGCACTCCGTCGACGCGAAGGCGACGTGTCCGCCTGCGCTCTTGACGCATTCGGCGATCGCGGGGCCCGCGATTCCATCGCGTTCACCGAGGACGATGACCTGCTTGTTCTCGAACATGGGGTGCTAACTCACCTCCTCCTTCATCTCGTCGAGGCTCTTGTCGAGCCAGGTCTTGAGCTGCGGCGGGCTGATCGTCGACGCCGACAGGCGCGCGACCTCCTGCCCGTCGTGCATCAGCAGGAAGGTCGGCATCGCGTGAACCTGGAGGCGGATGCAGATCCGCCGGGCCTTCGGTCCCTCGAGCTTGACGAACGCGACGTCGTCGTAGGCCGCGGCCAGCTTCTCGACGTGCGGCATCAGCGCCAGACACGGCCGGCACTCCGGTCCCCACACATCGACGAGCGTCGTGCCGCTCGCCACGAGCTCGTCGAAGTCCTGGCGTGTCGCCTCGGTCAATGCGCCCATCCGCTCACGCTCCTTCGTTTCGCTCGATCATCACGCTCATGCCGTCGGACATCTCGGACATCCGACCTAAGAATAGGCTGCCCTTGGCGAGAAGTTGGATGCGTTGCGCGCCGCCGCCGTCGACGAGGCGGGCGCGGGCGTGCGGGACGTAGCAGAGCGCCGACGCGATGTGGCCCTGCGTCGGGGCGAAGCCGGGCATCCCACGCTGCTCGGCGAACGCGCCCATGTCCGCACGGTCGATGTCGCCGCGGCGCATCGCCAGCGCGGCGATCGTCTTGTAATTGCGCTCGGGGACGTTGCCCGAGCCCTGGGGCTCGGTGAGCTCGGGGTTGTGCAGCTCGGTCGCGTAGTCATCGACGTCGAGCATCCCGAGGCCGAGACGGTCGATCGGGGCGCAGACGAGCGCCTCCATGATCTTCGGGTTCGAGGACCCGGCGGCCACAGTATGGCGGCCGACGGAGTCCAGCCGCACGCGCGGAGAGACGCCGTCGTCGGCCTCGACGAGCAGCGCGCAGGCGCCGAGCACGTCCTCGAGGATCGGCATGCCGTGCTTGAGGTGGCCCTGGAACTTCATCCCGACCTTCGGCAGCGACCCGCCCGCGACGACCGCGACGCGCTTGAAGACCCCGGCGGCGACGAGGCTGCTGGCAATCACGAGCGCGGGGATCGGGGCCGCGCAGAAGTTCTTGACGTCGCAGCCGGAGGCGTCGCTGCAGCCCGCCGCCGCCGCGACCGCCTTGGCGAGGTTGCCGCCGCCACGCTGGTAGCGGTCGCCGATCGCCTCCTCGCCGGCGCCGATGACGAACTCGATCGAGGCCGGGTCGATGCCGTTGTCGTGCAGCAGGTGCAGGAGCGCCAGCGTCGCGCTCGCCTTGCCGGCGAGGTTCTCGAGCACGACCTCGGCTGTCAGCGCCTGATCGCTCGCGTTCGCGCGGCGCATGGCCCCGGCGAGGCGATCGGCGCCCAGGTGCAGGGGCAGCGCTCCCGCCTCGGCCGCGACGGCCTCGGCGTCGTCACCGGCGGCCGCGACCTTCTCGAGGTCGAGGTGCTCGGCGAACGGGTGGCGGGCGAGCTGCGCGCCGATCACGCCGGCCTCGGCCGTGCCGAGGCGGACGAGGCCGAAGTCGTCGACCGCCGCCAGCAGGCCGAGGAACTCATCCTCCGGCATGACCTCGCCGACCCCGGCGAAGCGGCCCGCGCCGTTGTTGGGCGCGGCGTCCTCCCACCACGGTCGCGGCGGTAGGTCGCGCGGGTGCAGGGCGCCGATGAACGCCTGGTGGGGCGCGTAGGCGACGGCTTGCTCGAAGGTGCGCAGCGACGCAAGGAACTGCGCCTCGACCTCCGGGCTCTTCGGCAGCTCGCGCGACGGCTTGGAGCCGTGGCGCAGGAGACCGGGGACGTGTGCGAGCGCCGCGCTCGTGGCCGAGATTACGGGTGTGGGCATGTGGCGATCATTGTCCCTGATCGCCGTCGAAGACCGTCGGCTCACTGACCGAGGTCATGACGGCGTGCAGCGCCCGTTCGAGCAGCTCGCGGCGCCAGGCGCGCTCCTGCTCGGGGCCCAGCGAGGGGTCGCCCGTCGGGTATGGGATGCCGCGCGTGGGCACGATCCGCGGTGCGCCGACGCGCTTGGCGATCGACACGAGGTTGCACAGCAAGGCGGTGGGAATCCCGGCGCGTTCCAGTTCCTTCGTGAGCGTTGACCCGCAACGCGTGCCGGTACCTCAGGTGGCGGTGAGGATCACGGCCTGGATCTTCGCCTGGCGCAGTTCGGCGGCCCACTCCATGCCGAAGCGGCGCGCGTCGGCGACCGTCGTGCCGTTGCCGGTCGTCCCCAGGTACTCACCGTAGAGGCGTCCGATCGCGCCCTCGCGCTCCATCTCGCGGGCGACGTCGAGCGGCAGGATGCGATTCGGATCGGCGTTCGCCCACTGCGTCGAGAAGCCGCCGTGGACCGACTCGAAGCTGCCGGCCTCGGCCGAGTCGAGGCCCTCCAGCGAGTGGCGCACCCACTTCGTGGCGCGCGCCGACTCGAGCCGATCGGGGTTGCCGGCGGGCACGAAGCCGCCCTCTGTCACGAGCGCGAGGAACGCCTCGGCGGCGTCGGCGATGGGGGCGGCGGGCGTCACGCTGTCGAAGTCCGGAAGCGGTATCTCGCCGGCGTCGCGATCGCCGCCGAGTCGCGTGAGTACGAGGGCGACGGCGCGCTCGGCCGCGTTTCGCTGCGCGAGGCGGTTGATGCGCGCGACCGGACCGATGCGGCCGTCCTGCGCGGTGAGCTCCTCGCCGGCGGCGATCTTGCGGGCCGCCGCCGCAAAGCGGTCCAGGGAGTCCTTCATGAAGCGAGCGATCAGGCCGCTCTGCACGAGCGGCGCACCGGCGGCCTCGCCGAGGCCGGCGTTGTCGGGATGCATCGACGCCAGGGCGGGCATGCCGGCCTCGGTCGCCGCCGCCGCGATCCGCGCGCACGCCATGCCGTAGCGCCCGCTCGTGAAGGCAGGGCCGGCGACGATCATCTCGGCTCCGCGCTCGCGCGCCTGCGCGACGAGCTGCGCGGCGAACTCGGCGTGCCCGGCGGCGTAGTCGTCGCCGCAGATCGCGGTCGCGATGATCTCGTGCTCGTCGCCCAGCAGCGTGGCGAGGCGCCGCCCCGGTCCGATCGCGCCGTCGCGCAGCTCCGGCCCCATGCCCGCGGAGTCTTCCCCGCCGATGCCGGCGAAGAACTGGTTGACGTAGTGGACGATCCGCATCAGGCGACGGGCTCCGCGCACGTGAGACGACCCCAGCCCAGCGTGCTCTGCGCACAGTAGATCGCGGCGACCGGCAGCTCGATCTCGTCGGTCGACGGCTGATCGAGCAGGGCGATGCGTTCGCGGCCGAGGGTGCGCTCACAGGCGGGCAGCGTCATGCGCTCATCGTAGTTGCCGGTGCTGACCATGGCGGTGGCGTGGCTCGGGACGACGACGAGCGGCGGGCCCGTCCCGTCGCGCCCCGCCATCTCCGCGAGGATGCCGATCGCCGTGATCCCCTCGTCCTCGAGCAGGTCGAGCTTGAGCGTGACGTCGGCGTCGGCGTTGCCGCCACCCTCCTTCGTCGCGATCGCCGCGTCGAGGCCAAGGCCTTTGCACAGGCGCGCGGCGTGCGCGGAGATGAGCTCCTTGTTCGCCTGGTCGACGGGCTCGGGGCACAGCACGAGCGCCGCCAGCTCGAGCTCGTCGCTGGCCCTCAGCGCCGCGACGACGGGGTGCGTCTGGTGCAGGTAGGTCGGGTTCTTCAGCGAGGGATGGCCGTACTGGCCGCTGACGACCGCTCCGTCGTCGAGCTCGCAGGGCGAGATGACCGTGGGCAGTCCGCCGGACAGGCTGCGCCCGTAGACGAAGACGTCCTTGAACTTGCCCTGCGTCTGGAGATTGAGGATGACCCCGACGCGCGGCTTGCCGTTCGCGGTCGCCCCGGGCTCGTCGAGCTGCTCGACGGCGTCGGGCTCGGTCTCGAGTGCCGCCTCGGCGAGGTGGGCGGCGACCCTGACGAGCCCGCGCCGCAGCGCCACGTCGACGTCCTCCCAGGTCGCCTCGTCAGCCTTCGCGAACTCGACGACGAGGTTGTGCGTCGCGGCGAGCGGCGACAGCGGCGCTGCCGGTCCGGACATGTCGATGACCGCCTCCTGGGCGCGCGGCAGGTAGCCGGCGACGAGCACGGCGGCGCCGCGCAGAACGTGGGTGCTGCCGCGCCCGACGGGCAGCGCGGGGCCGAGCAACCCGGGAAACACGCCGCCGCCGCCGGGGCCCTTCGAGCACGGCTGGACGGCGTCGAGGACGCCGACGATCCGCACGCGGTCGCCGGGCGAGGTGCAGCCCAGCCGGACGTCGGCGAAGGCGGGGTCGCGGAGCAGGTCGAGCACGCTCTCCTCGCCGACGGTGAGGCGCCCTGCCGCATAGCTCGTGTGCTCGCCGAGGCCGAGCTCATGCACCTCGTGGACCATCCGAGTCAGTCCTGGTTGCAGCTCCGCGCTCACGTCCCGGCTCCTCCCGCTTGTCGGCGCCGGAGGCTATTCGTGCGGGGGAGCCACAGCAAGGGCGATGGTTCTCGCGGCGTGCCCGATCGCGGCAGACGAGAGCCCCTGCGCGTGGCTTCCGGGCGCGGTAGCGATCGAATAGTTGCGGACAGAAACTGGCCTAAGACGCCCATAGGGTGACCCGATCCGACCACTGAGAATGGAGCACCGATGAGCGATCAGGACCGGTATATCCCTGGAGTTCCGTGCTGGGTCGACATCTCCGCGCCCGAGCCGCAGGCGGCCGTCGCGTTCTACGGCAAGCTGTTCGGCTGGGAGTTCGAGAACATCCTGCCCGCGGGCTCGCCTGTCCCGTACTACGTCGCGAGGATCCGCGGTGGAGACGTCGCGGGTGTCGGTTCCGCGCAGGACGGCGCCTCTGCGGCGGTCTGGAACACCTACGTGTGGGTGGATGACGCGGACGAGACCGCTTCGAAGGTCCGTGCCGCCCGCGGCACGGTCCTCAGGGCGCCCGAGCAGGTCGGGGAGTCGGGGCGACGGGCGGTCTTCGTCGACCCGGACGGCGCGGTGTTCCGTGTGTGGCAGGCCGACCTCCACCGCGGAGCAGCCATCGTCAACGAGCCCGGCTCGCTGAACTTCAACGGCCTCAGCACCCGCGACGTCGGCGGCGTGACGGCCTTCTACGGGTCGGTGTTCGGCTGGGAGAGGCTCGACATGGGAGGCGCGGACATGTGGGCGCTGGCCGGTTACGGCGACTTCCTCGAGCGGCGCACGCCCGGGATGCGGGAGAACATGGCCCAGATGGGCGCCCCGGAGCGCTTCGAGGACGTCGTCGCAGCCCTCGCCCCGATCGCCGACGAGGAGCCCGACGTCGGCTCGCATTGGGGTGTGACGTTCGGCGTCGACGACGCCGACGCCGTCGCCGCACGCGCGGTCGAGCTCGGCGGCCGGGTGATCGTCGCACCGTTCGACGCACCGTGGGTGCGGATGACGATCATCAGCGATCCCCAGGGGGCGACGTTCACCGCCAGCAAGTTCGTTCCCGAGAACAGCGGCGTCGCGGAGAGCGCCGCAGCCGCTGCGAACGCCTGAGCGACGGTAGCCTGGAGATCGTTCGCAGGAGCGACGATCAGCCAGGAGGTCGAGCGCATGGCCCAGTCCGAGATGGATCCCACCTTCTACCGCAGCGCTGCCGATGCGGCCGCCGCTCCCGGCGAGGAGCTGGCCTACGTGGTGGCCTTCGACCGCGCCGGCGAGCAGCACGACGCGATGACGGTCATCGACGTCAACTCGACGTCGGACACCTACGGCCAGGTGGTCGGCTGGACCGACGTCCCCGGCCTCGGCGACGAGCTGCATCACTTCGGCTGGAACGCCTGCAGCAGCGCGCTCAAGCACGAGGGCCACGACATGGACGGGCTGGCGCGGCGATACCTGCTCGTGCCGGGTCTGCGCTCGTCGAACATCTACGTGCTGGACATCGCGCCAGACCCGCTCAACCCGACGCTCGTCAAGACGATCGATGCGGCGGAGCTATCGGACAAGGCCGGCTACTCGCGCCCGCACACCCTGCACTGCGGGCCCGACGGGGTGTTCCTGACCTGCCTCGGCGGCGCCGATGGCGACGACGACGGGCCCGGCGGGATCGCTCTCCTCGACCACGAGACGTTCGACGTCGTGCGCGCCTGGGAGACCGACCGCGGGCCGCAGCACTTCCACTACGACGCCTGGTGGCACCTGAACCAGAACGTCCTGATCTCCAGCGAGTGGGGCAGCCCCTCGATGATCGAGGACGGCGTCGTGCCCGAGCTGCTGCTCGGCCAGAAGTACGGTCACGCGCTGCATTTCTGGGATCTCGATTCGGGCAAGCACGTGCAGACGGTCGACCTCGGTGCCCAGCACCAGATGGCGTTGGAGGTGCGTCCTTCACATGACCCCGAGGCGACCTGGGGCTTCGTCGGCGTCGTCATCAGCACCGAGGATCTGTCCGGGTCGATCTGGCGCTGGTTCCGCGAGGGCGACGAGTGGAAGGCGGAGAAGGTCATCACGATTCCCGCCGAGCCCGCTGACCCCGATTCGCTGCCGCCCGCGTTGAAGCCGTTCTCGGCCGTGCCGCCGCTGATCACGGACATCGACCTGTCCGTCGATGACCAGTTCCTCTATGTCTCCTGCTGGGGGACCGGCGAGCTGAAGCAGTACGACGTGTCGGATCCGGCGAACCCCGTCGAGGTCGGGTCCGTGCGCCTCGGCGGCATCGTCGACCGTGCCGCCCACCCCGCCAAGCCGGACATGCCGTTGGCCGGCGGGCCGCAGATGGTCGAGGTCAGCCGCGACGGCAGGCGCGTCTACTTCACGAACTCGCTGTACGGGGCCTGGGACGACCAGTTCTACCCCGACGGCGTCGGCGCCTGGATGGCGAAGCTCGATGTCGCCGAGGACGGCGCGTTGAGCATCGACGAGCGGTTCTTCCCGCATGGGGACGACTTCCGCGGCCTGCGCGTGCACCAGGTGCGCCTGCAGGGCGGCGACGCTTCGTCGGACTCCTACTGCTACAGCTGATCGGAGCCGGTGCTCCGGCGTTGCCCGGGCGGATGCACGCATCTGTGCTCGGCGCGGTCGTCGCGCGCCGGGGACAGGAGGAGCGGGAGGCGCCCGAATGATCGCGCCCTTCGCGGCGGCGGCGGTGCTCGCGCTGGCGGGCGCGCCGCAGCCGCGGGTGCTCGTCGTCAGCGAGACGGCGGGCTTTCACCACCCGTCGATTCCGGCCGCGCGCGCCGCGCTCGTGCGCCTCGGCGAGCGCAGCTCGGACTTCGATGTCGTGCCGGTCGCCTCGTCGAGCTCGCTGACGGCGTCCGCGTTGAGCCGCGCCCGGGCGGTCGTGTTCCTGTCGACGACCGGCGAGCTGCGGATGGCACCGCCCGGCCTTGAGCGCCTGCTGGCCTGGATCCGCGAGGGTGGCGCCTTCCTCGGGCTGCACGCGGCGAGCAACACGTTCGCGAACGAGCCCCAGTTCGCACGCATGCTCGGCGCCCAGTTCAAGGCGCACCCGTTCGCCGGCCGTGGCCGCGTCATCGTCAGCGACCGCACCCATCCCGCGACGCGCGGCCTGCCGTCGTCGTTCGTCGTCGACGACGAGTTCTACGTCTTCACCACCAACCCGCGCCGCCGCGCGCACGTGCTCGCCCGGCGCGCCACGAAGCGCGACGAGCCGCTCGTGTGGTGGCGCCGAGAGGGTCGCGGGCGCGTCTTCTACAGCGCCCTCGGGCACCCGAACTCCGCCTGGCGCGACCCGCATGCCCTGCGACTGGTGGAGGGTGGGCTGCGCTGGGCGGTCGGCGCCGAGGCCGCTCGGACGGCGTCGGCGCCGGACCGGGCGCCGACGATGACCGGTCGCGCCGCGACGAGGTGCTGGTGCCAACGATCAGCCGCTTTCTCGGGCTCGTGATCACGATGTCCTTCGACGACCACGATCCACCTCACTCGCAGCGTTGCACGCCGACGGCGGAGCCAAGGGCGCACGAGAAGCAGCGCTCTGTTACCCGGCCCGAGAGCGCTCCTGGCCCGCGGAAGTGAGAGCGGTGCCGCGCGGCACGTCACCAGCTACCGTCCGGGACTGTGGAGTTCAGCCGCGAATTGCGCAACGACGTCCTGGCCGGCGATATCACGCTGTCGGTCCGGCTGTGGAAGCGGCCACAGGTCAAGCAGGGCGGCCGCTACCGGGTCGGGCCCGGCCTCATAGAGGTCCACGCGATCGAGCTTGTCCCGTTCGCGGCGATCACCGAGGCGGACGTGCGGCGAGCCGGCGAGCCCGACCGCGAAACCCTGCGCGACCGCGCCGCGCACGCTGGTCCGATCGGCGAGGACACCCTCGTCTACCGAATCGAGCTCCACGCGGTGAGCCCGGAGGACTGAACTCGACCTTCTGGTCGAAGTGCGGATGTCGTCGGGCGGACTCGAGAGCGGCTGGAGCGCCTCCCGTTTGGCGCGAGCAGCTTGCGTGGCAATCGGTCTGCACGGGCGAGCGGATTCAGCGTGCTCCGGCGGGCGGGGGACCGCCAGTCGTCGGCAGATCGCGCGGGCGGTTGCGATCGGGATCTCGCGGCGACGCGGAACCGGCGCGCGCATCGGCACGCCGGCCTGCGGATCAGCGAAGCGCTCGCGCTCCGCCGATAGGGATCTTGACCACGCCTGCGGCGCGATCCTGGTTCGCCGCGACAAGGCGGCAAGCGCCGCGAGATCGGCATGGACACGCGGGCGTGGGAGCAACTCGCGCCATGCTGCGACTACACGCCACGCTTCGCGTCGGCGCGCTGTTCTGCATCATCCACGGCGCGACCAAGGGACGGCCGTGGTCCGCACCCGCGGCCCGCGAGCAGGTACGACGGATCGCTGCGTGCGCCGGTGTGCGCCGACGGTTCGCTCCACACCAGCTACGTCACGCACACGCCGTCGAGATGGCGCGAGAAGGCGTGCCACTGGGTCATCATCCAACGCCAGCTCGGGCCGGCGACACCTCGGCATCACGTCGGTCTACCTACAAGGCATCGACAACGCGGAGATCATCGACACCGTCCACGCCCGACGCGCGCCGATGATCCCTGCCAGCGCGGGCATGAGAGCGAAGCCCTGACCGTCTCGTATGCGAGCCTGGCTGCAGCCAGGCCCTCACGCATTGTCCGTGGCACGCGAAAGCAGCAGTCCGGCGTGTCTTGGGTCCGTTCGTGCCGCAGCAGGGCATGGAATGATGGAATCGCGATGCTCCGATCAGGTGTCATCAGCGGACTCGATGTCGCGACACTTGTCGTTGCAGTGCTTGCCCTCATCACGTCGACCACGCTCGCTGCGATCCGGATCTGGGAAACGTTTCTTCGTCGCTCCAAGTGGGATGTTCACGTCGACTGGATCGAACCTGCCGGCCCTCCGATCCTTACATTCACGATCGCCAACATCGGGTCGCGAAAGTACGGGGTGCGTGAGATCCGCTTTGGCGCTTCCGACACCCCTTCAAAGGAAGGCTGGACCCCAGCCAAAGCGGTACGGGCTCGCCTTCCGCTCCTGCTGGAGGAAGGTGAGATCTCGGATGCGTTCTACATCGCGACCAACCCGGCATCGACGGACGAGTTCGACGTGAAGCTACGCGAGGGGCGCATCAGCTGGTGCGCGATCGTGGATTCACGCCGACGCGAGACCCTGCATCAGGTACAACCGCCGGGAGAGGCCAACATCCAATGATGGGGCTTCAGGCAAGACCCGCAGCGCACCTGAATCGATGCCTCTGTCGGGATGGACGGCCGGAGCATTTGGCTCGTCGCTCGCCGAGTGGCGATCGGACGCCGCCGCGTTGCGCGAGAAGCACTCACGCGATCTGGGCTTCCGTTTGCGGCTGCCGGTAGACCGTTGCCGTGGTTCGGATCACGATTGCTCAGCTCTTGGCGACGGATGTGGCGCTGGACAAGCTCGCGGCCCGCGGGATCTCGGCAGACCAAGCGCAGCAGCTGCTGCGCAATCCTCATGTCGTGGTCGCCAACCCGCGCGAGGGTGGCGATCCGGGCACCCGCCGGCTGCTCGTCGGCCTGACCGACGCCGGCGGGTCGCTGACGATCGTGATCGAACGGACGGTGGAC
>JBBSNY010000003.1:0-195176 GCA_038260305.1 Solirubrobacterales bacterium
AATGCGCCGAAGAGGACTCGAACCTCCACGGGGGAATCCCCCCACAAGGCCCTCAACCTTGCGCGTCTACCAATTCCGCCACCGGCGCAGGGCCCGCGCAGTATAGGCGCTTGCTTCCATCCGACGACCCCGCTAGCTTATGCGAACAGATGTTCGCCTACCCGATCAGCTCATCTCGCAAGGAGCTCGCCCGATGGACCTGACCAAGCGCCAGCAGGAGATCTTCGCGTTCATCAAGCGCTACTCGGCCGACCACGGGTACCCCCCGACCGTCCGTGACATCGGCAAGGCCGTCGGCCTGGCCTCGTCCTCGACGGTGCACGCGCACCTCGCGAACCTCGAGAAGCTCGGTCTGCTGCGTCGGGATCCGACGAAGCCGCGCGCGATCGAGATGCTCGACCGCGCGGTCGAGCAGGTCAAGTCGATCGTGCGCCCGGACGGCCTGCCACTCGTCGGTCAGGTGGCGGCCGGCTCGCCGATCCTCGCCGAGGAGAACATCGAGGAGTACGTGTCGGTGCCCGGGCTCGCCGGCGGCGACGAGGGCGAGTTCATCCTGCGCGTGCGCGGCGAGTCGATGATCGACGCCGGGATCCTGCCGGACGACTACGTCGTGGTCCGCAAGCAGGAGACGGCCGAGGACGGCGAGATCATCGTCGCGCTCGTGGGGGAGGAGGCGACGGTCAAGCGCTTCTTCCGCGAGTCCGACCACATTCGCCTGCAACCCGAGAACGCCTCGATGGAGCCGATCCGGTCGCGCGACGTGCAGATCCTCGGGCGTGTGGTCGGCCTGTTTCGGAGCGTGTCCTGATGGCCACCGTCGAAATGCGACGGCCTCGGGCACGGCCGCCTGCACTGCTGTTCGCTTCCCCGCGCGAGAGCCGGACGCTGGGGGACGTTGTCTCCGGCGCCTGGGAGGAACTCTCAGCGCACCGCTCCGCGGCGTGCCCGATCTGTGCCGGGCCGATGGTGGCTCGATACGGTTCCGGGCCGTCCGCGGTCGGGGGACGTTGCCGCGACTGCGGGACCGAGCTGAGCTGAGCGCCGGCACGCGCCGACGGGCGCCTAACGCATGATCTGCGCGAGCACGTCCTCGTCGGGCGGGGGAGGCGCAGGACCCTTCGGCTGGTCTTGCGGCGGTGCGCTCGCCGAGACGACGCGGGTCTTCGCGGCCATGTCGCCGAGACGCTGGCGGCGCGCGCCGGTGGCGAAGATGACGATCAGACCCACGACGTAGAAGAAGATGCCGTCGACGGCTCGCAGCAGCGTGCGCACGAGGATCGTGCCGGGTCCGGCCATCGTCCCGTCGACGCGCTCCACGCGGATGTCGAGCACGCGCTTGCCGACGGTCTGCCCGCGCCAGAAGGCCTCGCAGGCGAAGTAGTAGAGGAATATGAGGGCGACGATCACGACGCGGTCCAAGGTGCCGAAGCGCGCGGAGGCGGGCGCATCCGCGCCGACGTCGTTGCCGATGATGCCGCCCACGAGCAGCGCGATCAGCACGACGATGAGGAGATCGATGATTGCCGCGCCGATGCGACGGCCGAGCACGTCGGATTGCTGCATGGCCGGACCCTATCCCGGCAGGCAGCGGAATGACACCGCGCCCCGGGCGCGAGACAACTACTCCACGCGACGACCGGGGTCGGCTCGCCGCCTGTGCTGCGATCGGCCGATCGACATGAACGAGCGACATCTCGTTGTCGATCCGGATGAGACCTGCCTCGTTTCGCATCACATGCGTGAAGGGGCGACACCTCCTCGGCGGCGGCCCAACGAGGTGTCGACCGTTCATGCGCGCAGCGCTCGCGGCCCGGATTCGCCGCGATCATCGGCGGATTCAGGCTAAGGTGGAGCACGCAGGCCAGGCAGTCGCGGAGGTTCGCCCTTCGAGGAAAGTCCGGACATCACAGGGCAGGGTGGTCGGGAACCCGACCCGGGGAAACCCGCGGGAAAGTGCCACAGAAACACACCGCCGATGGCGCGTTTGAGCAGATCCCGCCCACCCGCGCACAGGCAAGGGTGAAAAGGTGCGGTAAGAGCGCACCGGCGTCGTGGCGACACGGCGGCCAGGCAAACCCCACCCGATGCAAGGCCAAGCAGGACCGCTTGAAGGCTGCCCGCCGAGGTCCAGGTCGGCCGCTCAGATGGATGACTGCTCAACGACAGAATCCGGCTTACCGGCTTGCTACGGAAAGGCTCCGCTCCGGCGGGGCCTTTCTATTGCTGGAGCGGCTGCGGCGGCTCCGTCCCCGGCCTGGAGCGCAGCTGCCGCGCGCCCGCCCGGCCGTCGGCTACGCGGCGTCGATCGGATCCAGCGAGGCGCCGCCGTCCGCGCCGACGACGAGGTTGCGCGCGAGCGGGATCTGGTGTGAGCTGCTCTCGAGGATGTGCATGAGGTAGCCCGCGGTGTTCGGAAACACGACGAGGTCGCCGACGGCGACCCCGCGTTCAAAGCGCAGCCGGCGCCACGTCAGCAGCTCGCGCTCGATGCAGTACGCGCCGACGAGGTAGCCCTCGATCGGCCCGGTCGGGGCGTCGCCGACATCGCCCGCGAGCACGCGAACCTCGGGCGGCTCGCCCCTCGCCGACGGGCGCAGCAGCAACGGATCGACGAGGAAGTCCTCCGACGTCGAGCGACACTGGGTGCGGTTCATCTCCAGCGCGATCAACCACGTCCCGTCTTGACGCTGCTTGCGGTGCGCGACGCGCGCGGCCGTCATGCCGCAGCCGTCGAGCAGTGCTCGTCCCGGCTCGCAGCGCAGCTGCAGGCGCCGCTCGCGCAGCGCGTCGGCGACGGTGCTCCGCCGGCCCGCCACGTCGACCTGGCCAGCGAGCAGCTCGTCGAACCAGGCGCCGTGGATCGGACGCTGATGAAACGGATACACGGCAGGCCGGCCGAGGATCTCGCCGTCGTGGGCGAGCAGGCCGAGGCCGTGGCCATCGAACGTCAGCGGTTCGCGCCGCCCGAGCAGCCCATCGCGGTGCTCGGTCCAGAAACGTTCCCACTGCGGCGCGCTGTCGAGATGGCTGATCGGGATGCCGCCGCCGATGTCGACGAAGGTGGGCGCGTGGCCGAGCAGGCGCAGCGCGTCGACGAGCGCGAGGGCTTCGCCGAGCGCGCTGACGCGATCACCGGCGTCGTAGCCGTTGAGATGGAAGTGCACCCCGGTGATCGCAAGCGGGGAGCCGATCGTGTTTGCCGGCGTCGCGGCGGTGGCGACCGCGACCGCCTCCTCAAGGCCGAAGCCGAAGCGCGTCGGCGGGCTGCCGGCGCCGAGCTCCGGTGCCAGCCGGAGCGCGATCGACGCCCCTCGTCCAGCCGCCGCGGCGACCCGCTCGAGGCGGCGAAGCTCGTCGGCGTTGTCGACGACGATGGTCGTCGCGGACATGACGCAGAGCTCGAGCAGCGCGGCCGGCTTGACCGCCGCGGTCATCACGAGCGCGCTTCCCGGCACGCCGCGGGCGAGCACCTGCGTCAGCTCGCGCTCGCTGGCGAGGTCGACCCCGAGACCGAGCCGCCGCGCCTCGTCGACGAGCGCGAGCGCCTTGTTCGCCTTGCGGGCGAAGTAGATGCCGAGATCGACACCGACGCGAAGGGCCGCGCCGGCCAGGCCCGCGGCGTTGCGTTCCATCACGGATGGATCGATGAGGTTGATCGGCGAGCCGTGCTCCTCGATCCACGTCCGGACGAGGTCGGGCCGCCCGCACAGCTCGACCTGCCACGGCTCCAGGCGGGCGGACAGCGCGACGACACCCTCACAACCAGCCCGCAAATCGTCCTCAGCGGCGATGCCCGCCGAGCGTGGCGTCGTCACGCCGCCTCGCGAGGCACGTCGACATCGACCGCGGCGCGCCGCGCCACGCGCCGCGCCCAGCCGTCGGCGTGCGGGTGCAGGCGGCGGCTGAGTGTGTCGTTGCCGATCACCGAGCCCTCGGTCGGGCGGCCGATCGCCGCCAGGCCGCGGCTCTCGCGACCGTCGCGCGCGATCACGCTGAGGTCGCTTGACACCTCGAGGCCGCGCTGCGCGGGAGCGATCCGGGCGTGTCCGTCGCGCACGAGCGACCCGAGCAGGCCGCCGTCGGACCCGCGCGCTCCCGGCTCGGCGAGCACCGCGTTCACGACGACGTCGACCGCGCACGATCCGAGCGGTGAGCGCAGCGTCGTTACGCCGGCGTCCGTCGAGATGAAGCCGCCCGTGACATGCGTGAGGTCGACGCGGCCCGCGGCGACGAGCGCGAGCAGCTTGGCGGCGTTCTCGGGCGGCGGACCGAAAGCGATCCGCTCCATCTGCGCGGCGAGCCGATGAAACGCGGGCCACTGCGAGGCCGCCAGCCCGCCGTGTGCGAGGCGCTCGACGAGTGCAGGGTAGACGCCGCGCCAGCACTCGCCGAGCGCCCACTGCAGATCCGGCGAGCGCAGTCCGGCGCCGACCGCCAGCGAGCGCTCGAGCTCGATCGCGGACCCATGCGCGAACGGCGGGGCGGCCCCGCACGCGGCGGCGGCGAGCCAGCGCCAGGCGTCGTCGGCGGCCGGCGACTGAGATTCGCCGCTCGCCTCGGGGTCGTGGGCGGCGGTGATCCGGTTGCGGGCCAGGTCGGCGGCCGGCGACTGCGA
The DNA here is from genome assembly GCA_038260305.1 of Solirubrobacterales bacterium. GTDB lineage: Bacteria > Actinomycetota > Thermoleophilia > Solirubrobacterales > Solirubrobacteraceae > CADCVQ01. Next base: position 4,616 of record JBBSNY010000003.1, read on the forward strand.
TTGGCGGCTCGCCTCGCGGCCGTGGGCGGCGGCGATCGGGTCGCGCGCCACATCCGCGGCCGGCAGGGGCTCGCCGCCGCAGCGCCGGGCGCCGGCCGCGATCAGGCAGGCGCCCGCGGTCGCTGCCAGGATCGCGACGAGATCCTCGTCGAGCGAGAACCCGACCGGCAGGACGTGGATCTGCTCGCGGCCGCTGCGCGCGATGTCCGCGAACGACGGAACCCCGGCGGCGAGCGCCGGCTGCGGCTTGGCGAGCATCGGCCGCCCGCTGCGCGAGAAGGGCCGGATGACGGCCGGCTCCTCGCCCGACGGCGACGGTACATAGCGCAGCCGATACGGATGACCGTCGGACGCGAACGTCCCGCCGCGCCCCTCGGTCAAGGCCAGCGCCGCATCGATGAACGTCAGCGCGAAACCGCGGACGGCGACCGCGGACCCAGGCGCCACCGCGTCGTGCGACAGCCGGCGCGAGATCGGGAACACCGCCGGCACGAGCGGCGCGGCGTGCTCCCAGCCGCCGTCCGGCCACGACGGCGCGCGGTGCCCGGTGGCCACGAGCACCTCCTCGTACTCGCGCGTCGAGCGATCGGCGCCGACGACCTTCCAGCTCGCTCCGGAGCGGCAGACGGCGTCGACGGCCAGCGGTCGTAGCGTTACGCGCGTCCCAGCCGGCAGCCGCGAGCGCAGGAGCTCGAGACCCTCCGCGAGGTAGCGGCCGACCTGAGCCCGCGGCGGGTAGCGGGCCTCGTCGAGCTCAGCCGACCCGGTCACGTCGCAGCCGGATGACCGGATCTCGTCGGACGCGGGCGACCGGCGCCGCCAGGCCACGAAGTCCAGCCGCTCGGACGTCGCCACGCAGGCGTTGTCGGCGCACCACATGTCGAGCTGGTCGGCGGCGAAGTTCATCAGCAGATACGCGGGCTGGCCGGGATCGTAGACCGGGCCGGCCGCGGGCACCGGGTGGGGCTCGAAGACGTCGACGTCGAGCGCCGCGCCCTCACGCCGGGCGTGGTGCAGCAGCCGTTCGAGCGCGAACAGCCCTTTCGGACCGAGCCCCACGATCGCGACCCGCAGGTGACCGCCGCACGTGAAACGACTCATCTAGTGGTCCATCCGGTAGGCTCAGGCCGCGGCCGGCGTCGGCTGATCGGCGATCGGACGGACGAGCCGCGCGAGCTCGTCGGGCGCGCAGGCGAGCGTCTGCGAGACCCAGTCGTCGTCGTAGATCGTGCCGAGGTAGCCATCGCCGCCGTCAGGCAGGATGAGCGCGCAGCGACTCCCCTCCGCCATCGTCGGCGCCAGCGACTCGAGCGCCATCGCGACGGCCCCAGAGGAGCCTCCGGCGAGGATCGCCTCGCGCTCGACGAGGCGCCGGCAGCCGACGACGCAGTCGAGGTCGCGGACGCGCACGAGCACGTCGTAGTTGGCGGAGTGCGAGAGCGCCGTCTCGACGCCGGCACCGAAGCCGGGCACCTGTCGCGTCGCGCGCACGCCGCCGAACAGCGCGCTTCCGACCGCGTCGACGGCGACGAGCCGTGTCGCGCGGCCGTGGGCGCGCAGGTAGTCCTGGCAGCCGCGCAGCGTGCCGGTCGTGCTCGTCGCGACGAAGACGTAGTCGAGGTCGCCGTCGAGCGCCTCGTCGATCTCGCGCATCGTGCCGGCGGCATGCGCCGCCGGGTTGGACGCGTTGGCGTACTGGTTCGGCCAATAGGAGTCGGGCGTCGTCTCGAGCAGGTGCGCGACGAGGTTCAGGCGGGCCTTGAGCAGGTCGCCGGTCTCGGGGTCAGGGCGAGCGACGACGCGCACGTCGGCTCCAAACGCGCGCAGCGTGCGCACGTTGCGCTCGTGCGCGCGCGAGTCGACGACGCAGACGAGCCGCAGGCCGTGGTAGCGGCAGGCCTGCGCGAGACCGACGCCCATGTTGCCCGACGTCGACTCGATGATCGTGGACCCCGGGCCGATGACCCCGGCGTCGAGCGCGTCGAGGACCATCCGCGCCGCCGGCCGGTCCTTCGCGCTGCCGCCCGGGTTGGCCGCCTCGAGCTTCGCCCAGACCTCGATCTCGGGCATGCCGAGATAGCGCCGCAGGGCGACGAGCGGCGTCTCGCCGATCGCGGCGAGGATTCCGTCGACGGGAGGGCGGATCGGCACGCCTGCCGTGTACCCGCCACGCTGCGAAAGCACGCCGCGCCGAAGCCATCCAGGCGCGCTCTCGAAACTTGTGCCGTAGCCTGATCAATGCGAACATGTGTTCGTGATCGTATGCGTCCTACTGGACAGATTCGAGCTCGCCGTCGCCGCCGGCGGACGCGCAGGGCTGCTCGGCGAGCCCGCCGCGCTCGCACCCGAGCCCGGCCGGGAGCTGATGATCGGGGAGGTCTCGCAGGCGGCGGAGACGTTCGGGATCCACGCCGGGATGCGGATGGGGGAGGCGCTGTCGCGCTGCCCAAGGCTGGCGCTCGTGCCGCCCGACCCGATGGGCGTCGCCGAGGCGTGGGAGAGCGCGCTGGCGCGCCTGGAGACGCTCGGCGCGGCGGTCGAGTCGCTGCGCCCGGGCGAGGCGTGCTTCGATGCGAGCGGCCTGCAGCGGCTGCACTCCGGCCGCGTCGTGCAGATGCTCTGCGACGGCTACCTCGCGGCGCGCGGCTCCGAGCGCCTGCGCAAGGTGCTGTCGGGCGCGCGAGTCGGGCAGGGGCCGACGCGCTTCTGCGCGATGGTCGCGGCGCACGGCGCCCGCGTCCGGCGCCCGCAGCGGGTCGCCGGGGCGAGCGACCTCGCGTCGCGGCCGGTCGAGCTGCTGCGCCGCCGCGCCGAGACGGCGGCGCTCGTCGAGCCGCTCGAACGGCTCGGGTTCGCCACGCTCGGGGAGCTCGCCGCGCTGTCGCGCGGCGTCGTCGCCGATCGCTTCGGGCGGCCTGGCCTACTGGCCCACGACCTCGCGCGCGCTCGTGACACCCCGCTGCGCCCGCGCAGGCCCGGCGAGCTGCTGCGCGAGTCGCTCGAGCTGCCGGAGTCGGGCTCCGGCGAGCAGCTCGGGCGCGCGCTGGGGTTGCTCATCGACCGCCTGCTCGCCCGTCGCGAGCGGCGCGGGCGCACGCTGCGCGCCGTCGTGCTGTCCGCGCGGCTCGTCGAGGGCGGCACATGGCGCGAGCGCGTCGTCTTCCGCGAGGCGCTCGCCGACGCGCAGCGGATGCGGCTCGTGCTCGTCGGCCGGCTCGCGCTGCTGCCCGCGCCGGCGGAGATGCTGCTGCTGACCGTCGAGCGCTTCGGGCCCCCGCACCCCGACGCGCACGCGCTCTTCGACGACGGCGCCGTGCGCCGCGACGAGCGCCTGCACGAGGCAGTGCGCCAGGCGCGAGCCGTCGCCGGGCCCGACGCTGCGCTGCGGGTGTTGGAGATCGATCCCGACTCGCGCGTGCCGGAGCGCCGCGTCGTGCTGACCCCGTTCGAACCCGGATCCGCGCGCGGTGGAGGGTGAGCCTCCGCCCACGCACCGGGTCCGTGGGAGGTCGCGGATGAGCCCCGGGCCGCGCCGGATCTCCGAGCCGCTGCCGGCGACGGTCAACGCGGACCGAAGCGGCCGGCCGATCGAGGTCGACGGCGAGGACGTCGACGGCGTTCGCGAGTCCTGGCTCGTCGAGGATCGCTGGTGGACCGATCGGCCGCTGCGGCGCCGCTACTGGGAGCTCGTCACCGTCGGCGGTCGCAACGTCGTCGTGTTCCGCGACCTCGTGGCACAGGGCTGGTATCGCCAGCGCTGACCCGCGCCGGGTGGCCTGCCGTACCCCGTACCGTGCCCGCGATGCAACCACCGACCTACCGCCGGCGCCTGCGCGTCGAGGGCGCCGTTCTCGCCGGCGCCGGAGCGCTCGGCTGCGCGCTCATGCTCACGTTCGTCGACGCGGCTTCCGAGCGCGCGTTCAGCACGATCGGCCAGCTCGCCTTCGTCACGATCCTGATCGCCGCACTCGCGCCGCTGCTCGTGCGCCGCTCGCTCGCCCGCGCACGACCGGTTGCGCGGTCAGAGGACGGGCTCACCGGTCAGCCGACGGCGCTGTGGAAGCCGGTGCTCGTCACGATCGTCTTGACCGCGCTGTTCGTCGTCCCCGGCGAGCTCGGCGTCGGCGCCGCGGGATGGGATGCCGGCGTGCGGATCTGCGGTGGCTGCCTGCTCGTCGGCCTCGCCCAGGCCGTGCTCTTCGAGCACCTCGTTCGCGCCGACGAGGCGCGCAGCGGGCGCACGTTCGTCCGGCTGCCGGGCACGAGCGCGTTCGGCGGCACGAAATTGGGGTTCTTCGGAGACAAAGAGGTGTAGTTCCGTCACACGCATCGCGCCAGCATGAGGGGCCATGCGGAGGCTCTCCGATCAACGCGGCCAGGCGACGATCGACTACGTCGGGCTGCTCGCCGTGCTGTCGGTCCTGCTCGCCGGCACGGCGTCGCTGACGGGCCTCGCTCCGGGGATCGTGAACGCCACGCTCGGGCAGTTTCGCCGGGCGTTGTGTCTCGTCGGCGGCGGGCACTGCCCGGCGGTGGCGTATCAGCCATGCACGGTCTCGAGCAAGCGCGACGCGCAGCACGTCGCGGTATCGGTGTTGTTCTGGCGCCTCGACGAGGATCACACTGTCCTGCGCGAGAAGCTGTCCGACGGGACTGTGCGCCTGACCGTCACCGAGACCCGCGGCGGCGGGCTCACGGGCGGCGTCGGCGGGAAGGCCCAGCTCCAGCTCACGAGCGGCCACGGGATCGGCTATGGCCGCGAGGCCCACGGCGCGATCGAGGCGGTCGTGGGACACGGCTCGGTGTATGTCGCCCGCGACGACCACGAGGCCGACGAGATCCTGCGAAACCTCCGCCGCAGCCTGCGGATCGGCCCCCTCGGCCTGGTGCGGATCGGACCGCACGTCAAGCGCCCGCAGTCGGACTTCGCGGAGGGCGGGCTGCGCGGGCTCGGCCGCCTCGGGATCGGCTCGAAGGTGAGCGCTTCGCTGGATGCGCTAGCGAGCGGGACGCTCGGCGCCAGTCGCAATCACGACAGCGGCGAGACGACGATCACGTTGAGCGCCACCGGTTCGGCATACGGGCTGCTGAGCATCGTGCTGGGCGGGGCGGTGAGCGCGTCGGACGGGCAGGCTTCACTCGCACTGAAGCTCGACCGTCGCGGCAATCCCATCCAGCTGACACTCGAGGCGACGGGCTCGATGGGCCCGGGCGCTGCACTTCCGGTGAAGCTGACGCGGCTGCTCGGCATGCGCAAGGAGGGGAGTTCCGCCGGCGCGTGGGCTCAGAAGACCGGTAGCCGACGGTGGGAGGTCAGCGCTCAGATGGATCTGCGCGACCCCAGCGTTGCGGCGGCCTGGAAGGCGTTCGCGCACGACCCGACGAGCGGCGCCGCGATTCGCGCGCTCGGGACACGCATGCGCGAGCAGGCGCAGCTCGACACACGCACCTATGTCGTCGACAGCACGTCGACCGGCGGCGAGCTCGAGCTCGCGCTCGCCGTGAAGATCGGCGGCGAGCTCACCGCTGCGAGCGACCGGGCGCGGCTGCTCGCGGCCTCCACGCGCCCGCCGGGCGGGCTGTGGGAGCGGCGGATCGACTGCGTACCGGTATGAGGAAGACGGGAGGGTGGGCCGCCGGGGGGCGACCCACCCGATCTAGCAGGCCGATACGGCCGGGCCGTTCTAGCAGGCCATCGTGCGGTCGGTCTTGTTGCCGAAGTCCGTCGTCCAGTAAGAGCCGAACGTCGAACCGGCGCTCGTCGCGTGGCCGATCCCGATGACCTTGAAGGACTTGCTCAGCATGTTCTTGCGGTGTCCGGCAGAGTTCTTCCACTGCGTGAAGGTCGCGGACGCCGTCGCCGACCCGGCGGCGATGTTCTCGCCCTTGGCGTTGCCCTTGTAGCCGAACGCCGCGATGCGCTGGGCGTACGTGCGGCCGAGGCTGCCGATGTGGTCGAAGTAGTCGTTGCGGGCCATGTCGGTACTCAGCCAGGTCGCGGCCTTGGTCAGCGAGATCGAGACCTTCAGGGCGGGCCGCTTGTGCTGCGCGCGGTAGGCGTTGATCTGCTGGCAGAACGCCTTCTCCTGGGAGTCCAGGACGGGATCGCCGGACTGCGCGAGCGCTGACGCGGTCGGGAGGGCGAAGCAGATCAGGAGGGCGAGGGCGAGGGAGCGAATGGACATGCTGGTTCATCGCCCCGTCCAGACCCCAGCAGTCGGATGTGGACGCTTCTCTGGACGTTCGGTCCCCCGCGGCGGACGGCCGCCGTCGAACGAACGTCCAGCGGGGCGTCAGGCGAGCGGCACCGAGCGTCGAACGCGGACCTCCGCGCCCGCAAGGTCACGCCCGCTGCGTGACACCATCCTGCGCTCGTGCGAACATCTGTTCGTATGCCGTACACCGAGCTGCACTGCCACTCCGCGTACTCCTTCCTGGACGGCGCGTCCCAGCCCGAGGAGCTCGTCGCGGCGGCGCTGCGCCAGGGCCACGAGGCGATGGCGCTCACCGACCACGACTCGCTGTCGGGCTCGATGGAGTTCGCGCAGGCGGCGCAGGCGCTCGGCCTGCGGGCGATCCACGGGGCGGAGGTGACGCTCGACGACGGCCGCCACATCACGCTGCTCGTGCGCGACGAGACCGGCTGGCGCAACCTCTGCCGGCTGCTGACGGTGGCACACGCGCACACGCGCGACGGGCGCCAGCGCGACCGCGGCGAGCCCGAGGTCTCGCTCGACGACGTCGAGGCGCACCGCGCCGGCCTCGTCTGCCTGTCGGGCTGCGCCGCCCGCGGCGTGCGCGACGAGCCGACGATGCGCCGGTTGCTCGGGGTCTTCGGCCACGAGGACCTACGCGTCGAGCTGCAGCGCCCGCTCGCCCGCCACGACCGGGCGCTGAACCGCGGCCTATCCGGGCTCGCAGAGCGCCTCGGCGTGCCTACGGTCGCGACCGGCAACGTCCACGCGCACAGCGCTGGGCGCGCACTGCTGCAGGACGCGTTCGTCGCGATCCGCGAGCACGCGACGCTCGACGCCTCCGAGCCGCTGCGGCGCGGCAACCACGCGCACGTGCTGAGCACTCCGCAGGCGATGGCATCGCGCTTCTGCGACCACCCCGAGGCCGTGGCCGAGTCGCAGCGGCTCGCCGAGCGGCTGACGTTCGATCTCACGAAGGACCTCGGCTACCGCTACCCCGGTGCCGAGGACGCCGGCGCCGATCGCGCGCTCGCCGAGATCTGCGGGGCGCGCTTCGACGAGCGCTACCCCGTCGGATCGAAGCATCGCCTCGAGGCGCAGGCGCGCCTGGAGGACGAGCTGCGTGTCATCGACTCGCTCGGCCTGGCGGGCTTCTTCGTTCTGCATCGGGAGATCCTCGAGCTCGCGCGCGAGATCGCCGTCCAAGTCCGCGGCCGCGACAGCGCGCGGTCGCTGCTGCCGCCCGGCCGCGGGCGCGGCTCGAGCGTGTCGTCGATCGTCTGCCACCTCACCGGTCTCAGCCACGTCGACCCGATCGCCAACAAGCTCCTGCTCGGGCGCTTCCTCAACGAGGAGCTGACGGCGCTGCCGGACATCGACCTCGACTTCCCGCGCGACATCCGCGAGGTGCTGATCCCGCGCATCCACGAGGTCTACGGATCCGAGCGCTCGGCGCTCGTGGCCGCCTTTCCGACCTACCGGGCGCGGGGCGCGATCCGCGAGCTCGGCAAGGCGCTCGGGTTGGCGCCGGGGGAGATCGAGCGCGTCGCGCGCGGGAGCGAGGGCTGGTCGGCCGGCGACGTCGACCGTGACATCGACACGGCGCTCGGCGAGGGGCGGCGCACGGGCCGCTGGGCTTGGCTCGCGCGGCTGGCCGCCGAGGCGCAGGGGCTGCCGCGCCACCTCTCACAGCACTCCGGCGGGATGATCGTCGCGACGCGGCCGCTCGTCGACTGCGTCCCGCTCGTACCGGCAGCGATGGAGGGCCGCCAGCTCGCGCAGTGGGACAAGGACTCCTGCTCGGACGCGGGCTTCCTGAAGATCGACCTGCTCGGGCTCGGGATGCTGAGCGCCGTCGAGCGCTGCGTCGAGCACGTCGCGGCGCGGCGCGGCGAGCGCATCGACCTGTCGCGAATCCCGTTCGACGACCCCGCGACCTACGACTGCATCCAGAACGCAGAGACGACCGGCGTCTTTCAGATCGAGTCGCGCGCGCAGATGGGCTCGCTGCGGCGCACGCGCCCGAAGAACCTCGACGAGATCACGATCCAGGTCGCGATCGTGCGCCCGGGGCCGATCGTCGGCGGCGCCGTCAACCCGTACATCGAGCGCCGTCAGCGCCTGAACGTCGATCCGTCCTTCCAGGTGCCCTACCTGCATCCGTCGCTCGAGGAGCCGCTGCGCGACACGCTCGGCACGATCATCTTCCAGGACCAGGTGCTCGAGGTCGCGCAGGCCTTCGCCGGCTTCAGCGTGGGGGAGGCCGAGGGGCTGCGGCGGGCGATGAGCCGCAAGCGCTCGGCGGAGGCGATCGAGGCCCATCACCGCGGCTTCGTCGAGGGCGCGATGCGCAAGCACTCCGATGTCGGCATCGAGCTCGCCGAGAAGGTCTTCGAGATGGTCTCCGGCTTCTCGGGCTTCGGCTTCCCGAAGGCGCACGGCGCCGCCTTCGGCCTGCTCGCCTACCAGTCGACGTGGCTGCGCGTGCACTACGGCCCCGAGTTCCTGTGCTCGCTGCTCGACGAGCAGCCGATGGGCTTCTATCCGCCCGATGCGCTCGTCCACGAGGCGCAGCGGCGCGGGATCTCGGTATTCGCACCGGAGGTCAACGCGAGTGCGGCAGGCTGCACGGTGACGCCGGAGGGTGCTGTGCAGGTGGGTCTCGGCTACGTCCTCGGCGTGCGCGCCGACGAGATCGCCGCCCTCGTCGCGGCCCGTGAGGCGGGCGGGCCGTTCGCGTCGCTGGCCGACCTCGCCTCGCGCGCGGGGGCCGGGCGGCCGGCGCTCGAGCGGCTCGCCTGGTCGGGCGCCTGCGACGCGCTGGCCGGCGGCGACCGGCGCATCGCGCTGTGGCAGCTCGGAGTTGCCGCGCCCGGCGTACACGTCCGTGGACGCGACGGGGTGCAACTCGCGCTCGCGCTCGACCTGCCCGCGCCGCCGGCGTTGAAGCCCGTGCCCGCATGGGAGGCGATGGTCGCCGACTACGCCACGACGGGGCTGACGGCGACGACGCACCCGCTCAAGCTGCTGCGCCCGCGTCTGGACGTCGCGCGTGCCGTGAGCATCGGCGAGCTCGAGCGGCTGCAGCACGGCGTGCCGGTGCGCGTCGGCGGGCTCGTCGTCGCGCGCCAGCGCCCGGGGACCGCGAAGGGGATCCTCTTCCTGCTGCTCGAGGACGAGCACGGCACCGTCAACGTCGTCGTCTCGCCGCAGGTCTACGAGCGCGACCGCCTGGCTGTGCGCACGGAGCCGCTGCTGATGATCGAGGGCCGTCTCGAGCGCCATGCCTCTGCGGGCGGAGCGATCAACCTGCTCGCGCGGCGGGTGACGCGACTCGACGTGCCCGATCGCGTCGCCGCGGAGGTCAAGGACATCTCGCTGCTCGACCTGGCCGAGCTCGCGCGCCAGGCGGAGCAGCAGGTCGCGGCGACCGGCACCGACGACTTCCGCGCGGTGGCGCCCGCGGTCCAGAGCTTCGCGGCCGGCAGGCGCCGCTGATGGCCGGCAGCGAACACGAAGGCTCTCGTCGAGCGATGCCGGCCGGCACCGGCCGATGGCCTCGCGGCGTGAGCGAACGGCCCGCCGGCCGCGGTTTTGTCGTCGCGGGGCCGCGCTTCACGCGATCTCGGCGTCACCGTCCGACGCCGTGAAGTAGATTCCGCGCCGCATGGCTGCTGCACTCTTCCTCGGATTCTTCATCCTCCTCGGCCTCGGCGTCGTCGGCGTCGCGATGCGCGGCGGGCCTCGCGGCGTTCGCGACACGCTTGAGATCGGACGCCGGCGGCCCCTGCATCTGGCGGAGTTCGCGATCGCCGGGCTCGTCCTGGCCTTCGGGATCGCCGTGCCGCTGATCGTCCTGTCCGGAGATCAGGCCTCGGCCGGGCCGGGCGGGACGAAGCTCACGGCGACCCAGAAGGAGGGCCGCGAGATCTTCGCCGAGAAGTGCGCGACCTGCCACACGCTCAAGGACGCCAACGCCGTCGGCAAGGTCGGTCCCGACCTCGACATGCTGCAGCCGCCGCTCGCGCTGACGCTGAACGCGATCAAGCAGGGTCGCGCGGGCAAGGGCCAGATGCCGGCCCAGCTCGTCGAGAACGACGACGCCCGCAAGGTCGGCTCGTACCTCGTCGAAGTCGCCGGGCGCTAGTCGCACCAGCACCTCGGTCGGATCGGGCGCCGGCACGGCGCTGCGTACGCGGCACCGCGCTGCCGCCGCAAGGCGCTGCACGCGCTCGTGCCTGCCCGCTGCCTGGTTGTTGACGTCCCCGTTGCCGACGCGAACCCGCAAACTGCGGGCTTTCCGTCCGCACTCTCCATAAGACTGCGCATATGCAGGGAAATCCATCGCTGGTACGATGGCGCCGTCAGATCGCCGAGTCCTGGCGTTCGGAAGGCGCCAGGAGCGGGGGAACCACACGTAGGGGCGAATCGTCTTGCCGTTCGAGATGTAGCGCTGCTCTTTCAGCGCGAGCCCGTCAGCTAACCCCGTAGGCCTCACCGAAAGAGGACAACAGACCACATGGCACATTCGCAAGCCCGCGCCTGGTGGGCTGATGTCGAGCATCTCCGAGATGACTACGCGCGAACCGACGAGGCTCGCCGTCGTGCGGACGAGGCGGACCTGGCGTCGCGCCGAGCCACTCGTGAGCGCCGGCAGGTCGAGTCGGAGCTGCGGCGCCTGAGCGGACCGCTGCGCGGCGAGGACGCGCCGCCACGCAGGGCGCCGGAGCCAGCGCTGGCGCCGCGCCGCGGCGAGCACCCCGACACGCACGCGCCGGCCCCCGTGCGCGCGCAGGCCAACCCTTCTCCCGTCGCGGAACCGCGTCGTCCTCGGGTCCGGGGCACCGGTCAGCCCGGCCGAGCGACGATCGAGCTTCGCGGCCGCACCGTCCCCGCGCCCGCTGTGCCGCGTGTGCAGGACCCCGAGCGCCGCCGTCCGCCGCGCCGGCCGATAGAGCGCGTCGGCGCCCGCCCCGACCGTGTCGCGATGTGGGCCCTGCTCATGGGCCTGCTGCTGATCCTCGTGGCCCTCGGCACGTCGGATGCGCCGGCGTTCGTCGCGCTGACGCTGCGCTGAAGGGCCACTCGCGCCGTGCGCGGCGGTTCCTGAGCACCCGCCGTCGCTGACGCAGCACACGAAGGCCACTCGCGCCGTCCGGCGCGCCTCCTGAGCACCCGCCGCCGTGTCGCTGGGACTAGACCCGCGCCACGATCCTCGCAACGCCGCACGCTTCCTGCACACAACGAGCGTCTATGCGCCAGGTTGGGTCTGGAGCCTCGCGAGCCGGGGGGCCTTTGCAAATCCATCACGTCTTCGTGAGCCTTGCTTAAGCGCGGCGCGTAGAAGTGATCAGGCGCCCTTGAAAGGGACCTGGTAGGGGCTTACACTTACGTCTTGTAAGGAACGAACCCCGAGTAGAGCAGTTGGCAGGGATCGCCGTCCCCATCTCCAGAAGGCCACCCCATGAAGACACCGATGAGCAGATTTCAGATCCATGACGACCTGACCGCCCCGGAGGGGTCGGTTCCGGTTCTGCGCGGCGCCCTCGCGACCGGCGGTCAGCTGCCGAACTTCCTCGGTGCCCTCGCTGGGTCGCCGGCGGCTCTGCGCGGCTACGCGCGCTTTCGCTCCGAGCTGCGCCGGGGGGCGCTCGACGTCGCCACGCTCGAGCGGATCTCGCTCGCGATCGCCGAGCACCACGGCTCACGCCCGGGCGTCGCGATGCACAACCGCACCGCGCGCCAGGCCGGTGTCCCGCTCGACGAGGTCGCGGCCGCGCGCAAGTTCAACTCCGGTGACGTCAAGCAGGCCGCGCTGCTGCGCTACCTCAAGGCCGTCGTCGAGAATCCCGGAGCACCGCCGATGCACCTCCACGAGGAGGCCCGCGAGGCGGGCTGGTCCGACGAGCAGATCCTCGAGGCGATCGCCTACGTCGCACTCGAGCGCTTCACCGCGATGGTGAACGTGGCAGGAGACGTCCCGGTCGACGGGTCGGTCGAGGACACGCGGACGCTCCGCGCGGCATAGCACCCGCCATGGGCGCCGCCCAGGACGGTCGACGGGCGCCGGCCGCGCAGTGCGGGCCGGCGTCGCAGGCCGATGCCGGCCCCGCGAGGTCAGGGCACCCGCCGTGCTGCCCGCTGTATCACGAGGCGATCGAGCTCATCGGCCGCCGCTGGACCGGGGCGATCGTGAGCGTGCTCATCCACCGCACGACGCTGCGCTTCGGCGAGATCGCCGACTCGGTGCCCGAGCTCTCCGACCGCCTGCTGTCCGAGCGCATGAAGGAGCTCGAGGCGCGAGGCGTCGTCATCCGCACGGTGCACCAGGGTCGCCCCGTCCGCGTCGAGTACGAGCTCACGGAGATGGGGCGTGAGCTTGCGCCGGCCGTGCGCGAGCTCGAGGCGTGGGCGCGCCGCTGGCTCGCCCAGCACTGAACCGCGCCCCGCGCGCGAACGCGAAAAGCTGCCGAAACCTGGGACCAATAGGCTCCCGTCATGTCCGCCGATCGCCCCCAAACGCCCGATGACGTCAAGGCCATCGTCGCCGAGCGCGACATCCGCTTCATCCGGCTGTGGTTCACCGACATCCTCGGTCAGCTGAAGTCCTTCTCGATCAACCGCACCGAACTCGACGCCGCCTTCACGGACGGCATGGGCTTCGACGGATCGTCGATCACGGGCTTCAACGCGATCGAGGAGTCCGACATGATCGCGATGCCGGACGCATCGACGTTCGCGATCCTGCCGTGGCGCCCCGAGGAGCAGGGGGTCGCGCGCCTGTTCTGCGACGTCCTGACGCCTGAGCGCACGCCCTACGAGGGCGATCCGCGTCACGTCCTGCGGCGAGCGCTCAAGCGCGCGGAGCGGATGGGCTTCGACACGTTCAACGTCGGCCCCGAGCTCGAGTACTTCCTCTTCCGCGACTCCAACAGCCCGCCGCAGACCCTCGACAACGGCGGCTACTTCGACCTCACGACGCTTGACGCCGGCTCCGACGTGCGCCGCGAGACGGTGCTGGCGCTCGAGCAGCTCGGGATCCACGTCGAGTACACCCATCACGAGGTCGGGCCCAGCCAGCACGAGATCGACATGCGCTACGCCGACGCCATGAAGATGGCCGACGACTGCATGACATACCGCATCACCGTCAAGGAATACGCGATGAAGTACGGCTGGCACGCGACGTTCATGCCCAAGCCGCTGTTCGGCGAGAACGGCTCCGGCATGCACACGCACATGAGTCTCTTCCAGGATGGCCGCAACGCCTTCTTCGACGAGAACGACCCGTACTTCCTGTCGGACGTCGGCAAGGCCTTCATCGCCGGCCAGCTCAAGCACGCCCGTGAGCTGTCGTCGATCTTCGCGCAGTGGGTGAACTCCTACAAGCGCCTCGTGCCGGGCTTCGAAGCGCCGGTCTACGTCGCGTGGAGCCGGCGCAATCGCTCCGCGCTCGTGCGCGTGCCGCTCTATCACCCCGGCAAGGAGAAGGCGACGCGGATGGAGCTGCGCTGCCCCGATCCGGCGTGCAACCCTTATCTCACCTTCGCCGCGCTCCTCCAGGCTGGCCTCGAGGGCATCGAGAAGGGCTACGAGCTGCCCGAGCCGATGGAGAAGAACCTCTACCACCTGTCGCCCGACGACCGCCGGCGCCTCGGCATCGAGCAGCTTCCGGAGACGCTCGGCGAGGCGATCGAGCTGACCGCGGAGTCCGAGCTCGTCCTGCGCACGCTCGGCGAGCACATGTTCAACCGCTACGTGGAGATCAAGCGCCGCGAGTGGGAGGACTACCGCGTCCAGGTCTCGCAGTGGGAGCTCGACCGCTACCTGCCCGTCCTGTGAGCGGGGAGGAGAGCGCGCCGCCGCCCAGCGGCGTCACGATCACTGTGCGCGCCGGCGCCTACAAGGTCAGCGGCGGCGTGATCCTGATCGACGGCCTCACCGGGGAGACGATCGCGGGCGCCGACGGCGAGGACGTCTTCCTGTGCCGCTGCGGGGGATCCTCGCGCAAGCCGTTCTGCGACGGCACGCACAAGAAGATCGGCTTCGACGGCACGCTCACCCCGCCGCCGCCGGCCGAGACGGCGCCATGAGCGCAGGGCCCGCCACGCTGACGATCGGCGGCGACATCACCGTCAACCGCCTCGGCTTCGGCGCGATGCGGATCACCGGCCAGGGCGTCTGGGGTGAGCCCGCCGACCACGATGGCGCGCTCGCCGTCCTGCTGCGCGCCGTCGAGCTCGGCGTCAACCTCATCGACACGGCCGACAGCTACGGCCCACACGTCAGCGAGCGGCTCATCGCCGAGGCGCTGTACCCGTACCCGGATGGCCTGCTGATCGCGACGAAGGGTGGGCTCGAGCGCACCGGCCCGGGCCAGTGGCCGCGCAACGGCCGCCCCGAGCATCTCAAGGCCGCCTGCGAGGGCTCGCTGCGCGACCTGCGCGTCGATCGCATCGACCTCTACCAGCTGCACGCGCCCGACGAGAACGTCCCCTACGCGGAGTCCGTCGGCGCGCTCAAGGAGCTTCAGGACGAGGGCAAGATCCGCCACATCGGCGTCTCGAACGTCAGCGTGGAGCAGCTTGCGCAGGCGCGCGCGCTCGTCGACGTCGTCACGGTGCAGAACCGCTTCAACCTCACCGACCGCACCGACCAGGACGTGCTCGACGTGTGCGAGCGCGACGGCCTCGGCTTCTTCCCGTGGTTCCCGCTCGAGGCGGGCAAGCTCGCCGAGCCCGGCGGCATCGTCGACGGGGTCGCCGAGCGCCATGGCGCTACCACCGCTCAGGTCGCGCTCGCCTGGCTGCTGGCGCACTCGCCGGTGATGCTGCCGATCCCCGGCACGGGATCGGTCGAGCACCTCGAGGAGAACCTCGCCGCCGCGCTGCTGCAGCTCTCAGACCAGGCCGTGGCCGAGCTCAACTACGCGGCGGGCTGAGCCACCGGCGCCCCCAAGCGGCGCGCGCCGCGTGGGGCGCGTCGCACGGGGCGCCGCCGTCCGCCGTCAGCCTGGGTCCGGCACCTTCGCCAGGCTCGACGGCAGCCACACCTTCGGGCCGACGTCGAGCACGAGCGCCGGCACGAGGATCGAGCGCACGATGAACGTGTCGAGCAGGACGCCGAATGAGACGACGAAGCCGATCTCCGTCAGGAAGACGAGCGGCAGCACCCCGAGTACGGCGAACGTGCCGGCGAGCACGATCCCCGCGGACGTGATGACGCCGCCGGTGACCGCGAGGCCGCGGATCATGCCGGCGCGCGTGCCGTGCACGCGCGTCTCCTCGCGCACGCGGGCCATGAGGAAGATGTTGTAGTCGATCCCGAGCGCCACGAGGAAGACGAAGGCGAACAGCGGCAACGACGGGTCCGAGCCCGGGAACCCGAAGATGACGTCGAAGACGACCACGCCGACGCCGAGCGAGGCCAGGAACGACAGGATCACCGTGCCGATCAGCAGCAGCGGCGCGACGACGGCGCGCAGCAGCACCACGAGGATGAGGAACACGACGAGCAGCGCGATCGGGATGATGAGCTTCGTGTCGCGCGCCGCCGCCGTGCGCAGGTCTGCCTCGACCGCTGTCGCGCCGCCGACGAGCGTCCCCGGTCCGCCGGCCGCCCGAGCGGCCGTGCGGATGTGCGGGATCAGCGCGAACGCCTCGGTCGAGAACGGCTCGGGCTTGAGGATCGCCTTCAGCAGGACGGTGTTCGAGATCGCGTTGCCCTGCTTGCCGACCTCGGACTCGACGGACACGACGCCCGGCACGCGGCCGACCGCGCTGCGCACGGCGTCGACGCGCAGCAGGTCGTCGATGACGATGTCGGTCGGCGCATTGGCGCCGCTCGGGAACGACTCGCTGAGCAGCTTCTGGCCCTGCACCGCCTCGACGTCGCCGCGGAACGAGTTGCCCTGCGTCAGGCCGTCATCGAACTTCAGCACGCCGAGCGACAGCACGAGCAGCAGCGCCACGACGCCGACCCATACCTTCCGCGGGCGCTTCGCGATGCCCTCGCCGAGCCGGCGCCAGAACCCCGTCGGCTCCGTCAGCGCGTTCGGGTCATAGCGCGGGACGAACGGGAAGAACAAGAAGCGACCGAAGATCAGCAGCAGCGCGGGCAGCAGGGTCAGCATCGCGATCATTGCCACGGCGATGCCGAGCGCGCCGATCGGACCGAGCCCGGCGGTGCCGTTGACCTTCGCCAGCGCCAGGCACAGCAGCGCGGCGATGACCGTCAGCCCGGACGCGAAGATCGCCGGCCCCGCCGTGCGCAGGGCGAGCGCCATCGCCTCGTGACGGTCTGCGTGGCGGCGCAGCTCCTCTCGGTAGCGCGCGACGAGCAGCAACGCGTAGTCGGTCCCCGCGCCGAGCACGAGGATCGACAGGATCGAGGACGACTGCCCGTTAACGGTCACGCCGAGCGTCGTCAGCTCGTAGCCGATCGCCCGCGTCGCGACCTCCGCGAAAGCGACCGACAGGATCGGCACGACCCAGAAGAACGGGCTGCGATAGATGACGATCAGCAGCAGCAGGACGAGCAGGAACGCGGCGCCCACGAGCGTGCCGTTGATGCCCTCGAAGACCTTGATCGCGTCCGCGGAGTAGCCGGCGCCGCCGGTGACCTTCGCGACAAGCCCGTGACCATGGATCGCCAGGCGATCGCGGACGGCCTGTACCGGGTCGATGATCGTGTCCGACTTGCCGTCGCTCTTGAGCTGCGAGACGACGAGCGCGGCATCGCGGGAGCGCGAGAACTGTGGCCTGCCGAGCGGGGTCGCGCTGAAGTGCTCGCGCTCGAACTTGCGGTTGAGGATCGTGCGGTCGCGCGCGATCGTCTTCTCGTCGGCGGCCGTCAGCCCGCCGTCGCGGTGATAGACGACGACGAGCGGCGCGAGCTCGCCGCCCTCGAGCTTCTTCGTGACCGCGAGCGCCTTCGTCGACTCCGCGTCGCCGGGTAGAAACGAGGTCGACTCGTTCTTCTCGGCGTCGGAGAACTTGCCGACGAGGTTCGTGCCGATCGCCCCGCCGACGATCGCAAGCCAGACGAGTGCGACGATCCACTTGGCGCCGCGACCGGCGACGACTGCAAAGACAGAGCCCATGGCCGCGGGTTCTAGCGCATTACGAGGACGCGACGAGCATCGCCTCGAGCTCGGCCGGCTCGGTCACCGGCGCCAGGCAGCTGAAACGCTCGCACACGTACGCCGCCGCGCGCCCGCCCACCGGCATTCGACCCTCAAGTAGAGCGATGTCGTGCGCGGCCGATCCGTCGCCGCCGGCGAGCACGACGTGCGGGCGGAACTCGCCGCGCACGACGCGCGCCAGCGCGCGCGTGTCGGCGCCGACGAGCGCGACCTCGCGCACGTCGGCGAGGTGGAAGTCCAGCGCCTGCAGCAGGTGTCCGAAGCCCTGCGGGTGGCGCGGGGCGAGGCTCGCGGCGAGCAGCAGCACCTCGACGGCGTGGCGCTCGTAGTCGGCGTCGCCGGTCAGCGCGGCGAGCCGCAGCAGCCCGTAGGCCGCGCTCGACGAGCCGGACGGGATCGGGTTGTCGTCGAGGTCCTTGCGGCGGGCGACGAGCCGCTCGTGGTCGTCGGAGGTCTGAAAGAAGCCGCCGCTCTCGCGGTCGGCGAAGCGTTCGATCATCGTGTCGGCGGTCGCGCGCGCGGCCGCAAACCAGCACGGCTCGAATGTCGCCTCGTAGAGCGTCAGCAGCGCCTCGAGCAGGAACGCGTGGTCCTCGAGGTAGGCGTTGAGCTTCGCCTGCCCGGCGTTGTACGTGCGCAGCAGGCGCCCGTCGCCGTCGCGCATCGTCTCGAGCAGGAAGTCCGCCGCACGCCGCGCCGCCTCGACGTAGTCGTCGCGCTCTAGCACGGCGCCGGCCTCCGCGAGCGCGCTGATCGTCAGCGCGTTCCAGGCGGTCAGGCGCTTGTCGTCGAGACCGGGCCGCACGCGCGCGGCGCGCGCGGCCAGCAGCGTGGCCCGGATCCGCGCGCGCACCTCCGGCTCGGGCTCCGCGCCGCGCGACTCGAGGATGTTCGAGCCCTCGAAGTTGCCCTCGTCGCTGCAACCGAGCCAGCGCACGGCGACGTCGTGGTCCTCGCCGAGCACGTCGCGCAGCTCGTCCATGCCCCAGACGTAGAAGCGGCCCTCGACGCCCTCGGAGTCCGCATCCAGCGCCGAGTAGAAGCCACCCTCAGGTCCGGTCATCTCGCGCAGGACCCAGTCGAGCGTCTCCTCGGCCGTGCGCCGCAGCACGGCGTCGCCGGAGACCTGGAAGGCGTGCAGGTAGGCCCGAGCGAGCAGGGCGTTGTCGTAGAGCATCTTCTCGAAGTGCGGCACGGTCCACGTCTCGTCGGTGGAGTAGCGCGCGAAGCCGCCGCCGATCTGGTCGTTCATGCCGCCCGAGGCCATCGAGCGCAGCGACTGCAGCGCCATCTGCGGCTCGCCGTGGTGCAGCAGGAACTCGATCGCCGACGCCGCGGGGAACTTCGGCGCGCGACCCCAGCCGCCGTTGACCGAGTCGAACGTCGCGCGCAGGCTCGCGACCGCCTCGTCGAGTGCCTCGCGGCCGGGCAGCTCCGTCGCCGCCTGCAGCCGGGTCGCGCCGCCGAGCGCGGTGATCATCGCCGCGCTCTGCGCGCGGATCTCGTCGCGCTGGAGCTCCCATGCCTTCGCGACGCCGCCGAGCACCATCGGCCAGCTCGGCATTCCCGGTCGAGGCTCGGGCGGGAAGTACGTGCCGGCGTAGAACGGCACCTGCTCGGGCGTGATGAAGACGTTCAGCGGCCAGCCGCCGTGACCGGTCATCGCCTGCACGGCCTCCATGTAGATCGCGTCGACGTCGGGGCGCTCCTCGCGGTCGACCTTGACGCAGACGAAATGCTCGTTCATCAGGGCCGCGATCTCCGCGTTCTCGAAGCACTCGCGCTCCATGACGTGACACCAGTGACACGCCGAGTAGCCGATCGAGACGAGCAGCGGCCGGTCGAGATCGCGCGCGCGCGCCAGCGCCGGTTCACCCCACGCCATCCAGTCGACGGGGTTGTCGCGATGCTGCAGGAGGTACGGCGACGTCTCGTCTGCGAGGGCGTTGGCCACTCGGGCTAGCCGCCGGTGCGCACGTGCAAGCGGCGCAGGAGCGCCGCGTCACGAGCCCCGTCGTCGTCGGTTGCAGTCGACGCGGCGCGCGCCCGGATGCTGATCTTGCGATGGTCCAGGACGCCGGTGATCGCCGTCGCCGTGATCCGCAGCGTCCCGTGGGCGGCCTTGCGCCCGCGCAGGCGTAGGGACCTCGTGCCGGTGCCGTCGACCCGCAGGCTGCCGGAGACCTGGACGCCCGGGACGTAGACGGCGTCGAACAGCGTCATGCGGCCGTTCGCCACGACGGCGCGGCCGCCGCGTAGCCCGCCGAGGCGCTTGGGAAGCCGGCCGGCAGCGAGCGCATCGCCGATCGCCTGGCGGCGCATATCGAGCGCGGTCTTGATCGCCGCGGTGATCGTGCGCCCGATCTTCCCGCTGCGACCCGTCGGGCTCAGCCGGTCGAAGTGCGTGGGCGCGACGGCGGTCGGCGAGAACGGATTGTCGCCGCCCGCCGCGCATGGCGCCACCGCCTGGCCGGCGAAGAACTGGGCCACGGCCCGAGTCGTGCACGCCTCGTCGGTGAGGTCGCCGGCGAGCGCGGAGTGCCCGGTGAACGGGACCGCGAGCAGCTGTGCACCCGGGATAAGCGCCTTCACCTTGGCCGCGTCCTCGAGCGGCGTGCGGATGTCGGCGGCGCCGTCGATGACGAGCGTCGGCACGTTGGGTAGCGGACCGGCGAACTGAAAGCCAGCGGATGCCGCGGGCCAACCGACGCACAGCTCCATGATCTGCGTCGTCAGCGCGGTTGTGAGGTCGAACGGGCTGAACGTACCCGCCGGCAGCGAGCGCGCGAAGGCGTTGGCCTGCTGGGAGCGGGCGGCCAGGCCCGCGCGGCGATCCCACGGAAACAGCGCCTCCTCGCAGATCGTCGCGGCGAAGACCGCGTCGTTGACGTCGCTGCCGACGGCCTGGCGCGCGAGGCCGGCGCGCCGGGCGTTGGCGCGCGCGAGGCTGATGATGCCCCGCGAGCGTGCCGCCAGCCGGATCAGTGGAGCGGGGTCGCCGCGACGCGCGGACGTGAGCGCCCCGGGCAGCTCGGCGCGCAGCGTCGGGTTCTGATCGCCGGAGAAGAGGACGTCGAAGAGGTCGTCGCGGTCGATCGACACGCGCTGACGCGCGCCGCGGGCGCTCGTCAGCGGGCCGAGCAGCGGCTTGCGGGCGAGGCTGCGCACGCGGTTGGCGAGGTCGCGAGCGGGGTTGGAGGAGATGCCGCGGCACTCGCTGCCGGCGCACAGATCGGCCAGGACGCGCTTCATCGCGGCGAACGTCGAACGCTGCAGCGGATCGACGCCGAGCGGCAGGACGACCGAGTCGAGCACGAGCGCCTCGACGTGATCGGGATGACGCGCGGCGTAGTCGAGGGCGACCTTCGTGCCGTAGGAGACGCCGTAGATGACGAGCTTGTCGTAGCCGCTGGCGGCGCGCACCGCGTCGATGTCCTCGACGCTCGCGGCTGTGGTGTAGAACCCGCGACGTGCACCGAGCTGGGTCGCGCAGCGCGTACCGCCCTGCGTCACGGTCCCGATGCCGAACGAGCAGCCGAGCGCGCCGGAGTTGCCCGTGCCGCGCTCGTCGAAGACGAGCAGGTCGCGGTTTGCGAACGCCGGCGCCAGCAGCTGGGCGACGTCGGCGACGAACGGGATCGCGGCCTGGCCCGGTCCGCCGGCGAGGCTGAGCACGGCCGTCCGCGTGGGGTTGGACGGCGCGACCCGGCGCACCGCCGAGAGCCGGACCGCGCCGGGCGTCGCGCCGCTTGCGTCGAGCGGGACGTCGAGCGTGCCGCATTGCAGCGCCGGCGCCTGCGGACACGGCGCGTAGGCGATCGCGGCGCCGGCCGAGGGCGCGGCGCCGAGGATCAGGCCTGCGGCAGTGAGCAGAGCTGCCAGCGGTGCCGGGAGGCGCATCGTGTTCACCGTAGCAGCGCGCTAGCGTGCCACCAGGACCACACCCGAAGCGAGGAGCAGCGACCGTGTCCCAACATCGTGAGCCCATCACCGCGCTCGGCGCTCCGGCGGCGATCGGTCCCTACAGCCATGCGATCAGCGCCGCCGGACTGCTGTTCTGCTCGGGCCAGACCCCGCTTGATCCGGACTCGGGCGAGCTCGTCGGCGAGACGCCGGGCGAGCAGGCCGTGCAGTGCCTGAACAACCTGGCGGCGGTGTGCGCGGCGGCGGGCGCGACGCTGGCGGACGCCGTGCGGATGACGATCTACCTGACCGACATGGGCGCCTTCGCCGAGGTCAACGCGGCCTACGGCACGTTCTTTGCATCCGACCCGCCGGCGCGTGTGACGATCGGCGCGGCCGCGCTGCCGCTGGGCGCGCAGGTCGAGATCGACGCGATCGTCGCGCTGCCGAGTTAGTTGCCGCTCGGATCAGCGGAGATGCGCCGCGATCGCGAGCGCGATGTCGGGCACATCGGCGTCGCCCGTCGCGACCGACAGCACGAGCGACTCGGCTTCGTCGACACCGAACTGGATATCGCGGCCGTTGAGCAGGCAGAAGACGCGCGTCGCGGCCCAGGCCAGGCGCTTGTTGCCATCCACGAGCGCGTGATTGCGCGCAGTCGAATGCATGAGCGCGGCCGCCTTGTCCGAGAAAGTGGGGTAGGCGTCCTCGCCGAAAACCGTCGTCTGCGGGCGTCCGGCAGCGGAGGCCAACAGACCCATGTCGCGCATCTCCACGACATCGAGCACGCCGCCGGCGATCTCGAGCAGGTCCTCGACGGAGAGGAAGTCGACCAGCCCGTCGCCGCCGGTCACCGGCCCAGACGGTCGAGCAGCTCCGCGTCCTCGACGCGCACGCGGTCGATCGCGTCTCGCAGCCGCTGCGGCCGGCGCGCGATGTACTCGGCGATCGCGGTCTTGGCGACCTCCTGCATCGAACGGCCTTCGTGCTCGGCCGTGCGGCGGAGGGCCGCCGTCTCTGCCTCGTCGAGTCTCAGGGTCATCGCCATGGCAATCATGGTACCGCGGCGGTATCAATCTGCCAAGGTCGTGCCCGGTCCGCTCGATCGCGCGCTACTCGCCGCGCAGCAGCCCGCGCCGGACCTTGCCGCTCGCCGTCTTCGGCAGCTCGTCGGCGAAGTCGACGATGCGCGGGTACTTGTAGGGCGCGGTCTGCACCTTGACATGGTCCTGGAGCGCACGCGCGAGCGCCGCCGACGGCGCGAACTCATCGCGCAGCACGACGACCGCCCGCACGACCGAGCCACGCTCGTCGTCGGGCGCCGCGACGACGGCGGCCTCGGCGACCGCCTCGTGCGCGACGAGCGCCGACTCGACCTCGAACGGGCCGATCCGGTAGCCGGCGGAGATGATGACGTCGTCGGTGCGGCCCTCGAAGAAGAGGTAGCCGTCGTCGTCCTGAGCGACGCGGTCGCCGGTGCGCCACGGGCCGGCGGGCGCCGCGGAACCCTCGTAGCGCAGGAAGAAGGTCGGCACGGTCGCCGGATCGACGACGAGCTCGCCGTCGTCGATCGACAGGCCGATGCCGGGCAGGGCGCGGCCCATCGAGCCTGGCCGGACGGGCACACCGGGCGCCATCCCGGTGAGCTGGCCCGTCTCGGTCTGCCCGTAGCCGTCGCGGATCTGCAGGCCGGTTGCGTCCTCCCAGACGCGCAGCACCTCGGGGTTCAGCGCCTCGCCCGCTGCGACGAGTCCGCGCAGCGACGCGACCGGGCGCAGCGTCGCCCGCTTCGCGATGACGCGGTACTCCGTCGGCGCCATGCAGAGCACGTTCACCCGCTCGCGCTCGAGCACGTCCAGCCGCTCATGTGGGTCGAAGCGGGCGTCGTGCAGCAGCGCCGCGGCGCCGCGCATCCACGGCGCGACGAAGACGTTGCGCGCCGACTTGCTCCAGCCGCTGGCGGCCGTGCACCAGACGAGGTCGCCGGCGCGCGGCGCGAGCCAGTGCTCGGCCTGCAGCGCCTGACCGGTGAGGTAGCGCTGCCCGTGGACGACGGCTTTCGGCTCGCCGGCGGTCCCGCTCGTGAACGTGATCAGGCAGGGGTCGGTCGGCTCGAGGTCGGCCGCCGGCGGTGGTTCGCGCTCGGGCCAATCGCCGACGCCCGGGACGTAGATCGTCGGCCCGCCCCAACAGGTGGCCGTCAGGACCGCGGCGTTTCGCCCGTCGCAGACGACGAGCGCCGGCGGGCAGATCGACAGGCGCAGGCGCAGGTCGTGCGCGCGCAGCTGCTCGTTGCAGGGCAGCACGACGTAGCCCTGGCGAAAGCATGCGACCATCGCGACGACCCAGTCGGGCTGATTGCCGACGAGCGTCAGGACGACGTCGCCGCGCCGCACGCCGCGCTCGTGCAGGTGCGCCGCGAGCGTACGCGCGGCGCGCGCGACCTCGCCGAAGCACCATTCGCGGCGGTTGCCGTCACGGGCGAGCTCAACGAGCGCGAGCCGGCCGGGTGGCGCCGCCTCGACGACGCTTGAGGCGAAGTTGCGCATCGCGGCCGGGAGTCTCGCACGGGTGCGCGGCGCCTCCCCGCGGATGTAAGCTGACTCGCGAGTCAAAATCGCGCGATCCCGAACCTGGGAGAACCTCACAGCCATGGCCGTAGCCCCCGCCCCGTACAGCGAGTACACCGACGAGCAGAAGGACATCATCGCGATGATCCGCCAGTTCGCCGACGAGCAGATCCTGCCGAACGCCGAGCACTTCGATCACGAGGACGAGTTCCCGCAGGACATCGTCGACCAGATGAAGGAGCTCGGGCTGTTCGGGGTCACGATCCCCGAGGAGTACGGCGGGATGGGCCTGGACCTGACGACGTACGTGATGATCGTCGAGGAGCTCTCGCGCGGCTGGATCTCGATCTCGGGGATCATCAACACCCACTTCATCGGCTCCTACCTGCTGATGAAGTTCGGCTCCGAGGAGCAGCGCCAGAAGTGGCTGCCGCAGATGGCCACCGGTGAGCTACGCGCCGCGTTCAGCCTGTCGGAGCCGGAGATGGGCTCCGACGTGCAGGCGCTCAAGGCCACGGCGAAGAAGCAGGCCGAGGGCGACTACGAGATCAACGGCCAGAAGATGTGGGTCACGAACGGCCTGCGCTCGGGCCTCGTGTTCGTGCTCGTCAAGACCGATCCCGACGCCGACCCGCGCTATAAGGGCATGACCTGCTTCGTCGCCGAGAAGGAGCCGGGGGTGTCGGTGAACACCGGCCAGTGGGCCGGCTTCACCGTCCCGCCGCCGCTGAAGAAGATGGGCTACAAGGGCGTCGAGTCGACCGAGCTCGTCTTCGACGGCTACCGCTGCCCCGCGGAGAACATCCTCGGCGGCGAGGAGGCGGGCCTGAACAAGGGCTTCATCCAGATGATGGACGCGCTCGAGGTCGGCCGCGCGAACGTCGCCGCACGCGGCGTCGGCATCGCCCAGCGCGCGCTCGAGCTCGCGCTGCGCTACTCGCAGGAGCGCAAGGCGTTCGGCAAGCCGATCGCCCAGCATCAGGCGATCCAGTTCAAGCTCGCCGACATGGCGACGCAGATCGAGGCCGCCCGCCTGCTGACGCGCAAGGCCGCGCGCCTCAAGGACGCCGGCCAGAGCTCGGAGCTCGAGGCCGGCATGGCGAAGCTCTTCGCCTCGGAGACCGGCCGCTTCTGCGTCGAGGAGTCCTTCCGCATCCACGGCGGCTATGGCTACTCCAAGGAGTACGAGATCGAGCGCCTGTATCGCGACGCCCCCCTGTTGCTGATCGGTGAGGGCACGTCGGAGATCCAGAAGATGGTCATCGGCAAGAAGCTCTTGCAGCGCAACAAGATCTGACCCTGGCGCCCGGGCGCGGCGACGGCGGGGCGATCACATAGGGTCTGGCCCAGTGCCCGCCTCCGAAGACGCCAAGACGCTCATCGAGATCGCGATCAGGCGGTTCCTCGAGGAGGTTCCCGCGCTCGCCCCGCTGAAGCTCATCTTCGCGGTCGAGCTCAAGGGCCGCGGCGACGTCCAGCTCTACCGCGTCGAGCTCAAGGGCGCGGGCGTGGCGCCGGAGATCACCAAGGCGATCGGCGAGGACGCCCGCGTGCGCGTGCAGATCCCGCGCTCGTTCTTCAACGTCATGGCCCGCGAGGCCCACATCGCCGACTGGCGCGAGGCCTTCACGTACGGCCAGGCGAAGGCGAGCGGGGTGCAGGAGATCCTCAAGCTCATCGTCCACGTCGTGGAGAAGCAGGAAGAGCGCCTCAGAACGCGGCGCGCCCGCAGCACCTGAGTGCCGCGGGCGGGAGCCCCAAGCCTCCGTCGAAGCCGGCCTGGTTAGCGACGCTGGTATGGATCGACGTAGGCGTCGTCGATCGCCCACTCGCCGCCGGCGACCGTGCTGAAGCGGAAGGCCACCGGGGTGTGGGCACCGGGGAGCAGCGGCAGCAGGTTGGCGAGCACCGTCATCGGCAGCGTCGGCTGCCAGCCGGAGCTCAGCAGCGGCGGCGTCACGACGCCGATCGGCAGGCTGTTGACGAGCCCGAGGGAGTTCTCGAAGAGCACCTCGACGTTCATCGAGGAGAGGCCGAGCAGGCCACCGGCGTTGCGCTTGGCGAAGAAGCGCATCGTCGGGTGCTCGAGGCCGACGCAGATCGTCGGGCTCGTCGCCGAGCCGCCGCTGGGGATGACCATCGACCGCGCGTCGCTCGCGCCGGCGACCTTGTAGGACTCGTTGCCGGCCGCGACGCGGGCGCCGCCGGACATCGTCCAGCCGTCGCCGGAGCCCTCGAAACCGCCGCCGGAAAGGGGGGTGTAGCTCGCGTAGTCCAGCCATGGCGCGAACGGCTGGGAGACCGGCTGTGCGTCGCAGGAGGGCGCCGAGTTGGCCAGCAGCCCCGCGCTCGCGGACGTCGCGCCGACGGACAGGGCGGTGAGTGCCACCGCGGCGGTCGAGCAAATACGCAGCTTCATACGGCCTGTGAGCACTTGGGGGTCCTTTCCCATCGGTTTGCGCCTGCCGCTACCCGGCGAGTTGTCGGCAGGCCAGGCCAGACCCCTTGAGCCCAGTTCACGTCGCGTCGAACATCTGTCGAGCGTGTCGGGTTAACATGTACGTGGGCCGATATGAGCGGGGAATGAGCATGCGCGAGGACCATCCGGCGGGCCCCTCGCGCCTCCGCGGTGCGACCAAGCCGCACCTGACGGGCGCTGCCGAGCGACTGCTCGCCGATCGCCGCGAGCGTCAGCGCGCGCCGGTCGAGCGTCGCGAGGCGCTCGTCGAGACGAGCTTCGCGTTCGCGCTGCTCGCCGTCGCGCTCGCGCTGCCGCGGCTGTTCGACGCGCCGGCGCCGCCCGCGGGCGTCACGATCGCGCTGATCGTGGCATTCGCGCTCGTCTGCCGTGTCGAGTTCGACGTCGGTGCGGGTTACACGATCCCGACGCAGATCCTCTTCGTGCCGGTGCTGTTCCTGCTCGATCCCGCGTGGGCGCCGCTCGTCGTCGTCGCGGGCACGGTCCTAGGGCGCGCGCCGGACATGATCCGTGACGGCAACCCCAGCCGCCAGGCGCTCGTCGCGATCGGCAACGCCTGGTACGCGGTCGGCCCAGCACTCGTGCTGGCGGGCTTCGGCGTCAACGGCATCCAATGGTCGCAGTGGTGGATCTACCTGCTCGCGCTCGCGAGCCAGTTCTTCGGCGACACCGTCGCCGGCGCGGCGCGCGAGCGGCTCGTGCTCGGCGTCCAGCCGCGCCTGCAGCTGCGCATGACCGGCCTCGTGTTCCTCGTCGACGTCCTGCTGACGCCGATCGGCTTCCTCGCCGCCGTCGCCGGCCAGGACGCGCCGATGGCGTTCCTGCTCGTGCTGCCGCTGGCGGCGCTGCTGCGGGTGTTCGCCCGCGAGCGCGCCACGCGCATCGACCAGGCGATCGAGCTGTCGGCCGCCTATCGCGGTACCGCGTTCCTGCTCGGCGAGGTCATCGTCGCCGACGACGAGTACACCGGCGAGCACAGCTACGGCGTCATCGCGCTGTCGCTGGAGATCGCCGACGAGCTCGGCCTGTCGGAGGACGACCGCCGGCTCGTCGAGTTCGGCGCGCTCCTGCACGACGTCGGCAAGATCGCCGTGCCGAAGGCGATCGTCAACAAGAAGGGCCCGCTGGACGACGAGGAGTGGCGGATCATGCGCCAGCACACCGTCGCCGGCCAGCGGATGCTGAACAAGGTCGGAGGCAACATGACCGAGGTGGGAGCGATCGTGAGAGCGTCGCACGAGCGCTGGGATGGCAACGGCTATCCCGACGGGATCGCTGGCGAGGCCGTGCCGCTGCCCGCGCGGATCGTCTCCGTCGCGGACACGTTTCACGCGATCACGACGACGCGGCCCTACCGCCGCGCGCAGTCGCCGGAGGCGGCGGTCAAGGAGCTGCGGTCGTGCGCGGGCACGCAGTTCGATCCGCAGGTCGTCGATGCCCTCGTCCGCGTGCTGGCGCGCCCCGGCGCGGCGACGCCGACGGCGTTCTTCGCGCGCACCGCACATCCCGAGCCGCCGAAGCTGCGTGCCGTTCCAGACATCGACGAGACCGAGCGCGAGCTCGATCGGGCGATCGAGGAGCAGCTCCGCCACCTTCTCTGATCGCGCAGGCTGCGCAGAGAGGCGTCGCGCGCGCCCTGTCCGGGGGGCAGGCCCGGTACAACTGCGCAATGGCGCCTGCCGAAAGGGGAAGGGTGGGTCCGGAGCTCGCAGCGGGCGAGACCGTACGCGCGCTTGCCGCACTGGACGAGCTGCCGGAGGGCGCGGCCGTGCTGCGCGCCGTCCGCGACGACGGCGGAGAGATCGTCGACCTCAGCTATGCGTACGCCAACGCGCGGACGGGCGACGTCTTCGGCGTGCCGTCTGCCGAGCTCGTGGGCGTGCGCCTGCTCGGCGCGCAGCCGGCGCTCCCGCGCGACGTCTTCGCGGCGTTCGTCGCCGTGCTGCAGGACGGCGAGCCGCTGCGCCTGACGAGGGACTTCAGCGACATCTTCTCCGGCCGATCCGATTTCTCGGGCGTCTTTCAGATCACCGCCTCGAGGCTGTCCGACGACGCGCTGATCGTGATCTTCGACGATGTCACCGAGCGCGCCCGCGCGCACGCGGCGGAGCGTCGCTACGGCGCCGTGCTCGACGCGACGTCCGACTGGGTCTCGATCGCCGACCACGAGCATCGACTCGTGTACATCAACCCGGGCGGACGGCGGATGGTCGGCATCGGCCTAGACGAGGACATCGCCGGCACGCCGATCGGAGGGTTCTCGCCGCCGTGGGCGCGCGACTTCGTCCGCGGCGAGGCGCTCGCCGTCGCGGTGCGCGACGGCGTCTGGCGCGGCAACCTCGCCCGACTGCATCGCGACGGCCGCGAGATTCCGGTGTCGCAGGTGATCGTCGCCGGCACCGACGCCGACGGCAACGTCGAGTTCTACGCGACGATCGCCCGCGACATGACCCGCGAACGGGCGGCCGAGGCCGCGCTGCGCGCGAGCGAGGAGCGCTTCCGGGTGACGTTCGAGCAGGCGCCGATCGGTGTCGCGCTGCTCGATCTCGACAACCGCTACGTGCAGGTCAACGACGCCTACTGCCGCACGCTGCGGCGCACGCGCGACGAGATCATGAGCTTTGACCCCGTCCTGTTCACGCATCCCGACGACCGCGCGATGGTCGCGCACGCGCTCGCAAGGCTGATCGCCGGCGAGGTGCCCGACGTGCGCTTCGAACGGCGCTACGTCGGACCGGACGGCGACACGATCTGGGCCGAGCTCAGCGCGACCGTCTTCCGCGACGACGACGGGCGCCCGCAGTTCGTGATCGGGATGGTCAGTGACATCGGCGAGCGGCGCGTCGCGCGCACGCTGCAACGCAGCATGCTGACGACGCAGCTGCCTGCGCTCGACGGCGTCGAGTGCGCGGCGCGCTACCTGCCGGGCAGCCCGGAGACCGAGGTCTGCGGCGACTGGTACGACGTGCTCGTGCTGCCCGACGGTCGTGTCGGGGTCGCCATCGGCGACGTCGTCGGCCGCGGCTTGGAGGCCGCCACGACGATGAACCAGCTGCGAACGGCGCTGCGCGCGTATGCGATCGACGGCCTTGAGCCGGCGGAGGTCGTGCGCAAGCTGCACCGCCTCGCCGACCATCTCGACGAGGGTCTCGGAACGACGCTCGTCTACCTCGACCTCGATCCGGTGACGCGCGAGCTGCGCTATGTCAGCGCCGGCCACATGCCAGTTCTGCACGTCGAAGCGGCCGGAGGGTCGTCGTTTCTGTCCGGCGCGCGCTCGACGCCGCTGGGCACGCTGCCGGCCGACGGCGACGTGCCGCAGGCGCGGCTCGTGCTCGAGCCCGGGGAGGGCGTGCTGCTCTACACCGACGGGCTCGTCGAACGCCGCGACGACGGCCTCGAGAGCCGGCTGGAGCAGCTGCGCGCGGCGATGGCGAGCGCGCCTTACGAGCTCGACGACCGCCTCCAGCACCTCACGACGACATTGCGCGGCGATGGCGTGCGCTTCGACGACATCGCGCTGCTGGCGCTGCGCGTGCGGTAGCCGGTCTGTTACCAGGTGAGGCCGTTCTGTCTCCGGGTGAGGCCGTTCTGTATCGTCATTGGTGTCTGCCCCGGAGCCAGTTGGTATCAACTTATTACGATGAGTGTGTGGTAAGAGTTTTATATTGACTCCATATGCGCCAACTGTGTACGTTCGCGCCAGACGGGTGCTGAACCTGACCGGCGCGACTTGGCCACGCCAGACGCGCTGCTTGCGCTGCTCCCGTCAGCCGGGATAGCTCCCACGGATGGGGTGCAGCTTCTCGGTGCGCTTTCGTCCATCGGGACCATCAGCAGGGTGAGAAGCGAGGGGTTCATGTTCTCAACAGACGGTTACCAGGACTGGTACATCGGTCTCGGGTTGTCGTTCTTGGTCATCGTCGTGGTGGTCGTCATCGTGGCCACGATTCTGATGCTGGCCGCCCGCATCGCAGACAAGGCGTCGCAGGCGACGGGGGGCGTGGACATCGTCCGCGCCCAGACGACGAGCCTGGACGGTGGCATCGACCGGGTCAACGACTCCGCGGTGCGGATCCTGCACATGGCGCGGGTGCTCAGGAAGGCGGCGGTCGGCACATGAGGCTGGCAATGTTCGACACCCACGCGGTCTGGCAGGTCGTACTCGGCATGGGCGCGGTCGTCCTCGCGGTCGTGATCGTCCTGATGCTGCTGTTGCTCAGCTTCATCAAGGACATCCGCTCGAGCGTCGACACGCTGCTGGTCGCGGCACCGATCGTGGCCTCCCAGACGGCGAACCTCACGAAGCTGCAGGCGACGCCGGCGGTGCTCGACATGATCATCGAGGAGGCCATCGTCCAGGACGGCTACATGGACGTCCTCGGAGCGCACTACGCCGCTCCCGGGGAGAAGATCGTATGAGCACCGAGCTCATGATCATCGCGAGCGTCGCCGAGACGGTGCTGCTCGTGCTCGTCCTCGCCGTCGCGCTCACGCGCGTTCGTCAGGGGCTGGCCGGCATCTCGGGCGGCCTCACGGCGCTCGCGGGTGCGCTCGCCACGGTCGAGTCGCAGCACTTGCGCCAGCTTGGCCCGACCGTCGCGCAGATCAACGCGCGCTTCGCGACGATCCTGACCGTGCTGCCGGGGATCGCCGCCAAGGCGGCCTTTGTCGTACGCAAGGTCACGGGGGCGAATTAGCCATGGCGATTCTCTGGATCATGTGCATCGTCGTCGCCGTCGCGCTCGTCGCCGTCGTGATCGTGCTGAAGGGCGTCCTCAGCGCCGCGCGCAGCATCACGCCCACGGTCAACGCGATCGCGGGCGTCGCGGCCGCGGCATCCAAGGACCTCGACGCGGTGATCGCGCTCGTGACGACGCAGAACTACATCAGTCAGGTCGTCGCTGGTCTCGCCAACTACGGCGGTTCCCTCGATGCCGCGCTTCCCAACGCCTAAGGTGCTGTGATGGAACTCCCGGTTGCGATCATCATCCTGCTGGTCACACTCGTCATCCTGGCGCTCGCGGTGTTTCTCATCGCGACGATCGTGGAACTGTCGAAGATCGACAAGGGCCTCACCGTCGTCCTCGACGGCGTCGCGGAGATCGCGACGAAGACGGCGCCGGTCAACGGCGTGCTCGACGCGATCAACGGCACACTCGCCATGGGCCGCGATCTGCTCGAGGGCCTGGCTCTGAAGAAGACGGGCGCCGACGCGGCCGGACTCGTCGAGTCGTGCTTCCCCGGCGAGGGCCAGAAGTTCCTGCGGCGTATCGGGCGCCAGGGGCAGGTCGTCCGTATCGGCGCGGACTACCCGCCCGGCGCGGCGACCCTCAATGCGCTGCTCGGCGTCTCAACTGCCCCCCCGCCACCGGCCGAGCCGGCGGGTCGGATCTCCGTGGTCGGTTCGCGACCCTGGGAGTAGCGGCAGGTGGTCGGTGCCCGGGCGGGTGCAACACGCCCGGGCACCGAGGCCGCCGTCGCGTTAGAGCTGTAGGACGGCGTCGTCGTCGTAGAGCTTGATGACCTTGACCGCGCCGTCGGCGACATCGAGGTGCGCCGTGTCGAGGCACAGTCCGCACAGCACGCACTCGTCGACGTTCTCGGCCACGATCTGCAGGCCGCCTTCGCTCGTCTCGCGGTAGATGTCGACCGGGCACACCTGCGTCAGGTGCGAGGGCAGCTCCGGATGCTTGGCGAGCGCGGCGTCGTCGACCTCGATCGCGATGAAGATCGCGTCTGCTCTCATGCCGCACTCCTCAGGGCCGCGAGCTTGGACTTCATGATCTCGGGGATCTCGGAGATCTCCTCGGCCACCGTGATGCCGGCCTCGGCGAGGCGCTCGATCTTCTCGGCTGCGGTGTCCTCCTTGCCCTCGACGATCGTGCCGGCATGGCCGAAGCTCATGCCCGGCATCTCGTCCATGAACCGCCCGGCCATGAAGGCGACGATCGGCAACGTGCATTCGTTGGCCTTGACCCAGCGCGCGAGCTCGGCCTCCATGCGCCCGCCGGGCTCGGTGTAGATGACGATCCCCTCGGTCTGCTCGTCGGCCGCAAACAGCGGCATCAGCTCGGCGTAGGACGAGCCGATGATCGCGTCGCCGCCGATCGAGACGGCCGTCGACTGGCCGAGGCCCGCGGCGCTCAGCGTGCTCGACATCTCGGTCGTCATGCCGCCGGAGCGGCTGATGACACCGATCGGACCGGGCGTGTAGGCCTGCGCGGCGTTGCGCGCCGGCCCGCCGATGCCACCCATCTTGATGACGTCGGGGACGATGATCCCGAGGCAGTTGGGGCCGATGATGCGCGCACCGCGCAGCGTCGCGAGCTCGACCATCTGGGCGACGTCGCGGCGCGGAATGCGCTCGGTGACGATGACGATCAGCTTGACGCCGTTCTCGATCGCCTCGAACACCGCGTCCTTCGTGAAGGCGGGGGGGACGGTGACGACCGAGCCGTCGATCGGGGCGCCGTGGGCCTCGACGGCCTGCGCGACCGTGTCGTAGACGGCGACGCCGTGGACGTCGCGGCCCTTGCGCCCCGGCGTGACGCCGCCGACGATCTTCGCGCCCGTGCCATAGTCGAGGCACTCGCGCGTGAGGTTGACGGCCTCGCGGCCCGTGATGCCCTGGACGATGAACGTCGTGTCGGCGTCGACGAGGATGCTCATGACGTCACCGCCTCCGGGCCCGCGATCTTCGCGACCGCGCGGCGCGCGGCCTCGTGCATCGAGACGGAGCGATCGGCGTACTCGATCCCGTACTTCTCGAGGATCTTGAAGCCCTCCTCCTCCCACGCGCCCGGGATGCGGAAGATCGCGATCTTCTCCGCCGGGTCCATGCCGAGCTCGAGGCAGCCCTTGATGACGCCGCGCGCGACGATGTCGACGCGGGTGTTGGAGACGATCGACATCATCACCGCGATCTTGTCGACGCCGGGCTTCGTCAGCACGAGCTTCGCCAGGCCGCAGGTCTTCGCGACGTCGGGGTTGCCGCCGATCTCGCAGTAGTTCGCCGGCTTGCCGCCATGCGCGCGGACCGCGTCGAAGAGTGTCAGCGAACCGCCGCCGGCGCCGATGACGAGGCCGATGTTGCCGTCGAACTCCGTCACGTTGCCCGCGACGCCGCGGTGGCTGGAGCTGTCGACGGCCTCGCCGGCGAGCTCGAAGGCCGTCGGCTCGCGCGCCTCGCGCGTCTCGTCGTCGCCGACGCCGAGGTCCTTCAGCAGCTGCTTGTGGCGCCCGCGGGCCTCGTTCTCCATGTCCATGTGCGCATCGAGCGCGACGAACGAGCCGTCCTGCATCTCGGCCAGCGGGTTGATCTCGGCGAGCGTCATGTCGTTGTCCATGAAAAGCTGGGCGAGCCGGCGCACGATCGGCGTCAGGCGCGTGAGCGCGCGGCCGGTGACGCCGGTCTGGGCGATCGCCTGCTTGGCGTGGAAGTCCGACAGCGGCAGGATGTTCGACAGGTGCACGCGGCCGACGTGGTCGGGGTGCTCCTCGGCGACCTGCTCGATGTCGATGCCGCCCATGTCGCTGAACAGGATCACGGGCTGCTTGGCGATGCCGTCCCAGACGACCCCGGCGTAGTACTCCTGCTTGACCTCGGCCTTCGGGTCGACGAGCACGCCGCGCGGCATGTGCCCGCTGATCTCGAGCGCGAGGATGTCCGCGGCGTAGGCCTCGGCCTCCTCGGGCGTGTCGGCGAACTTCACGCCGCCGGCCTTCATCCGCCCGCCGGTGAGGACCTGCGACTTGATGACGGTCGGGCCGCCGATGCGCTCGGCGATGGCCTTCGCCTCGGCAGCATCGGTCGTGAAGCCGAAGTCGGTGACGGGGATCCCGGCTCGCTTGACGATCTCGCGGGCCTCGTATTCGAAGAAGCGCATGGGGGCAGACCCTACCCGCACGCCTATGCCGGTGGTGTGTCCCAGGGGTTCAGCACGCGTACGCCGGTCTGCGCGACGTCTGTGACGTTGCGGGTGACGAGCACAAGTCCGTGCACCTTGGCGGTTGCCGCCATGAGTCCATCGACGACTGGCGGGCGCGCGGCGGGGTCCATACTGCCCCAAGCATCAGCGATGTCCCGGTCGACGGCGATGGTTCGCTCGTGGAAGCGCTCGCGAATCTCCCCCAACCAACGCTCGAGGCCGGCGGCCTGCAGGGGATCGCGCCGCCGCAATCGCTCGATACCGCGCCGGATCTCGCCCAAGACCAACACGCTGACGAAGAGTGGATCGTTCGCCCGTCCTGCTGCCTCCAACCATGCCAGAACCTCCGGCGATGGCCGGCGTCGTCGGGTTTCCGAGACGACGTTCGTGTCGAGGAGGTATCTCACTCGCCGAAATCGATCTCGCGCGGCAGCTCGCGCGAGCGATCGAGATCGAGATCATCGAAGCGTGGCCCCGACAGGAGGAACTCGGCGAAATCGGGCACCTCCTTCTGCGACTTTCTGTACTCGTCGGCGGACACGACCACGACCACCTCCTCGCCGTGGCGCGTCACCACCTGCGGACCCTCGTCGAGCGTACGACGGATGAGCTCGCTAAACCTCTGCTTCGCCTCTTGCACCTGCCAGTGCGTGGCATCCTGCATCTGCCGACTCACGTGAACCTCCTCAGTCTAGACAGCACAGACTAGCGCGGTCAGACGGGCGCGCTCTCCATCTCGTAGGCCGCCGCGAGCTCGGGGTCCTTGCGCGACAGCATCTCGGCGAGGTCGACCATGACGCGGCATTGCTTCCACGTCGCGTCGTCCTGCATCTTGCCGTCGATCATGTGCACGCCGCGCCCGTCGGGGATCGCCTCGATGACCTTCTTGGCAAACAGCACCTCGTCGGGGTTCGGGCTGAACACGCGCTTGGCGATGTCGATCTGGACCGGATGTAGCGACCACGTGCCGACGCAGCCCATGATGAACGCGGCTCGGAACTGTGCCTCGCAGCCCTCGACGTCCTTGATGTCGCCGAACGGGCCGTAGAACGGCAGCAGCCCGGCCGCGGTGCAGGCGTCGACCATGCGCCCGAGCGAGTAGTGCCAGAGGTCCTGCTGAGCGGACTCGCGCGGCGTGCCCTCGGCGGCCGACGGGTCGGGGTCGGAGATGACGCGATAACCGGGGTGCCCTCCGCCGACGCGCGTCGTCTTCATCCGCCTGCTGGCGGCGAGGTCGGCCGGTCCGAGGCTCATGCCCTGCATGCGCGGGCTCGCGGTCGCGATGTCGTCGATGTTGTTGACGCCGAGCGCCGTCTCGAGCAGCGCGTGCAGCATGATCGGCTTCTCGATACCGGCCTTCGCCTCGAGTTGGGCGAGCAGGCGGTCCATGTAATGGATGTCCCACGGCCCCTCGACCTTCGGGACCATGATCACCGCGAGCTTGTGGCCGATCTCGCCGACGATCCGGGTGAGGTCGTCGAGCACCCACGGCGACTCGAGCGAGTTGATCCGCACCCACAGTGCCGTGTCGCCGAGGTCCATGTCGCGGCCGACCGTGATCAGGCCCTCGCGCGCGGCCTCCTTGCGCTCGACGGGCACCGCGTCCTCGAGGTTGCCGAGCAGGATGTCGACCTTCGCCGCGATGTCGGGAGCCTTGGCGACCATCTTCGCGTTCGAGAAGTCGAGGAAGTGGATCATCCGCGACGGCGTCACGGGGATCTCGCGCAGCGGGTCGGGTGCGCCCATCGCGAGCGGCTTGAGAAAGGCACGGGGGTCACGCAAGGGAAGAGGCCTCCAACAGGACGGGAGCAGGACGCGTCGTTGCGCCTGAACCTATCGAGTTCGTGGAGAACCGTCGTTCGGCGGATGCACCGGCGGATCAGCGCTGACACGGCCGCACCGGTCTAGCCTCGATAGCGGGCCAACGCTCTGCTCCAGCTCGTCTCGGTCAGCGGCACTCGGCGCTGCACCGAGAGGAATATCTGGCGGCCTGACGGCTCCGCGAGCTTCCCGGCGACGACCATCTCGACAACCAGGTGCGTCGTGGACAGCGCCGGAACGCCTTTCAGCCCTGCCAGGCGGAGCCCGTCTCCATCGTCGACGAGCACGAGCTCCCGGTCGAGGCTCTCGGCGTGGAGCACCGTCGCGATCTCTCCGCGGTGCTTCCTCGGGTGGTCGCCGCCGGCGGCCCACTCGTTGCGGATGACGGCGACTTCTGCCGCGATCTCTGGAGCCAACGTCGCACCGCGTTGGTCGGCCGGAAACCCGAGGCGTCGCAGATTCTGAAGTCCGGGGTGTGTGCGGATGTTCGGCCTCGGGCTCGACCCACGCAGCTCGACCTCGTTGGCGACATCGACCACCCAGTGGCCGGCCGCTCCCACGTACCGTGCGAGGGCCGGGAGCTGGCCAGCCTCGCAGAAGCGAAAGAACGGGCCGGCATCCATCCACACCCGATCGGCACCCGCGACGAGCCGCACGACTAGAAATCCGGGTCGTCAGCGGCGACCTCAACTCCAGCCAGCTCGGCGGTCACGGTGTCGACGCTGCGGGCGGTCCGCTCTGCGATCTGCTCTATGGAGGCCAGCCCCGCCCCATAGATCACCTTGATCTGCCGTTGGGCCGTCGCGGGCAGGCGTGGCAGGTCGTCCGCGCCGATCGCGCTCAGCGAGTCGTGGAAGTCACCGATACTGAGCATGTAGAGCATCCGCTTGTGCTCGCCTGCCGCGATCGCGGATGTGATCTGCGCCTTCGCCTGTCCGCGGAGCCGGCCAGCCTGCTCGAGGCGGATCCTCGCCGCATCCGCGCTGACCCCGAAGTGGCGGGCCATGCGGACGACCGTCTCGAGCCCGACCTTGGGATCTCCCTCGCGCTCAAGCCACGCATCGGTCGCGGCGCGTGGGACCAGGAACTCGCCGGCGAAGGCGTTGGCCTGCATCTCCTGCGGGTCGCGACCGTGGATGTCGTCGGCCGTGTCGTACACCGTGGCGTGACCGAGCCGGTAGTGCCCGAACTCGTGCGCGAGCGTGAAGCGTTGGCGCGCGGGTGCGTGCGTGCCGTTGATGAAGATGTCGACACGTGCATGATCGCGACGCATGACGCCCGCGAACCCCTTCGGGAGCGCGGCGACCGTCACGGGGATCCCGGCCCGTCCCTCGACGATGTCCAGAAGGTCGCCGATGGCGGCGTCGAGCGCAAGCCCGAGATCGCCACGAGCTTCGCGGGCGACGACGATGGCCTTGCCGATCGACACGCTGACGCTCAGGAGGACGGGCCGGTGAGCGCGTCCAGATATCGGTAGGTCCCGACCAGCTCGTCGACGACCGCCATGGCGGCGTTCACCTTGTCGTCGCTCGTATCTGCACGGAGCACCGTGACGGCCTCGTCATCGCGCAGCAACGCATCGACGTCGACAGCGAGCAGCTCGGCGATCGATGCGAGCTCGGCGGCAGCCAGGCCGCGCTGGCCGGATTCCATCCGGCTCACCGCGGATGGATCGAGCCCGAGCGCCTCGGCTACGTCCTTCTTCGTGACGTTGCGCTCCACGCGCAGCTCCGCGATGCGCTCGATGATCTGTTGTTCGGTTCGAAAGGCCATGGTCTCCTCGATCGGCCGCTACTGCATGCGACTATCGCATGCAGTGGAGACGGACGACGTGTGTTCTCATCCTAGCCAATCCTTGGCCGCGACAACCTTCGACGGGGTGATGCTAACCTGACGTGCACGTAAGATGTCAATTCAGTCGCCACAGCTCCCAGCAGCAGCAGCGAGCCGCCGGCGCATCGGCGTGGGCTCGGATCACGCCCACTACAAGTGGTGGGCGCTGTCGTGCACAAGCCTCGGGATGTTGCTCGCGACGATCAACTCCGGCACGCTGATCATCGCGCTGCCCGACCTCGAGCGGGCGCTGCATGTCGGGGTGCTCGAGCTCGTCTGGGTGATCCTCAGCTACATGATCGCCTCGACGGTGCTCGTCCTGACGGCGGGGCGCCTGTCGGACCTCTTCGGGCGCAAGCGCGCGTATGTCGGCGGCTTCGTGATCTTCGCGCTCGCCTCGCTCGGCGCGGGCTTCGCCGGCGATGCGACGCAGCTCATCCTGTGGCGGATCGCGCAGGGCGTCGGCGGCGCGTTCCTGTTCGCGAACGCCTCCGCGCTCGTCACGGACGCCTTCCCGCGCGAGCAGCTCGGCGTCGCGATGGGGACGAACACGATGGTCGCCGCCGTCGGGCTCGTGCTCGGGCCGGTGCTCGGCGGCGCGCTCGTATCGATCTCCTGGCCGTGGGTCTTCTGGTTCAACGTGCCGTTCGGCCTGCTCGGCGCGGCATGGGGCTGGATGGTCCTGCGCGAGCTCGCAAAGCCGGACGTCGTCCGCGGCCTCGACCTCCCCGGGACGATCACGTTCGTCATCGGCCTGACCGGCCTCGTGCTCGGCATCTCGCGCGGCGGCATCACGAGCTGGAACGATCCGCTCGTCATCGGCGGGCTCGTCGCGGCCGTTGTGCTGCTGCCCACGTTCGTCCTCATCGAGGCCCGCAGCCGCGCGCCGATGCTCGACCTCGCGATCTTCCGCAACCGGCTCTTCGGCGCCGCCGCGGGCGCCGCGTTCATCAACGGCCTGTCGCGCTTCGCGCTGATGTTCGTGTTCGTCTTCTACTACCAGGGCGCGCAGGGCGACGACCCGATCACGGCCGGCATCAAGCTCGCGCCGCTCGCGATCGGGATGCTCGTCGCATCGCCGCTGGCGGGGATCTACGCCGACCGCCACGGCTCGCGCGCGCTGTCGGCGGGCGGGATGATCGTGAGCGCGATCGGCCTCGCGCTCATGACCACGCTGGACGTTCACACGCCCTACTGGCAGGGCATGGTCTGGCTGACCATCGTGGGGATCGGCTCGGGCATGTTCAACTCGCCGAACACCGCCGCGATGATGGGCGTCGTGCCGGCCCATCGACGCGGGATTGCGGCCGGGGCGCGGATGATGCTGCAGAACACGGGCGCCGTGCTGTCGATCGCCTTCGTGCTCGCCGTCATCACGAATGCCGTCCCGAAGGACGTGCTGCTGCAGATCTTCTCCGGCCTCGCGTCGGGCCTGTCGGATGCGCGCCTGGCGCCGTTCATCCACAACATGCACACGGCGCTGTGGGTGCTCGCGATCACGTCCGTCGTCGGCGCGATCGTGTGCGTCATGCGACCGAAGCACGTGGCAGCGATCGAGCCCTCCGCGACGGCCCCGGCTCCAGACCGCGCGACCCGGCCCGGCGGCACGCCGAAGGTCGCCGGCGAGCGTTCGCCGGCGCAGCCGCTCGCCGGCCGGAGCGCTTCGTGAGCGCCGCGCAGGCGCCCCCGACGCGCGGCCTGCGCATCGGGGAGCTCGCCAAGCGCGCTGGCACGACGCCGCGCACGATCCGCTACTACGAGGAGTTCGGGCTGCTCCCGGAGGCGCCCGAACGCGACGCCGGGCAGCATCGGCTCTACGGCGAGGCGGACGTCGAGCGCGTCCGTGAGCTGCTGCGCCTCAAGGAGCTGCTTGGACTGACGCTCGACGAGCTGCGCGACGTCATCGAGGCCGAGGACGCGCGCGGGGCGCTGCGCGCCGAGTGGCACGAGGGCGACCCGTCGCGCGAGCGTCGCCGGCAGATCCTCGCCGAGTCGCAGATGCACATCTCAAACCAGCTCGCGCTGCTGCGGCGCCGGCGCGAGAAGCTCGACGAGCTCGAGCGCGAGCTCGAGGCCCGTCGTGAGAAGGTGCTCCAGCGCCTGCGCGAGCTCGACTCCGACGGCTGAGCGATCCGCACCACGGCAACCCGGCGGCCTGCATCATGCCGACCGCGCGGACCGCGAGTCGCTACACGTCCGCGCCCGTCCGCAACGCGTACGCAGCGCGGTCCGTCATGATGCAGCCGCTGCCTGACCTCCCAAGGAGACCTACTGGATGAGCGACTTCACGACCGACCAGGCTGAGCGCGAGGCGTCCGGCGCCCACCCCTACGGCCGCTATCTCGAGGAGTTCGAGATCGGGGCCGTCTACAAGCACTGGCCGGCCAAGACCGTCACGGAGACCGAAGACCACCTCTTCTGCCTGCTGACGATGAACCACCACCCGCTGCACGTCAACGACGTCTACGCGGCGGCCTCCCAGCAGGGCCGCAACGTCGTCGTCGGGCCGATGGTCTACTCGCTGGCCCTCGGCATGAGCGTCTCGGACATCAGCGGCAAGGCGATCGCCAACCTGATGACCGAGGAGCTCAAGCATCCCGCGCCGGTCTTCCACGGCGACACCTTGTACTGCGAGACCGAGGTACTCGAGAAGCGCGAGTCCAGGACGAAGCTCGATCGCGGCACGGTCCGCGTGCACACGCGCGTGCTCAATCAGGACGGCGTGCTCGTCGCGGAGTTCAAGCGCCTCGTGCTCGTGCCGCGCAAGGACCACGGGACGCCGAAGGCCGAGGGCGACATCGGGTAAGGCGCCTGCGCGGGGCAACCCGCCGCGGGATTTCAGCCCGCAACGACGAGGGGCGCCTGCTCGGCGCCCCTCGCATGTCTCGCAGCGCCTATGGCGTCTAGCAGTTCGCGACGAGATGCACGCCGCGGTTGGCGGGCGCGCCGGCGCCGTTGAACGTACTCACGCCGACGACCGTGATGGCGCCAACGACGTTCGGATCGACCGCGACCTGCCCGGCGGCGGTGCCGGTCACCGTGGCCGTCATGGCACACTTCGAGAGGTCGCCCGTGAAGACGACCTGCCACGTGCCGACGCCGGCCGGGTCGGTCACGCCGCCGGTCGGGACGCCGAGCGTCTCGCCGGCCGAGCCGTCGGGCTTGATCTGCGCGAACGGCGAGCGGGTCAGCGCGAGGAGCTGCGTGGCGTCGAGGCTGTCGAGGCGGTCGGCGTTCAGGCCGGTTGCGACGCCGGTCGCATTCGTCGTGAACGGCTTCTTCGTGTCGCCGCCGACGCCCGTGTTGATTGAGCCGACGACGTCGCCGTTGGACGAGTTGAACTCGAACGCGAGTCCCTTCGAGAGGTTGTTCGCGCGGATGCACGGGTTCTGCGGCGTCGGCGTCGCGAGCGTGCCACCGGCCTGCGAGCGGCAGCCGTAGATGGCGCCGCCTCCGCTCAGCGAGAGGTTGGACTGGCGCGTGACGTAGCCGCCCTTGAGCGCGGTCGACGAGCCGAGGTTGCCGATGATCTCGGTCTCCTTGCTCGTCGTGCCGTTGCGCTTGCCCTCCCGCAGCGGGTTGCCGGTCGCGGCGATGCCGACTCCGCTGACGCCGACGGCGAGCAGGGCGGTCGCCGCGAGCACCGATCGGGTCCTCGGCGCCTTACGGGCGAAGGCGAATCGACGCCGGGGCGAGGCCTGCTGATCGGGATCGTGTCCTGCGGGCATGGGAGAGCCTCTCTCTTCGTAGACGGCGAAGGGCGCCCGGATGGGCGCCCTTCGCGATGCTCAATGCTTGTGTCGGGGCGATTAGGGTGCTACCCCGTGATCTCCGCGTAGAAACGCTTGCGCGTCGTCGAGGTCGTCGCCGCGCCGGCGCTCGTGCGCGGGCTGACGACGAAGGCCTTCGTGTTCTTCGCCCCGGTCGGGGCGCACTCGACCACGCTCGGGATCTGGCAGCGCGAGACCGAGATCTCGCCGCCGAAGTTCGGGTCGGCTCCGGCCGCACCGTCGACGTCGACCTGGTTCTGGAGCGAGATCGTGGCCGTGATGCCGTGCCCGGC
Organism: Solirubrobacterales bacterium; assembly: GCA_038260305.1. Classification (GTDB taxonomy): domain Bacteria; phylum Actinomycetota; class Thermoleophilia; order Solirubrobacterales; family Solirubrobacteraceae; genus CADCVQ01. Next base: position 46,553 of record JBBSNY010000003.1, read on the forward strand.
GAGTTCCGCGCCCGCGTCGATGTAGACGTTGTCGTTCGTCGTGTAGGCGTCGATGATCTTGAAGCCACCCGACTGTTCGACGATCGCGCCCTTCTCGTCGACGAGCAGCCAGCGCGTGCGGGCGCCGTCGGCGCGGGTCTGAGCGTCAGCCTGGATGTCGCTGAGGTGCGCGCCGTCGACGCGGTCGGCGTTCAGGCCGAGGGCGACGCCCGTCGCATTCGTGACGAACGGGCGCTTCGTGTCGCCGCCGTTGCCGGCGGTGATCGCGCCGACGACATCGCCGAGGTTCGTGTTGAACTCGAAGGCGAGGCCCTTGGACAAGTTGTTCGCGCGCACGCACGGGTTCTGCGCCGAGGGCTTGGCGCCCGACCCGCCCGCCTGCGAGCGGCAGCCGTAGATGGCGCCGCCACCACTGAACGAGAGGTTGGACTGGCGCGTGACGTAGCCGCCCTTGAGTGCGGTCGAGGAGTTGAGGTTGCCGACGATCTGGGTCTCCTTGCTCGTCGTGCCGTTACGCACGCCTTCGCGAAGATTGCCACCGGTGGCGGCGATGCCGACCGAGCTGACGCCGACGACGAGCAGGCCGGTTGCGAGCAGCACCGATCGCGTGCGCGGCGCCTTTCCGAGGAAGGCGAGTCGAGGTGGACGGGAGCTGCGGCCGTCTGACGCGGCGCTGTCGTTGCCTACTGACATCGGAGGTCCCTTCGGTTGTGGACGTGTGTCGTCGCCACCGGCGGACGCCGGCGGAGGAGCGCCCGAATGGGGCGTCACAGCGCGCGGCGGATGCATCGCACTCGCGGTCCGCGGTGCGCGCGCCTCTGCATATCTCAACCCGTCGGGAGGCGGAAGTTGCGGCACACGACCGTGTCTGGCTTGGCGGCGTTCATGCGTGACTGACGCCGCGACGCGGGGCAGTTGGGGTTTGCGCGACAATGAGACGAGACCGAACCGAGAGCTGAGGAGCAACGCGTGAGCCAGACGACCGTGCCGACGACGAACGAGAAGCTGCTTGCCTGGGTGGACGAGATCGCCGCCCTGACCAAGCCCAAGCAGATCCACTGGTGCGACGGCACGGCGGAGGAGTACGACAGCCTCGCCCAGCAGCTCGTCGACGCGGGCACGTTCACGCGCCTGGCGGACGCCAAGCGCCCGAACTCCTACCTCGCGCGCTCGGACCCGGGTGACGTCGCGCGGGTCGAGGACCGCACGTTCATCTGCTCGCAGGACGAGCACGACGCGGGGCCGACGAACAACTGGACCGAGCCCGCGCAGATGCGCGACAAGCTCGCTGGCCTCTTCGACGGCTGCATGGAGGGGCGCACGATGTACGTCGTGGCGTTCTCGATGGGCCCGCTCGGATCGCCGATCGCCCACATCGGCGTCGAGCTCACCGATAGCGCGTGCGTCGTCGCGAACATGCGGATCATGACCCGCATGGGCCGGGGTGCGCTCGACGTGCTCGGCTCAGACGGCGAGTTCGTCCCCTGCGTGCACTCGGTCGGCATGCCGCTCACGGAGGGCGTGCAGGACGTGCCGTGGCCGTGCAACGCCCAGAACAAGTACATCGTGCACTTCCCGGAGACCCGCGAGATCTGGTCCTTCGGCTCGGGCTACGGCGGCAACGCCCTGCTCGGCAAGAAGTGCTTCGCGCTGCGGATCGCATCGGTCATGGCGCGCGACGAGGGCTGGATGGCCGAGCACATGCTGATCCTCAAGCTGACGTCGCCCGAGGGCGTCGAGAAGGTCGTCACGGGCGCCTTCCCGAGCGCCTGCGGCAAGACGAACCTCGCGATGCTGATCCCGACGCTCGAAGGCTGGACCGTCGAGACGATCGGCGACGACATCGCCTGGATGAAGTTCGGCGACGACGGCAAGCTCTATGCGATCAACCCGGAGGCCGGCTTCTTCGGCGTCGCACCGGGCACGGGCGAGAAGACGAACCCGAACGCGATGGCGACGGTTGCCGAGAACACGCTGTTCGCCAACTGCGCGCTGACCGACGACGGCGACGTGTGGTGGGAGGGCATGACGAAGGACAAGCCCGCGCACGCGATCGACTGGAAGGGCAACGACTGGACGCCCGACTCGGAGACCCCGGCCGCGCACCCCAACGGCCGCTTCACGACGCCGGCGTCGCAGGATCCGGCGATCGCGCCGGAGTGGGAGGACCCGAAGGGCGTCGCAGTCGACGCGATGCTGTTCGGCGGTCGGCGCGCGACCGTCGTGCCGCTCGTGACCGAGGCGACGGACTGGGAGCACGGCGTCTTCCTCGGCGCGACGATGAGCTCGGAGATGACGGCCGCGGCCGCCGGCGGGCTCGGACAGCTGCGCTTCGACCCGTTCGCGATGCTGCCGTTCTGCGGCTACAACATGGCGGACTACTTCGCGCACTGGCTCGACATGGGCAAGGTCGACGGCGCCGAGCTGCCGAAGATCTTCTACGTCAACTGGTTCCGCAAGGACGCCGACGGGAACTTCATCTGGCCCGGATTCGGCGAGAACTCGCGCGTTCTGAAGTGGGTCTTCGAGCGCTGCGCCGGCACCGCCGACGCCGTCGAGGGCCCGCTTGGCCTCGTCCCGACGGAGGGTGCGATCGACACGACCGGCCTCGACATGTCCGACGAGGACCTCGCGGCCGTGCTCGACGTCGACCTCGACGCCCTGCGCGAGCAGCTCCCGCAGATGCGCGAGTTCCTCGAGAAGTTCGGCGACGACCTGCCGGACGAGATCAGCTCGCAGCTTGACGCGCTCGAGGGGCGGCTCGCGCTCGCGTAGCGGCCTGCTGGTGGTGAGTTGTGACCGGATGGCGGTCACTGCTCACCACGCGTCGCGCAGGACAGTCAGTCGGAACGCACCGCCTTGCCGAGCGCGGCGAGGCGGGCGTCCCACTGCGAGCCGACCTCGGTCATCCACGCGATCGCGTCGGTGAGCGGGGCGGGGGTGGCCTCGAAGCGGGTCTCGCGCCCGGCGCGGCGGGCTCCCACGAGCCGCGCGCGCTCGAGTTGCGCGAGGTGCTTGGCGACGGCCTGACGGCTGATCGGCAGCCGCGCCGCGATCTCGGTCGCGGTGTCGGCACTGCCCGACGCGACCGCGCGCAGGACCGCTCGGCGCGTGGGATCTGAGAGCGCCGCGAAGACGGCCTGCTCGAGATCGGCGTGTGTCACGCCGAGACGCAGCGGTTGGGCCCGTGCGGGCCGCAGTTGGCGCGCACGGGCAGGCTCGCGGCAGCCGGCAAAGGGACGCGGCCGGAGTGCCTCGCCACGCTCAGGCCGCGACGAGCTCGAGCGCCTCGCGCAGGCGCTCCAGCGGCGGCTCCCACTCGATCGCGCTGACGACCCAGGCGCTGCCGAGCGGGTAGCTCGGCGAGGCGGTCGCGGCCGCGGAGCTCTGCGCGCGCGGTCCGTTCCACGCGCCGCCGGCCCACGGCGAGCCATCGGTGACGGCCTCCCAGGCGGTATCGCGGTCGACGGGCAAGATGATCTCTCGGCTGACGTCCATGGCTGGGGCTCCTCGTCGGTTCGGACACGCAACTGAACGGTTGCGCCACATGCTACCGTGCCGCCGACGCAATGCGCAACCGAATAGTTGCGCGACTACGAAAGGAGCGGTCATGCCACTGATCCCGTTGGTCGTCCAGCAGGACGGGCGCGGCGAGCGCTCGTTCGACATCTACAGCCGCCTGCTCAACGAGCGGATCGTCTTCCTCGGCCAGCCAGTCGACGACGAGATCGCGAACCTCGTCGTGGCGCAGCTCCTGCATCTCGAGGCCGCCGACCCCGACCGCGACATCTCGCAGTACGTCAACTGCCCGGGCGGCGTCGTCTACGCCGGCCTCGCGATCTACGACACGATGCAGTCGATCGCGCCCGACGTGCAGACGATCTGCTGCGGCATCGCGATGTCGATGGGCGCGCTGCTGCTGACTGCCGGCGCGCCCGGCAAGCGCCTCACGCTGCCCAACGGCCGGATGCTCATCCACCAGCCGACCGGCGGAATCGGTCCCGCCGCCCAGTCCTCGGACATCGAGATCCATGCCCGCGAGACGCTCGCCCTGCGTGCACAGCTCGACGAGCTCTACGCCAAGCACACCGGCAAGACGGCGCAGCAGATCCACGACGACTCCGACCGTGACCGCTTCATGACCCCCGAGCAGGCTGTCGAGTACGGGCTCGTAGACCGGATCATCGCGCCGCGGAGGTGACGACCGCCCGGCGCGGCGTAGACCAACGGGTGCAGGCTATGGCGCCAGCCGGCCATACGGTCGCGATCGCAGGTACGGTGCCGCCAATGACCACGACCGACGCATCCGCGTCGACCTCCTTCGGAGACGACACCGACGACGTCGCGGGCGGCCGCGAGTGGGGCTCCGAGCTGTACCGAATCGCCCGCGACCAGTTCGGCCGCGCGTCGGACATGCTCGACCTCGACCCGGAGTTCGTCGCGCGCCTCGGCGATCCGCGCCGCTCGCTCGTCGTGAACTTCCCCGTTCGCATGGACTCCGGCGAGGTCCGCGCGATGACCGGCTACCGCGTCCAGCACACGCTGACGATGGGTCCGACGAAGGGCGGCTTCCGCTACGGCCCCGACGTCTCGCTCGGCGAGTGCGCGGCGCTCGCGATGTGGATGACATGGAAGTGCGCGCTGCTCGGGCTGCCCTACGGCGGCGCGAAGGGCGGCGTCCGCTGCACCCCGAGCGACTACAGCGTCGGCGAGCTCGAGCGCCTCACCCGCCGCTACGCGGCCGAGCTGATCCCGATCATCGGGCCCGAGAAGGACATCCCCGCGCCCGACATGGGCACGGGCGAGCGCGAGATGGCGTGGTTCATGGACACCTACTCCCAGCAGGTCGGCTACACGGTGCCGGGCGTCGTCACCGGCAAGCCGGTCGTCGTCGGCGGCACGGTCGGCCGGCGCGAGGCGACCGGCCTCGGCGTCGTCTACGTGCTCGAGGCCGTCTGCGACCGCATCGAGCTGTCGCTGCGCGACTCGCGCGTCGCGATCCAGGGCTTCGGCAACGTCGGCGGCGTCGCGGCGCGCGAGCTGCACGCGATCGGCGCGAAGGTCGTGGCGGTCTCCGATCGCTTCGGCGGCCTCGTCTCGCAGAACGGCCTCGACATCGGCGCGGTCACGGCTTGGGTGCAGGAGCACGGCAGGCTCGACGGCTGTCCCGCCGGCAGCCACGTCGGCCCCACCGACGTCCTCGAGGTGCCGTGCGAGATCGTCATCCCGGCCGCGCTCGAGCGCCAGATCACCGACGAGAACGCGGCGCGCCTGCAGTGCCGGCTCGTCATCGAGGCCGCCAACGGCCCGACGACCCCGGAGGCCGAGGCGATCCTGCAGGAGCGCGGGATCCTCGTCGTGCCCGACGTGCTCGCGAACGCCGGCGGCGTGACGGTGTCCTACTTCGAATGGGTGCAGGACCAGCAGCGTTACTCGTGGGACGAGATCGACGTCCAGGAGCGCCTGCGTCGCCAGCTCCGAGCCGCCTTTGCGCGCGTCGTCGATGCTTCGGAGCGCCACCAGTGCGACTGGCGGATGGCCGCGCTGTCGGTTGCGATCGAGCGCGTCTCGGAGGCGGCGCGGCTGCGCGGGATCTACCCGTAGAAGCGCGGCGCAGTCCGGGCGTGGCGCGGGTCGGCGCAGGCCGTCACCGGAGCGTTTCAGTCAGTGGCGGTCGTCGCCGGTCGCCGCCGGCGGGCGCGACTCCTCGGCGAGCGACGTGATCGCGAGCTGGCCGCGGGCTGCCTCCTCGAGCACCTGCGTGGCCTCCTCGGGCGAGCGCGCGTAGAGCTCGACGAGCAGGTGCACGACGATCTTCTCGCCGTCGTGCTTGTGGAAGCGCACGTGTGTGAAGAACTCGCGCGTGCCGTGGTCGCCGAAGGCGGCGTAGGAGAGCGCGTCGCCGGCCTCGGGGCCCGAGCAGGTCTCGACGTCGTCGGCGTCGACCGTCACGGTGCACGAGGCGACCCACGGCGTGCCGGCGATCATCCGCTCCCAGCGGTCCTCGATCGGCTCGACGCGGCCGTTGTGGAAGCCGAGGTGGGGCTGGTCGTGCATGCACTCCAGGCACTGCACGACGGCTTCCTGCAGCTCGTCGACCGGATCGGCCCGCTCGCCCGTCTCGGGATCGATCTTGTGGATGCCCTCGTAGTGGACCTGAACCTCGAGATCGGTCGACCAGCAGCGATAGCAGCGCAGCCACGAACGGGCTTCTGAGGATTCCATCCGCCTCATGTTAGGAAAGCCGCCGGGCACCACTGCCACCCGAGTTGTGACGAGTGGTCAGCCGAACGTGAACGCGTAGCCGCTGACGCCGTCGTCGAAGCGCAGCGTCAGGACGTGATCCTCGACCGCGCCGACCTTGACGAGCGAGTACAGCCGCTGGCCGCGCACGGTGACGACGCCGTCGTGGACGTCGGCGCCGGCGTCGGCCGCCGAGATCGGCTTGCCGTCGAGGCGCACCTGGACGTGGCGCGGCCGGTCGCCCTGCGAGGACAGCACGAGGTACACCGCCGTGCCGACGACGTGGGCGGTGATCGACGCGCCGCGCACCGCACGCGCGGACTCGTCGTCGATCGTCCAGCGCCCACCGAGGCTGAAGACGCTCTGCGGCAGCTCGTCGCCACTGGCGGCCGTGTAGTCGCGCGTGCCGTTGGACGGCCCGACAGGGGAGAAGCCCTGCGCCCGCGCGCTGCCGATGTAGGTCTCCGGCGTCGCCTTCGCCCCGACGGTCACGATCGCGCCCTTCGGTTGTGCCGCGGCTCCGAGATGCTTGTCGCCGGCCTCGGCGAGCAGGGCGCGGATCGCCGCCTCGGTCTCCTTGTACTCGCCTTCGCCGAGGTGCACGTAGCGCACGTTGCCGTGCGCGTCGATGAGGTAGTGCGCCGGCCAGGCCTGATTCGTGAACGCGTTCCACGTGCCGTAGTCGTTGTCCTGTACGACGGGGTACTTCAGGCCCTTGTCGGCGATCGCCTGCGCGACATTCGAGGCCTTCTTCTCGAACGCGAACTCGGGGGTGTGGACGCCGACGATCGTCAGGCCGGCGGCGCGGTAGCGCGCATCCCATGCCTTGAGATAGGGCAGCGTGCGCAGGCAGTTGATGCACGTGTACGTCCAGAAGTCGACGAGCACGACGCGCCCGCGTAGGCCGTGCATCGTCAGCGGCGGCGAGTTGAACCAGCGCTGGGTGTTGGTGAAGTCGGGTGCCGTGCCGCGGATCGGCAGGTCCGGCGTCTTGATGCCGGGCAGCGACGCGTCGGATGCGACGTTTGTCGTGCGCTTCGCCTTCACCGGCGCGGTCGGGGCCTTGAACTTCGACGTGCCGCGCAGGTCGGCGAGGCGCTTCTCGACGGCGCTCGAGCGCTCCAGGCCGCCGGTCGGGTTCGTCAGGAAGCTCGGGAAGTCGCTCGCCAGCGCGCTCTGGAAGCGGATGTCGAGGTTCGCGAACATCAGCAGGGCGGTCAGCAGCATGACCGCGCCGAGCGTGCGCTGGACGACCGGCCCGCGCGTGCCGCGGCGCACGCGCTCCATGATCCGTCGGCCGCCGAGCGCGAGCAGGAGCAGGACGGCAGCCGACCCGAGGGCGTAGGCGATCGCGACGGCGACGAGCCCGGCGGTCGTCCCGCGCGAGGCGCTGACCGAGATCACGGCGGCGAGGATCGGTCCCGCGCAGGGCGCGAAGACGAAGCCGAGCGCGCCGCCGACCGGCAGCCCCGACCAGAAGCCGTCGCCGGCGCGGCGCGGCCCGAGGCGCGAGAGGGCGGCCATCCGGGCCTCGACCCAGTGGTTCGCGGCCGGGACGAGCATCGTCAGACCGAACAGCGCGAGCACGACGATCGCGATCGTGCGCAGCGTTCCGTCCGCGAAGCCGACGCCGTCGACGACCGAGGCCAGCCCGACGATCGTGATCGTGAACGTCAGCGCGAGGCCGCTGACGACGCCAAGCGGCCGCCGCCGTCCGCCGCTGCCGCTGGCGGACAGCAGCGCGGGCAGCACCGGCAGCACGCAGGGCGTGATCGCCGTCGCGGCACCGGCGAGCACGGCGAACGCGAGCAGGACGATCATCGGATCGGTGCCGCTGCGCGGGCGCGGGCTGTCAGGTGCATGGCCACGTCCTCATTGTTCTCGCATTCGCGGCTTACGGATGCATGACGGCTCGATGCCAAATAGTGTCCCCGCCATGAAGAAGCCTTCGCGCAAGCGGGAGAAGAAGCCGACTGCGCACCAGAGCGCGGTGGCCGACCCGTTCGCTCCCGTGCCCGTCAGGGAGTCCCGGATCAAGCTCCGCAAGAAGCCGCTTCCAGGGGAGGCACCGAGCCCGGGCTCCGCGCAGCCGAAGCAGAAGAAGCAGAAGAAGGACAAGTCGGGCAAACCGCGCGGCGGCGTCCGCGCCGTGCTCCGCAAGCCGTTCACACTGCTCGCCAAGCCGTTTCGCAAGCTCGGATCGCTCAAGGGCCCGGCCCGCATCATCGTCTTCGTGGCGCTCGCGATCGTCGTCGCGATCGTCGTGATCAAGGTCCGCGGCGGCCGTGACGACGCCAAGCTCGTCCGCGAGGCGCTCGTCCGCTACGAGCAGGCGTCGCGCACGAAGGACTACCAGACGCTATGCGACGACCTGCTGGCCGCCTCCTATGTCAAGCAGACGGCGAGCAGCGGCCTGCCGTGCGAGGTCGCGCTGCGGACCGCCCTGGAGGACGTCCACAACCCGACGCTGACGGTCATCAGCGTCGAGGTCAACGGCGACCGCGCCGCCGCGCGCGTGCGCGGATCGGCCGCCGGGCAGGTGCCGGGCGACGCCGTCTATACGCTGATCCGCGAGGACGGCGCGTGGAAGATCCTGCCTCCGCGCCCCGGCAACGCCACCCCGTAGGACCGCCGGTCAGCGCCTGAGCAGGACGTAGACCGCGGTCAGCGCGAAGCCGAGCTGGCCGAATGTCAGCGCGGTGCCGAGGTTCGGCGCGCCCGCGACGCCCGCCACCGCGCTGCAGACCGCGAACGCGGCGAGCATGAGGAGGAGATCAACGAGCGCCGCGCGGCTCACGGTGACACCGCCGCCGACTCGAGCGCGCGCGTCAGGGCCCCGACGTCATGTGCCCGATCCTGGTCGGCGAGCAGCCGGGCCGCCGCGCGCGGGCCGCCAAGGGCGCGCAGGCCGCGCTCGCCGTGCTCGACGGTGAAGTCCGCGAGCGCGCTCGCCCGCCGCGCCGCCAGCCGCCGCGCGGGCACGTCGAGCCGCTCGCGGTGCTCGTCGAGTGCCGCGACGAGCTCGTCAAAGCCGCTCGCGGGCGGCAGCGACGAGACCGCGACGACAGCCGTGTCGCGGGCTCCGAGCGAGCGCAGAGCCGCGTTGAGGTCACGTCGCGAGCGCAGCGCGATCGGGCCGAGATCGGCCTTTGTCACGACGAGCACGTCGGGGATCTCCATGATCCCCGACTTCAGGAACTGCAGGACGTCGCCGGCACCGGGCTGGACCACGACCGCAACGCTATCCGCTACCTCGGCGACGTCGGTCTCCGACTGCCCGACGCCGACGGTCTCGATGACGACGATGTCGAACGCCGCCGCGAGCGCGTGCGCCGCCGAGCGGGTCGCCGGGGCGAGCCCGCCGAGGCGCCCGCCCGCCGCCATCGAGCGCACGAAGACGGCGCGATCGGACGGGTCGACGGCGATCCGGGCACGGTCGCCGAGCAGGGCCCCGCCGGAGCGCTTGGACGACGGGTCGACCGCGAGCACCGCGACGCTGCGCCCCAGGGCGCGCCACGCCGGCACGAGCTGCGACAGGAGCGAGGACTTGCCCGCGCCGGGCGGCCCGGTGATGCCGACGACGTGCGCCGGCGCCTCGCCGCCGAGCGCGGCGGGGGAGACGCCCGCCAGCAGCGCGGCGATCTCCTCGCGGTGGGCGGGGGCGCGGTTCTCGACGAGGTTCAGCACCTCCGGCGCGGCGCTGAGGTCGCGCTCGCGCAGCCGCTCGGCGAGTCCTGAGCCACGCGCGCTGGACACCGCCTGCAAGCTACCAGCGCCCCGCGGCATCCGCGCGCGGTGGACGTGTTCGCGAGCGGATGTATCAAGCGGGCCGATCGCCTGCTCTTCCTCGCGAGTGGCCGCTCGGGGCGGCCGACCTCGTCCGTCGCGAGCAAACCCCGCTGGGAGGCACCCGATGAGCCAATCGATCTTCATCTGCTATCGAAGGACCGACTCCGGCTGGGCCGGACGCCTCCAGCACGAGCTCGACGAGCGCTTCGGCGATGCCGCGGTCTTCCGCGACCGCAGCATCCCGGCGGGCGTGTCGTGGCGCACCCACATCGAGAGCGTTCTGGACACCTGCGAGGTCATGCTCGTCATGATCGGCCCGAGCTGGACGCAGCTCACCGGCCGCGACGGCGTGGCCCGCATCTGGGAGGCCGATGACGTCGTGCGCCAGGAGATCGAGCGCGGCGTGCAGCGCACGGACGTCCTCGTCATCCCGATCCTCTTCGACGACGCGAAGATGCCCGCTCGCGAGCAGCTGCCGCCCGGCCTGCAGTCGCTCTGCGACCTCCAGGCCGTGGCGCTCGACGACGCACGCTGGGACTACGACATCGAGCAGCTCGGGAACCAGCTCGCGACGATCGTGCCCGAGCTCAAGGGGTCCGACACGCACGTGCGCGTCACGGGGCGCGCGATCCTCGCCATGACCGGCGCGGCTGCCGGGGCTTCGCTGCTCGCCGCTCCGCTGGCCACAACGAAGACCTGGGGCCAGGTCTCGCATGCGGGCACCATCGCCGACCGGCTCAACGCCGGGTGGATCGCGGACGCGCTGGCGCGGGTCGGCGGGATCGCGCTGCACATGGCCTTCCTGTGGGGCATCGTCGGGGCGCTGACCTTCGCCGCGCTCTACCTGGCGTTGCGCGAGACACGCGTCGGCGTTCCGGCGGGCGTCGCGGTCGGGGTCGCAAGCGGCGCGCTCGCGGGCGCCGCGGGCGCGATCGTGTACGTTGTGCTCAAAGACCTGCTCGTGTTGGATGTGTCCGAGCCGCTGCTCAATGGCGCGGCGGTAGCCGCCGCCGGCATCGTGTTCGCGGGACGTATCGCCGCGCTCGCGGGCGGTGTGGATCGTTCCGTGTACCTCACCGTGGGAGCGGTCGGCGGACTCTGCGCAGGGCTGCTCGGTGGCGTCCTGGACGATGCGAACATGAACTCGGTCGGGTGGGCGGTGCAGGCGGTCGTGCTGATCGGAGCGCTGGCCTCGCTGTTCGCCATGCCGACGCTGAGCGTCAGCCCGGCGCCGATGCTCGCACGCTGACGGGTCAGGTCTGCGCGACGACGCCGTTGCGCTCGGCGACGAGCGCGACGAGGTCGCGCATGATCTGCGTCAGGTCGAAGTCCTTGGGCGTGTAGACGGCGGCGACGCCGGCGGCCTTCAGCGGCCCGACGTCGGCCTCGGGGATGATCCCGCCGACGACGACCGGCGCGTCGACGCCGGCGTCCGCGAGCGCGCGCACGATGTCGGGGATGAGCTCACGGTGCGAGCCCGACAGGATCGACAGGCCGATGACGTGGACGCCTTCCTGCAGCGCGCTCGTGACGATCTGCGACGGCGTCAGGCGAATGCCCTCGTAGACGACGTCGAGTCCGACGTCGCGGGCTCGCACCGCGATCTGCTCGGCGCCGTTGGAATGCCCGTCGAGGCCGGGTTTGCCGACGAGGATCTTGATCCTGCGGCCGAGGACGTCGCTGACGCGGGCGACCTCGTCGCGGATCGCCTCGAGGTCGTCCTCTCCGGCGGCCGCGGCGCTCGCCTCGCCGACGCCGGTCGGCGCGCGGTAGTCGCCGAAGACGTCGCGCAGCGCCTGCGCCCACTCGCCTGTCGTGACGCCCGCCCGGGCGGCGGCGATCGTGGCCGGCATGATGCTCTCGTCGTCCGCGGCGGCGACGCGGCGCAGCTCCGTCAGCGCCGCCTCGATCACGTCCGCGTCACGATCCGCGCGCCACTCCCGCAGCGCCTCGATCTGCTCGGCCTCGACCCCGGGGTCGATGGTCATGATGCCGCCGTCGGCGCCCGACGCGAGCGGCGAGGGCTCGGAGTCGGCGTAGCGGTTCTGCCCGACGACGACGAGGTCGCCGGACTCGATGCGCCGGATCCGGGCCCGGTGTGAGTCGACGAGCGCGGCCTTCATGTACGGGACCGCCGCGTCGGCGCCGCCGTGGCGCTGCACGACCGCCATCTCGGCGCGGGCGCCGTCGAGCATCTCCGCGACGAGGCCGTCCATGACGTGCGAGCCCGCGAAGATGTCGGGGTATTCGAGCAGGTCGGTCTCGTAGGCGAGGATCTGCTGGATGCGCAGCGACCACTGCTGATCCCAGGGGCGCGGGAGGCCGAGCGCCTCGTTCCACGCGGGCAGCTGGACGGCGCGCGCACGGGCGTCGCGGCCGAGCGTCACGGCGAGCGCCTCGAGCACGATCCGCTGGACGTTGTTCTCGGGCTGGGACTCCGTCAGGCCGAGCGAGTTGACCTGCACCCCGTAGCGGAAGCGCAGCTGCTTGGCGTCCTGCACGCCGTAGCGTTCGAGGCCGAGCTGCTCCCACAGGACGGCCATCGCCCGCAGCTTCGCGTGCTCCTCGACGAAGCGTACCCCGGCGTTGACGAAGAACGAGATCCGGCTGAAGACCGTCCCCATGAGCGTCTCGTCGACGCGCTCGCGAACCGCGTCGAGGACGGCGATCGCGTTGGACATCGCGAACGCGATCTCCTGTACGGGCGTCGCGCCGGCCTCCTGCAGGTGATAGGAGCAGATGTTGATCGGGTTCCATTTCGGCACCTCCGTCACCGTGTAGGCGATGAGGTCCGCGGTCAGGCGCATCGACGGCCCCGGCGGGAAGGCGTACGTGCCGCGGGCGAGGAACTCCTTGATGACGTCGTTCTGCGTCGTCCCCTGGAGGATCCTCGGATCGACGCCGTTCTCCTCGGCGCAGACGATGTACAGCGCCAGCAGCCACGCCGCCGTCGCATTGATCGTCATCGACGTGTTCATCGTCTCGAGCGGGATGGCGTCCATGAGCGTGTGCATCGCGCCCTTGTGCGCGATCGGGACGCCGACCTTGCCGACCTCGCCGCGAGCGAGCTCGTGATCGGAGTCATAGCCCGTCTGCGTCGGCAGATCGAACGCGACGGACAACCCCGTCTGGCCCCGCGCGAGGTTCGAGCGATACAGCTCGTTGGACTTGGCCGCGGTCGAATGCCCTGCGTACGTGCGCATCATCCACGGCCGGTCGGGCTGCGGCAGGCGATGCGGCGCGGGTGACTCGGCCATCGGCAGATCCTAACGGCCGGTCTCAGGCCGCCTGCAATGTTCCCTCGATGCCGGTTGACGACGAGCTGGACGGCGAACGCGCTGAGCAGCAGGCCGAAGACGCGTGTCAGGAAGCTCACAAGCGCCGTCGGCAACACCGTGGACACGGGTCGGCGATCAGCATGACAGCGCCCACGACCGCCAGCGCGCAGACGATCCCGCCGATGACCGCGACGCGCCCTGAGAGCTCGTCGTGCTGGCGACTGAGCACGATGACGGTCGCGATCGCGCCCGGCCCGGCGAGCAGCGGTGTGGCAAGTGGCACGAGCGCGATGTCGGTCGCGTCGCCTGACAGCGGGTGCACCGTGACGAGCGTCGTTGCCGAGCGTCTGCCAATCCACGACCGTTGACCCTACGTCGCCGTCCGCCGAGCGCAACTTCCGCGGCTCTGGTTGAGTTCACGCACGACATGCCCGAACGTCAGACACGACGGCAGTTCGTCGGCGGCGCGGCCGCGCTCGCCGCCGCGACCGTGCTCGGCGGCGCGAACGGCTCGCCGGCGCTCGCCAAGCCGCCGGCCGCGACGATCGCAGAGCTGCGCGCTCGGCTGCGCGGCTCGCTCGTGCGCCCGACCGACGCGGGCTGGGGCGACGCGAGGGCGCTGTGGAACCCCCGGCTGGACGTCTCACCGCGGGCCATCGTCTTGTGCGAACGAGCGAGCGACGTCTCCGAGGTCGTGCGCTTCGCCCGCAGGCGCGGCTGGCCCGTCTCCGCGCGCGGCGGGCGCCACTCGTTCGCGGGCTACTCCAATGCGATCGGCGGGATCGTCGCCGATCTCTCGCGGATGGACGCCGTCTCGCTGGACCGCGAGCGCGCGATCGTGCACGTCGGCGGCGGCGCGAACGTGCTCGACGTCTACCGCGAGCTCACGCTCGGACACGACATCGCGCTGCCGGTCGGCACGTGCCCGACCGTCGGCATCGCCGGGCTGACGATCGGCGGCGGCTTCGGACGGCTCATGCGCCGCGACGGGATCACGGCCGACAGCCTGCGCGCCGCGACCGTCGTGCTCGCCGACGGGAGCGTCACGACCTGCTCGACGAGCACGAAGCCCGCGCTGTACTGGGCGCTGCGCGGCGGCGGCGCCGGCTGCGCGATCGTTACTTCCATGCGCTTCACGGCCCGTCGGACGGAGGACCCGATCGCCTTCACGCTGGCCTTCGACTGGGCGAAGGCCGGCGCCGCGCTCGACGCCTGGCAGCGCACGCTGCCATTCGCGCCGCGGACGCTCTCATACGGCCGCTTCCGCGCGCTGCGCCTTCCGACCGGGACACTGACCGCGACCGCGTCCGGGCACTGGTACGGCTCCGATGCGTCGCTGCGCACGCTGCTCGCACCGCTGATCGCGGTCGGGCCGGCGAGCACGACGCTGCGCAAACGGGCGTTCGCGGACGCGGCGCTGCCCGACGGCGTCAGCCGCGCCGGCGACGGCGCGCTGAGCGTGAAGGTCGAGCACTTCCCGAACTACCAGCGCTCGGACTTCTTCTCCAAGCCGATGCCGACCGATGCGATCGCGGCGCTGACCGCCCAGATCGAGCAGTGGCCGGGCGTCGGCGGCAGCGGCCACGAGGGCGGCGTCCAGCTCGACGCGCTCGGCGCGGTCGTCAACGAGCACGCCGCGGGCGCGACGGCGTTCGTGCACCGCTCCGAGCGCTTCCACTGCGCCTACCTGAGCTTCTGGGGCGCCACGGACACGCCCGATCGGGCCGCTGCGTGCGCCCAGTGGACGCGCGACACCCACGCCGCGATGCGCCCGTACGCGTCGGGCGCGGCATACCAGAACTACATCGACCCCGAGCTCGACGGCTGGGAGCGCGCCTACTACGGCTCGAACCTCGCCCGCCTGCGCAGGGTCAAGCACGCCTACGACCCGGGCAACCGCTTCGCCTTCGCGCAGGGTGTGCGCTGACCGCAGGGTTGGGCCGAAAGCGACAGCGTCGCCGACGCAATCGGCCCAACCCCTCGCAGGAGGTGCGCCGAGCGGCGTTGAGTAGCGTCTGAGCGATGCGACCCATCGACGTCGAGCACCTCGGACGCGAGCAGGTCATCTGCTGCTGGCAGGTCGACGACGTGCTCGTCGACCCCGGCCCGGAGTCCTGCGTGGACACCCTGCTCGACGCGCTCGCAGGCGAGCAGCCGCGCGCGCTGCTGTTGACGCACATCCACTTCGACCACGCCGGCGCGGCCGGGGCGCTCGTACGAGAATGGCCGGACCTCGAGGTCTGGGTCCACGAGCGCGGCGCCCGCCACCTGGCCGACCCGCGGCGGCTCGTCGCCTCCGCGACGCGGCTGTACGGCGACGACTTCGAGCGCCTGTGGGGCGAGGTCGTGCCGATTCCCGAGCGCTCGCTGCGCGTCCTGCGAGGGGGCGAGTCGATCGACGGCTGGGACGTCGCCTACACGCCCGGGCACGCCTCGCATCACGTGTCCTACCGCCACCAGGACTCGGGCTGGGTCTTCCCCGGTGACACCTGCGGCGTGCGGATGCCGGGCACCGACCTGCTGCTGGCGCCGACGCCGCCGCCGGACATCGATCTCGAGGCCTGGAGCGCATCGCTCGACCTCATCGAGGGGTGGGAGCCGACAGCCCTCGCGATCACGCACTTCGGCGAGCACGGCGATGTCGGCGCGCACATCGAGCGCCTGCGGGCAGCGCTGGCGCAGTGGGGCGAGCTCGCGCGCACGAACGACCAGGCCGCCTACTCCGCGGCGCTGCTGGCGGCGTACGTCGACGCGCTCGACGAGCAGGGCGCGGCGTCGTTCGCGCAGGCGATGCCGGTCGACCAGCAGTGGCTGGGCCTGGATCGCTACTGGAAGCAGCGGGCCTCATAGACGTGCGACGTGTGCGGATGGTGCGCTCGCATCGGTGCGCTGGCCAAACCCGCCGCGCCTTCGTATCCTGCGAGCAGATGAGCAGCCAGACGATCGAGAAGCCGCGGACGGGGCCACCGGGTGGCGGACTCGGCGGTCACTGGCGCGTGATCGTCCGCAACGACAATCACAACACGTTCGACGGCGTCGCGCACACGCTCGCGCGCTACATCCCCGCCATCACCGTCGATCGCGGCTACCAGATCGCCGACACGATCCATCGCAGCGGCCTCGCGATCGTCTGGTCGGGCCACCAGGAGGCGGCGGAGCTGTACTGGGACCAGCTGCAGGGCGCGGGGCTGACGATGGCCCCACTCGAGCAGGGGTAGTCCCACGCGACGCCCAGTCAGCCGGACGCCTCCCACGACGGTCGTGGCCGGCTTCGAACGGCTAATCTCGATTTCAAGGTGACGGACAACCCGATCGCCGGCGTCGGAACCCGCGCGGATCGCGAGCGGGAGCTCCTGCGTCGATACCACGAGGACGGGGACACCCGTGCGCGCGACACCCTCGCCGAGGAGATGGTGCCATTGGCGCGCGCGCTCGCCGGTCGCTACGGCGGTCGCGGCGAGCCGATCGACGATCTCGTGCAGGTCGCGTGCGTCGGGATCATGAAGGCGATCAAGGGCTTCGACATGACGCGCGAGGTGCGCTTCTCGTCCTACGCAACGCCGACGGTGCTCGGCGAGATCAAGCGCCATTTCCGCGACAAAACGTGGGCGATGCGGGTGCCGCGCGGGATGCAGGAGCTGCAGATCGAGCTCGCCAAGGCGCGCGACGAGCTGACGACGACGCTCGGGCGCTCGCCGACGGTGCAGGAGCTGGCCGACAAGGTGCAGCAGCCGTTCGAGGAGGTGCTGATCACGATCCAGAGCCAGGAGGCGCGGCGCACCCGCTCGCTCGACGAGCCCACGGGCGAGGACGTCACGCTGGCCGACTCGATTGGCGCCCGCGACCCCGACATCGAGCGCGCGGAGATCCGCGTCATGCTCGACGACGCGCTCGAGGTGCTGTCCGAGCGCGATCGCGAGGTCCTGCGTCTGCGCTTCACCGAGGACCTCACGCAGACGGATATCTCGCGCGTCGTCGGCGTCTCGCAGATGCAGGTCTCGCGGATCATCCGTCAGGCGCTGCGCTCGCTGCGCGACGACATCGAGCGCACGGGTCGCCGCACCGACGCCGCCTAGGCACCGGCGCCCGCGGAGGTGTGCGAGATCGCCACCCAGGGGTGCCCCACGGGGGCTCGACGCGGGCGCAAGATGTGGCGACCGGTCGGCTTTCGTCAAGGAGACACGCCATGTTCCGCTCTCGCATCAGTCACGCCGTCGTGTGTGCCATCGCGGCCTCGCTCGCCCTCGGCGGGTCGGCCGCGGCGGCCACGGCGACCGACACGAAGATCGTCGTCACGCCCCGCGTGGGGCTGTCCGCGCCGGGGTCAAGTCCCGTCGACTTCCCCGGCGTGTCGAAGGTCCGGGCGGGCGAGCCGCTGCCGCCCAACTGGGTCGTCGTCAGCCGCGACGTGAGGATCTATCGCGGCACCGAGGTCGCCTACGCCGCGATGCGCATGACGTGCCCGAAGGCCAAGACGTGGCGCACCGGCGCCTCCGGCGGTGCGATTGGTGCGAGCGTGCTCGATCGCAACGTCCGCGGCAAGCGCTCCGTGCTCGTCATGGCGACGGTCGCCGGCGACGTGCAACCGGGACAGACCGTCGCCGGCACCGTCTACGCGCTCTGCCGCTAGCAGCGGGTAGCGGCGCAGCTCCTCGTTACGCTAGCCCGGACGTCCTGGCAATGCCTCAGAATCCCTGTTATGTCAACCTGGGTTGAAAAAGTGGGGAGATCGGCCCCGAGCGATGCCGTCTCATAACCCGTGTTGAGACGTCCTTGGTGGGCGGCAGCGACCGGTAGATCGTCGGCCGCGAGATGCCGTCATCGCCCTGACGGTCCATCCAGACGCGAAGGCAGCCCGCTGCCTTCGCGCGGCATGCTGGCGAAGCTGAGCGCCATCGCCATCACCAAGTAGCGGGACCCCACGGGTACCCGTACCGCGGCGAACCCGACGTTCACCGACCCACGGGAACAGCAGGAGACCCTTTTCTAGGAGGAAATACCCCGTGGCATTAGCTTGACCGCATTCCGGTATTTCACCGGCCACGGGCCAGCGACGAAGTCGCCTGCGGAAAACTGAAGGGAAATCTCGCTACGTCGGCTGGAGCCTCGAGATCGGCCCCGGCGGCGGACTGTGGCTTGCGGCTGACGGGAGCATATGGACAGACGACCTCGTCGCTAGTGTCTCTGGACCGACGCGTTTTCGTCGAACAGGAGTCGTCCCCGATGGTGTGCGCGTCTACCGCCAGGGAGGCGCGCGCGACGAGGATCTCGCGACGCTGCCGGACTTCAAAGGGCTACGAGTGATCTGTCGCCTTGTCGACGACCGGCCGCGCCTTATCGCGCAGAGTCACTCGAGCAACAGGGACGGCACCACGTGGACCGGTGAAGCCGAGTTCGACGCTGTTGTGGCGGAGGCTGTCGCCCGATTGGCGCGCGCACATCGCAGGCTGTGAGCCGTCGCTGCCGCGGGAACCCGAAAGGGCCGGGGTCGCGGCTCACGCGGCATATGGTTCTCGGCTATGCGCGCGGGTCGACCGTCAAGTCAAGCAGGCCGTCATCATGGGCCCCGCATAGATCGGGCGCGCCAACTATCGACGTAAGAACGCCGCCAACTACCGGTCAAAGTCACAGGCGAGACGGGGTGCTCGAGCAGGGGCTCGCGAACGCGCGCGAACTCGGCATGCCCGCGCTGCTGGTCGCCGCCGAGGGCTGACGTCGGGCGTCGCGCGGCGCGATCCTTCCCGATCCACCATCCGTGAGCGATCTAACACAGCGTCAACGCTGCCGCTGAGATACTCGCCCACCGATGGAGCTGCCGTTCCTACTGGCGGGACCGATCGTGCGACGCGTCGAGCCGCGGCTCGTCAGCGTCTGGGTCGCGACGAGCGAACCGTGCTCGGTGCGCCTGCGGGTGTGGGCGGGACCGGTCACGGCGGGTGACGCGAGCGCCGGCGTGTTCGACCCGCAGGGCTCGATCGCGGGCGGCGATCGGCCGACGCTGCGGATCGGCGACAAGCTGCACATCGCCGTCGTCACCGCGACGCCGGTCCCGAACGACCAGCCGCTGCTGCCCGGCGCGCGCTACTCCTACAACGTCGTCTTCACGCCGAACGGCAAGCCGGCGCGCGACCTGCACACGCTCGGCGTGCTGTCCGACACGCCGACGCAGCCCGCGCTCGGCTACCAGCAGGGCATGCTGCCCTCGTTCGCGACCTGCCCGGCGACGATCGACGACCTCGTCGTCCTGCACGGCTCGTGCAACCGCATCCACGCCGCCGGCGGGCCGAACCTGCTCTACAGCGTCGACGAGCTCGTCGACCACGACCTCGACGAGCCGCGCCATCGCCCGCACCAGCTGTGGATGACCGGCGACCAGGTCTACGCAGACGAAGTCCCCGGCACGCTCTCGCGGCGGATCACGGCGCTCGGACGCCAGCTGCTCGGCATCGACGAGCTCATGCGCTTCGACCAGGGCGCCGGCAAGCCGCCGCTGGAGATCAAGCTCATCCAGACGAACTTCCCCGCCGCCTATCGCAAGATGCTCATGCAGAAGGTCGCGCAGCTGACATCCAGTGAGTCCGACAGCCACCTGCTCGGCCTGACCGAACGCCTGGCGATGCAGCTCATGTTGTGGTCGCCGGACGTCTGGGAGCGCGACGCGAGTGGCAAGGTGCTGCTCGACGATCCGAAGACCGTCCTGCCCGGACCCAACCCGCCGATCACCGACGAGACCGGCGCCGAGGCGAAGGACTTCCTGACCGCCAAGCTCGGGACGATCCCCAGCGACGGCCACAAGCTCGACAGCGCGCAGCGCGCCGCGGGCGACGAGGTCCCGCTCGTGCTCGACTACGTGCAGCGGCTCGGGCGGATCCGCCGCGGGCTGGCGAACGTCTGCACGTACATGGTCTTCGACGACCACGACGTCAGCGACGACTGGAACCTCTGCCAGCTGTGGAAGGACCGCGTGCTCGGCCAGCCGTTCGGCCGCGCGGTCGTCCGCGACGGGCTCGTCTCGTTCGCGCTGACGCAGGGCTGGGGCAACAACCCGATCGGCTACGACAGCGGGCCCGCGGCCGACCTGCTCGCCCGCGCGACGGAGCTGTTCCCGGCGGGCGCCGCCACCGGCCCCGACACGCAGGCCACGGCGAAGCTCGACGCGCTGCTCGGGCTCGCCGGCCAGCCGCCGAAGGTGCGCTGGGACTTTCGCATCGACGGCGCGGCACACCGCGTGATCGCCTGCGACACGCGCACGCGGCGCGGCTTCACCGGCCCGGTCTCGCCGCCGGTCCAGCTGCCCGACGAGGAGCGCGACACGCAGATCCCGGAGGGTCCGCTGGAGGCTGGCCTCGAGGTCCTGATGGTCGTGTTGTCGCAGCCTGCGCTGGACCCCGTCCTGCTGGGCGAGCTGACGCAGGGGCTGATCTCGCGCGGGGTGTCGGCGTTCGCGAGCATTCACAAGAAGATGGAGGACGCGGACGACATCGCGCTGACCGGCCTGGAGGCGCTCGACT
The DNA here is from genome assembly GCA_038260305.1 of Solirubrobacterales bacterium. GTDB lineage: Bacteria > Actinomycetota > Thermoleophilia > Solirubrobacterales > Solirubrobacteraceae > CADCVQ01. The sequence goes on from JBBSNY010000003.1 coordinate 67,374, forward strand.
ACGAGGGCTGGAACGCGCGGCCGAAGGAGATGGCGCGCCTGCTCGACCGCCTGGCGAGCTACAAGCGGGTGATGATCCTCTCCGGCGACGTCCACTTTGCCGTGACGCTCGGGTTGTCGTTCTGGCGCAAGGGGCAGGGCCTCGTCAGCGTCATCGGCCAGTTCACGTCGAGCGCGATCCAATACATCACGTTCCCGGAGATCCTCGTCCCGCTGCTCGGCCAGGGATGGGCGAACAAGCTCGTCGGCCGCGGCTATCCGGTGAGCTTCCTCGTCTGGCGCGATCCCGCCGACGACCCGGTCAGCAGCCCGAGCCTGCCCTCGCGCGGGCTGCGCCGGCGGATGCTGCAGCGCCCGGTGCTGCTGCCGACGACCGGCTGGCCGAAGGGCGCCTCGGTCGCGATCGAGCCCGACTACGCCTGGAGCCTGCAGCTCATCGCCGACGCGCGGCCGGACGGCGAGCGCCCCGAGCCGGTGCGCCCCGAGGCACTCACGGCGGAGTTCGACTCGGGCGATCCGCTGCGCGGCGAGCACGGCTACGGCGCGCTGGCGCGCCGCCACCAGAACGCCGTGCGCAAGCACTCCAACACCCGCACGCTGGGGATGTTCAACAAGGTCGCGCGGCTGAGCTTCGCCCGCAACCCCGGCGACGACCGCCTCGTCGCGCGCAGCGAGCTCTTGTCGATCGACCACCACAACCCGACGACCGCGGCGCCCGCGCCGTTCACGACGCACGAGCTCGTCTTCGACGAGCCCAACGACAAGCCCCAACCCGTGATCGAGGTCTGAAGCGCGATGGCTGATTCCGACGAGCGCAACCTGCTCGGCGACGTCCTGGGCGACCTCGGGCACTTCGTGAAGCTCATCGCGCACCTGGCCGTCGACCAGGAGTACTCGCGCGAGGCGATCGGGATCCCGGTCAACGAGAGCGTCGTGCCGAACGTCCTCGGCATCGCCGACGCGCTCGACGCCGCCGCGGCCGGCAAGGCCGGCCTGCCGGAGTACGTCGAGGCGGCGGCGAAGCTCACCGAGGTCTCCGAGGCCGTGAAGCTCGTCGTCGAGGCCGCCGACGCCAACCTGCCCGCCGGCGTCATCGCGCTGGAGGCGTTCGAGACCGTCGTCGACACGCTGAGTCTCGCGTACGTCGCGGCGAGCCACCCGTGGATCCTCGCGTTCGCGCGGCTGCTGAACCTGCTCGTCGAGAACCTGCCGCCCGACGACGTCATCGACGGCGCGGAGGCCGTCGGCTCGGAGTTCCTCGGCTGGCTGCGGCCGGACTTCCCAGTCTACATCACCCAGCACGCGTGGCACGCGCTGAGCAGCCCGCTGGAGACCGAGCACGACGCCCGCGCGCGGTCGTCGTCGCTGGCGGCAGTCGGCCTGATCGTCGCCCAGACGCCGGCGATCGTGCAGGCGCTGCTGCACCGCACGATCGACCCGCGGACGTTCGAGGTGCTGCACGGCTGGGAGTCCGAGCCGACGTCGCCGACGTCGCAGGGCGACGCGATCTCCGAGCGCATCGTGACGCTCATCGCGCGCCTGAACGGCGAGACGACGGATGGCTCGGGTGAGACGGTCGATGGGACGGCGGAGATCACGGTCACCGTCGCGCTCGTGCCGCGCGAGCACGGCGGCCCCGGGATGTGGTTGAGCTTCGGGCTCGGCGCGGAGATCGACATGCACCTCGGCGGCGGCTGGCACTTCGTCGTCGAGGGCGAGTTCGACGACGGCCTGGACGTCTTCATCGGCGGCTCGACGGCGCCCGACGGCGCGAGCTTCGTGCGCGGCGGCGCGGCCGGCGGCGGCAAGGCGTCGGTGCGCTTCGAGCGTCGTGACGAGGGCGCGCAGGCCGGCCAGCCCGCGCAGCCGTCGACGCTCGGCGGGATCCTGCAGGTCAAGGCGGCGGACGTCGAGCTGCGGATCTCCGACCGCGAGCCGTACGTCGCCGTCGAGGTCGGTGTGCGCGACGCGGCGCTCGTCGTGCAGCGGCCCGACAGCGGCTTCCTGCACTATCTCGTCCCGAGCGGCGGGCTGCGCGTGCAGTTCGACCTCGCCGTGATCCTCGACAGCACGCCGCGGCTGTACGTCGAGGGTGGCGCGGGCGCGTCGGTGCTGATCCCCATCCACACGACGACGCCGAACCTCCAGGGGCTGCACGTCCTGCTCGCGCTGCGCTCGCGGCCGGCCGGCCAGACCGACGGCCCGAAGCTGACGTTCGAGGCGTCGACCGGCTTCGCGGTACGGCTCGGTCCGTTCTCGGCGACCGTCGACCGGCTCGGCGTGACGCTGCCGCACGCCGTGCATCCGATCCCCGGCGCGCAGTGGGTCAAGCTGCCCGACACGGTCGGCATCGGGATCGACGGCGAGGGCGTCCGCGGCGGTGGCTTCCTGCTGTTCGATCCCGATCACGGGCGCTACGAGGGCGTGCTGACACTGACGATCGGGCGCTACACGCTGACGGCGTTCGGCCTCATCACCGACCTGCCCAGCGGCTACTCGCTGTTGATCGTCTGCTCGCTGGAGTTCTCGCGGCCGCTGCACGGGCCGTTCGGGATCGGCCTGGCGGGGCTCGGCGCGATCGTCGGCCACAACCACGGCGCGAACGTCACGGCACTGCAGGCGTCGCTGCGCACCGGCGCGATCGGCACGATCCTCTTCCCGAAGGACCCGATCGCCGCCGCGCCGCGCGTCCTGACGACGCTCGGCAACCTCTTCCCGCCGACGCCCGGCAGCTCGATGTTCGGCATCGGGCTGAAGCTCTCGTGGTCGGGCGGGCTCGTCTCGATCAGCGCGGCGGTCATCATCGAGACCGGTCCGGCGTCGCGCGTCCTGATCCTCGCGTCGCTGAAGGGCGTCGCGCCGACGGAGGACCATGCGCTGGTTCGCCTGCAGGTCGACGCGTCGGGCGTTATCGACTCCAAGCGCCCGTCGGTCGAGCTCGACGGCTCGCTCGTCGCCTCGAAGCTCGGGCCGCTGTCGCTGACGGGCGACGCGGTCTTTCGCTTCCACGGCGGCGACGACGGCGTCTTCCTCTTCGCGATCGGCGGCTTCCATCCGTCCTATACGCCGCCGCCGTCGGCGAACGTCCCGCCGCAGCGCCGGCTCGCGCTGGCGTTCCCGACCGACAACCCGCGCGTGCGGATGGAGATGTATCTGGCGATCACGTCGAACTCCTTCCAGGCCGGCGCGCGGATGGAGGTCTCGGCGCGGGCCGGCGGCTTCAGCGCCGAGGCGATCGTCGGCTTCGACGCGCTGATCCAGCGCGACCCGTTCGCGCTGAGCGTCGACATCGAGGCTCGCGCGGCGATCCGCTACGGCGGCTCGACGCTGGCGAGCGTCGCGCTGGATCTGCACATCACCGGCCCGGGACCGTGGCACGTCAAGGGCAAGGCGCGCTTCGAGGTCCTGTTCTTCAGCGTCTCGATCCCGATCGACTTCCACTCCGGGCCGGACCTGTCGCAGGTGACGCAGGCGTCGGTCGACGCGGCGGCGGCTCTGGTCGCGGGGCTGGGCGATGCGGCGAGCTGGCAGACGCTGGCGCCGACGGGCTCCGCGGCGGCGGTGTCCGTGGCGGGTGGCGCAACGGCTGCCCCCGCTGGTGGGCTCGTCGTGCATCCCGCCGGGCAGCTCGGTGTGCGCCAGGACGTGCTGCCGCTCGGCATCGACGTCACGCACATCGGCGCGCAGCGCGTCGCCGCGGACCGCTTCACGATCGAGTCGCTGACGGTCAACGGGGTCGCCACCGCGGCGGCCGATCTGGACGAGGTGCGCGCGCCGTTCGCCGCCGGCGAGTTCGTCGACCTGTCGAGCGACGAGCGGCTTTCGCGGCCGGCGTTCGAGCGCTTCGTCGCGGGCGTCAGCACGGGCGCGGACCGGGTCGTGTTCGGACCGGCGCAGACGGCCGACCTGTCCTACGAGGAGATCGTGCTCGGACCCGACGGGCCACTGGAGGAGAAGCCGCCGCTGCGTCCGGGTCTGCTGCTCGTCTTCGCCCATGCCGCGGGGTTGGGCGCCGCGGCGTCGAGCCCGCTGCGCCGCGACGAGGCGGCGGGGGCGTTGCGTGGCGCGCCGCTCGTCGGCTTGTCGGCGATGACGAACGTGCTCGTCGATGCAACGACGTTGCTTGCGGTGCCTGGCGTCGTCGCGGGGGAGACGCAGACCGAGCTGCGCCAGGAGCTGGGCGCGCTGGGCGACTCGGCGCTGCTCGTGGGCGCGCACGAGGCGCGGGGCTGATGGCTGTGCTCGACCGTGATCGCGCGGGGCTGCCTGCCCGACTTGGCGAGGTGCGAGGCTGACGTGGCCGGCGCGCCGACATACGAGTTCCTGCCCTGGGTGCGCAGCGGCATAGCCTCGACGCTGACGCAGCCCGACACGCTCGACGCCGCGACGCCGGGCCGCGCCCGGCTCGGCGTGACGCTTGGCGTGTCGCGCCGCGCGGGCGCGGCGCTGAGCGTGCCCCAGCAGCTCGCCGTGCTCGGTCCGGGCGACGTGACGGGCCTGGACCCGCGGCAGGTCATCCGCACCGACCCGCTGCCCGGCTCGACCGACGCCGAGCCGAACTATCTCGTCCAGGCCGAGCTCGATCGCCCCGACCTGCCGTGGCTCTTCACGCCCGCGGCCGCCGGCGCGAGCCAGAAGTTGCGCCCATGGCTCGTGCTCGCCGTCGTCGCCATCGGGCCGGGCGTCGTGCGCTCGCAGCCGTCGTCGGAGGGCGGCCTCGCGGTGCTCGACCTGCACGCCGAGGCGTCGCCGGCGCGCCAGCTCCCCGACCTCGCGGAGTCGTGGGCGTGGGCGCACGGGCAGGCGATGCTGCTGCCCGGCGAGAGCGTCGGCGCCGTGCTCGGGGTCGCAGCCCAGCGCGACGCCGCGCGCCTGCTGTGTCCGCGGCGGCTGGATCCGACGACGCACTACCTCGCGTGTATCGTGCCGGCGTTCGAGGCCGGCCGGCGCGCCGGTCTGGGCCTCGATCCCGACCCCGCCGATGAGCTCGCGCTGCGGCCGGCGTGGACCGCCGACGCGAGCGCCGTGACGCTGCCGATCTACTATTCGTGGGAGTTCACGACCGGCTCCGGCGGCGACTTCGAGTCGATGGCCCGCGCACTGCGCCCGCGCCCGCTGCCGGCGGGCGTCGGGCAGCAGAGCGTCTACGTGGGCGCGGGCGGCGCGCCGTTGGCGGCGCTGCAACCGGGTGCCGACGGCGCGATCGTCTCGCTCGCGGGCGCGCTGGTGCTGCCGCAGTCGACGGCGGCGCCGTGGCCGGCGGCGACGGTCGGGGCGGTGCAGGCGGGGCTGAAGGGGTTGTTGGATGTGCCGGCCGGGCGCGTGGGAACGGGTGGCACGGCGTCGGCCGGCACGGGGGCTTCGGCCGGTGGTGTGGACGGCGATCCCGCCGTCACGCCGCCGCTCTACGGCCAGTGGCCGGCGGCCCGTCCGACCGTGCCCGACGCCGGCACGCAGCCCGCATGGCTGCGGACGCTGAACCTCGATCCGCGCCGCCGCGCGGTCGCGGGCCTCGGCTCGGCGATCGTCGCGGCCGAGCAGGAGCGGCTCATGGACGAGGCGTGGTCGCAGGTCGGCGCCGTGGAGCAGGCCAACCGCGAGCTGCGCCTCGCGCAGCTCGCGCGCGCGGTCCGTGCCTCGCTGCTGCGCCGCCACGTCGCGCCGCTACCCGCGGGCGACGTTCTCGGGTTGACGGCGGCCGTGCATCGGCGGATGCCGGCCCGCACGGCGACGGTCGCGGTCGCGATCGCCGCGAGCGCGCTGCCCGACGCCGTCGTCACGAATCGCTTTCGTCGCACGACCGGTCCGACCGGCGCGCTCGCGCGACGATTGCAGGCGCCCGCCGACCGCGGGCCCGGCCAGATCGCCGAGCGTCTCGATTCGCGCGCGCTTCGCATCGGCGTCTCCGGTGCCCCGCCGGACGGGCTGTTCGGCTTCGCGAGCGTGGCCCCGGCGCGGGTGGGGGTCGCGGCGGACGTGCTGACGGCGATCACCACCGCGCGCGACGCGGGCAGCACGGAGCCGCCGGTGCGCCTCGACCGCGCGGCGCTGTCGGGCGTCGCCCTGACCCAGCAGCTCGCCGGGCAGGTCTCGGCGGCCATCGGCTTGTCGATCCGCGGCCAGCTGGGCGGCGGCGGCTCGCTCGGCGGCGCCATCGTCGCGAGCGCGGCGGCTCCGATCGCCGGGGGCCGCGCGACGGGCGGTGGCAGGCTCGTTGGCGGAGGTGGTGACGTCGTGGCCGGCGGTGGGGCTGTGGCCGCGGGCGGCGCGGCGGGCGGCGGAGCGGCCGCCGGCGGCTTGGCGGGCGGCATCCTCACAGGCGGCACCGCAACCGCGGTCGCCATCCCCGCGACGATCGCCGCGCTCACACAACTGCGCGACGCCGTCGTCACCACGACGGCCCTCTCGGACGCGCTCGTCGACATCGCGCCGGACCCGCCGGCGCCGGCGCTCGGCGTCACGGCGATCGCGAAGGAGATCCTCGGCCGGCTCGACCCGAACGTGACCGTGCTCGCCAGGATGGCCAAGCGCGTGCGGCGCCCGCCGGCGCGCCCTGAGCGCGACCCGCTCGAGCAGATCCAGGCCGCGCCCGTCTTCGCGCAGCCGGCGTGGGAGCTGGTCCGCGACCACGCGCCCGATCTGCTGCTGCCGGGACTGCATCGGATCGCGCAGGACTCCGTGACGCTCGCGCAGACGAACCCGGCGTTCGCCGAGGCTGCGCTCGTCGGCCTGAATCACGAGGTCGCGCGCGAGCTGCTGTGGCGCGAGTACCCGACCGACCAGCGCGGCACGTGCTTCGCGCGCTTCTGGGCCCCCGACGGCGCGGACGACATCCCGCCGATCCACAGCTGGACGACGGGCGAGCTCGGCGCGCACACGGCGGCCCAAGCCGATGGCCGGCTCGTGCTCGTCATTCGCGGGCGGCTGCTCTTTCGCTACCCGCACACGGTCATCTACGCCGCCCCGGATCGCAACGGGCGCCCGGATCTGTCCGAGACGGCGGTCCTGCTGCCAACGTTCCGCGGGCGGATCGATCCCGACATCACCTTCTGCGGCTTCGCGCTTCGCAGCGAGGACGCGCGCGCGACGCCGGGTTGGTGGTTCATCCTCGAGGAGCAGCCGACCGCCCCGCGCTTCGGCCTCGACGTCGCGGAGCGCTTCGGCGCCGACGCCCGCCCGGTGAACCAGTGGAACGACCTCAGCTGGGGCCACCTCGCCGCCGACGCGGCCGGCCTCCCGGCGATCACGCAGCTGCGCGCCGACATGCACCCGCCGTCACCGCCGACCGGCCCGCGCTGGGGCACGACGTCTTCGGCGATGGCGTCGATCCTCGCCCAGCAGCCCGTGCGGGTCGCGATGCGCGGCGTTGACCTGCTGCCCCCCGATCCGGTGTCCGCATGACCCAGCTCGACGATCTGCGCGCTGCCGTCGCCGCCCAAACCACCGGGCTCGCGACCGCCCAGGGCGCCGTCGCCGACCTCCGCGACCAGCTCGCCACGGCGACCCCGCAGGAGCGCGTCACGCTGGCCCGCGCGCTGAAGCTCGCGACGACGAGGGTCACCACGGCCACGGCGGCGCTTGCCGCCGCGCAGGCCGCGCTCGACGCGTTCGTCGCCGACCCGCTCGCGCCGTTGTCCGGCGACCACCCGATCGCACTGCTGCCGGTGCGCCTCGAGACGCGCTTCGTCACCGACCCCGTGGCCCCACAGCTGCTCGTCCGCGTCTACCCCGACGAGCTCGCGATCGACGACCATCGTCCGGGGCTGACCGACGACGAGCTCGCCGCCGCGGCCCGCTTCTGGGACCGTGTCTGGCGTGCCGGACGTTCCGACGAGCCCGCGGAGAAGACGGCGTTCGTCGAGCTTGCCGATCGCGTCGGCACGACACGCGCGCTGTGGGTCGTGCATGCGACCCAGCCCGACGAGCGCGACCGGCCCACCGATCCGGTCTCGGACGCCACCCCGCTCACGTCGCCGCCACAGCTCGCCGACGCGCCGCACGCAGGCGACACGGAGCTCGCGCCGGCGGTCTGCCGCGTCATGCCCGACCGCTGGACGGTCCTCGGCTTCCGCGGCGGCGCCCGCATCGTGCGCGCTGACGGAGCGCCGATCCCCGACGCGTTGCAGGTCGGCCCGTCAGCCGCCGCGCCGCCCGCCGCGCCGCCGATCGACGGTGACCCGACGCCGCCGCTCGAGGAGGGGCTGCGCTGGCTCGCCGACTTCGACGCCGCCGTCGCCGTCGGGATGGGGATCCGCGTGCCGCTGACCGACACGCGTGGCTTCGATCGCCTCGTCGTGCTCGGCGTTCGCACTACGGACGACCCCACGGCGGGCGCACAGCGACTGCAAGCGCTGCTCGACGCGCAGCGCTACGGCGCCGGCCTCGGCTTCCTGCAACCCGGCGCGCCGACGAACAACTCCGACGCCGACCGCAGCGCGTGGACCCGCCGCACCAGCGCCGCCGACGCGTTCGACGCCGACCGCGAGCGCGATGTCGTGACAACCGCGAACGCCGGCGCCACCGCGGCCGCGTTCGGCATCGACGCGCAGGCAGTCGCCGGCGTCGAGCACGGCGCCGACGGCGACACGCGCGACACCCGCGGGATGCAGCTCGCGCTGTGGCCGGCGACGGTCGGTTACTTCATGGAGACGCTGATCAACCCGGCGATCGACGACGCGACGGTCGAGGCCGCCCGCGAGCTCTTCGTCGATGCGCTGAACGGCCTCGGCCCGCTGCCGGTGGTGCGCGCCGGCGCCCAGCCGTACGGCCTGCTGCCCGTCATGGCGCTGTCGCGCTGGCACCCCGCGTCGGCTGACGCGGCGCCTCACGCAAAGCTCGTCGAGCTGCTGCGCCGGCTCGCCCCGGAGTGGCTCGCGACGACGAAGCCCGGCGCCGCGCACGCCGTACCGCACGTCGGTCGCGCCGGCGCCGACCCCGACCAGGAGCTGCTCGACATCCTCGGCCGCGACGCGCAGTCGGGCAGCTACCGGCTGCGGCCGGCGCGCGGCGGAGCCGTCTCGCACGCGTTGACGCCGCTCATCGGGACACTCGACCCCGCCGGCGAGGCCATCGCCGACGCCGCCCAACGGCTCGTCGGTGGCGGCACGGTCCAGCCGCGGCTGGCGAGCTTTCAGTGGGAGAGCAGGACCGCGCGGATCCGCCGCGCGCCGGTCATCGACGGCACGCTGTCGGAGGCCGATCCGCTGCCGCCCGAGCCGGCGAGCGGATCAAACTACCTGCAGTTCCTCGCCAACCGGTCCGAGCGCACCGGCGCGTTCGCGGGACCGGGCGTGCACGCGTTGCTCTTCAAGCTCGCGCAGCACTCCTGCGCGCTGGCGGACGCCGACGCCGCGGTCCGACTGGGCCGCCCGCCGAGCGTCGTCGCGGCGAAGGCAGCGCTCGAGCCCGACCTCGTCGACCCGGCGCCCGATCACCCCAGCGACACGATGCCGCGTCTGCTCGCACGCGACGCGCGCGATGTCGTCTCTGCGCAGCTCCCCGCCGGCCGGACCGTCGCGCAGCTCGTCGCGACCGCGACGCTCGCCGACTTCACGCGCCTGGGCTTCGGCGACATCGGCCCCGCGGTGGCGCGCGCCGGCGAGGTGCGCGCCGCGCTCGGCAGCCTCGGCGCGCGGCCGACGGCGCTGCTTGACCGCCTCACCCGCGCCGCGCTCGATGTCTGCTCGCACCGTCTCGACGCGTGGATGACGGCGTACGCGACGCGGCGGCTTGCCGACGTCCGTGCGCTGCACCCCGATGGCGTGCTCGTCGGCGGCTACGGCTGGGTCGAGGATCTGCGGCCCAAGCCCGCGCCTACTCCCGTGACGACGTTGCCACCCGGGGAGGCAGGGCCGCTCTTCAGCGACCCATCCAACGCCGGGTACGTCGCCGCGCCGTCGCCGGTGCATGCGGCGACGGCCGCCCTGCTGCTCAGCGGCCACCTGAGCCACCGCGGCGCCGCGGGTGCGGCAGCCGACGCGTTCGCCGTCGACCTGTCGTCGGACCGCGTGCGCCTGGCAACGTGGCTGCTCGACGGGATACGCCAGGGTCAGCCGCTCGGCGCGCTGCTCGGGTATCGGTTCGAGCGCGGCCTGCACGACGCGTCGGGCGACGGCGTCGAGCTCGACCGCTTCATCCGGCCGTTCCGCGCGCTGGCGCCGCTCGTCGCGGGTCGATCCGACGACGTTGCGGCGACGCTCGAGGCCGTCGAGGCCGCGGCGGCGTCAAACGTCGTAGACGGGCTCACGTTGCTGTCGCGCGTGCAGGCGAACGCCTCGTTCGTCGATCCGACGCTCGTGGGCGCGACGGCGGCCGAGCGCACGGCGGTCCTTGCGCAGCTCGCCCTGCTCGCCGACGCGGCCGACGCGCTCGCCGACCTCGCGACCGCGGAGACCGTGTACCAGCTCGCCGCGGGCAACGTCGCTCGCGCGGCGGCGTCTCTCGACGCGCTCGGCTCGGGGCTGAACGTCCCGCCCGAGCCGGAGGTCGTGCGGACGCCGCGCGGTGGCTTTGCCCACACGCACCGGCTGCTGTGTCTCGCACCGTCCGGTGCGGCCGTGCCCGCGGGCTGGGCGCGCGGCGCGCGGCGCCCGCGACGCGTCGCCGAGCCCCGACTCGACGCCTGGGTCGCCGGTCTGCTCGGGCCGGCCGATCGGATCCGGGCGGCGCTGCGCGTCGTCGGCGCTGACGGCGCGATCGTCAGCCGCTCCGAGCTGACGATCGCGCAGGCCGGCGCCTGCGCGCTGGACCTCGTCTACGACCCTTCGGCGGACCTCGAGCTGATGCTCGCCGATGTCGTGATCGCGGGCGGCGAAGTCCCTGCGGGCGCCCGCGTCGAGCTCGTCCACGACGATGCCGCCGACTGGCCCGGCGCCAGCTGGCCGGCAGACACGGTGGGCCTCGACGACGCGCTCGAGCAGGCCCGCTGGATCGCCGACGCGATCGGCGCGGCGCGGCCGCTGAGCGCCATCGACCTCGCGCCGCCGGGCGTCGTGACGGACGCGGGGATCGACGACGCGGAGCTGGCGGCGCGGGTGGCGGCCGTCGCGGCGCTGTATCGCGCCGCGTCTGCAGCCCTGGCCGACGCGCTTGCGGCGGCGGCTGGGCCGCAGACCGACGCGCGCACGCGGGCCGCGCTGCGCGCGCTCGCGGAGTTTGGCCTGGCGGGTGCGCGGCAGGCGGCCGCGGCGCCCTCGCAGCCCGCGGCCAGCGGCTCCCCCCGGCCCCCAGCGGCCACGGCGCCCTCGCAGCCTCCCTCCACCGCCGACCCCGCCCTCACCACCACCGCCAACGCGTTCCTCGCCGAGACCGCCGGCGTCATCAAGCTCCTCGACGCGCCGCAGCCTGACGCCGCCGCCGACCTCGCCGCTCTCCAGGCAATCTTCGGGCCGGCATTCAGGATCCTCCCGACGATCGAGCCGGCGACTGCGACCACCGCGACCGCCTGGGCCGACGCCGTCTCCGCCGGCGCCAAGCCCGCCTTCCTCCACGACGACCCCGCCGCCCCCCGCGCATGGCTGCAGCGCGTCGCGCCCACGCGCGCGCCGATCGAGCGCTACCTGCTCGCGACGGCCGGCAACGGCGGCACGCTCGCCGTCGCACAGATCCCGACGGCCAACCTCTGGGTCGCGCTTGCGCTCGCGAAGGACCAGGACGAGCCCGCCGCCAACGCGACCTCGATCCTCGTCCATGGAGCACCGGCCGACGCCGCCGCTCCCGGCCTCGCCGGTCTCGTCATCGACGAGTGGACGGACGTCATCCCCGCGCGCGACACGACCGCGGCGGTCGCGTTTCAGTTCGACGAGCCGGGCGCCCGCGCACCGCAGTCGATCCTGCTCGCCGTGCAGCCGCAGCTCGGCGCGTCGTGGTCGATCGACGTGCTCGCCGACACGATCACCGAGACCGCCGACCTCGCGCGGATCCGCATGGTCGGCCCGGAGGAGGTGCCCTGGCTCGGGCGCTACCTGCCGGCCCTGTACGTCGCCGACAACGTCGCCGGCGACACGCTGACCGTCAACGTCCAAGATCTCGTAGCCACGACACAGGCGGGCCCCACCTGATGCGCTCGCTGACGACGTGGTGGCGGATCGAGCCGCAGTCCGACGACCTCGTCCCGGGTCCCGACAGCGGGCTGCAGGCGCGCCTCTACGACCCGGCCTGGCTGCTCGGTCGCCAGTGGCAGCTCGGCGAGCTCAATGGCGAGGACGCGGCCAGCCCCGCGTCCGTGCGACTCGGCGTCGCATCGGCGCCGATCACCCGTCTGCAGCTCGGCGCGCCCGACGGCCCGGTGCATGAGCTCGGCCCGCAGGACCTGCTCGAACCGCTCGTCGAGGCCGAGGCGCAGCAGACCGCCGAGTGGGCGGCGTCCGTCGCGGCGGGCGCGCATCTTCTCGAAGCGCTCGATCACGCGAACCTCACGACGCTCGCGCCGGCATTTCGCGACAAGTACCCGCTCCCCGATCCCGACCCGAATGGCACCGACCCTGCGGCAAGGCGCCGCTTCCGCGTCCTGCGTCGCAACGGCATCGCCGGCGTCGCCGTGCGCGCCGCCGCGCGCACGGCCGCCGGCAAACCGCGCGTGCCGGCGCTGTCCGTGACGCTCACGCCGGCCCAGCAGACGAAGCTCCTCGCCGTCATCACGAGCTGGCTCGCCTGGTACTCCGATCCGCCGGCGGGCGCCGGTTCGGCCTGGATCCCCGAGCGCCTCGAATACCGTTTCGCGGTGGCGGCCCCCGACCCGACGGGCGACGGTGAGGTCGTACTCGAGGCGCCGGCCTACGAGGGCGGACGCCTGGACTGGGACGACCTGCGCGCCGCGCCCGCGCCGCGCAGTCTCGGCGCCGCGGCCGACGCAGGCCGCACGCGCTTCACGCACAGCAGCCTGCCGACGCGCGTCGGCTCCCCCGGCATGCCGGCGAACCGCTGGTGGGAGCTCGAGGACGCCGGGGTGTCGTTCGGCCACGTCGAGGCCGACGGCGGTGATCTGGCCCGGCTGCTGCTGATCGAGTTCGCGACGGTCTACGGCAACGACTGGTTCCTCGCGCCGTGCGACGCCCGCCTCGGCACGCTGCTGAAGATCGAGACGCTTGTCGTCACCGATACGTTCGGCCGCGCGACGCTCGTCAGCCCCGCCGCGGCGCCCGGCTGGAGCATGTTCGCCGTCAGCGGCGCGGACCCGGGCATGCTCGTCCTGGCGCCCGTGCTCGGCCCCTCGCTCGAAGGCGCGCCGGTCGAGGAGGTCCAGCTCAGCCGTGACGAGACGGCGAGCATCGCCTGGGCGATCGAGCGCACGGTGAGCGGTCTCGCCGGCAACCGCATCGACCGCCACGAGGTCTGGCGCGACCGCCTCGCCGCCGAGCGGGGCAGCGCCGAGCCGCCCGCCGAGCTGCCGCCCGAGACGCAGGCCTACACGCTCGCCAACGACCCGCCCGACCACTGGACGCCGCTCGTCCCGCAGTCCGACGGCCACCGCTCGATTCACCTCCAGCGCGGCGAGATCGTCCACGGCGACGGCCGCATGTTCCCCCCGCTCGGCCGCCTCCTGCAACCCGACCGCCCGCTGTCGCTGTTCGAAGAGGAGCTCCCCCGCAGCGGCCTGCTGGCCACCCGCGCCTGGCAGTTCGCCCGTACCGCCGCCGGTGACTCCGTCGCCTGGGTCGGCCGCCGCACCCGCCCCGGCCGCGGCGAAAGCCGCAGCGGGTTGCGCTACGACGCGCTGGACACGCCGGATGGGGCGGACGGCGGGTAACGGGCCGGCGTCACGCCGCCGCCGGTTCTCAGCAGCCCGGCGTTGATGGAGGACATCCGGGCAGGTCTCGCCGAGTTGCGTGCTGGCGACGCCACGCCGCTCAGCAAGGCCTAGGCTAACGGTCGGCGCCGCGCTGATCGGAGAACGCGAACGACCCGCCTTGCGGCGGGCCGTCGCGCACTGCGGGGCTGTCAGCGGCAGATCAGCCGACGCCGAGCTTCTCGGCGGCCATGCGGGTGCCCTCGACGCGCGACTTGATCTTCTCGAAGGCGACCTCGCGGGCGTAGTCCGGCGAGCCGTGGTTGGGCTTCTCGTCGATCGAGAACGGCGAGAAGCCGCAATCGTCCGTCGAGCCGAGGCGCTCCTTGGGGATGAAGTCCGCGGCGCGCACGAGCCGGTCGCAGACCTCCTGCGCGCTCTCGATGCGCGGGTTACCAGGGTTCGTGACGCCGATGTAGACCATCTGGTCGTCGCGGCTGTTCTGTCCGATCGACTCGTAGACCGGATCCTTCTCGCGCTCGGACGCGCACTGGATGAGGAAGTAGCCGGCGTTGATCTTGAACATCTCCGGCAGGAGGTTGTTGTACGGCACGTCGGCGGAGTGCACCGAGTCGCGGTCGCCACCCGGGCAGGTGTGGATGCCGATGTTGCGACGCTCCTCGTCGGAGAAGTTCGCCAGCACGCGGTTGTTCAGCTCGATGAAGTGCGGCAACAGGCCGGCACCCGTCCACGGGTTGCGCGGATCCTCGCGGGTGGCCAGGCGGCCCTCCGTGAAGTCGATCGAGACGCGAACGGCGCCGGCCTCGAAGGCCTTGCGGATGTCCGTGACGCATTCCTGGACGATGTCCTCCTCGAAGGCCTCGCGCGTGTAGCCCTCGACCGGGTCCTTGAGGGGGTACAGCAGCGCGAGCATCGACGGGGCGATGACGGCCTGCTTCATCGGCTTCGTCGCGTAGGGCAGCGACTTGGCCAGCGTGTCGGCCGCGTAGAAGTTGTACTTCAGCGGGCCGCTCACGAGCTTCGGCAGCTGACGACCGTGGCCGTCGGCGAAGATCGCGAAGAACTGACCGCCCGGGCCGAGGCCGGCCGCGAGGCCCGTCCCCGCCAGGGTGTCGGCGATCGGGTAGGTGGCGAAGCTCGACCAGCGCTGCTCGCCGTCGGAGATGATCGGCGCGCCTGTCGCCTCGCTCCGCTCGATGGAGTCCTTGCAGGCCGCGTCCTGCAGCTGCTCGAGATCATCCTTTGAGATGTTGCCGGCGTCGTACTCGCCGTACGCCTTCTGCAGCTCGTTCGGACGTGGGAGGGAACCGACGGGCTCCGTGGGAATGCCTGTGTCGGCCCTTGGATCGTAATCTGACATGCGTTGCTCTCCTCGCTGTTGATTCACCGCATGGTGCGATGGCCGCCGCCTTGCTGCGGCAACCGGGTGCGTCATCCTCGCGGGGGCTGACTCTGCTTGACCCTCACCCGTTGATCTGGCGAGACAGACCCGTCTCTTCCTCCGGAGCGAACATAGCTCTGCTCGCCCGCCCCCGTCAACCCCGTAGGGCGTGGGCCCGCAGGGTCCACGCATCCTATGACGCGACATATGTGGGCTTCCTAAAGGTCCCGGCGGACACCACTCGTACAATCGAACCGATGCTGACGCCCCGCCAAGAGCTCATCCTGCGCAAGGTCGTGCTCGCCTACCAGGCGACCGTGCAGCCCGTGGCGTCGCGCACGCTCGCGGCGGACCCCGAGCTGCTCGCCGGCCCGTCGACCGTTCGCCACGAGCTCGCGATGCTCGAGGAGCATGGCCTGCTGGCGCACCCGCACACCTCCGCGGGTCGCGTACCGACCGACTCCGGCTATCGCTACTTCGTCGATCGCCTCCTGCCCGCGACCCGCCCGGCGGGCCACATGGTCGAGCTCGCGCTGACACGTCGCGAGGTCGACGAGGCGATGCGCGTCACGACCGAGACGCTGTCGCAGGTGACGAACCTGCTGGCCGTCGTGTCGGCGCCACCGCTGGAGACCGCCACAATCCGCCACATCGAGGTCCTGCGGCTGCAGCCGCAGATCGTCATGGTCGTGATCATCACCTCGACCGGAGGCGTGTCCAAGCGCGTCATCACGTTCGAGCGCCCGGTCGACAACGGCCTTGTCGGGTGGGCAGCCGAGTGCCTCAACGAGGAGCTCGTCGGGCTCGGACTCGGTGCGCGCAAGCTGCGCGCACGGCTCGCGGACCCATCGATGGGACCGACCGAGCGGGCGTTCATGGATCGCCTCGTGCCGGTCTTCACCGAGCTCGCCGAGACCGCCGAGGACTCGCTGTACGTCGACGGCGCCGCGCGCCTGCTGTCCGAGCACCGCTTCCAGGACCTGTCGCAGATCAACGACCTCATGCACATGCTCGAGGGCCGGCGGACGCTGCTGGAGATGCTGCGCACCGCGCTCGACGAGCGCGACGTCATCGTCCGCATCGGCGCGGAGAACTCCGCGCCCGCGATGCGCTCGCTGGCGATGGTGACCGCGGGTTATGGCCTGGCGCGGCGCCCGCTCGGGACCGTCTCGCTGATCGGCCCGGTTGCGATGGACTACGCGTCGACGATCGGAATCGTGCGCGAGGCCGCGTTGCAGCTCTCGCACTTCGTCGAAGACGTCTACGAAGCGTGAGCAAGCGCGACGCCTACGAGGTGCTCGGCGTCGGCCGCACGGCCGACGAGTCCGAGGTCAAGAAGGCCTTCCGCAAGCTGGCGCGCGAGCTGCATCCCGACGTCAACAGCCACGACCCGCGGGCCGAGGAGAAGTTCAAGGAGGCCGCGGAGGCCTACGAGATCCTGTCGGACCCCGACAAGCGCGCGACGTATGACCGCCACGGCCACGATGGCCTACGTCGCGGGGGGCAGAGCCCGAACTTCGACGGCTTCGGCTCGATCAACGATCTCTTCTCCGCGTTCTTCGGCGGCGGTGGCGGCGGCTTCGGCGGCGGCCCGGTCGGACCGCGGGCCGGCGGCGACGCCGAGACCGCGATCGAGATCGACCTCGAGCAGGCGGCGGCCGGCGCCGCGGTCGACGTGCGCTACGAGGTCGTCGACCGCTGCGAGCGCTGCCGCGGTAACGGCGCGGAGCCAGGCACGCCGATCACGACCTGCGACCGCTGCGCGGGCCGCGGCGTCCTGCAGGCCGTCAGCCGCACGCCGTTCGGCCAGATGGCACGTACCGTCACCTGCGACGTCTGCGGCGGCGACGGCAAGAAGGCCGACAAGCCGTGCTCGCGCTGCTCGGGCCGCGGGCGCGAGGTGCTGACGCACGCGATCTCGATCGACGTCCCGGCGGGCATCTCCGAGGGCCAGCGGATTCGCGTCAGCGGCCGCGGCCACGCCGGCGAGTCGGGCGCGCACAGCGGCGATCTCTATGTCGGCGTGTCGATCAAGGCGCACGAGCACTTCCTGCGCGACGAGAACGACCTCGTGACGGTGCTCGACGTGCCGGCGCCGCTCGCCGCCCTCGGCGCGAAGCTCGCGGTCCCGACGCTCGAGGGTCCCGAGGACGTCCACGTTCGGCCCGGCACGCAGCCGGGGGAGACGATCGAGCTCCTCCGTCGCGGTATGCCGCTGCTGCGCCGCCCCGGCCGTCGCGGCGACCTGCGCGTCGTCGTCAACGTCGTCATCCCGCGCAAGCTCGACGAGCAGCAGAAGCGCCTGCTCGAGCAGCTCGCCGCGTCGATGACCGATGCAAACCTGAAGTCCGACGAATCGATGTTCGCGAAGCTCAAGCGCACGCTGCGCGTATGACCGCGTGATCAGGCTCGCCGTCCGGGTCTCGCGCGCCGAGGCGGAGATCGCGCTAGCCGAGCTACTCGAACTCGTGCCGGCAGGGGTCGAGGAGGTCGATCGCGGCGACAGCATCGAGTACGCGGTCTACGGCGCGCCCGGCGAGCTGCCGGAGCTGGCGGCGCTGCGCGCCGCCGCGGGCTCGGCGCTCGTGGACATCACGACGAGCGTGGTCGCCGACGACTGGGCGTCGCGCTGGCGCAGCTTCCACAAGCCGGTGACGATCGGCGGACGGCTGCATCTGCGCCCGCCGTGGTCGCCGGCCCCGGATCCCGCGGCGGGCCTGCTCGACATCGCCATCGATCCCGCGCGGGCCTTCGGCACCGGCGCGCACGACACGACGCGGCTGTGCCTCGAGGCGCTGCTCGACCTGACGCCGGCCGGCCCGCTGCTCGACCTCGGCTGCGGCTCGGGCGTGCTCGCGATCGCGGCGGCAAGGCTCGGCTGGTCCCCGGTCCGCGGCATCGACCACGAGCAGATATCCGTCGAGGCGACATTCGACAACGCCGCCGCGAACGGCGTCGCCGTCGCGGTCGCCTACGCCGACCTGCTGCACGACGGCCCGCCGCCCGCGGCGCCGACGGTGGTCGCGAACCTCATGCGTCCGTTGCTGGTGCAGCTCGCGTCGGTGGGCTTCGCGGGCGAGCCACCGCGCGTGCTCGTCGTCGGTGGTCTGCTCGCGCACGAGGCCGACGAGGTCGCCGCGGCCTTCGCCTTGCACCAGGGCCTGCGCGAGCGCGGGCGCCGCCGTGGCGGCGAGTGGGCGGCACTGACGCTCGTCGCGTGAGGGGATGGGTCGGATTCGCCCCGCTCGGCGAGGCGAATCCGACACACCCTCCCCAAACGCTCGGTGATACGTCCGTCCGGCGTGACGAAACTAACCGCGTGGCGTAGCGTTGACATGAGCATGAACCTTCGCCTGTCCGCCGCCATCCCCGCCGCCCTCGTGGCGCTCGCGTTCGCCGCCGGTGCGTCGGGCGCCCCGCTGCCCGCCAAGCACGACCCGCACATCGCCGACGGGACGCTGCAGCACAAGCTCGACGCCGCGCGCAAGAAGTGGAAGGCCGCGCACGTCCGCTCGTATCGCTACGAGATCCAAGTGAGCTGCTTCTGCCCGCCGCCATCCAAGCCCAACGTCTTCACGGTCAAGGGCGGGGTGGCGAAGAAATACCCCTCCGGCCGCAAGTCGATCGCGACGGTGCCGCGGCTCTTCAAGACGATCCAGGCCGCGATCGACGACGACGTCGCGAACCTCAACGTCAGCTACGGCAAGCGCGGCATCCCGCGGTCGATCTACATCGACCGGGCGTACAACGTCGCCGACGAGGAGGTCGGCTACGCCGTCAAGCACTTCACGCGGCTGAGATAGCCGGCGCGCTAGCCTCGCTGCATCGCCTGGAACGTCGTCATCGCCGGTGGGGGCTTCGGTGGCTTCTACGCCGCCCGCACGCTCGCGCGCCTGCTGCCGCCCCACAGCGCGCGCATCCGGCTCGTCAACGACGTCAACTTCATGCTCTATACGCCGCTGCTGCCGGGGGCGGCGGCGGGGGTGCTCGAGCCACGCCACGTCGTCGTCCCGCTGCGCGAGCAGTTGCCGGCCGGCGTCGACCTGCGCCTCGGCCGCATCACGGGCGCCGCGCCGGAGCGCAACCGGCTGCACGTCGAGAACCTCGACGGTACGAGCGAGGAGCTCGCCTACGACCAGCTCATCGTCACCGTCGGGTCGGTCAGCCGCCAGCTGCCGATCCCCGGCCTCGAGCAGCACTCACGCGGGTTCAAGTCGCTGCCGGAGGCGATCTCGCTGCGCAACCACGTCCTGCGCACGCTCGAGCATGCCGAGACGCTCGAGGACGGCAGCGCCCGACGCGAGTACCTCACGTACGTCTTCGTCGGCGCCGGCTACGCGGGCCTCGAGGGGCTCGCCGAGCTGCAGGACTTCGTCGCCGACATCCTCGACATCTATCCTCGCTGCGCCGTGACCGGGATCCGCTGGATCCTCGTCGAGGCGGGGCCGCGCGTCATGCAGGAGATCCCGAAGAAGCTCGCCGACTTCGCGGAGCGAGAGCTGCGCGGACGCGGCATCGAGATCCGCACGAAGACGACGCTCGACCGCGTCACCGAGCACCACGCCTACCTCTCCGACGGCGAGCAGGTCCCGACGCGCACGCTCGTGTGGACCGCCGGCGTCAAGCCGCAGCCGGTCGTCGCGCGGCTCGGCCTGCCGCTGACCGACCGCGGACGGATCGTGTCGGACGCCTTCATGCAGGTCCAGGGCCACGACGACGTCTGGGCGATCGGCGACTGCGCCGCGGTACCGGACCCGGCGCGCAAGGGCGAGGAGTGCCCGCCGACGGCCCAGCACGCGATCCGCCAGGGGCGCGTCGTCGCGCACAACGTCGCCGCGGCCCTCGGCGCGGGCGGCCGCAAGAAGCGCTTCACATACAAGACGAAGGGCGTGTTCGTCGACATGGGGCGTCGCGAGGCCGTCGCGATGACCGGTCCGATCACGTGGAGCGGGACGCCCGCCTGGATCCTCGCCCGCTCCTACCACCTCGCGGCGATGCCCGGCATCGGCCGCCGCGCACGCCTGCTCGTCGACTGGAACATCGGCCTGCTGTTCGGTCGCGACACGGCCGAGCTCGGCGGCGTCGCGGCCGTCAAGCCGCTCGAGTCGGCGCCGCGGATCGCCGCGGGCGGGGGGCTGGACTCGAACTCTCCCGCGCCGACGCCCGTCGTCACGCCGCGTTGACCGGGTACGCCTTCCGGCGTTCTATGCTGGTTCGCAGATGACGCTGGTCGACACGGTCAAGCAGGATCTCGTCGCTGCCATGAAGGCGCGCGAGGCAGACCGCGTAGGCGCGCTGCGACTCGTCCTGTCGGAGCTGCAGAAGTCCCTCAAGGAGGGCGACGGCGACGAGCTCGCCGTCCTGCGCCGCGAGCGCAAGCGCCGGCTGGAGTCCGCGAGCGCCTTCCGCGACGGCGGACGCGACGAGCTCGCCGACGGCGAGGAGGCGGAGGCGAGGATGATCGAGACCTACCTTCCGGCCGAGATGGGTGAGGCCGAGCTGCGCGGGATCGTCCGCGAGTCGATCGCCGAGACGGGGGCGTCCTCGGTGAGGGATCTTGGCCAGGTCATGAAGGCGACGATGGCGAAGGTCGCCGGCAAGGCCGACGGCAAGCGCGTCTCGGCGCTCGTCCGTGAGGAGCTCGGTGCGTAGCCGGATCGAGCTCTCCAACGAGGTCGCGGCCGAGCTGGCCGGCAGCGCGGACTCCGTCCTGCGCACGCTCGAGGGCCACGTCGAGTGCGAGCTCTTCCTGCGCGGCAACGTCGTCACCCTCGACGGCGAGCCCGCCGCCGTCCAGGCCGCCGCCACCGTCGTGCGCGAGCTCGCCGAGCTCATCGAGCAGGGACACGACATCGCGCCCGGCACGATCTCCGCCGTTACCGCGGCGCTCGACCAGCACGCGTCGCCCGCGGCGATCCTCGAGGACGTCGTCTGGCGCCACCGCTCCAAGCAGATCGCGCCGAAGACCATCAACCAGAAGCGCTACGTCGACTCGATCCGCCGCAACACCGTGACGTTCGGCATCGGCCCCGCGGGCACCGGCAAGACGTTCCTCGCCGTCGCGCTCGCGGCCGCCGCGCTCAGCCGGGGCGACGTCAACCGCATCATCCTCACGCGTCCTGCGGTCGAGGCCGGCGAGCGTCTGGGCTTCCTACCCGGCGATCTGATGGCGAAGATCGACCCGTACCTGCGGCCGCTGTTCGACGCGCTGCACGACATGCTCGAGGCGGAGAAGGTCGCCTCGTTCCTCGAGCGCGGGCAGATCGAGGTCGCGCCGCTGGCCTTCATGCGTGGGCGAACGTTGAATGACAGCTTCATCATCCTCGACGAGGCGCAGAACACGACGCCGGAGCAGATGAAGATGATCCTCACGCGGCTGGGCTTCAACTCGAAGATGGTCGTGACCGGCGACGTTACCCAGATCGACCTGCCCAAGCAGGACGCGTCGGGCCTCGTCGTCGTAGCCGACATCCTCGAGGGCATCGACGGCATCGACTTCGTGCGCTTCGGCGGCGAGGACGTCGTTCGCCACCGGCTCGTGCAGCGGATCGTCGAGGCCTACGCCGAGCACGCCGAGAGCCGTACCGCGGAGCTGCGCCCGGCAGATCGCCGGCGCGCTTGACTCCCGCTCCCGAGCACGACCCGGAGCAGGCGCTCGAGATCGACGTGCTCGGGGTGACCCGCGTCCCGTACGAGGAGATCGAGCGGCTGCTCGGCCTGGCGCTTGCGTCGGCCGGCATCGCGGAGGGCCACGTCGCCGTCGAGTTCGTCAGCGCCGAGCGGATCTCCGAGCTCAACGCCGAGCATCGCGGCAAGCCGGGGCCGACCGACGTGCTGTCGTTCCCGATCGACGGTGCGGATCCCTCGCCGGGGCCGGCCGAGCTCGGCGACATCGTCATCTGCCCCGAGCACACCGTCGACCTGCGCGAGGCGATCGTGCACGGCGCGCTGCACCTGACGGGAATGGATCACGAGACCGACGACGGCGAGATGCTCGCCGTGCAGCGCGAGATCATGGCCTGGGTCACCCCGTCATGAGCTCGACGCGGGCCGGCTTCGTCGCGCTCGCGGGCCGCCCGAACGTCGGCAAGTCGACGCTCGTCAACGCGATCGTCGGCGAGAAGGTCGCGATCGTCTCCGACAAGCCGCAGACGACGCGGCGGGCGATCCGCGGGGTCGCGATGCGCGGCGACGCGCAGCTCGTGCTCGTCGACCTGCCAGGCGTCCAGCGCCCGCGCGACGCGTTGACGCAGCGGATGCAGTCGCGCGTCGAGCGCGAGCTCGGCGACGCCGATGCGGCGATGCTGCTGCTCAACGGCGAGCAGGGCGTCGGCCCCGGCGATCGCTTCATCGCGGCGGCGCTGGCGAACGTCGACGTGCCGGTCGTCATCGCGGTCAACAAGATCGACCGGCTCGACAACGAGCACACGCTCGCGATGTTGCAGGCGGCGTCCGAGCTCGAGGTCTCCGAGGAGATCTTCCCGATCTCCGCGCGCAAGGGGTCGGGCGTCGAGGCGCTCGTCGCGCACCTCGTCGGCCTCCTGCCCGAGGGCCCGTTCATGTTCGACGAGCAGGACGTCTCCGACCAGCCCGAGTCGGTCATGCTCGCCGAGCTCATCCGCGAGCAGATCCTGCGGCGCACCTTCCAGGAGGTGCCGCACGCGGTCGAGGTCGTCGTCGACGACATCGACATCTCCCGCGACGACCTGATCCGCGTGACGGCGCTCGCCTGGGTCGAGGCCGAGTCGCAGAAGGGGATCCTGATCGGGGCGCAGGGGCGGATGATCAAGGCGATCGGCACGGCCGCCCGGCGCGAGCTCGAGCGCCACCTCGATTGCAAGGTCCATCTCGACCTGTCCGTGCGCGTGCGTCGCCATTGGCGCGGCGACGACGCGCTGCTGGACCGGCTCGGGATCGAGTAGCCGCGCGCCAGCTCAGCCCGGGATGACGAGCCGCGGGTCGATGCGCGAGACGGCGGCAGGCCCGCTGTACAGCTGCGGGACGTTCTTCGGCCCGAGCGAGTCCGTTGGCCACCGTCGAGAATGGGCGGTTCACGCGGCCGATCGGCTGCGACTCGCCGCGCGTCGACACGGTCTGCACGATCGTCGCGGCCGGGAAGCCCTGTGCAGCCTGGCCGAACTCGCGCGAGGTGCACAGCCAGAACGCCCGGTAGAGCGTGAGCACCGGGCTCGAGACGATCGACTCGGCCTCCTCGCCGCGCATGCCGCTGCGTCGTAGAGTGCGGCGTGTGAGTGATCGCACTGTCGACGTCCTGCTGATCGGCGGAGGCATCGCCTCCGCGAGCGCCGCGCACGAGCTGCGCGAGCGGGGCTTTCAGGGCTCCATCGTGCTTGTGACCCGCGAGCAGGACCCGCCGTATCACCGGCCGCCGATCACGAAGGGCTACCTGCGCGGCTCCGAGGACCGCGACTCGACGCTGATCCACAGCGCGGAGTGGTACGCCGAGCACGATGTCGAGCTGCTCACGCGCACGCCGGTCATGTCGCTGGACCCCGCCACCCGCGAGGCGAAGGTCGGTCGCGAGGTGATCGGCTTCGACCAGGCGCTGCTGGCGACCGGGGCGATGGTTCGCCGCCTGCGCACCGACGGTGCGACGCGCTCGAACATCCACTACCTGCGGGCGCTCGGCAACGCCGACGCGCTGCGCGAGGCCACCGATCACGCGGCGCGGATCGTGGTCGTCGGCGGCTCCTACATCGCGACCGAGGTCGCGGCGTCGCTGACGACGCTCGGCAAGCCCGTCACGATCGTCATGCAGGAGGAGCTGCCGCTCGAGCGTGGCTTCGGGCCGATCGCCGGGCGCTACGTGCACGACCTGCTCAGCTCGCACGGCATCGAGATCGTCGGCGGCGCCGATGTCGTCGCATTCGACGGCGACGGCGACGACGAGGGCCCGGTCGGCGCCGTCGTGTGCGCCGACGGCCGCCGCGTCGAGGGCGATCTCGTCGTCGTCGGATCGGGCGCGCTGCCGGACGTCATGCTCGCGCGCAAGGCCGGTCTCGTCATCGGCGACAGCGGCGGCGTCGCGTGCGACAGGCGCCTGCAGACGTCGGAGCCGAACGTCTTCGCGGCCGGGGACATGTGCGAGTACGACAGCGACCTGCACGGACGGCGCCTGCGGATCGAGCACGAGGAGGTCGCCGGCGCCCAGGGCCGCCACGTCGCGCGGGCGATGCTCGGCTCCGACGACCCGTTCGTCGAGGTGCCCTACTTCTGGTCCGATCTCGCCGACTGGGCGACGCTCGAGTATGTCGGCCCGGCCGCTGAGTGGGACGAGGAGATCGTCCACGGCGATCCGGCGAGCGGCGCGTTCAGCGTCTTCTACCTGCACGAGGATCTCCTGCGCGCGGCGCTCGCGGTCGGGCGCACCGACGACATCGAGGTCGCGGCTGCCTTGATCGTGCAGCGCGCCAACAGTGCGCGCGTGCGCGGCGTGCTCGGTGGCGGCTGAGCCCTGCTTCGCGCCGGTTCAGCGCGCGATCGCCGCGCCGGCGACGATCAGGATGCCGCTGGCGATCATGACCGCCGGACCCGGGCCGACGGAGCTCGACAGCACCGTCTCGGCAAGCGTCTTGACGAGCTCGTCCTGGCCCTTCGTCTCGATGTCGATGACGTTCGAGACGTAGTACAGCAGCGCGCCTCCGGCCGCGATCACCGCCAGTCCGCCGACGAGCAGCAGGCGGCGGACCGCGCCGAGGATGCCGAGGACCGCGATCACTGCGGCGACGCCGAGGATCACCGGCCAGTACTCGGTGTCGGTGCCGTTGACGGTCTGCGATCCGGGCGAGATCTCGGCGCCGATGATGGGGAGCTGGAGGCTCAGCCCCTTGATCGTCACCCACGGCAGCAGCGCCGACAGCGCGAGCCCGGCGGCGCCGGCGAGCAACAGCAAACGTGACACGAACCCCACGCCTCGCAACCGTACAGTGGTCGCCAGACCTACAGACCGCGACCGCAGGGGCCCCATGATCTTCCGCCAGCTCATCCACGACGACCTCGGCTGTGCCTCGTACCTCATCGGCGACGAGCACGCCGGCGTCGCCGCGGTCGTCGATCCGCGCTTCGAGATCGACGAGTACCTCGAGTTGGCGCGCTACATGGGCGTGCACATCGAGCACATCCTCGAGACCCACAACCACGCCGACCACGTGTCCGGCCACGGCCGCCTGCAGGCGGCGACCGGAGCGACGATCCACATCCACCGCGACGCGGCGCCCGACTACGCGCACGAGCCGTTCGACGACGGCTGGGAGCTCGAGCTCGGCTGCCTGCGCGTGCGCGCGCTGCACACGCCCGGCCACCGTCCCGAGCACACGTCGTTCGCGCTCGTCGACACCCGCCGCAGCGACGAGCCGTGGGCCGTGCTGACCGGCGACACGCTGTTCGTCGGCGACGTCGCGCGGCCGGACCTCGCGATTGAGAAGTCCGAGGGCGCGCGCGGCATCTTCCGCTCGCTGACGCAGCGCCTGCTGACGCTGCCCGACACTTGCGAGGTCTGGCCCGCGCACCTCGGCGGCTCGATGTGCGGCGGGCCCGGGATGGACATGAAGATCAGCTCGACGATCGGCTACGAGCGCGGCAACAACCCCGTCCTGCGGATCGCCGACGAGGACGCGTTCGTCGAGCAGGCGCTCGCGAAGCTCGGCCCGCAGCCGCCGAACTTCCAGGCGATCGTCGACCTCAACACCGGGCCGCTGCTGACGAGCGGCGTCGAGCTGCTGCCGCTGTCGCCGCGCCAGGTCGAACAGCAGCGCGCCGCCGGCGCGCTCGTCGTCGACGTCCGCACCGACCTGCAGTTCGACGAGGCGCATATCTCCGGCTCGGTCTGTATCCCGATGCTGCAGGCCGGCTTCGGCTCCAAGCTCGCCTGGATCGCCGACCGCGAGCAGGACATCGTGCTCGTCGGCCGCGACGACGAGGATGGCCGGGTCGCCGGCCGGCTCGCGGTCGCGATCGGGATGCGCCGGCTGGCGGGCTTCCTCGGCGGCGGGATGACGAGCTGGCGGCAGGAGCGCCGCAGCACCGATCTGACCGAGCGCATGACCGCGCACGAACTCGCCGATCGGATCGCCGCGGGCACCGCGCCGCAGATCCTCGACGTCCGCGATCGGGCCGAGTGGGACGACGGCCACGTCCCCGGCTCGACCCTGACGACCTGGCACGACATCACGTCCGTGCCCGCCGGCCTCGATCCGGACGCGCCGATCGCCGTCGTCTGCGCGTCCGGGCAGCGCGCCGCGACCGGCGCCAGCCTCGTGCGGCGCCACGGCGCCGGCGACGTCCTGCACGTCGTCGACGGCGGCGTCCCCAAGCTTGGGCGCCTCGGGATCGCGCTCGAGCAGCGCTGATCGTGCGCTGACGTGGACCCCGTCGTACTTGCGATCCCGATGGGGATCCTCATCGGCCTGGTCGTCGGCGCGGTCGGCGGCGGCGGCGGCGTGCTCGGGCTGCCGGTGCTCGTCTACGTCCTCGGCGAGCCGGTCGGACCTGCCTCGACGGCGTCGCTCATCGTCGTCGCGATCGCCGCGGGCGTGGGGGCCGGCGCGCTCGCGCTGCGCGGGCATGTCTGCTGGCGCATCGCGCTGACGTTCTCGCTGCCCGCGGCGGCCGGATCGCTGCTCGGCACGTTCGGCAACCATGCCGTCAGCGGGCGGGCGCTGATCCTCGCGTTCGTGCCGGTCATGCTCGTCGCCTCCGGGGCGACGTGGCAGCGCGCGCGGCGCACCGTCAGCGAGGCGACCGGCGACTGCCCGCAGGCGCGGCCGCTGCGGATCCTCGTCGCCGGGCTCGCCGTCGGTGCTTTGACGGGCTTCTTCGGCGTCGGCGGCGGCTTCATGATCGTCCCCGTGCTGACGCTGTGGCTCGGCTTCGGCTTCCGCCGCGCGGTCGCGACATCGCTCGTCATCCTGACCCTGACCGGCCTCGCCGCGCTCGCCAGCCACATCGCGGTCGGCGCCCACATCGACGTTGCGATCACCGTCGCGCTGGCGGCCTCGACGGCCGTCGGTGCCGTCGCGGGCTCGGTCCTGGCCCAGCGCGTCCCACAGGCCGCGCTCGGACGCGCGTTCGCCGTCGTGGTCAGCCTGCTGGCGGTCTTCCTGCTCGTCGACACGCTGTGGCTCGGCGGGCCGCCGAACGGGTGAGCACGGTGACCGGCTCGTAGACTGCGTCGCCCATGGAGATCGCCTACGACGAACGCGGCCTCGTCCCCGTCATCGTGCAGGACTGGCACTCGGGCGAGGTGCTGACGCTCGCCTACGCCAACGAGGAGGCGGTGCGGCGCACGCGCACGAGCGGCGAGCTGCACCTCTACAGCCGCTCGCGCGCCGAGCAGTGGCACAAGGGCGCCACGAGCGGAAACACCCAGGCCGTGCGCGCGCTGCGCCTGGACTGCGACGGCGATGCGCTGCTCGTTCTCGTCGAGCCGGCCGGGCCGGCTTGCCACACGGGCGAGCGCTCGTGCTTTCACCATGGCGAGCTGGAGCCGCCGGCGCCGCACGAGGCGCTGGCGATCCTCGAACGGACGATCGTCCAGCGCGACGCCGACCGCAGCGCCGGCTCGTACACCGTGACGCTGCTCGAGGACCCGGCGCTTGCGGGGGAGAAGGTCCGCGAGGAGGCCGAGGAGGTCACGCGTGCCGTGCGCGAGGAGACCGACGAGCGCGTCGACAACGAGGCGGCCGACGTCCTCTACCATCTCGCGGTGCTGCTGCGCGGCCGCGGACGCTCGCTCGGCGACGCGGGGGTCGTGCTCAATGGCCGCCGCGGCTGAGGATGACGCCCGCCAATCCGGGCCGCCCACCGGCGGCGACGGATTCCTGCCGATCGAGCCCAGCCTCGACGAGGTTCGCGAGCTGGCGGGCGAGTACAACCTCATCGCGCTGCGCCACAGCTTCATCGACGACACCGAGACGCCGGTCTCGGCGTTCCTGAAACTGCGCGGGCGCAAGCCGGAGTTCCCCGCGTTCCTGCTCGAATCGGCCGAGCGAGGCCAGCAGTTCGGGCGCTACTCGTTCATCGGCGTGCGCCCGCGCAAGGTCGTGCGCTGGTCGCTCGGCGACACGCCGGCCGACCCGTACGGGCTCGCCGCCGACGAGGTCGGCGCGTTTCGCCAGGCCCCGTTCCCCGACATGCCGCCGTTCGCGGGCGGCGCCGTCGGGTTCTTCGGCTATGACCTCGTGCGCACGGTCGAGCCGCTCGGCGAGCCGAACCCAGATCCCGTCGGGCTGCCGGACATGGCGCTCATGCTGTCCGATGTGCTGCTCGTCTTCGATCACCTGAAGCACACCATCAGCGTGCTCGTGAACGTCTATGTCGACGACGCGGACGCGGACCTCGAGGCTGCGTACGCCGACGCCGTGGCGACGATCCGCAAGGCGCGCGACCTGCTCGCCGGGCCGGTGCCGCGGCCCGAGCCGA
Source organism: Solirubrobacterales bacterium (assembly GCA_038260305.1). Taxonomy (GTDB): domain Bacteria; phylum Actinomycetota; class Thermoleophilia; order Solirubrobacterales; family Solirubrobacteraceae; genus CADCVQ01. The sequence continues at coordinate 95,941 of JBBSNY010000003.1, forward strand.
CGCCGGCGCGCCCGCGCCCGACGTTCACGTCGAACATGTCGCGCGAGCAGTTCGAGGCGAACGTCGCGCGGATCGTCGAGTACGTACACGCCGGCGACGCCTTCCAGGTCGTGCCGTCCCAGCGCTGGTCGGCGGACCTCGACATCGACCCATTCTCCGTCTACCGCGGCCTGCGGGTCGTCAACCCGAGCCCGTACATGTACTTCATCGACTTCATGGACTTCCAGGTCGCCGGCGCCTCGCCGGAGCCGGTGCTGACCGTCAGCGGGCGCCACGTCGCGACGCGGCCGATCGCCGGCACGCGCCCGCGCGGCGCGACGATCGAGGACGACGCGCGGATCGCCGAGGAGCTGCTCGCCGACGAGAAGGAGCGCGCCGAGCACGTCATGCTCGTCGACCTCGGCCGCAACGACCTCGGGCGCGTCTGCGAGTACGGGTCGGTCAGCGTCGACCGCTTCATGGCCGTCGAGACGTACTCGCACGTCATGCACATCGTCTCCAACGTCTCGGGCACGCTGCGCGCGGACGTCACGGCGATGGACGCGCTGCGATCGGCGCTGCCGGCCGGCACGCTGTCGGGCGCGCCGAAGGTCCGCGCGATGCAGATCATCGACGAGCTCGAGCCGATCAAGCGCGGCGGCTACGGCGGCGCGATCGGCTACCTCTCCTACACCGGCGACCTCGACACGGCGATCCACATCCGCACGGTCGTCATCAAGGACGGCCGCGTGCACGTGCAGGCCGGCGGTGGCACGGTCGCCGACGCCGTCCCGGCCTACGAGTTCGCCGAGTCCGAAGCGAAGGCGCGCGCCGTCCTGCGCGCCGTCGAGCTCGCATCCCAGCAGCCGGACTGGCCGTGATCGCAGCCGGGCCTCCGTGCGCGCCGCGCCTGCAACGTTGCCTTTCGACGCGGGTCCACCGGTGTATACTGGCGGTATGGCTAAGGTGATGATCTCCATCCCCGACGACGACCTCGCACGCATCGACGAAGAGGCCGCCCGGCGGGGCACGTCGCGCAGCGCGCTGCTGCGTGATGCCGCGCTGCGCGAGTTCGACCGACCGCTCCCAGGCCGCGTGAGCGACGCGCTGCGTCGTGGTCAGGCGCTGCTCGCCGGCATGGAACCCGTCGACACGACGGCCATGATCCGCCACGATCGCGATACCCGCGACGACCATCGGCTGCTGCATGAGCACCGATGAGCACCGCGCTCTGCGACGCGAACGTCGTGGTCAAATGGTTTCACGACGAGCCGGGGGATGAGACGCCCGCCGCTCGGCGCATCGCCCTTGCCTCCGAGTACGGCCTGGTCGATCTCAGCGTCTTGGATCTGACGTACTACGAGGCGGGCAACGTGTTCCGCAGGTCCGGTCGATCCGCCACCGTGGTCGCCGGCGTGCTCGCGCAGCTGCTCGAGATCTGTGGTCCGGGGATCGCCATGGCTCGTCATCGCTGGTCGGCCGTCGCGGAAGCGGCACACCGACACGGCCTCAGCTTCTACGACGCGGCCTACGTCGCGATCGCCGAGGAGCACCGGATGACCCTGCTCACCGCCGACAAGGCGATGATCAAGGCCGGCGGCGTGCTGCCGAGTAGTTATGCCGCGACGTTGGGCCTGCCATGACCTCCGTCCTCGTCGTCGATAACTACGACTCGTTCACGTACAACCTGGTCCAGTTCCTCGGCGAGCTCGGCGCCGAGCTCGACGTCATACGCAACGACGTTGCGACCGTGGACGAGCTGCTCGAACGCAAGCCCGACCGGGTCGTCGTATCGCCGGGCCCGTGCACGCCCGACGACGCGGGCATCAGCGTGGAGACGATGCGCCGCTTCCCGGAGGCGGGGATCCGCACGCTCGGCGTCTGCCTCGGCCATCAGTCGCTCGCGCAGGCATTCGGCGGCGTCGTCGTGCGCGACCGGCCGGTGCACGGTAAGACGAGCGAGATCGAGCACGACGGGCGCACGATCTTCGCCGGGCTATCGCAGAACCTGACGGTCGGTCGCTACCACTCGCTCGTCGTCGACCCCGAGCGGCTGCCCGACAGCTTCGAGATCTCCGCCCGCGGGGGCGGCGTCGTGATGGCGATCCGCCACCGCGAGCTGCCCGCCGAGGGCGTCCAGTTTCATCCCGAGTCCGTGCTGACGGCCGAGGGCAAGCTGCTGCTGCGCAACTTCCTCGACGGCTGATCGCCGACCGATCCGGCGTGGACTCCGTGCTCGACGCCGTGCTGCGACAATCGGCGCAATGGCCGCCGGCGAGCAGTTCACGCGCACGTACAAGGTCGCTCTCGGCATCTGCGTGCCGACCGTCCGCTGGTGGGGACGGTTGAAGGTGCAGGGGCGCGAGAACATCCCGCCGAGCGGCCCGCTGATCATCGCCAGCAACCACGACAGCTACTGGGACCCGGTCGCCGTCGGGATCGCGGCGATCCGCGATCGCCAGATCCGCGCGCTGTCGAAGTCCTCGCTGTGGAAGGTCAAGCCGCTGAACCTCGTCCTCGACGGGATGGGCCAGATCCCGGTCGTCCGCGGCACGAAGGACACCGACGCGCTGGACCGCGCGATGACCGAGCTGCGCGGCGGCTCGTGCGTCGGGATCTTCCCCGAGGGCACGCGCAGCCTCGGTCGCACGCTGCGCGCGCGCAGTGGCATCGGCCGGATGGCGGCGGCCGTTCCGGAGGCTGTGGTCGTCTGCGCGGCCGTCGCCGGGACGACGGACATCCCGCGCTTTCCGCGCCGCCGCCCGCGCGTGGCAGTGACGTTCTTCGAGCCGCAGGGCGGCCAGATGCGCCCGGGCGAGGATCCGACGGACTTCGCGGTGCGTGTCGTCGAGGATCTGCGCGCGATCGCGCCGATCAGCGCCGCCGGCCGGCGCCCGCGGGCGATCGCTGCGCCCGCCGCCGACGAGCCGGCGGCGCCCGGCGAGGCAGAGGCGGGCTCGCCGCCGCCCATGGCCTGACCGCGGGTCGGGCGACTCGCCCCACCCATCACCCGGCCGCCCAGGCAACCATCTAGTCTCTGCGCACCCGGTGTCCGACCCCGTTCTCACTCGCGCGATCGACACCGTCGCCTCCGGTCGCGACCTCAGCGCCGACGAGGCGGCCGAGGTGCTCGCCGTCATCATGGCCGGCGACGCCACGGAGATCCAGATCGCCGGGCTGCTGATCGCCCTGCGCACGAAGGGCGAGACCGTCGCCGAGCTCGCCGGCCTCGCCCGCACGATGCGCGCGCTCGCCGCACCGGTGACGACGAGTCGCGACGCTCTCGTCGACACCGCCGGCACCGGCGGCGGTCGGCCGACGTTCAACGTCTCGACGACCGCCGCGCTGATCGCCGCGGCCGCCGGCTGCGCGGTCGCCAAGCACGGCAACCGCTCGGCGACCGGCCGCTCCGGCTCCGCCGACGTGCTCGAGGCGCTCGGCGTGCGCATCGACCTGACCCCGGAGGCCGTCGGGCGCTGCATCGACGACATCGGCTTCGGCTTCATGTTCGCGCCCAGCCACCACCAGGCGACACGCTTCGTCGTGCCGGTCCGCAAGGAACTCGCGGTCCGCACGATCTTCAACTTCCTCGGCCCGCTGACGAACCCGGCGGGCGCCCGGCGTCAGCTCATCGGCGTCTCCGATCCGCGCTACGTCGAGACGATGGCCGGTGCGCTCGCGCTGCTCGGGGTAGAGCGTGCTCTTGTGGTGACATCGCAGGACGCGCTCGACGAGCTCAGCATCACCGCACCGACGACCGTGGTGCAGGTCGACGACGGTGAGCTGCGCCGCTACACCGTGCGGCCCGAGGACGTCGGCCTAAGGACCGACCCCGATCCCGATGTCGGCGCCGGCGGCTCGCCCGAGGACAACGCGGCGACGACGCGGGCGATCTTCGCCGGCGAGCCCGGGCCGCGGCGCGACCTCGCCGTGCTGAACGCGGGCGCGGCGATCTACGCCGCCGGGCGCGCCGACGATCTCGCGGCCGGCGTCGCCGCGGCGCAGGCCGCGATCGACGGCGGTGCGGCGACCCGGACGCTGGACGCGCTCGTCGCACGCACGCATGAGCTCGTCGCGGAGACGGCGTCATGAACGTCCTCGAACGGATCATCGCCGGCACGCGCGAGGACGTCCGCAAGCGCCGTAAGAGCACCCCGCTCGCCGAGCTCGAGCGGGCGCTCGCGCGGCGCGGCGACGACCGCCCGTTCTCCGAGGCCCTGACGATGCCCGGCGTCTCGGTCATCGCCGAGCACAAGCGCCGCTCGCCGTCGGCCGGCACGATCCGCGAGGGGGCGACCGTCGCCGACGTCGTCGGCGCCTACGAGCGCGGCGGTGCCGCAGCGCTGTCGATCCTCACCGAGGGCCGCCACTTCGGCGGCTCGCTCGACGACCTGCGCGCCGCGCGCGCGGCGTCGCATCTGCCGATCCTGCGCAAGGACTTCATCGTCGACGCCTACCAGGTCTTCGAGTCGGCGGCCGCCGGCGCGGACGCGATCCTGCTGATCGTCGCAGCGCTCGATGCCGACGAGCTCGCCGAGCTGTTCGCCGAGGCCGGCGGCCTGGACCTCGACGTGCTCGTCGAGGTGCACTCCGAGGCCGAGCTCGAATGCGCGCTCGAGGTCCTCGACGCCGACGTCATCGGCATCAACAACCGCGACCTGTCGGACTTCAGCGTCGACATCGAGCGCACCTTCGAGCTGCTCGCCGACATCCCGGCGGGCAAGACCGTGGTCTCGGAGTCGGGCTTTCACCTGCGCGAGCAGCTCGACGAGCTCGAGCGCGTCGGCATCGACGGCGTGCTCATCGGCGAGTCGCTCATGCGCGCGCCGGACCCGGAGCTCGCCCTGCGCGCGCTGACGGGCGTCGAGGCCGATCTATAGCGGGTAGCGGGTAGGGCCGCGCCACGCCGAGAGGTTCCATGCCGAAGCCGGTCATCACGTTTCTCATCGCCCTGCTCGGTGCCGTCGTCGGTGCCGGCGCCATCGTCGTGAGCGGGATCGGCAACGCCGGCGGCGACACGACGACCGTCGTCGAGTCCGTCGGCGCGCCCGCGAACCCGCAGCGGGGCGGGCTGACGCCGCGCGCGATCTACCGGCGCGACGCGCCGGGCGTCGTCTTCATCTCCGCGCGCATCGTCCAGGATGGGCAGGTTGGGGAGGCAAGCGGCTCGGGGTTCGTCATCGGTCGCGGCGGCTCGATCGTCACGAACGCCCACGTCGTCGGATCCGCGAAGACCGTCCGGGTGAACTTCTCGGACCGCAAGACCGCGACGGCGAAGGTCGCCGGAGCCGACCCGTCGACCGACCTCGCCCTGCTGCTCGTCGATCCCGGCGGGCTCGACCTGCACCCGTTGTCGCTCGGCTCCTCGAAGGACGTGGAGGTCGGCGACCCGGCGCTCGCGATCGGCAACCCGTTCGGGCTCGCGCGCACGCTCACGACGGGCGTGATCTCCGCCAAGGGGCGAAGCATCCCGTCGCTGCAGAGCGGCTTCGACATCTCCAACGCCCTGCAGACGGACGCCGCGATCAATCCCGGCAACTCCGGCGGCCCGCTGCTCGACGGGCGCGGCAACGTCATCGGCGTGAACTCCCAGATCGAGACCGGCGGCTCCGGAAACGGCAACGTCGGGATCGGCTTCGCGGTGGCGATCGACACCGCCAAGGAGGTCATCCCGCGGCTGCGCCGGGAGGGCTCGATCCAGCGCGCCTACCTCGGCGTCACGTCGACCTCGATCGACCCGTCCTTCGCCGGTCTCAAGCTGCCCGTCAAGAACGGCGCGCTCGTCGTCGACGTCGCGTCGGGCGGTCCGGCCGAAAAGGCCGGGATCCGCGGGGCCACGGGCACGCGCACGATCGGCGGCGCACGGCTGCGGGTCGGCGGCGACATCATCCGCGCGATCGACGGCAAGGTCGTCCGGACGAGCGAAGGCGTCTCCCGGATCATCACCGCCAAGCGGCCCGGCGACAGCATCAAGATGACGATCGTGCGCGGTCGCGACACGAAGACCGTCACCGTGAGGCTCGGCAAGCGCCCCGCCGCCGCCGCGTCCGGCGGCTGAAGGTCACGAGCGGCCGCGGAGACCCGCGCCACTACGATGGACCGCGATGGCGACGCGCATCAAGCACTGCGGGATCACGAACCTCGAGGATGCGCATCGCGCCGCCGAGGCGGGCGCCTGGGCACTCGGGATGATCTTCTGGCCGGGCTCGCCGCGGCGCTGCGAGCTCGCCGAGGCGCAGGTCATCGGCGCCGCCCTGCGGCGCACGGTGCAGCTCACCGGCGTCTTCGTCAACGCGACGCTCGAGGAGATCGACGGCACGGTGCAGGCTTGCGGCCTGTCGCTCGTCCAGCTGCACGGCGACGAGGGCCCGTCCTTCTGCAACGAGGTCGCGCGGCGCACCGGCGCGAAGATCATCAAGGCCTCGCGTGTGCGCTCGAAGGCGACGCTGCAGGCCGCCGCCGCCTTCCACACCGAGTTTCACCTGCTCGATGCCCACGTCGCGGGGATGCCGGGCGGGACCGGCCAGACCGTCGACTGGGAGCTCGTACGCCGCCACAACTTCTCCTCCAAGATCATCCTCAGCGGCGGCCTGACCGCCGACAACGTCGCCGACGCGATCACCGCGACCGAGCCGTTCGCCGTCGACGTCGCGAGCGGCACCGAGCTGCGTCCCGGGGTCAAGGATCCCGATCTGCTGACGGCGTTCGCCGAGGCCGTGCGATCGACCTGGCCGGAGGAGGACGAGCGCGCCGCGCAGACGGTCGAGGCTGCGGCGGCGGCCCGCGCGGAGGTCGCGCACCGGGTCGCGGGCGCAGCTGACGGGTCGTCCGGGCGTGTACCGGAGTTCTCGTCGGCCGACTCCGTCCCCGAGGCCGACGCCGTCAGCGCAGCGGACCCGGTCGCGGCCCCCGACGTCGCTGCCGAGGCCGACACGGAGGTCGTCGCGTGAGCCTCGTCGAGTCCGGCGTCGAGCACCGCTTCGGCAAGTACGGCGGCCAGTACGTCCCCGAGACGCTGATGCCGGCGCTCGGCGAGCTCGAGGCCGCGTGGGTCGCCGCTCGCGAGGACCCCGGCTACAAGGCCGAGCTGCATGTGCTGCTGCGCGACTTCGCCGGCCGTCCGACGCCGCTGTATCTCGCCGAGCGCCTGTCGCAGGTCGCCGGCCGTGAGATCTGGCTGAAGCGCGAGGACCTCATGCATACCGGCTCGCACAAGCTCAACAACGCGCTCGGTCAGGCGCTGCTGGCCCGCAGGATGGGCAAGGGGCGGATCATCGCGGAGACCGGCGCCGGCCAGCACGGCGTCGCGAGCGCCACCGCCTGTGCGCTGCTGGACCTCGAATGCGTCGTCTACATGGGGGCCGAGGACATCCGCCGCCAGGCCCCGAACGTCCAGCGGATGAAGCTGCTCGGCGCGCAGGTCGTCAGCGTCGAGGCGGGCGCCCGCACGCTGAAGGAGGCCGTCAGCGAGGCGATCCGCGACTGGGTCACGACCGTCGCGACGTCGCACTACATCATCGGCTCGGCCGTCGGCCCGGCCCCGTATCCGGCGCTCGTGCGCGACCTGCAGCGCGTGATCGGCGACGAGGCGCGCGCGGCATTGCTCGAACGCGCCGGGCGCCTGCCCGACCGAGCGATCGCCTGCGTCGGTGGCGGCTCGAACTCGATCGGGCTCTTCACCGCCTTCGTCGGCGATCCGGACGTCGCGCTGATCGGCGTCGAGGCCGCCGGCGAGGGCCTGCAGTCCGGCCGCCACGGCGCCCCGCTGACGGTCGGCGGTCGCGCGGGGGTCCTGCACGGCTCGCTGTCGGCGATCATGCAGGACGCGGATGGCCAGGTCACCGAGGCGCATTCGATCTCCGCCGGCCTGGACTATCCCGGCTCGGGCCCCGAGCACGCCCATCTGCGTGACAGCGGCCGGGCGAGCTACGTCGCGGTCACCGACGCCGACGCGCTCGCCGCCTACCGCGAGGTCACCCGCCTGGAGGGCATCATCCCGGCGCTGGAGACCTCACACGCGCTGTCCTACGCGTTGCACGTGCCCAGCGACTCGACGCTCGACCTCATCTGCCTCTCGGGTCGCGGCGACAAGGACCTCGCCGAGGTCATCGCTCACGATGGCTGAGAGCACGCGCTCCAAGCCCGCCCGCGACCGCGTCCCCGCGGTCGTCACGACCGGCCACGACAACATCGCGACGGCGTTCGCGACCCGCGCGGGCTCGGCCGCGCTGATGCCGTACCTCATGGGCGGCTTCCCGGACATGGCGACGTCGCTCGACATCGGCCTCGCCTGCGCGAGCAACGGCGCCGACCTCGTCGAGCTCGGGATCCCGTACTCCGATCCGCTCGCCGACGGGCCCGTCATCCACGCCGCCGGCACCGCGGCGCTGCGCGCGGGCGCGACGCCCGACGGCGTGCTCGCCGTCGCCGAGCAGCTCGCGCGCCGCCTGCCGGTCGCGCTCATGTGCTATGTCAACCTCGTCCTCGCCCGTACCGCGGACGGTTTCGCGAAGGCCGCCGCGGAGGCCGGCGTCAGCGGCCTGATCGTTCCAGACCTGCCGCTCGAGGAGGCGCCGGAGATCTTCGAGGCCTGCGAGCGCCACGGCGTCGCCTTGATCCCGCTCGTCGCCCCGACGACGCCCGACGCGCGCCTGGAGGCGATCCGGGCCAAGGCGCGCGGCTTCGTCTACACCGTCTCGGTCGTCGGCACGACGGGCGAGCGAGCCACCGACGAGGACGGCTATCGCGCGATCCTCGACCGCGTCCACGCGCATTCCGACGTTCCGGTCGCGATCGGATTCGGCATCTCGACGCCCGAGCAGGCGGCGGCCGCGGCCCGAGCCGGCGCCGACGGCGTCATCGTCGGAACCCGGCTCGTGCGCGCCGCGACCGAGTCCGACGATCCGGCCGCGGCGGTCGGTGGGCTCGTTGCGGGGCTTTCCGCGGCGCTCATCGGTTAGGCTGCCGCGCTCTATGGGACTCGTCCTCGGCACAACGTTCGGCCTCATCGCCTGGGGCGGCATCCTCCAGCCGTACCTGCCCGGCCGGGCGTAATCGGGTCGATGGCCCCTCGGGCCGCTCTGGCCTGCGTCGTCATCGGGCTGGCCATCCTGATCGGGGGCTGTGGCGCGGACAAGGCCGACGACGGCGGCCCGCAGTCCGGCAGCCGAACCGTCACGATCTACTCGAGCCTGCCGCTGCACGGCCCCGACCGCGAGAGCTCGCAGGACATGGTCAACGCGATCAAGCTCGCGCTGCAGGACGCGCACGGCAAGGCCGGCACGCTGAGCGTCACGTACGTCCCGCTGGACTCCTCGACGGCCCAGGACGGCACGTGGACGAGGGACCGCGTGCTCGACAACGCACGCCAGGCCGTCCGCGACATCAACGCGATCGCGTACATCGGCGACCGCGACTCGCAGGCCACGGCGCTGTCGCTGCCGCTGACGAACGAGGGCAACATCCTCCAGGTCAGCCCGACGAGCGCCTACGACGGGCTCACGCGCCCGGGCAGCGTGCGCACCGGCGAGCCCGAGAAGTACTACCCCGCCCGCACGCTGACGTTCGGGCGCATGGTGCCGCCCGACCACGTCCAGGCGTCCGCCCTCATCGGCTACATGAAGCACGAGGGGGTGCGGACGCTCGCGATGCTCGGCGATCGCGACCTCGACGGTGGCGGGATCGCCGAGCAGGTGATCGAGGCGGCCAAGCGCCAGGGCATCACCGTCATCGACAAGGGCCGCATCGACGCGACGAAGGGCGACCTCAGCGGCCACGCCGCGGACATCGCGGCGACCGGCGCCGACGCCTTCCTGTTCGCCGGCGCTGGCGACACCGGCGCGGCGCGGATGCTCGAGGCCGTCGCCGCCGTCACGACGCGGATGCTGCTGTTCGCGCCGTCGACGGCCGCCGGACCGAGCGTCCTGCGCGCCCTCGCGCCGGCGCTCCAGCGGCGCCTGCGGGTTACGACGCCGACGCTGCCGCCGCGGCTGCTGCCGGCATCCGCGCGTGCGTTCCGGATGCGCTTCCGGGCGGCGTTCGGCCGCGAGCCCGCGCCCGAGGCGCTGCTGTCCTACGAGGCGGCGCAGGCGATCATCGCGTCGATCCGCGCGGCCGGGGCCCGGGGCAACGATCGCAGCGCGGTGATCCGCGCGTTCTTCGCCATTCGAAACCGCCGATCGGTGCTGGGGACGTACTCGATCGACCGCTACGGCGACACCAGCCTGAGCCGCTTTGCCGGCGACCGGGTCAGCCGATCGCGGCTCGTGCTCGACAAGGTGCTCGCCATCCAGCCCTGATCGTTCCCGCAATGCCTCGCCCAAGCCATGTTTTCGCCCTGTGAACCCGTGTACGATCGCCGGGCTTCTGAGTACAGCCCATCGAGGAGGGAACCAACTTGCGCTTCAACCGAGCAATTGCGATCGGTTTGCTGGTGCCGGCGGCGGCGGTCGGAATCGCCGCATGCGGGAGTGACAACAAGAACTCAGGGGGTGGAGGCGGCGCCACGACTGCGGGCACCAACCTGACGATCTACTCCTCGCTGCCGCTGCAGGGCACCTCGCGCGGCCAGTCGCAGGCCGTCATCAACGGCGAGGAACTGGCGCTCGACGAGGTCAACAACAAGGTCGGCAAGTTCACGATCAAATACACCTCGCTCGACGACTCGACCGCCCAGAACCCCGGCACCGCAGACGAGAGCAAGACCGGCCAGAACGCCCGCCAGGCGGTGCGCGACAAGTCGACGATCTTCTATCTCGGCGAGTTCAACTCCGGTGGCACGAAGGTCTCGCTGCCGATCCTCAACAAGGCGAACATCCCGCAGATCAGCCCGTCCAACACGTACATCGGGCTGACGACGAACGAGCCGGGCTCTGAGCCGGGCGAGCCGCAGAAGTACTACCCGACGGGCAACCGCACGTACGCCCGCGTCGTTCCGCGCGACAAGGTCCAGGGCGCCGCCCTCGTGACCGTCATGAAGGAGGACGGCTGCAAGACCGTGACGCTGTGGAACGACAAGTCGACCTACGGCGCCGGTCTGGCCCGCAACGTCAAGCTGTCGGCGCAGACCGCCGGCCTGACGATCGAGAACGAGCAGGGCACGGACAAGAACGCGCCCAACTACCGCTCGATCGCGTCGAAGATCAAGTCCGACTGCTTCCTGTTCGCCGGCGTGACCGGTGAGAACGGCGTGCAGGTCTACAAGGACGTCGCGGCCGCCGACCCGACCGCGAAGCTCTACGGGCCGGACGGCGTCACCGAGGAGGCCTTCACGAACCCGAAGAAGGGCGGCATCCCCGCCTCCGTCGGCAAGCGCGTGAAGCTCACCGTCGCGACGCTCGGCGTCAAGGACCTGCCGAAGGCGGCTCCGATCCTCGAGAAGTACAAGGCCAAGTACAAGACGCAGACGGTCGACCCGTACGGCGTCTACGGCTACGAGACGATGGCGCTCGCGCTGTCGGCCATCAAGGCCGCCGGCGACAAGGGCAACGACCGCACCGCAGTCCTAAAGGCCCTGTTCGCGACGAAGGATCGCGACAGCATCCTCGGCACGTACTCGATCGACGCCAACGGCGACACGTCGCTGACGGACTACGGTCTGTACACGATCAAGAACGGCGTTCCGACGTACTCCAAGAAGATCGCCGCGGCCGCCGGCTAAGCGGCCCGACCGAGGAACGGGGCGGGCGGCACCAGCCGCCCGCCCCGCCTCGTCTTCGGCCCCGAGAACGCACGGATGAGTATCGAGACCGCCCCAGCTCCCCCGCCCGCCGAGCGTCGGACGTCCGATGTCGTCCGCGAGGCGTTCAGCAAGTACGGGCTGATCCTCGTGCTGCTGGCGCTGCCGCTGTATCTCGGCGTCCACGACGTCGCCGAGGACGGCAGCCTCACCCAGCTTGGCAACAACCTCGTGCTCGGCCTCTCCAACGGGGCCATCTACGCGCTGATCGCGCTCGGCTACACGCTCGTCTACGGGATCATCGAGCTCATCAACTTCGCCCACGGCGAGGTCTTCATGATCGGCTCGTTCGTCGCCTTCGGGCTGTGGGGCACGATCGGCCTCGGCCTGGCGACGGGGGTCCTCGGGCTCATCGGCGGACTCTTCGTCTCGCTCGTCTTGGCGATGATCGTCTGCGGCGTGCTGAACGTCATGATCGAGCGGGTCGCCTACAAACCGCTGCGCAACGCGCCCAAGCTCGCGCCGCTCATCACGGCGATCGGGTTCTCGTTCATCCTGCAGAACGTCGGCGTCCTGTGGCTCGGGTCGTCGCCCTCCTCGGTCCCCGATCTCATCCACTCGCAGAGCGTGCTGTTCGACATCAGCGGCGTCGAGGTCCATCGCGGTGACGTGCTCGCGGTCGCGGTCACGATCCCGCTCGTCTTCCTCTTGACGTCGTTCATCAGCCGCAGCCGCCTGGGCAAGGCGATGCGCGCCACGGCGCAGGACCCCGACGCCGCCCGGCTGATGGGCATCAACGTCAACACGACGATCTCGCTGACGTTCCTGCTCGGCGGCATGCTCGCCGGCGCCGCGGGGCTCATCAACCTCCTGTACCAGACGAGCGTCTGGTACTTCCAGGGTTTCACCGCCGGGCTGATCGCGTTTACGGCGGCGGTCATGGGCGGCATCGGCAACCTCAAGGGCGCGGTGCTCGGAGGGCTCATCATCGGCTGCATCCAGCAGCTCGCGGAGTTCCGCATCGGCGCGGAGTGGACGTCGGCGGTCGTCTTCGCCTACCTCGTGCTGATCATGGTCTTCCGCCCGCAGGGACTCATCGGCGAGGTCACGAGGGAGGCCGGATGACCGAGTTGCGCACACGCCTGAAAGGGCGCGAGAACCTCCTCGGCGCGATTGTCGCGCTGACCATCGCCGCGTTTCTGCCGCTGTTCTTCGACCCGCTGTCGAACATCGTCGACAACTGCATCCTCGCCGCGGCGTACGTCGTCATGGCGCTGGGCCTGAACATCGTCGTCGGCTTCGCCGGCCTGCTGGACCTCGGCTACGTCGCCTTCTACGCCTTCGGCGCGTACACCGTCGGCTGGTTCGCGTCCGATCACTTCTCGGCGATCAACGGCCAGAAGGGCATCCACGTGCTCGCCGGCGAGTTCGCCGACAAGCTGCCCGGCATCCACCTGAACTTCCTGCTCGTCATGGTCGCGGCGCTCGCGATCACCGGCCTCGCGGGGATGCTGATCGGCCTGCCGACGTTGCGCCTGCGCGGCGACTACATCGCGATCGTGACGCTTGCCTTCGGCGAGATCGTATACCGCTTCGCCGTCAACGGCGACGAGATCAACATTGCCAACGGCTACCACCTCACCAACGGCCGCCAGGCGATCTCGCCGATCGACTCGATCGACCTGCCCGGCCTGGCCAACTTCGATTCGGCGATCAGCCTGCGCCCGTACTACTGGTTCGTGTTGGTGCTCGTGGCGCTTGTCCTGCTCGTGAACTTCCGCCTGCGCGACTCGCGGCAGGGCCGGGCGTGGATCGCGATCCGCGAGGACGAGGTCGCGGCGGCGTCGATGGGCGTGCCGCTCGTCAAGACGAAGCTCATGGCGTATGCCACGGGGGCGGCGTTCGGCGGGCTGTCCGGGACCTTCCTCGGCTCCTACCTGACGTCGGTCAACGCGAACAACTTCCAGTTCGGCTTCTCGATCTTCATCCTCGCGATGATCATCCTCGGCGGGCTCGGCTCGATCTGGGGCGTGGCGTTCGGCGCGATCCTGCTGTCGTTCATCAACACGTACTTCATCCCGGACGTCTTCAACAGCGTCCCGCGCAAGCTCGGCCTGGACTTCGATCTCACGATTCTGAACTTCGGCATCTTCGGCTTCCTGATCCTGATCGTCATGGTGCTGCGCCCGCAGGGCCTGTTCCCGGAACGACGACGCGCGCTCGAGCTGACCGAGGGCGTCGGCGTCGCCGACAGCACGTTCGAGGTCAACGCGCCATGAGCACGTCGACGACCGAGCCGGCGGCCAAGCCGGGCGGGCCGAGCGGCAAGACGATGCTCTCGACCGAGCAGGTGACGAAGTCCTTCGGCGGCCTCGTCGCGGTCAACAACGTCTCCTTCTCGATCCCGGAGCGCTCGATCGTCTCGATCATCGGGCCCAACGGCGCCGGCAAGACAACGTTCTTCAACATGCTGACGGGGCTCTACAAGCCGTCGGTCGGACGAATCCTGCTCGACGGCGAGGACATCTCGCGAACGCGCCCGGACCGCATCACGACGCTCGGGATCGCGCGCACGTTCCAGAACATCCGCCTGTTCGCGACGATGAGCGCCGTCGAGAACGTCATGGTCGGCCAGCATGCCCGCATGAAGGCGGGCCTGATCGGGTCGATCGTGCGCCCGCCGGGCGTGCGTCGCGAGGAGCGCGAGGTGCGCGAGAAGGCGCGCGACATGCTGTCCTACGTCGGGCTCGCGAAGAAGAACCACGACGAGCTCGCGGTCAACCTCTCCTACGGCGATCAGCGCCGCGTCGAGATCGCCCGCGCGCTCGCGTCCGAGCCGCGGCTGCTCTTGCTCGACGAGCCGACGGCGGGCATGAACCCGCAGGAGTCCGACCGCCTGACGGCGTTCATGCGCCAGCTGCGCGAGGAACGCAACCTCACGATCCTGCTCATCGAGCACGACATGAAGGTCATCATGGGCGTGTCCGAGCGGATCACCGTCCTCGACCATGGCGAGAAGATCGCCGAGGGCGATCCCGTCGAGGTCCGCGCGAACCCGGTGGTCGTCGAGGCCTACCTCGGAAAGCAGGGCTGAGGGCCATGGCGATGCTCGAGGTCGACGACCTCCACACCTACTACGGCAACATCGAGGCGCTGAAGGGCGTCACGCTGGAGGTGCAGGAGGGCGAGATCGTCACGCTCATCGGCTCCAACGGCGCCGGCAAGTCGACGACCCTGCGCTCGATCTCCGGGCTGACACCGGCCCGCAGCGGCTCGATCCGCTTCGCCGGCCGTGAGATCGGGCGGATGCCGCCGCAGGACATCGTCCGCCTCGGCATCTCGCAGTCGCCCGAGGCGCGGCGCTGCTTTCAGCGCATGACCGTGCGCGAGAACCTCGACATGGGCGCCTACCTGCGGCGCGACACCGACATCACCGCCGACATGGACCGCGTCTTCGATCTCTTCCCGCGCCTGCTCGAGCGCGAGAAGCAGAAGGCCGGGACGATGTCCGGCGGCGAGCAGCAGATGCTCGCGATCGGCCGGGCGCTGATGGCCAAGCCGAAGCTCATGCTGCTCGACGAGCCCTCGATGGGGATCGCCCCGATCCTCGTCGACCGCATCTACGAGACGATCACCGAGATCAACAAGCAGGGCACGACGATCCTGCTCGTCGAGCAGAACGCCAACTACGCGCTCGGCGTCTCGATGCGCGGCTACGTGCTGGAGACCGGCAAGGTCGCCCTCACCGACGCCTCCGACGCCCTGCGCACGAACCCCGACGTCCAGAAGGCCTACCTCGGCGCATGACGCTCCCGATCGCAAATGTGGGCGTGCTCGCCCTGTACCTGCTGTTCATCTGGCTCGGCTCGGCGATCGTGGCGTCGTACCTCTCCGACCGCAAGGGCTACGGCGAGAAGATCGGCCTCGCCTGCGGCCTGCTGCTGAGCGCTCCCGGCGTCGTCATCTGGCTGATCGTGCCGGCGAAGAAGAACTCCGACTGGAAGGTCGTCGGCCCGATGCCCTGGAACCGCGAGGAGCTCGGCGGCAAGTAGGGAGTGGAGGCCGCTCGCCCGGAGGGGCACGGCTCAGTCCTCGAGCGTGTCGCGCAGGGCCTCGTCGAGATCGGGGTGGACGAACTCATAGCCGAGCTCCTCGGCGCGCCCGGGCACCATCCGCACGCCGGTCAGGACGATCTGCGACATCGCGCCGTACATGCCCTTGATGACGAAGGCCGGGACGGGAGCCATGGCGGGGCGGTGCAGGGCCTTGCCGAGTGCTTTGGCGAACGCCTTGTTCGTCACCGGCGTCGGCGCCGAGGCGTTGATCGCGCCGCTGAAGGTCGTGGAGTCGATCGCCGCGAGATAGAGGCCGATGAGGTCGTCGCGGTGGATCCACGGCATGTACTGCTTGCCGCTGCCGATCGGGCCGCCCATGCCGGCCCGAAACGGCGGCAGCATCTTCGCGAGCGCGCCGCCGTCCGCGTCGAGCACGATCCCGGTGCGCACCTTGACGACGCGCATGCCGAGCTTCGCCGAGTCCGTGTTCTGCTCCCAGCGCACACAGACATCCGACAGCCAATCCGTGCCGGGACCGAAGGACTCGTCAACGATCTCGTCGCCGCGGGGGCCGTAGTAGCCCGACGCCGACGCCCCGACGAGCACGGGCGGACGTGGCTCGGCGGCGAAGATCCCGGTGATGAGGTTGCGGGTGCCCTTCTCTCGGCTGGAGAGGATCTCGGCCTTCGTGTCGTCGCTCCAGCGCTGGCCGACGTCCTCGCCGGCGAGGTGCACGATCGCGTCGCGGCCGGCAAGCGCCTCGGCCGGCGCTCCGCCGGACTTCGGATCCCACGCGATCGCCTCGACGCCGAGCTTCTCGCCCGCGCGCTCGGGATTGCGCGACAGCACGCAGACCTCGTCGCCACGGTCCTTGAGCGCCTTGACGAGATGGCTGCCGATGCGCCCCGTCGCGCCGGTGACGGTGACGCGCTTCATGCGTCGGCGGACATGCGGGTCCGGCTGCGGGAGGCGGGCATCGAGGTCGAGCATACGCACCCGGCCGACGCGGTCCGGGCGGGGTCGTCGTGCCGCGTCTGCGAACGAACCTCCTTCGGAGGCTGTTGGGGTGGAGTAAAGTCGCAGTTATGGCCACCCGATTCGGTGAGGGCGCGGCGTCCAGCGTCGAGAGATGGATCTCCGGCCTGTCTGGACCTACCCTCACCGATGTGCCGCCGCCGCGCTATGACAACCCGGATGGTGCATCCGCCACCGGTGACCACACATGCCCGGTCTGCAACAAGCTGCACAGCACCGCGGCGCCCCGGCGCGACGAGTACGACGAGGACTTCGACTACTACTGGGGCAGCTGGCGGCTGCCGCTGTGGATCGCCCTGATCTGGCAGGTGCCGTGGCGCCAGCGGCTGGACATCTTCGTCATCGGCTTCATCGTCGGCATGTGCATCGCCGGCTTCGGCCTCTTGTGGGGCTTCGTCCTGTCGCAGTTCTGAGCCGCGAGGCTCAGCGTTCGACGTAGTAGATGAGCGGCCCGGCCTCGCCGCTCGCGGCGCCCTCGGAGAAGACGTACAACGTCACGAACACGGCGCGCTTGCCCGACGGCGATGTCAGCGCGGTCGCGGTCGGATTGCCGAAGGAGTGGCTACCGCCCTCGGTGACGATCTCCAGCGGGCGCGGGACGCGGCTGCGAGGGTCGATCAGGAAGGTCCGCCAGCTCGAGTAGTCGCCGGGGACGTATTGCGCCTCCTGGAGCTCGAGGCGCACGCCGTCGAGGATGATCTGGTCGCGGTCGCCGATCGCGCCCATCGGCGGACCGGAGAAGCCGGCGTGCACGACCTTCAGCGTGCGCATCTCGGTGTTCAGGTCGGGCTTGGGCTTGGCCTTCCAGGTCTTGAAGTTCGTCAGGACACCGGTCGCGGCGCGATCGGCGTCCGAGGTCCCGTTGTGGTCGAGGTCGGCGTAGTAGTGCATCCCGACCTCGATCCGCGAGCGCGACGTCAGCCCGCGCCGCAGCTTCGCGTCCGTGATGCTCGGCGTCCCCTCCGCGGTCGGCGACAGCGTGCGCGGCGCGGTGAACTGGCGGCTGAAGTCGCCGGAGAGCAGCGCGTCGACGCTGCGGTAGTAACGGAAGCGCAGGCGGATGCGGTTGAACGGGCTGTCGAGGATGTCGAGCGGGCCGAGCAGCCCCGTGGGGAAGTCGGCGCGCGGCAGCAGGTCGAGCAGCAGCGTCTTCTCGTAGACGACGATGATGCTGCCGCCCGGCATCGCCTGGATCGTCGGCTGCGACGCGTCGGTGTCGAGCGTCGCCTGTCGCGTCCAGTCGATGAGATTGGTCGAGGTCGCGACGTGGACGTTGTAGCGGCCGTCGCCGGGGGAGTGGTAGACGCCGATGTAGCGGCCGCCGATCTGCTCGACCTTGAGCCCCTGGAGCGGGGCGCCAAGGTCGTCGTGGGCGCCGAAGCGGTGCGCGGTCGTCTCGTCGACGCGCTCCACGATCTGCTTCAGGGCGACGCGCGCCTTCGCGCGCTGCTGGCGACTGGGGCCGGCGGAGGCGGCGGGCGCGACGGCGAGCACGCCGAGCGCGGCGACCAGGAGGACGGCGGCCACGCCGCGTAGAGTGCCGACGCGATGGCGGACCGCCCCGAAGAGCTCTTTCTCATCGACGGCAACTCGCTCGTCTACCGCGCGTTCTTCGCGCTGCCGGAGTCGATCGCCACGTCGACGGGATTTCCCACGAACGCGATCTTCGGCTTCGCGTCGATGCTCGTGAAGATCCTCACCGAGCACGGCACGAAGCCGACGGTCGTCGTCTGGGACGCCGGGTCGAGCGGGCGCAAGGAGGTCTATCCCGCGTACAAGGGGACGCGCAGCTCGCGCCCCGACCTGCTCAAGCAGCAATGGCCGCACTTCTCGCCGCTCGTCGAGGCGTTCGGCTACACGAACGTCTCGCTGGACGGCTTCGAGGCCGACGACGTCATCGCGACGCTCGCAGAGCGCGCGCGCGAGCAAGGGATTGCAGTGGTCATCGTGACCGGTGATCGTGACGCCTTCCAGTTGATCGATCCTGAGGGCATTGTGAAGGTCATGGCGACGTCGCGCGGCATTACCGAGACGAAGCTCTACGACCACCCGGCCGTTATCGACAGGTATGGGATCGCCCCTGAGCTCATTCCGGACTTCTACGGCCTGAAGGGCGATACGAGCGACAACATCCCCGGCGTGCCGGGGATCGGCGACAAGACCGCGGCGACGCTGCTGCAGACCTACGGCGATCTCGAAGGCGTGCTCGGGTCCGTCGACAAGATCTCCGGCGCCAAGCGCAAGGAGAACCTGACCAACCACGCGGAGGACGCGCGCATCTCGAAGATCCTCGCGACGATGCGCCGCGATCTGCCGGTGAATCTCGACATCGCGGCCGAGGCCGGTCGCGCGCCGGACCGTTCGAAGCTACGCGAGGTGTTCCGCGAGTTCGAGCTGCGTGACCCGCTGCGCCGGCTGGAGGAGTTCCTCGGCGCCGAGGAAGCCGCGCCTGCGCCGGAGGCGTCGATGACGCTGAGCGCACCGATACGGGCGGGCTCGGTCGCCGACGTCGCGCGCCTCGTCGGCGACGAGCTCGTGCTCGCCGCGCACGCGGGCGAGGTCGCCGAGGGCGAGCTGTTCGCGGCCGACCCGGCATGGCGCTTCGCCGTCGCGGGCGCCGACGAGGTGCTGACGGGCACGGTCGAGCACCCGGCCGAGCTCGTCGCCGCCGTCGGGGAGCGGGCGGTCGTGGCCTACGACGCGAAGGCCTTCGGCACCGTGCCACCGAATCTCGTCCACGACGCCCTGCTCGGCGCCTACATCCTCGAGCCGGCGCGCCGCGGCTACCCGCTGCGCGAGCTGCTCGAGGAACGCGGGCTGGCGTCCTCGCTCGAGGACGAGATCGCCGCGGAGGCCGTGCTCGTGCGCGCGCTGTCGGCGTGGCAGCGTGAGCAGATCGTCGCGCGCGATCTGACCGTCGTCATGAACGACATCGAGCTGCCGCTCGTGCCCGTGTTGCGTGCGATGGAGGTCGCGGGCGTGCGGCTGAACACCGGTCGCATGAAGGAGATCACGACGCGCGTGCGCGACGAGGTCCACGACCTCGAGCTCGAGGTCTGGCGCGAGGCGGAGACGGAGTTCGTCATCGGCTCGCCGCAGCAGCTCGGGGAGATCCTCTTCAACAAGCTTGGGCTGTCGAAGAAGCGCCGTGGCAAGACCGGCTTCTCGACCGACGCGCGCGTCCTGCAGGCGATCCGCGACGAGCATCCGATCATCCCGCTGATCGAGCGCTGGCGCGAGCTCAACCAGCTTGACAAGACGTACTTCTCGGTCCTGCCGCAGCTCGCCGAGCGCGACCCGCAGTCGCGCATCCACACGACCTTCCTGCAGGCGGCGGCGACGACTGGGCGCCTGGCGTCGACCGACCCGAACATGCAGAACGTCCCGATCCGCACCGACCTCGGGCGCGAGGTGCGCGGCTGCTTCGAGGCGGCGCCGGGCAACGTGCTGCTGAGCGCCGACTACTCGCAGATCGAGTTGCGCGTGCTCGCCCACATCGCCGACGAGCCGGTGCTCAAGGAGATCTTCGTGCGCGGCGAGGACGTCCACACGGCGACTGCCTCGAAGGTCTTCGCCACCGCGCCCGAGGACCTGAACCTCGGCCAGCGCTCGAAGGCGAAGATGGTGAACTACGGGATCGTCTACGGCCTCTCGGACTACGGGCTGGCCGACCGCCTCGGGATCCCGCGCGCCGAGGCGAAGGAGATCATCGACACGTACCTCGAGCGCTTTCCGCGCGTGCGGGCGTTCATCGAGGAGACGATCGCGCAGGCGACGGCCGACGGCCACGTCACGACGCTGTGGGGTCGCCGGCGCCAGATCCCCGAGCTCAAGGCTCGCAACTGGCAGGTGCGCACGCTCGGCGAGCGCCTGGCCGTCAACACGGTCATCCAGGGCACGGCGGCGGACGTCATGAAGCTCGCGATCGTCAACGTCGCCGCGGCGCTCGGCGACTCGCCGGTGCGGCTGATCCTGACCGTCCACGACGAGCTGCTGTTCGAGGGCCCGGCGGATGAGGTCGATGCGGTCCGCGAGCTCATCAGTCGCGAGATGTGCGGCGTCTGGCAGCACGACCCGCCGCTCGCCGTCGACGTCGGCGTCGGGCCGACGTGGATGGAGGCGAAGTGACGCGTGAGCTCGCGGTCGGGCTGACCGCGGCCACGGGCGGGCTGATCGCGCTGCAGGCACCGATCAACTCCGTCCTCGGGCGCGCGGTCGGGACGTGGCAGGCCGCCTTCGTGTCGTTCGCGATCGGCACGATCGCGCTCGGGCTTATCGCGGCACTGGCGAAGGGCGGCCTCGGCCAGGTCGCCGAAGTGCGCGGCGTCGGCTGGGTGTACCTGACCGGCGGCGTCCTCGGCGCGGCCTACATCACGTCGGTGCTCGTGACCGTCCGTTCGCTCGGCGCGGGCGGCGTCGTCGCGGCGACGATCGCCGGCCAGCTCGCGATCAGCGTCGTCATCGACCAGTTCGGCCTGTTCGGCGTGCAGCGCCAGCCGGTGACGCTGGCGAAGGTCGCGGGCCTCGCGCTGCTCGCCGCCGGGACGTACCTCGTCGTGCGGGAGTAGGCGCTGATGGCCGTCGTGCGCAGGACGCCCGACGTGCGTGTGCACGACAGGGCGTGATGCGCCGCGACCGCGTGCTCGCAGGGCTGCTCGCACTCGCACTCGCGATCGCGCTCGAGCGGATCCGCGGGCACGCCGACTGGGGCCCGAGCGAGGGCGTCTACGCGCTGTCGGCTCGCTTCGTGCTGCACGGCGGCGACCTCTACGGCTCGCTCGTCGGCTCGCAGCCGCCGTGGGTGTACCTGTTCGGCGCGGGCACGCTTTGGATCGCAGACTCGCTGGACTGGTTGCGCTTCGCCTGCTGCCTGCTGCGGTCCGCGCAGCCACGCTGCTCCTGAGCGCTGCCGCGAGCTCAAGGATCGGCCTCCGTCGGCCGATGCGGGGTCGCAGATGGCACGCGACCACTGGACCGAGGCCCATGTGCGCCGCCTGTTCTGGCGCGCGGGCTTCGGGGCGAGCACCAAGCAGGCGCGCTACTGGGCGCAGCGCAGCAGGGGCGAGACGATCGACTGGCTCATGCACGGCGGCGCCGGCCCGCCGCGGGGGAAGTTCCCGGCGCCGCGGATCGACGGCAGGCCGCTGGATCCCGCCAACGAGTACGGCCAGGACGTGCTCTGGTGGCTCGACAAGATGGTCCGCACGCCGCGGCCGCTCGTCGAGAAGATGACGCTCTTCTGGCACGACCACTTCGCGACGCTCGACCAGGACCGCCCGCTGCAGCTCGCACAGAACAAGATGCTGCGCCGTAACGCGCTCGGCAGCTTCCGCCGACTGCTGACCGACGTCACGAAGGACCCGGCGATGCTGCTGTTCCTGTCGCTCGCCGACTCGACGAAGGACGAGCCCAACGAGAACTACGCCCGTGAGCTCATGGAGCTCTTCACGCTTGGCGCGGGCTACAGCGAGCATGACATCCGCGAGGCGGCCCGCGCGCTGACGGGCTTTCGCTCCAAGCGCCGCGGCGACGGCAGCGTCGCCGTGCTCTACGACGCCAAGGCGCACGACACGAAGAGCAAGCGAATCTTCGGCAAGCGCGGCAACTACGACTACCGCGACGTCCTCGACCTCTGCATCGGCCATCCGCAGCACGCACCGTTTCTCGTCTCCAAGCTGTGGGAGTACTTCGTCGGCACGCCGATCGAGCCGAGCGCGCGGCGCCGGCTCGCGGCCGTCTATCGCCGCAACGACCATCGCATCGCGCCGGTCGTGCGCGAGATCCTCGCGCACCCCGCGCTCTACCGCGGGCTCGGCGCCCCCGACGTCGTGAAGTCGCCGGTCGTCTACGTCGTCGGCATGCTGCGCGCCTGCGGCGAGGGGATCACGCGCTCGGACTGGGTGTACCTGCTCGACGGCATGGGCCAGCTCCCGTTTCACCCGCCGTCGGTCGCGGGCTGGGACTGGGGCACGGCGTGGCTGTCGACGAACACGATGCACGTGCGCTTCGACACCGCGAACGTCATGCTGCGCGACCGTCGCAGCGTCAAGAACGGCGCGACGCCGAAGGCTGACACGCCGCGTGAGGCGATCACCCGTGCGCGCTCGGCCGTCGGCCGGCCGTGGACCTCCGCGACGACGGACGCAAAGCTGCTGAAGCTCGCGACGACGCTGCTGTCCGACGACCCGGCGCCGCCCGGCGGCTACCGCCAGGACCTGCAGGCTCGCGCCGACATGTGCCAGCGCGTCCTGCGCCAGCTCCTGCTCACCGGCCCCGACGCTCAAGTCCACTAGCGACACCTGAGATGCCCAAGCAACCCCTGTCCTGCGGATGCGACGACTTCCGCGCCACCTCGGAGTCGACGCGGCGCAGCTTTGTGGGCCACTCGCAGCTCACCCGCCGCCAGGCCATCGGCTGGGGCGTCGGCGCCGGACTGTCGCTGTACGCCGCCAAGGCGCTGCCACTCTCGCGCGCGCTCGAGGCGGCCGCGGCGGACGCCGCCTCCAACCCCGACGCGCCGGTCCTCGTCGCCGTCTTCCTGCCCGGCGGCCTGGATCTGTTGGATTCGCTGATTCCGCTCAACGACTTCGGCGCCTACTCCGACCTGCACCGCAACATCCGCGTCGACAAGCCACCGCTGCTGCGCGACAGCGCGCTCGGGATCCATCCGTCGCTGACGCAGGGCGTCGGCGGCGGGATCAAGGGCCTCTACGACGCCGGCAAGATCGGCTTCCTGCCGGGCATCGACTACCCGAACCCGAACCTCTCGCACTTCCACTCGCGTCACTTCTGGGAGACAGGGCTCATCGTCGACAGCGCGTCGCCGGGCTGGCTGGGCCGCTGGCTGGACGCAAACGGCAACCAGGACAACCCGCTGCAGGGGATGTCGCTCGCCTACGGCCTGTCGCCGGTCATGCGCTCGCGCAGTGCGCCGGTCGCGTCCGCGAGCTCGGCGGGCGGGGCGGATTTCTACATCCGCGACGTCTACGGCGAGCCGTTCGACGAGGCGATGAAGACGTGGTCGGCGCTGGCGAAGGCGGGCGGCGGCGGCCCTGGCCTGAAGGCCGCCAAGCGCGCCGCCTTCCTCGCCAAGGAGGTCGGCGACCTGCTCGCGCCGTATGCGAAGGCCAAAGGCGTCGACCCGCTCGCGTCGTCGATCTCCTACCCCTCCGACAGCGGCTTCGGCGACCGCCTGCAGACGCTCGCGGGCCTGATCTCCAAGCCGCTCGGCATCCGCGTCGCGACCGTCGACGCGCCCGCTGACTTCGACACGCACGCAAACCAGCGCACCAAGCTGAACCAGTCGCTGCCCGAGATCAGCCAGGCGCTGTCCGCGTTTCAGGCCGACCTCGAGGCGCGCGGCGTGGCCGATCGCGTGCTGACGTTCGTGTGGTCGGAGTTCGGCCGCCGCCCGCACGACAACGACTCCGGCACCGACCATGGCGCCGGCGGCCTCGCGTGGGTGCAGGGCACGAAGGTCCGCAGCGGCCTGCTCAGCGAGTACCCGTCGCTGCACGATTTCGACGACGAGGACAACCTCAAGGTCACGGTCGACTTCCGCACAATCTACGCGAGCCTCATCGAGCAGTGGCTGCGCACCGACGCCGGAGCCGTGCTGCCGGGTGCCCGGGCGCTCGGCCGGATCCCGATCGTGCGATGACGGGTCGGGGACCGTCACCGACGGCGTGCTCACAGGGCGCGCGATGAGCCGGGGCTCGCTGCTGGCCAACGCGATCGCCGCCAGCACGATCTGCCTCGCGCTCGTCGTGAGCCTCGCCTGGACCGACGCAGCGTCGGCTCCAGCCGCGAGCAGGGCCGCCGCGAAGAAGTCGCGCACGACCGCGGTCGGCGTCGGCCTGCGCGAGTACCGCATCGCGCTGTATCGCAGCCGCGTCCTGCCGGGCCGCGTGCGATTCAACATGGAGAACCTCGGCGAGGACGGCCACGACCTGCGCGTCATCGGGCCTTCCGGTACGCGGACGATCCGCGGCTCGAGCCCCGAGGTCAAGCCCGGCAAGCGCTTCACGCTCACCGTGACGCTGCGCAAGCGCGGCGTCTACACGCTCATCTGCACGCTCGCCGACCACGAGGCGCGGGGCATGGTGTCGCGCCTGCGAGTCGTGAAGAAGCTGTAGCGGCCAGCACTTTCAAAAGAATGGCTTGACACTGCCCTCGCCGCGTGGGTACCGTCGGGCGAGCCTGCCTGGTGTCAGAAATGCACAACGTCCTCGGTGAGCGCGCAGGTGAACGTCACCGTGCACAGGTCCGATCGGCGAGCCCGCATACGGTCCGCCACATGCACCAAGGGAGGCATGATGGGACGCCAGCAAGACAACGTCGAGGGCCGCGCGAGCGTGCTCCTGCGAGCGAGTGCGCATGAGGCAGGCGTCAGCGGCACGAACACGGGTGAGGCCTCCGCGCTGGAGTCCTCGCTGGCGCCCGATCAGTGGCAACTCGTCGAGCTGCACGTCTGCATGGGCCTGAACTCGTGCGCCGCGACACCGCCTACGCAGACGAGTCCGCGCGGGACGCGGCGCGATCCGCACGGGACCGCGCCGATGGCGGGCATGGGCCAGTGCGCGACGGTGGTCCATGTCTGCCACGGTGACAACGCCTGCCGCAGCCAGGGCGGCTGCGGCTACGCCGGCTCGGCCTACGAGCAGACCAAGCCCGGCGACCAGGCATGCAGTGCCAACGGCAGCTGCGCCAGCCCGGTCAACGTCAGCCGCGTCTTCTCCGCTGGCCCGTACAAGGGCAAGAGCGTGTGGAAGCGCGCCCGCGCGATCTTCGAGGCGCGGATGTATGAGTCCGGAAACGTCTTCGGCCCGTCGCCGGGGGAGGGCTACCCCGACGACGAGTTCGCGGCCGGCGAGGTCATGTGAGCCCGCCCCGGCTCGGCCTCGCGAACCTCGGCTTCGGCGTCGGGCTGCGCACGGCGCACTTCGACCATCTGCTCGCGAACTGGCCAGCCGTCGACTGGTTCGAGGTCGTCTCGGAGAACTTCATGGACTCCGGGGGCCGCGCTCGCCACGTGCTCGACGAGATCGTCGCTCGCTACCCGGTCGTCGCTCACGGCGTGTCGATGTCGATCGGCAGCGCTGACCCGCTGGATCGCGACTACCTCGCGCGGCTGAAGCGCTTCGTCGACGAGATCGATCCGGCCTGGGTCTCCGACCACGTCTGCTGGACCGGCGTTGCGGGCCTCAACACGCACGAGCTCGTGCCGATCCCCTTCACGGAGGAGTCGCTCGCGCACGTCGTGCAGCGCATCCGGATCGTCCAGGAGCTGCTCGAGCGCCCGCTCGTGCTCGAGAACCCCAGCTCGTACGTCACGTACGTCGCTTCGACGATGACCGAGTGGGAGTTCCTCGCACGCATGGCCGACGAGGCGGACTGCGGGCTGCTGCTCGATGTCGCGAACGTCCGCGTGTCGTCGGTCAACCACGGCTTCGACGCGCTCGAGTACCTCCGCGCGCTGCCACCCGACCGGATCGTGCAGATGCACCTCGCCGGCCACGAGGACGTCGGCACGCACATCGTCGACACCCACGACCGCGGCGTCTGCGACGAGGTCTGGGAGCTCTATGGCGTCGCGTGCGAGCTGACCGGCGGCGTGTCGACGCTGATCGAGTGGGACGACCGCGTGCCGCCATTCGAGGAGGTCCACGCCGAGGCGCTCAAGGCGCGCCGCTGCGCCGCGACCGCCACCGCGGGCGCCCGCGCATGACCGACCTGGCTGCGACCCAGCGCTGGATCCAGGACGTCATCACCGATCCCGACGGGGTGCCCGCGGCGCTGGACCGCGTCGGCGGCGCAACGGGGACGCTCACCGCCGAACGCGTCGTCCACGGCTCGGCGTCGCTGGCCGCCGGCGAGCGACTGGCGCTCTACGGCCGGACCTACCAGCGCAGGCTCGTCGGCTGCCTGCGCGACGGCTACCCAGCCCTGCGCCACGCCCTCGGGGAGGAGCTGTTCGACGACTTCGCCGTGGACTACCTGCGCGCCCAGCCACCGCGCAGCTACACGCTGGCGTCGCTCGGGGCCGGCTGGCCGGAGCACCTGGAGGCGACGCGACCCGATGGCGACCTGCCGGCGCACGAGCGCGAGCTGTGGCCGGACTTCCTCGTCGACCTCGCGAGCCTCGAGCGGACGTTCTGCGAGGTCTACGACGGGCCCGGCATCGAGGGCCTGGAGATCGCGACGGCCGCCGACGTCCCGGACAACGCAATGCCGGACGCGATCTGGAGCCAGGCGAGCGTCACGCCCGTCGGGTGCCTGCGGCTCGTCCGTGCCCGCTTCGCGGTCGGCGACTACCTCGTCGCCGTGCGCCGCGGCGAAGACCCGCCGCTGCCCGGCCCGGCACGCTGCCTGCTCGCCGTCAGCCGGCGCGACTACGTGGTCACGATCGCGCAGCTCGACGCCGCCGCCCACGCGCTGCTCTCGCAGCTGTGCGCCGGAGCGCGGATCGGGGCCGCGGCGACGAGCGCCGGCGTGACGCCGGAGTACGCGTGGCGGCTCGTCAGGGCGTGGGTGGATCGCGGGCTCGTCGGCTCGATCGACGCACCCGGCACGAGCGCGGTTCAGTCGACAGGGGAGCGATGACATGTTGAGGCTGCTGGAGAAATACTCGATCGATGCGCAGAAGCCGATCAAGACCGTCGAAGACCTCAGGACCCACTTGGCGGTCGCGGTCGCCGTCGAGCTGTCGACCGTCCCGCTGTACCTCTACCCGGCCTACTCGATCAAGACCTCCAACCGGACGCAGTGGGCACCGGAGGTGTCGGCGTTTCGCACGATCCGCAGCGTCGTCATCGAGGAGATGCTGCATCTCTGCCTGGCGCGCAACATGCTGACCGCGGTCGGCGGCACCATGTCCTGCTACGACCCCCACGTCGTCCCGGGGTACCCGAGCCTGATGCTGTACCACGAGCCCGACCTGCAGTTCCGGCTCGAGCCGCTGTCCGCCAAGCTGATCCGCACGATCTTCATGCCGCTCGAGCTGCCGGCGCCGGCCAAGGCTCCGCCGCAGAGCGAGCAGTACCACACGCTGGGCCAGTTCTACAAGGCGATCCTCGACGCGTTCGAGGATCTCGACGCTCATAAACACGACGAGCTCTGGTATGGGGCCGCATCGACCGACAAGGAGAAGCAGGCGGAGGCCGTCCGGCGCAAGGCGCTGCAGTACAGCCGTGCGTACTGGAACGACGACGGCGGTGGCACGCCGCTCGTCGTCTCGGACCTCGTCTCCGCGCGCGGGGCGATCGCGACGATCGTCGAGCAGGGCGAGGGCGAGCGGGCCAACGACGACGAGGTCCCCCTGCAACCCGCCAACCCCCAGTTCGGCCTGTTCGAGAAGTCGCACTACGCGAAGTTTCGGGAGATCGCGCTCGAGATGGAGGCCAAGTCGGGCGCGGTCGACGACGCCGACAAGATCACGTGGCCGGTGCCATTTGACCCCAGCCCGGAGGTCTTCGACTTCCCCGGCCAGCCCGGCGAGAGCGACGATCGCCTGAGCGACGTCGGCCGTCTGGCGAGGTTCTTCGACGCGGCGTACTGCTACGTCCTGCTCGTCATCGACGAGATCTATGAGACCCCGACAGACGTCCCTGCGGCCGGCACGACGAGCGAGCGCTACGGCCTCGAGCGCAAGTTCATTGCGGCGATGGGCGGCCTGCTGTACCCGATCGCCGAGCAGCTCGTCTGCGACGCGCTGCGCGACGGCACGCACGCCGCACCGGGCTTTCGCTACTACGAGTTCCCCGAGGGCAACGCGCGCCAGCACCTCATCGACCTGTGCGATGACGTCGCGGGCCCCTTCCCGGGCCTCGGGGGCGACGACGGCGTCCGCCGGCTGCTGAACCACATGCCCGACATCGACGTTGCGTCGCCCGTGCCCCCGCTGCAGCCCGTCGGTTCGACATGAGCGACCCTCCGCCCGAGACCGCGGGCATGCGGTCACGCTTCGCGCGCCATCTCGATCCGGTGGCGCTCGGGCTGACCGTCACGGCCGCGCCGCATGGCGCGCGCAGCATCGCGACGCTCGAGCTCCCGCCCGCGGAGTTCGACTGGCGCGACTACGCGGCGATGCTGCTGCACGTCGCCGCGGAGATCGAGCACACGCTGATGGTCGAGTACCTGTTCGCGGCGTACTCGCTCGGCGGCCCCGACGTGCCGGCCTCCTTGGCTGGCAAGGTCCGGGAGTGGCAGGAGATCATCCTCGGGATCGCAAAGGAGGAGATGGGCCATCTCGTCACCGTCCAGAACCTCCTGACGGCGATCGGCGCGCCCCTGAACCTCGACCGCGAGGACTATCCGTTCGGCAGCCCGTTCTATCCGTTTGCCTTCTCGCTCGAGCCGCTGACGCTCGGCTCGCTCGCCGCCTTCGTCTGCGCCGAGAGCCCGCCGAGCTGGTCGGGCGACGAGGCCGACGAGATCCGCGATCGCGCCGCCGAGGACGAGGGCGCCGACGTGATCGGGGTCGAGGTGCTCTACACGAAGATCACCGAGCTCCTCGGCGACCCCCATCGCATCCCGGACACCGTCTTTCAGGCGCAGACCGTGCCGTTTCAGGCGTCGTGGGACGAATGGGGCCGCGGCTACGCCCCCGGCGCGGAGGGCCCGGAGGCGGCCAACGTCCCGGGCACGCCGGCGCCCGACCTGCTGATCCTCGAGATCTGGTCGCGCGACTCCGCGGTTGCCGCGCTGAAGCAGGTGAGCGAGCAGGGCGAGGGTCTCGAGCCCAGCGATGCCGGCGAACGGTCGCACTTCGAGCGCTTCATCGGCATCTACCGCGAGCTGGCGACGCTCGACGCCGACGCCCTGGGGCGCGTCACCCGGCGGGTCGCTTCGAACCCGACGACGGGTGAGGCGATTCCCGGTGCCGCACCGGGACACGCGATCACCCACCCCGAGGCGCTGTGGTGGGGGCACCTCTTCAACCTGCGCTACCGCATGCTGCTGACGAACCTCTCGCACGCCTTCGCGCTCGCCGGCCCTGACGCTCAGAGCCGTCGCGGCCGGCTCATCCACCGCACGTTCTCCGAGATGTACAACCTGCGCTCGATCGCCGGGATGCTCGTCATGCTGCCGCTCTCCGAGAGCAACCCCGAACAGCTCAACGCCGGTCCGCCGTTTCAGATGCCGTACACGCTCGAGCTGCCGCGCCGCGAACACGACCGCCTGCTGCTGCAGCGCGATCTCCTGGGCGCCGCCGCCGTGCTCGTCTCGCGGCTGCGCCCGCTGACCGCCGAGCGCGGCGAGCGCTACCTCACCGCGCTCGAGCAGTCCGACCGGCTCGCGCTCGAGCAGATCGAGGTGATGCTCGGATGAGCGAGATCCTCGAGCTGCGGATCCTGCCGCCGCTGGCGATCGGGCGCCTCGGCGCATCCAAGCGCCCGGTCGACAACTACGAGGCCGTCGTCGAGGCGGACCGCCCACTCGGCTACCGGCGGCTTGAGCCGGCGCAGACGCTGGAGGTCGACGTGGCGACGGGACGGATCGCGCGTGCCTTCATCCCCGAGCGTCTGACGTTCTCCGAGCACGGCAAGGTACGCCCCGTCGCGCCGTTCCTCGAGCTCTGGGCGCTCACGTCCGACGGGCAGCTCGAGCCCGTCACGACCGCGCTGCTGGAGGACAACGGGCTGCGCCCGTCCGACGTGCGCTGGCGCGCGCACGTCGCCAACCACAAGATCTTCCGCCGTACCGGCAAGCCGGAGGATCGCATCGACGCCGACTCGGGCGAGTTCAGCACGCACGACGCCCGCGCGCTCGAAGGCATCTGCGCGAACTTCGTCGACGATGCGCGGCTGCCGCTCGGCCACGTCCAGTTCATCGACCCGAGCGAGGAGTTCCCGGAGATCCGGCTGCGCTTCACGCCGGCCGCAGGCTACGTCTACGGCTCGACGACGAAGGCGACCGACCCGCTCATCCACAGCGTGCTCTACGACTCCGAGCGCGGCACCTGGAACGGCTACAAGGAGAACGCCAGCGCGATCGACCCGGCGCTTACGATCCCAGGGCAGATCTACGCGGGCGAGCAGGTCGGCGACTTCTGGGTCAGCAAGGGCTATCTCGACGACGAGTGCGACGGGCTCGTCTACGCCGTGCTCGATGTCGGAGACGCATGCCTGACGGCCTACGCCCGGATCGGGGCGGGACCGCCGGCCTATGCGCCCGACAGCTTCCCGGTGAGGACGGTCCACGACGAGCTCGAGCAGGCGCTGCTCGGCCCCGATGCCGAGCCCGACGCTGTATCGATCGAGCGCGCCGAGGAGATCGTCCGGCGCGCGCTGGAGACGATCCGCCTCATGAACACGGCCGTCATGAACGGCAACACGATCGATGGCCGTACCGACGTCGCGAGCACGATGGTGCGCCAGGACGCAAACGACACGGGCCGCGCGTTCGAGCCGATCATGGCGACGTCGCTGGTCGACATGAAGGCACTCGAGGCGCTGCACCAGAGCCTGCTCGTCGCGTTGCGCAGCGGCACCGCGCCATGGTTCGCCGACGTGCTGCGCCGTCACGACGAGATCGGTGACCTGACGGACAAGGGGAGGCGCAAGATGCCCGCGCTCATGCGCAACGCCGACGGTCGCGGGCTCGCCTTGACGCGCCGCCAGGTCGACATCGTCCTAAAGCTTGCCGCCGGGCCGATCTCATCCGAGGAGCAGCCGTGAGCGTCGATCCGAAGAACCTGACCGCCCAGCTGCGCTACCGCGGGGCCGGCAACCCGCCGAGCACGCATCCCGACCAGGCGATCTCCAACTGCTACCCCGGCCTGGAGTTCGACTTCCGCAACGCGTGGCGACGGATCCTCGGCGGCATCGAGCTGCACGAGGCCGACAACTACGTCGTGTCGGCCGACCCGCCGAACGAGGGTCTCATCGGCCACCGGCTGCTGCTCGTCGCCGGCGTCGACATCGTCACCGGCGTCGTCGGACCGCGCTGGCCGGGACAGCCGTCTGGCCCGCTGACGACCACGAACAACCCCGATGGCGTCGTCGCGATGGAGTGGTCCAACGTACTCGCCGGCGTCCTGCGCGACCATGCCGGCAGGAGCGTCACGTGCCACTTCACCGCGCAGCCGACGAAGCTGCCGGTCGGGATCCCGAAGGATCACGGGACGCTGCTCGCCGTCGAGCTCGAGGTCCGTGAGCTCTTCCCCCGCAGCGATGCGGCGCAGGCCCGCGTCCCGGTCGTCGAGGAGTCGCTCGTCGCACCGGGCGAGCTCACCCAGAGCCTGTGCTCGCCGTGGCAGAACGACTACCGCGAGTGCGCGTGCTACTACTGGGCCGCGAGCCGGCCCGATTACGTCAACGTCGAGTTCACCGAGAACGGCGACAGCGCCGGCAACATGTGGTTCGCGAAGGACCGCGAGCCGCGCGAGTACATCCTCGATGACCGCGCCGACACCCGCCTCGTCTCCTACGACGACCTGTTCGAGGACTGGCAGGGGCTGCTGCGATTCATCGTCGGAGGCAAGGACCACAAGTGAGCCTCTCGACGGCCGAGCTCGTCGGCCGCTCGGCGCCGCTTCACGCCGACGTGCATCTGCTCGGACCCGACGAGGGGCCGCTGCTGCTCGTGCCGAACGGCAGTCGCATCTACGACATCGACGAGGCCACCTTCGCGGCGCTCGATGCGGCCCAGCGCGCGGACGATCCCGCGATCCTGCAAGCGCTGCTGGAGCGGCTCGGCGTCGACGCGCCGCGCTACGTCGACGACGTCGCTCCGTCCGAGCCGCCCGTCCGGGCGCTGTCGCTCGCCGTCGCGCAGAAGTGCAACCTCGGCTGCACGTACTGCTACGCGCAGCAGGGCCAGTTCGGCGGCCCGGCGGCGAACATGCCCGCGGACACCGCGCGCGCCTCGGTCGAGTTGCTGTTCTCCGACGTCGGGCCGGGCGAGCGCGTCAACCTGAGCTTCCTCGGCGGCGAGCCGCTGCTGAACCGTCCGGTGATCCGCGCGGCGACGGCACGGGCTGTCGAGCTCGCCGGCGAGCGCGGCTGCGACGTCACGTTCTCGATCACGACGAACGGCACGCGGGTCACGGACGACGACGCCGAGTTCTTCGAGCGCCACGCGTTCGCGGTCACCGTCAGCCTCGACGGCCTCGAGGACGCGCACGACGCGCTGCGGCCGTTTCGCAGCGGGCGCGGGAGCTTCGAGGCGGTGATGGCGAACATCGGCCCGCTGCTCGCCCACCAGCGTCGGATGCAGGTCTCCGCGCGGGTGACGGTGACGCCGTCGAACCTCGCACTGCGCGAGACGCTCGATGCATTCGTCGCGCTCGGCTTCCACAGCGTCGGCTTCTCGCCGCTGCTGAGCGCGTCGAGCGGCGACGGGGAGCTGACCGGCGACGGGCTGCACGCGATGCTCGCGGGCATGGTCTCCTGCGGCGAGGAGTTCGAGCGCCGGCTCGTGCGCGGGGAGCGCTATCCGTTCGCGAACGCAGTCAACGCGCTGCGCGAGATCCACCGCGGGACGCACCGGCCCTACCCCTGCGGCGCCGGCGCGGGCTACTTCGGCGTCTCCGCGAGCGGCGAGTTGTCGGCCTGTCACCGCTTCGTCGGCGACGCGGACGCGGGCATGGGAGACGTGGTCGACGGCGTCGATCGCGCGCGCCAGTCTGCGTGGCTGGACGAACGCCACGTCCACCGCCAGGAGCCATGCCGATCGTGCTGGGCGCGCTATCTGTGCGGTGGCGGCTGTCACCACGAGGTCATCAGCCGCGGCCGACCGGCCTGCGACTACATCCGCGGCTGGCTGCACTGGTGCCTCGGCTCGTACGGCCGGCTGACGGTCTCGCGCCCGGACTGGTTCGGCGGGTAGCGGCGGCGAATCGCTCGTGGACGTCGAGGTCTGTGTCGTCGGCGGCGGACCGGCCGGTGCCACGATCGCCGCGCGGCTCGCGACGCTCGGCCACGACGTCGTCGTCGTGGAGCGGGCGGCGTTTCCGCGTGAGCACGTCGGCGAATCGCTGAGCCCGGGGGTATGGCCCCTGCTGGCCGTGCTCGGCGTGGACGACGTCCCGTGCCTGCGGCCGCAGTCGCGGGTGCGCTGGGGTGGCGTCGAGCGCATGCGCGCCGGCGGGGAGGGCGGTGCGATCGTCGATCGCGGTGCCTTGGACGCGCTGCTCCTGGACACGGCGGCTGCCGCTGGAGCGCAAGTGCTGGCGCCCGCCGGCGCGACGCTCTCGCGCCCAGCCGGCTCGCGGCCGCCGGCCACGGGCGAAGGCTGGGACGTCTCGCTGCGCACGCCGGAGGGCGTGCGGCGGTTGCACGCCGGGTTCCTCGTCGACGCCGGCGGCCGACGGCGCGTACTCGCCGGCGCGCGTCACCGGACATCGCCGCGCACGCTGTGCCTGCACGCGCGCTGGTGCGGCGCACCACTCGACGAGGCGCTCGTCGAGGAGCGTCCCGACTGCTGGCTGTGGGGCGCGCCGCTGCCGGGCGGGACCTTTCGGGCGATGGCCTTCGTCGACCCGGTGACCGTGTGCGGCGCCGGCGGGATGCTGCGGCGCTACCCGTCCGTGCTGGCCGGATCCGAGCTCTTCGCCCGGCTCGTGCGTGACGGTCGTATCGAAGGCGATGTCCACGCCTGCGATGCGTCGTCCTTCGTGTCCGAGCACGTGGTCGACGAGCGCAGCATCCGCGTCGGGGAGGCCGCGTTCGCGATCGACCCGCTGTCGTCGTCCGGCGTCCAGGTCGCGGTCCAGACGGCGCTGGCGGCGGCGACGGCCGTCCACACGATCCTCACGCCCGACCTCGACAGCAGTCCCGCGATCGAGTTCTACGCCGATCAGGTACGCCATGCGGCCGCCCGCCACGAACGGCTCGCCGCCGGCTACTACGCCGACGGGCCGGGCGGGGACGCGTTCTGGCGCGAGCGTGCCGGCGAGGGTCGGCGGTCCGCTCGTGATCCGATCGCTCGTGCGGAGCTTGGCGACATGCTCGGCTACCCGATCCGCCTCGTGGGCGAGGCGACGATCGCGGACATCGCGTGCGTCATCGGCGACAGGGTCGAGCGTCGTCGCGCCATCGCACACCCCGTGCTTGACCGCCCGGTCGCATTCCTCGGTGGGCACGAGCTGGTGCCGCTCGTCGTGGCGGCCGGCGGCGCGCCGACGCTGCGCGCCGCGATCGAGGGGTGGTGCGCCACGGGCGTCGGCGCTGCGACGGCGGAGGGCGTCGCGCGCTGGCTCGCCGACAACGGCCTGATCGAGCGAGACGCGTAAGTCCGCGCTTTCCCCGGCGACGAGAGCTGGCAGAAGTTGGCGTTCTACGCCGTACACCACGTCGACGAGCTGCTGCTCGTGGACCGCGCCGACCATCGCTCTACGCGGCGAGATCGACCTCGCGAACGCCGACAGGGTGCAGCAGGAGCTCGAGCGCGTCGAGGCGACCGATGTCACGGCGGTCATCGTTGACCTCTCGGAGCTCATGTTCATCGACTCCAGGACGAAGATCTCGGCGTCAGCATCGCGCATCGTCTGTTCAAAATCGGCTGCGCGTCTCCACGACAACGTCGCCCTGCCCCGCGTGCCCTGCATGAGCACGACGATCAAGTCCTCGCGAATCGAGGTCCGCGCCTTCGGCCGCCCGCGTCCCGATCATCGTCCAGCCGGCACCGTGGTACGAAGATACGCCGGAAAAGTACGTTAGGGCTCGCCCGCGTCGGCGCGCCGCTCCGCGGAGCGGCGGTGCAGGAAGGCGCTCGTCGAGCCCGCGAGGGCCGCGACCACTGTGATGGCGTAGACCTCCATCGCTACGTCGAGCACCTGCCCCGCGCCCGTCAGCGGGTTCGCGAATGAGCTCGAGACGCTGAGCAGCTGCGTCGTGGAGAAGAAGAGCGCGCTCGGGTACCCCGTGATCTGCGTCGCGTGCACGTGGCGCTCGAGAAGCAGGACGAGCACGGAGCAGATGAGGTCGACCGCGACGGTCACGACAGCGATCGCGATGAGGCGCTCACGGAAGTGCGCGTGGGTGGTCGTCTCCGCGCGCAGGACCCGACCCACCTCACCGATCAAACCCACAACGGCGCGGGGGACTATCAGGACGCCTGCCCCCCGGTGCGCTGCTGCCACGGCCAGCGGCCCTCCAGCTCCACGTCGAGGGTGAAGCTCAAAAACGTTCGCACGGCGACGACGACCGCCAGCACCCCGACCCCCTCAAAGCTCGGGGCCACCGCAACGGTGCGGATGATGTCGGCGGCGACGAGGAACTCGAGGCCGAGCAGGATTGCCTTGCCGACCTGCTGGCGAAAGAGGCGGTAGGCCGACGGCGTGGCCGGCGGGCGGCCCTGCGCGCGCAAGAACGCCCAGGCCGCGAAGAGCATCCCGGCCACGACGACACCGACACCGACGCCGTCGATGACCCGAGAGATGGCGTCGACCACGCTCGTGAACTCGATGGCGGCCACGGGCTGGACGCTACCCGGCGCCCCGGTCGACGCGCGCACCTGCGCACAGGTGCGCGAGAACCAGCGCACGAGTCCAGCCCGCGGCGTGGCAATGCCTCAGAATGCTTGTTATGTCAATCTGAGTTGACAGGAGGGTGCGATCCCGCAAGGAGACCGGCTGCTGCTCAGTCGGGGTCGAGTCGAAGTAGTACGGCGCTGGGCGCGGCCTCTTCGGTCGAGTAGACGTCCCAACCAGCTGCCGAGGCGCTCGCACGAGTCACCCGCGCGCCTGGAGACAGGGGCACGGCAAGGGCGACGCCTCCCATCGCAAATGTCATCGCCCACGGATCGTCGGGCGTATCCGGCTTGACGTTGACGTCGATTTTTGCGACGTCCGTGAATGGCGCCTGCAACAGATACCCCTTGAACGGCGCACCGAGCACCGCGTGGCGAAGGTGGTCGCCATCGTGGTGGCCTACGCAGCGAGCCTCCGCGACGGAGTCGTCATCACGAGCGACCCGCTTGACCTGTGCGCTCTCGCCGAGCAGGCGGCAACGCCGGTGTCCATCGTCGCGGTCTGACTCGCAGGACGGGCCGCGCGGTCGTCAGACGGCGGCGGCGAGCTCGGCCGGCGGCTCGGCGAGGCGCGGGCGCTCGAGCACGTACCCGGGCGGGCAGATGTCTAGGTAGTGCGTGAAGGCCCACTTCACGAACCACGGCGAGTTCATCATCCGCAGGCCCAGCGGCAGCAGGCGCGTCGGGGTGACGCGGCCGACGAGGTGCTGGACGCGCAGCATCCAGCGGTAGGACCACAGGTGGTCGTGAGAGAACGCGCCGTAGCGCTCCAACGCCTGCTCGCGCGTCTGACGCCCGGCCAGGACGTCGCGCAGCTCACGACCCGCGGCGATCCCGAAGTAGAACGCGGGGCGGATGCCCTCGGCGGTCGTCGGCAGGCAGTGCCCGGCGCTGTCGCCGACGAAGAAGATGCCGTCCTCGACGGCCGGGCGCAGCTCGTGCGGGATCCAGTTGCCCTGCCAGCGCTCGGCCGGCACGCCGACGTCGGCGGCGAGCTGCAAGGTCGGCTCCTTGACGTGGTCGCGCGGGTCGAACGAGCCGACGCCGACGCGCAGCTCACCGTCGGCCGGAAACGACCACGAATAGCCGCGCTTGACGTACTTCGGGTCGATCCACAGCTCGAGATCCTCGCCGTTGGAATGCGGGTGGATCTCCAAGCCACGCGACAGGCGCGCGTTCGGCGGCTGCACGTTCGGACCCGGGCCCAGCATCCGCCGCCAGCCAAGCGCATCCACGATCAGCGGCGCGGTGATGTCGCCGCGGTCGGTGTGGACGGTATGACCCGTCCGGGCGGGCGGGCCTTTGATCGTCGCAGTCTCGAACTCGCACGAGGCCTCCGACTGCGCCCGCAGCAGGGCGCAGATGCGGCGGTAGTCGAACGTCGAGAACGTCCATGGCAGCGTCCAGCGCATCGACCGCCCCGGGACGTGAATGAGCAGGTCGGTGAACGTCTGCTGGACGGCATCCATCAAGCCCAGATGCGACAGCCACTCGGTCGGCGCGGCGCACGCGCTCGTCTGGCGCTCGCCAATTTCGTAGCGGTCGATCATCAGCACGCGCGCGTCCGTGCCCGCGAGCTCGCGGGCGACGGTCAGCCCCGCGAAGCTGGCACCGCAGATCAGGACGTCGTAGTCCCCGCCCAGCGGGGTGCGCTCGTCACCGCGCTTTGTTGCTCGGACCGGCATCGCGGAGCCATGATAAGCCCGCCCGTCGTGCGCTCGTGCGTCTGGGTGCAATGTCGGCGCGCGACCGACTAACCTCCGTCGGTACATGACCACCATCACCGAAGCTGCACCAGAGGCGAAGGTCGTCGAAGGATCGAACGGCCTGCTACTCGAGATCGACGGCCAGATCGTCCCGAACTACGACGCGACGTTCAACCCCTTCGAGGAGGGCGAGGTCGTCACCGGCATCGTCGTCCGGATCGACAACGACGAAGTTCTCGTCGACATCGGCTACAAGAGCGAGGGGGTCATCCCCTCCAACGAGCTTTCGATTCGCAAGGCCGTCGACCCGCATGACGAGGTCGAGATGGGCGAGGAGGTCGATGCTCTCGTCCTCACGAAGGAGGATCAGGACGGCCGCCTGATCATGTCCAAGAAGCGCGCCCGCTTCGAGAAGGCGTGGCGCCGCATCGAGGCCGCCGCCGAGAGCGGCGAGCCCGTCGAGGGCACCGTCATCGAGGTCGTCAAGGGCGGGCTCATCATCGACCTCGGGGTGCGTGGCTTCCTGCCCGCCTCGCTCGTCGACATCCGCCGCGTCCCGAACCTCGACGAGTACCTCGGCGGGAAGATCGAGTGCAAGGTCATCGAGCTCAACCGGGCGCGCAACAACGTCGTCCTGTCGCGCCGCGCCGTGCTCGAGGAGGAGCGCAAGGAGCAGCGCCAGGAGATCCTCGATCGCCTGCAGCCGGGCCTCATCGTCGAGGGCCAGATCTCGAACATCGTCGACTTCGGCGCGTTCGTGGACCTCAACGGCATCGACGGCCTGATCCACATCTCCGAGCTGTCGTGGTCGCACGTCAATCACCCCTCCGAGATCCTCTCGATCGGCGACACCGTCGCGGTGAAGGTGCTCGACATAGACCGTGAGCGTCAGCGCATCTCGCTCGGTCTCAAGCAGACGCAGGAGGATCCGTGGCAGCGGGTCGTCGACACGTACAACGTCGGCGACGAGCTCGAGGGCACGGTCACGAAGGTCGTCACGTTCGGCGCGTTCGTCGAGATCCTCGACGGCGTCGAGGGCCTCGTGCACATCTCCGAGCTCGCGCCGCATCACGTCGAGAACCCGCGCGAGATCGTCTCGCCCGGCGACGACGTCAAGGTGAAGATCCTCGAGATCGACTCCGAGCGCCGCCGCCTGTCGCTGTCGGTCAAGCGCGTCGAGGGCCAGGTCCTGACGCCGAAGGTGCTGCCACCCGAGGAGCTGGGCGAGGGCGCCGGCGATCTCGACGACCTGCCCGAGCTCGGCCTCAGCGAAGAGGTCTTCGCCGCCGGTGCCGTGGCCGAGCCGGCCGAGGCCGCCGAGGCCGCCGACGGCGAGGAGATCGCCGAGCCGGCCGACGAGGCCGCGCCTCCCGAGCCGGTCGCGACGGCCGACGAGCCGGTCGCGACGGCCGATGAGCCGGTCGCGATGGCCGACGAGCCGGTCGCGACGGCCGATGAGCCGGTCGCCACGGCGGAGGAGCCGGTCGTCACTGAGGACGGCGACGACGAGCCCGAGTCCGCGCTCGCCACGGCGGACGTCGTCGCAACGGACCCCGAGGCGGCCGAGCCCGCCGCGGAGGCCGAAGTCGGTGGCGTCCTGAACCCGGAGGCTTCGCCGGAGGAGCCGGCCTGACGTAGTGCTGCCGGAAGGCGACGGGACCGTGACGAAGGTTCCGTTCGTCGGCCTGACGGGAGGATTGGGAGCGGGGAAGTCGACCGCGCTGGCGGCGCTCGCCCGCCTCGGCGCGGCGACGCTCTCGACCGACGCCGTCGTGCACGAGCTGTACGCGAGTGCGGCGGTGCGCGACGCGATCGTCGCGCGCTGGGGCGAGGACGTCGCCCCGGACGGGGTCGTCGACCGCGCGGCCGTCGCCGGTCGCGTCTTCGCCGAGCCCGACGAGCGCGCATGGCTGGAGGGCGAGCTGTGGCCGCGCGTCGCCGCACGGGTCCGCGCGTGGCGCGAGGAGGTCGAGCGCCTCGATCCCGCGCCGATCGCGGCCGTCGTCGAGACGCCGCTGCTGTTCGAGGCCGGGATGCAGGACAGCTACGACGCGACGATCGCCGTCGTAGCCGACGAGGCGGTGCGTGCAGCGCGAGCGGCCGAGCGCGGCCATGTCGCCCCAATCGCACGGGCGGCGCGCCAGCTCTCGCAGGAGCAGAAGGCCCGGCGAGCGACGTTCACGGTCCACAACAGCGCTACGGTGCAGGAGCTCGAGCATGAGCTGTCTGCCGTGCTCGGCAGACTGAGCGCATCATGAGTGCCCGTCCCGCCACTCGGCCGGCGATCGCGCGTGCCGGACGTCCCGCAGCATTGCTGCGCCGCCGTCGCCGGCGGCGCCGAGCGCTGTTCCTGCTCGGCTTCGCAATGCTGATGGCGCTGTTCGCGGCGATCGTTGTGCCGCGCCTGCCCGACGCCGTGCGCGAGCTCGCGCTGCCGCTGCGCCACGAGGACATCATCCGCCAGCAGGCCGCTGCGAAGAACCTCGACCCGTCGCTCGTCGCCGCCGTCATCTACACGGAGTCGAAGTTCCGCGACCAGACGTCGCACGCGGGCGCGCGCGGGCTCATGCAGATCACGCCCGCGACGGCGCGCTACATCGCCAAGCTGTCTGGCGGCACCGCGTTCGAGCAGGGTGACCTCGCCACGCCGCAGATCAACATCGCCTACGGCGTCTACTACCTGCGCTACCTGCTCGACCGCTACGACGACAACAAGGTGCTCGCGCTCGCGGCCTACAACGGCGGCGAGGGCAACGTCGATCGCTGGATCGCCGAGGCGCGCAACACGCCGGAGCGGCGCTTCGGCGTCGACGCGATCCCGTTCACCGAGACGCGCGAGTACGTCGGCCGGGTGCTCGACGTCCAGGGCCAGTATCGCGACAAGTACCGCGTCGAGCTCGGGCTCGACGCGCGGCGCCAAAGCCCGCCGGACTAGTACTTCACGCGACCTGCGCGGATGGCGCGGAACTCCTCCTCGGTCCAGACCTCCGGCTCGAGCGCGAGGCCGTCGCTGGGGGGCGAATCGTGGGGCGGCGCCATGTCGGCGAACGACGAGCGTTCCGGGGACGACGACCCGCCTGCCGGCTCGGTCGGGTCGGAGATCCTCGCCGCGGGCTCGTATGTCGGCGCGGGCTCGTAGGCGGGCGCCGGCGGCCCGTCGGGAGCGCCGCCGGCGCGGTGGCGGAGGCGCTCGAGGTCCTCGGTCGACGCGACGTGCGGACGCACCCCGCGCGACAGTTCGAAGCGATCGGCGTCCTGGAAGAGGTCGCGGTAGCCGTTCGTGCCGGCCGGCTGGAAGTCGACGTCGATGTCGGCGTACGTCGTCATGAACGTGCAGGGCGCGATCTCGCGCAGGTCCATGCGTCGCCAGTCCAGGCCGCGCGGGTCGGCCCGGCCGGCGATGCCCAGCTCGCCGTTCATCGCGTGCAGCGCGGTCATCAGGCGCTCGACGTTGCGGCCGTAGCCGCCGGGGACGATCGCCACGCCCGAGACGAAGCCACCGTGGTTGTAGATCGCATCCGCGACGTCCCCGACGAGCACGAACTCGACGCGATGCGTCTCGAGCACCTGCAGGGTCATGAGGAGGTCCGGATCGAGCTGTAGCTCGGTCATGACGACGGACTTCGAGGGGGAACGCGCCAATCCTGCACGGTCGTTGTCGGGAGCGCGCGCGTGCCCGCGCGGGCACGGGGCATGCTTCCGAGCGCAACCCTGCTGTACCCTGTCGCGAAGTCATGGCCGTCCCCAAGCAAAAGCAGTCGCACAGCAGGACCGCCAAGCGCCGTGCTCAGCACAAGATGGCGTCGCCGGTCTACAACGCCTGTCCGACGTGCCACGAGCCCCGCCGCCCGCATCGCGTCTGCGCGAACTGCGGCAGCTACAAGGGCTCAGAGGTCGTCGCGCCCTCGGCGCACGACCACGATCACGACCACTAGCTCCTCCGGCCGCCGGTTCGCGGATTCGGACCCACCGGTAGTCTCCGCCGGCGGATGCCGGCACGTCGCGACAGACCTCGGATGAGGCGCACGAAGGCCAGCGAGCAGCCGGCCGCAGCGGCGCGCATGCCGATCGTCGCCGTCGACGCCAACGGCGCCGACCTCGGCCCCGCGGAGGTCGCCGAGGGCGCGAATCTCGCCGCACGCCGGGGCGTCAGGGTCCTGCTGTTCGGCCCGGCCGCCGAGATGGGCAACGCCGGCCCCGGCATCGAGGTCATCGACGCGCCGCTATCGATCGCCAAGGCGGCGAACCCCGCCGCCGCCGCCCGCTCGCACCGCGACTCCTCGATCGTGCGCGCCGCGCAGGCCGTCGCCGACGGCGACGCCGACGCGCTCGTGTCGGCCGGCGCGACCGGTGCCGCGCTCGCGGCCGGGCTCTTCAACATCAAGCGCGACCGCGGGATCCTGCGACCGGCGCTTGCCGCGCAGATCCCCGTCCCGGGCGCGCCCGTGACACTGCTCGACGTCGGCGCGAACACCGAGGTGCGCGCCGAGCATCTCGTCCAGTTCGCCTTCATGGGCGCGGCGCTCGCGAACGTCGTGCACGGCGTGACTCGCCCGCGGGTCGCGCTGCTGTCGGTCGGCGAGGAATCCACACGCGGCACGCAGCTCGTGCTCGACGTCCACGCGCGCCTGTCGGCCAGCACGGAGCTTGACTTCGTCGGCAACATCGAGGGCCACGCCCTGACGGAGGGAATCGCGGACGTCGTCGTCACCGATGGATTCACCGGCAACATCACGCTGAAGGTCATGGAGGGGGTCTCGTCGAAGATGATCGCGGAGCTGCGCTCGACCGCCATGTCGACCCGCCGCGCCCGCGCGGGGGCGGCGCTCATGCGCCCCGCGCTGCGTGCGT
This sequence comes from Solirubrobacterales bacterium, assembly GCA_038260305.1. Lineage (GTDB taxonomy): Bacteria > Actinomycetota > Thermoleophilia > Solirubrobacterales > Solirubrobacteraceae > CADCVQ01. The sequence continues at coordinate 138,717 of JBBSNY010000003.1, forward strand.
TCCGCGACGAGATCTCGCCCGAGACGGCCGGCGGCGCCTACCTGCTCGGACTGCGCAAGATCGGCGTCGTCGGCCATGGGCGGTTCACCCGCACGGGCTTCGAGAGCGCGATCCTGCTCGCCGCGCGCGGGGTGACCGGCGACGTCGTCGGGCGCACCCACGATGCGCTCGATCGCGCGGGGGCGCTGCGCAAGCTCGGCTCCGCGATGTCCGAGAGTGGCTCTACCGTGTCGGCGTCATGACTCGGGAAGAGGTCTTCGCACTGATCCAGGCGCATCTCGTCGACGAGCTCGACGTCGATCCGGCCCGGATCGACGACACCACGTGCTTCCGCGCCGACCTCGAAGCCGACTCCCTGGACCTCTACACGCTCGTGCAGGAGCTCGAGGACTCCTATGGTGTGAAGATGCCCGACGAGCAGGCCGCCAGGATCGTCACCGTCGGTCAGGCGGTCGACTTCGTCCTCGCGCAGTCAGACCACAACGAGCCGACCGAGTCCTGAAGCTGCTCACCGCACTCCTGCAAGAGCTGCCCGAGCACCTGCACCGGCAGGTCTTCACCCATGCCTCGTGGACCGAGCGGCGCAGCGACTCCTACTCGCGCCTGGCGTTCCTCGGGGACTCCGTCCTCGGCCTCGCGCTGACCGCGCACCTGTACCCGCGCCTGGAGGCCGAGCGCTTCGGTGCGGGACGGCTGACGAAGATCCGCGCGCAGAGCGTCTCGGGCGTCTCCTGCCGCGCCGTCGCCGAGCGCCTCGGCGTGCCCGACCTGCTGCGCGCATCGGCGCCGGCCGGGATCGGCCAGAGCGTCGAGTCGCTCGTCGAGACCGAGCGCGTGCTCGCCTCGGTCATCGAGGCGGTCATCGGCGCGTGCTACCTGCACACCGGATACGAGCGCACGGCCGCGGCCGTCGTCGAGGCCTTCCAACCGGAGATCTCAAACGCGCTGACGCATCCGGTCGACTTCAAGTCGACGCTGCAGGAGCGTCTCGCGCGGCGCTCTGAGACCGTCGAGTACGTCGTCGACGTCGAGGCAGGACCGCCGCACGACCGCACGTTCGAGGTCGTCGCCAACGTCGCCGGGGCTCCCGTCGGCCGCGGCGCGGGGCGCTCGAAGAAGCACGCCGAGCAGGAGGCCGCCCGAATCGCGCTCGAGACCCTGCATCCCGACGCCCCCGACGCCCCCGACGCCCCCGACGTCCCCGACGAAGACGAGATCTGGGAGCTCGCGGAGTGATCCCGTGCATCTGAGGTCGCTGACGCTCAAGGGCTTCAAGTCCTTCCCGGACCGCACGAAGCTCGAGTTCGGGCCCGGCGTCTCGGTCGTCGTCGGTCCCAACGGATCGGGCAAGTCGAACGTCACCGACGCCGTGCTGTGGGCGATGGGCGAGCAGTCCCCGCTCGCGGTCCGCGGGCAGTCGATGCGCGACGTCATCTTCGGTGGCGGCCGCGGCGTGCAGGCGCGCTCGGTGGCCGAGGTCGAGATCGTCATCGACAACTCCGATGGCGCGGTCGACGTGCCGATGGGGGAGATCTCGATCCTGCGCCGGCTGGACCGCAACGGCGAGGGCGAGTACCGCCTCAACGGCGCGAGGTGCCGCCTCGTCGACGTGCTCGAGGTGCTCAGCGACACGGGCCTGGGCAAGGAGATGCACTCCGTCGTCTCGCAGGGCCGCGTCGAGACGATCGTCACGTCCAAGCCGCGCGAGCGCCGGCTCCTGATCGAGGAGGCAGCGGGCCTCGGCAAACACCGCAAGCGCCGCCGCCGCGCGCAGCTCAAGCTCGAGCGCACGCAGGAGAACCTCGACCGCGCGCTCGACGTCGAGCGCGAGGCGCGCTCGCGGCTGCGCCCGCTGAAGCGCCAGGCGGAGGCCGCCGAGCTGCACGAGCGCCTCGAACGCCAGACGATCGAAACGCGCTGGGAGCTCGTGCGCGACGTCGCCCGCGTGCGCCGCGCGGGCCTCGCCGAGGCGCAGCACACCGCCGCCGTGGCGCGCGCGGCGCGCGAGGAGGCGCAGACCGAGCTGACGGCCGTCGCGGCCCGTCGGCGCGAGGTCGACGAGGCGCTCGCTGCACGCAGCGAGCAGCGCGAGGCGTTCGCCCGCCGCGTCTACACGGCCCGCTCCGCCGCCGAGCGCATCGAGCTGCGCCTCGAGCGCACGCGGTCGACGGCCGAGGACGTGCGTGAGCGCATCGAGCGCCGCGGCCGCGAGCTCGAGCTGCTCGAAGCCGGCGACGAGCTGCGCGCCGACGGCGGCGCGGTGCAGGAGGCCGGTCGCGAGCGCGTCGCTGCCCTCGAGACCGAGCTTGCACGCCTCGCGGCCGATCACGAGGCCGAGCTCGAGCTCGAGCTCGAGGCGCTCGAGCGGACCCGCGTGCAGGCCGCGGGGCTTGTCGTGCAGCAGCGCGAGCTGCTCGAGCTGCGGCGCACGGAGCTCGCCACAGCCGAGGCCGCCGCCGAGCAGGCGCGCGGCGGGCGCCGCGAGTCCGACCGCGCGCTCGAGGCGGCGCGCCGCGAGTCGGCCCGCGTCGGGGCGGAGCTCGCCGCCTGCAACCAGTTCCTGCGCACACGCGCCGGCGCCGCCGGCGGTCGCGGCACGCGCTCGCTGGCCGACGCGCTCACGGTCCGGCCGGGCTACGAGCGTGCGCTCGCCGCGGCGCTCGGCGGGCTTGTCAGTGCCGGCCTCGTGCGCGAGGTCCGCGAGGCCGACGCGCTGCTGGACGCCTCCGGCGCCGACGGTGGCCGGGTCCTCATCATCGGCGACCTCGCGCCTGGCCCGGCGCTGGCGACGCACCCGCCGGCGCCCGGCGCGCGCCATCTCGTGACCGTCATCGACGGCGAGGAGCACGAGCTCGCCGTCGCGCGGCGCCTGCTGTGGGACGCCTGGGTCGTCGAGGAGATCCACAACCTCCCACCGGGATTTCACGGCATCGCGACGACCCGCGACGGGCGGGTGTGGCACGGCCGCCACCGCGAGCTGCGCCAGGCGCCTGAGGGCGGCGAGGAGCGCGTGCTCGCCGAGCGCAACCGCCGCGACGAGCTCATCGCCGCCAGCGAGGCCACGGTCCGCGCAGAGCATGGCGCGCGCGGGGCGTGCGCGGAAACCGAGCAGGTCGTCGTCGCGGCCGACGCCGTCCGCGAGCGCGCCGAGCACGCGCGGCGCGACGTCTCGCGGGCCTACTCCGCGGCCGAGGAGGAGGCGCGCCGGACGGCGTGGCTCATCGCCAAGCGCCGCGAGGCGCCGCTGCAGGGGCCAGCCGCCGTTCGCCGCGCGCAGATCGAGGGTGAGCTCGCCGCCGAGCACCGCGTCGCCGAGCTCGCCGAGCGCGAGCGCTCCGAGCGCGCGCGGCGGATCGCCTGCCTGCGCCACCGGATCGCCGCCGATCGCGCGCTGGCACCCGCCGCCGATCGGCTCGTCGCCGCGCTCGCCGCGGCGGCCGCCGCGATCGCGGGTCGCGTCGAGCTGCTCGAGGCCGAGCTCGCCTCCGACCGGGCGGCGGGGGAGGGCCTCGCCGTGAAGCTGCGCACGTGCGCGACCGAGGAGGCCGACATCCAGCGCCGCCTGCGCGACCGTGGGGAGCTCGTGACGGCGGCCGAGGTGCGCGCGCAGCAGGCACGCGACCAGGCCTCCGACGCCGATCAGGAGCTGGCGCTGCTCGCCGAGCGCCTCGGGTTGGCGGCCGAGCCGGCGACCGATGCGCTGACCGCCGACGAGTCGGCGGCGCTGCACACCCGCATCGAGCGCCTGCAGCGGCGGCGCGAACAGCTCGGCCCCGTCAACCCGCTGGCCAAGGACGAGTACGACCGCGCGCTCGCGCACGTGACGGAGCTCGAGACGCAGCGCGACGACCTCGAGACGGCCCTGCGCGAGCTGCGGACGCTGATCCGCGACACCGATCGCCAGATCAACGAGACGTTCGAGCAGACGTTCAACGCCGCGGCGCGCAACTTCGAGGAGCTGTCGGCGCAGCTGTTCCCCGGTGGTCGCGGCCGCCTGCGACTCGTCAAGGAGGAGCTCGGCATCACCGGGCTCGCGGGCGCGGCGGGCGCAGGCGGCGAGCCGGCGGCCGACGCCGATGCCGACGCCGACGAGGCCGCCGAGGCGGAGGTCGCCGCGACCGGCGCGCAGGACGACCTGCTCGGCGTCGAGATCGAGATCACGCCGGCCGGCAAGTCGATGAAGCGCCTGACGCTGCTGTCGGGCGGGGAGAAGTCGATGACGGCGATCGCGTTCCTGTTCGCCGTCTTCCTCGCCAAGCCGTGCCCGTTCTACATCCTCGACGAGGTCGAGGCCGCGCTCGACGACCCGAACATCACGCGCTTCTTGACGCTGCTGCGGCGCTACTCCGATCGCGCGCAGTTCATCGTCGTCACGCACCAGAAGCGCACGATGGAGGCCGCGGATACGCTCTACGGCGTGTCGATGGGTGACGACGGTGTGTCGAAGGTCGTCTCGCGGCGGCTGCCGCGCGACGAGGATCCCGTCGCCGCACCCGCGGCCGGCGCCGCCTGAGCCCCCGAAACCGCGAGCCGCGGCGCGCTAGAGGCGCTTCTCGCCGAAGTACACCGCGATGTGGTTGGTGTTGTAGGGCGCGATCTCGACGTAGCCGGCGCGGGAGAACAGCGAGCGGCTGTGCTCCTGGGCGGGACCGGCGTCGAGCCGGACGCGTTCGTAGCCGAGCCCCCGTGCGGCGTCCTCGAGCGCCTTCAGCAGGGCGCGACCGGCGCCGCGCGAGCGTGCGTCCGCCACGACGTACATGCGCTTGATCTCGCAGATGCCGTCCTCGAGGCGGCGCACGCCGCCGATCGCAATCGCGCGCTCGCCCGCGTAGCCGACGAGGAACGCGCCGTCAGGGGCGACCATCTCGTCGGCCGTCGTCACCGATCCCGGGCGCTGCACACGGCCGGGGTACTGGCTGTTGAGCAGCTCTATGAGCTCGCGCATGAGCTCGCGTCCGGGGGGCTCGTCGGATCGGCCGGGACGGAACTCGAAGGCCATGGCGCTATCGTCGCGCATCGCCATGGCTCGCGACTGGACCGATCTCTTCATCACCGACGGCCCGCGGCCGGGCTCGCCGGCGGCCTCCGACGCCGCCGCGGAGGCCGAGCCCGAGCGCCGGCGCGGCTTCTTTCGCAAGCTGCGCCAGAACCTCTCCAAGACGCGCGAGGCGCTCGGTGCCGAGATCCAGGCGACCCTGCTCGAGGGCGACGTGGACGAGGCGACATGGGAGCGCCTGGAGGAGGCGCTGATCATGGCCGATGTCGGCGCGGCGACGACCGCCCGCGTCGTCGGCGAGCTCGAGGCACAGGCGTCCGGCGGTGAGATCGTCGGTGGCGAGGCGCTCAGCGCGCGGCTTGCCGAGATGCTCGCCGAGATCGCCCGCACCGGCGACGGTCGCATCGACCTGCGCGCGACGCCGACGGTGATCATGGCGGTCGGGGTCAACGGCACCGGCAAGACGACGACGATCGGCAAGCTCGCATGGCACCTGCAGCGCGAGCTCGGCCTGACGGTGGTGCTTGGTGCCGGCGACACGTTCCGCGCCGCCGCGGTCGAGCAGCTCGCCGGATGGGCCGAGCGCGCGGGCTGCGAGATCGTGCGCGGTCGTGAGGGATCGGACCCGGGCGCCGTCGCCTTCGAGGCGATCAAGCAGGGCCGCGCGCGCGGGGCGGACGTCGTCATCATCGACACGGCCGGGCGCCTGCACACGCAGGACGACCTCATGGCGGAGCTCGCGAAGGTGCGCCGTGTCATCGCCAAACAGCTCGAGGGTGCGCCGCACGAGACGCTGCTGACCGTCGACGCGACGACCGGCCAGAACGGGCTGCGCCAGGCCAAGCTCTTCTCGGAGGTGGTGCCGGTCGACGGCATCGTCCTGACGAAGCTCGACGGCACGGCCAAGGGCGGGATCGCGCTCGCGATCGCCGGCGAGCTCGGCATTCCGGTGAAGCTCATCGGGATCGGCGAGGCCGTCGAGGATCTGCGCCCGTTCGACGCCGACGACTACGCGCGGGCATTGTTGACGTAAGGCCCGCAGCGATGCCCGTCGGGGCCTCGCCGGACGCAGGCCCACCAGCTACAGTCGTGGCACATGGATGCCTGGATGATCTGGATCGTGCTCGCCGTCATCCTGGCGGCCGGCGAGGTCATGTCGCTCAGCTTCTTCCTCGCCCCGTTCTCCGCCGGTGCCCTGCTCGGCGCCCTCGTCGAGCTCGCCGGGCTCGGCAGCATCGCGGCGATCATCGTCTTCGTCGTCAGCTCCGGGATGCTGCTCGGCTTCGCGCGGCCGATCGCCCGCCGGCACATGAGCACGCCGCCGCGGATCCGCACGGGAACCGCGGCCCTCGTCGGCAGGACGGCGGTCGTCACCGAGTCCGTCGACGGTGACAAGGGCACGGTCAAGCTCGAGGGTGAGATCTGGACGGCGCGCCCATACGACGAGGGCGATGTCCTGGAGGCCGGGAGCCGCGTCCACGTCGTCGAGATCCGCGGCGCGACGGCGCTCGTGAGCCCCATTGACTGAGGGTCCCAACAGGAGGTTGGAATGGCTGCCGGACTGATCCTGCTCATCATCATCGCGGTCTTCGCGCTGCTGCTCGCCGCGCGCACGGTGCGCATCATCCCGCAGGCCCGTGCCGGCGTCGTCGAGCGCCTCGGGCGCTACCAGCGCACGCTGTCGCCGGGCCTGGCGATCGTCGTGCCGTTCGTCGATCGCGTCGGCGCGATGATCGACCTGCGCGAGCAGGTCGTGACGTTCAAGCCCGCCGGCGTCATCACCGGTGACAACGTCGGCATCCAGATCGACAGCGTCCTGTACTTCACGATCACCGACGCGAAGTCCGTCTCCTACGAGGTCGCCAATCCGCTGCAGGCGATCGAGCAGCTCACCGTCACGACGCTGCGCAACGTCATCGGCGGCCTGACGCTCGAGCAGGCGCTCACGAGCCGCGACGAGATCAACTCGCAGCTGCGCACGGTGCTCGACGACGCGACCGGGCGCTGGGGCATCCGCGTCAACCGCGTCGAGGTCAAGGCGATCGACCCACCCGCGTCGATCCAGGAGGCGATGGAGAAGCAGATGCGCGCCGAGCGCGACCGCCGCGCGTCGATCCTCACCGCCGAGGGCTCCAAGCAGTCGCAGATCCTCAACGCGGAGGGCGCGAAGCAGGCCGCGGTGCTGACGGCCGAGGGCCAGAAGACCGCCGCCATCCTGCGGGCCGAGGGAGAGGCGAGCGCGATCGACACGGTCTTCAAGGCCATCCACGCGGGCGACCCCGACCAGGGCCTACTGTCGTATCAGTATCTGCAGATGCTGCCGAAGCTCGCCCAGGGCGAGGCGAACAAGATCTTCATCATCCCGTCGGAGTTCAGCCAGGCGCTCGGCAACATCGGCGGCGCGATCGCCGGCGCGGTGAAGCCCGCGCCGCCGCCGATTCCGCCGGCGCTGTGAGCGCATACATCGTCCCGGACGAGGTCGAGGCCTACGCTGCGGCGCACACGACGCCGCCCGCGGCGCACCTGCTCGAACTCGAGCGCGAGACACGCGAGACGCTGAGCTCGCCGCAGATGCTGACGGGCGACATCGAGGGCCGTTTCCTCGAGTTCCTCGTCTCGCTCTCGCAGCCGCGGCTCGTGCTCGAGATCGGCACGTACTCGGGCTACAGCGCGCTCTCGATGGCCGGTGCGCTGCCCGACGGCGGTCGCGTCGTCACGTGCGAGCTCTCCGACGAACACGCCGATGTCGCTGAGCGCCACATCGCCGCTGCGGGCTTCGCCGACCGCATCGAGGTCCGTCGCGGGCCGGCGATCGACACGATCGCCTCGCTCGACGGGCCGTTTGACCTCGTCTTCATCGACGCCGACAAGGAGGGCTACCTTGCGTACTACGAGGCGGTCGTCCCGAAGCTCTCAGAGCGCGGGTTGATTGTTGCCGACAACGTGCTGTGGAGCGGCCGCGTGGCCACGCCGCCCTCCGAGGACGACGCCGAGTCGACGATCGCGTTGCGCGCGTTCAACGACCGCATCTCCGCCGACGAGCGCGTCGTGAACGTGATGCTGAGCGTGCGTGACGGTGTGACGCTCGTGCGCCGCGCCTAGATCGGAGCGGCGCCTTGCGGGCGGATCGTATGCGCTTCGAGCTTGGCCGCGTGGCATCCAGCCGCTAGAACGTGCAAGATGCAGTGGGGAGAGCGCGATCCGGCGGGGACCGGTCGCGTACACATCGGCCGAGGGAGCGTTTCATGGGAGACAACAACGAAGGTGCACAGAGCCTGATCGTGTACGGCGGCGCGCTGCTCACGATCCTCGTCGTGATCATGGTGCTCGCCGTTTCCTGAGCGCGGATCGCAGGACGCGCCCCGGGCTCGCACGCGCCGTCGCATCGGCGCCGTGACGAGCCCCGGCGCGGACGCCTGAGAGCCGGCGCCGGTCGCCGCGGCCTAGACTCAGCGGGCCTTGTTCGACACGCTCTCAGAGAAGCTCCAGGCGACGCTCTCCGACGTCCGCTCGCGCGGGACGCTCACCGAGGCCGACGTCAACGCCGCGATGCGCGAGATCCGTCTCGCGCTGCTCGAGGCGGACGTGAACTTCAAGGTCGTCAAGTCGTTCACGACGACCGTCAAGGAGCGCTGTCTGGGCTCCGACGTGCTTGGCCAGTTGAACCCCGGCCAGCAGGTCGTGAAGATCGTCAACGAGGAGCTGACGGCGTTGATGGGCGGCTCGAGCGCGGGAATCGCGTTCTCGTCGCGGCCGCCGACGGTCATCCTCATGGCCGGCCTGCAGGGTTCCGGCAAGACGACAGCGACCGCGAAGCTGGCGAAGTTCCTGATGAACGAGAACAGCTCGTCGGTCGCGCTCGCGGCGTGCGACGTCTACCGCCCGGCGGCGGTCGACCAGCTCGTCAAGGTCGGTGGCCAGGTCGGCGCGACGGTCTACGAGCAGGGCACCGATCGCGACCCGGTCGACATCGCGCGGTGGGCCCTCGATCAGGCCAAGCGCGACGGCAAGGACGTCCTGATCGTCGACACGGCGGGTCGCCTGCACATCGACGAGAAGCTCATGAACGAGCTCGTCGCGATCCGCAAGGCGGTCAAGCCGACGACGGTGCTGCTCGTCGTCGACGCGATGACCGGCCAGGACGCCGTCAACGTCGCCGAGCAGTTCGCCAAGGCGGTCGCGTTCGATGGCGTGCTGATGTCCAAGCTCGACGGCGACGCCCGCGGTGGCGCCGCACTGTCGGTGAAGGCGGTCACGGGCAAGCCGATCCTGTTCGCCTCCACCGGCGAGAAGCTCGACCAGTTCGAGCGCTTCCATCCCGATCGCATGGCGCAGCGGATCCTCGGCATGGGCGACGTGCTGTCGTTCATCGAGAAGGCCGAGGCGCAGATCGACGAGGACGAGGCGAAGGAGCTCGAGCGCAAGCTGCGCCGCAACGAGTTCACGTTCGAGGACTTCCTGTCGCAGCTGAAGATGATGCGCAAGATGGGGCCGCTGCAATCGCTGCTGGGCATGATCCCGGGCTTTCAGGGCGCCGCGCTGAAGAACGTCAAGATCGACGAGCGCGAGCTCGACCGGCTCGAAGCGATCGTGCTGTCGATGACGGCTCTGGAGCGGCGGCGACCCGATCTCATCAAGGGATCGCGGCGCCTGCGGATCGCGCGCGGGTCCGGCACGACGGTGCAGCAGGTCAACCAGCTCGTCAAACAGTTCGGTCAGATGCAGAAGATGATGAAGCAGATCAGCAAGGGCAAGATGCCGGACCTCCAGGCAATGATGCGCCAGGGGCGGTAGGCTGGGTGCAATGGCTGTTCGACTGAGACTCACCCGTGTGGGTGGCAAGAAGGATCCGATCTGGCGCATCGTCGTCGCTGATCAACGCTCGCCGCGCGATGGTCGCGTCATCGAGACGATCGGCCACTACAACGCGCAGACTGAACCATCGACGATTCGCGTCGACGAAGACCGTGCCCGCCATTGGCTCGACCGCGGTGCACAACCGTCGGACCAGGTGCGCAAGCTGTTGCGCATCCAGGGCATCTCCTAGCTCCCGCGCATCCGTGCAGGAGCTGCTCGAGTACCTCGCGCGGGCCCTGGTGGACGATCCTGATGCCGTCCGTGTCGAGTCTTTCGACGAGGACGACGGCAGCGTCGTCCTCGAGTTGTCCGTCGGCGAGAACGATTACGGCAAGGTCATCGGGCGCGGCGGACGGACCGCCAACGCGCTGCGGACGGTGTTGAAGGCCGCCGCCGTCAAGGAGCAGCGCCGGGTCTTCGTCGACATCGTGGATTGACCGGTGGCGGCGCCGTCGGACGTGCTGCACGCGGGCCGGGTCGGGCGCCCGCACGGACTCGACGGCTCGTTCTACGTCACGCGGCCACCGCGAGCGGCACTGCTCGTGCTCGGCGGCGAGGTTCGCATCGACTCGACGTGGCGCGAGATCGTGCGTCGCTCGGGCACCGACGATCGCCCGATCCTGCGCCTGCGCGGCATCGACGACCGTCCCGGCCTCGAGGCGCTGCGCGGCGAAGATCTGTTCGTCGCGCGAACGGCCGCCCCGACGCTCGAGGCCGACGAGTACTGGGCGGAGGATCTGCACGGCTGCCGCGTCGTGTCCGCCGACGGACACGAGCTGGGGGTCGTCGAGGGGTTACGGGCGCTGCCGTCGTGCGAGGTGCTCGAGGTCGGCGAGCTGCTCGTGCCGATGGTCGGCGATGCCGTGCGTTCGGTCGACGTGACGGCGCGCCGGATCGTCGTCGACGCGGACTTCCTCGGGATCGATCGGGACGGTCCGCCGGCGGCCGGCGACGCGCCGCGAGGCTGAGCCCTGCGCCTCGACGTCGTCACGCTGTTTCCCGACTGGTTCGACTGGTTCTCGTCGCAGCGCCATGTCTCGAATGCGCTCGCCGTGGGGCACGAGCTGCGGACGCTCGACCTGCGCGAGCACACGCCGCTGAGCGGCGGCCAGGTCGACGACACGCCGTTCGGCGGCGGGGCGGGCATGCTGCTTCGCGTCGACGTGATGGACGCCGCGCTGCGGGCCTTCTACGGCATCGATCCCGTCGACCTGCGCCGCCGGCGGCGGGTGATCGCGCTGACGCCGTCGGGGCGGCTGCTCGACGACCGGCTCGTCGACGAGCTCGCGCAGGAGCCCGACGTGACGCTGTTGTGCGGACGCTACGAGGGCTTCGACGAGCGCATCGTCGAGCACTTCGCCAGCGATGCGGTGTCGATCGGGCGCTACGTGCTGGCCGGTGGCGAGTTGGCGGCGATGGTCGTCTGCGACGCGATCCTGCGCAAGCTGCCCGGGTCGCTGGGGCACAGTGCCTCCGCCGGCGAGGAGTCCTACTCGGTCGCGCTCGAGGGACGGCCGGAGTACCCGCACTACACGCGCCCCGCCGACTACCGCGGCTGGAGGGTCCCGGACGTGCTGCTGTCGGGCCATCACGAACAGATCCGCAGCTGGCGCGAGCAGCGCTCGCGCGAGCGCGCCGAGGGCGGCAGCACCCCGCAGTAGAGGCTCCGCTACCATCTGCCCTGCGGCGCTGCCACCCCTTCGTTCGCGCCCCTCTCTTCGCTTCTTATGTCCTCAGTCATCGAAAGTCTCGAGCGCGCTCAGCTGCGCCGCGTCCCGTCATTTCAGGCGGGCGACCGCCTACGCGTCCACTTCCAGGTCGTCGAGGGCACGCGCAAGCGCACCCAGGTGTTCGAGGGCGTCGTCATCAAGCGCCAGGGTCACGGAGTTCGCGAGACCTTCACCGTGCGCAAGCAGTCCTTCGGCGTTGGCGTCGAGCGCACGTTCCCGGTGCACTCGCCGAAGATCGAGAAGATCGAGGTCGCCGCTCGCGGTGACGTTCGGCGGGCGAAGCTCTACTACCTACGTGATCGCGTCGGTAAGCGCGCTCGGGTCCGTGAGCGCCGCTACACCGGTCCGGAGGAGCGTGTCGTGCCCGGGCTTCTTCACGATCCCGCCGAGCTGGCCGCGGCCACCGACGCGACCGGCGACACCCCCGCAGTAGCTGCCGGGTCCGCTGCCGGAGGCGAGGCCGCACAGGCCCCCACCGGCGAGCAGGCGTGACCCAGACCGGCTCCCCCGACGGCCCGGACGGGCCGCCAGACGTCGTACCAGCGGCCCCCGCGGGGTCGCAACCGAAGTCCGCCGCGCCGCCGTCCGGGAAGCGGGGGGCCGCGTCCGACGGCGCCAAGGGCAGCCGCCTCAAGCGCGGGGAGACGCCCGCAGCCGGCGGGCGCCGGCGCGGCAAGGGGAAGTCCGGTAAGAGCAACTCGCCGGTCGAGATCATCCTCATCGTCGCGGTCGCCCTGGGCCTCGCGCTCGGGATCCAGGCGTTCCTCGTCAAGCCGTACCGGATCCCATCGGAGTCGATGCTGCCCACCCTCGTCATCGGGCAGCGGGTCCTCGTCAACCGCATCGGCAATCGCTTCGGCGACCCGCACGTCGGCGACGTCACGGTCTTTCACCCACCCAGCGGTGCGGAGAACGCCAACGAGTGCGGCGTCCAGCACGCCGACAGCCAGCCCTGCCCGGCCCCGACCAAGTCGAAGGCCAGCGTGAACTTCATCAAGCGGATCGTCGCCGGGCCCGGGGACACGCTCGCGATCGTCGATGGCCATGCGATTCGCAACGGCAAGCGCCAGAAGGAGCCCTTCATCCTGCCCTGCGGCGGGGGCGACGAGTGCAACTTCCCCACGCCGATCAAGATCCCGCCCAACCACTACTTCATGATGGGCGACAACCGTGGCGCCTCCGACGACAGTCGCTACTGGGGCCCCGTCCCGCGCGACTGGATCATCGGCAACGCCTTCTCGACGTACTGGCCACCAAAGCGCATCGGGCTGCTGTAGGAGCCCGTCGAGACGTCGCGCCGCGACGTTCCCAACAGACTCCGAGCCCGCCGCTCGCCGCCGCGACCCCGTTCCGCCCGGTCGCTGCTTCATGATGGGCCCCGACCGTGAAGCCCTCGACGACAGCCGCGTCCGACGCCGCATCCCGCGCGGCCGCCGCGACGCCGACTGAGGGCGCCGCGCGACGCCGCAAGGCGGCTGCAACCCGTAGGCGCACGAGCGGACGACGACTGTTCGCGTACGACCGACGGATCGGCGTGCGCTGGGTGGCGGGCGCCGACGAAGCCGGGCGCGGCTGCCTCGCCGGCCCGCTGGTCGCCGCCGCCGTGCTGTTCGACACCCAATCGCTGACGACGCGCGAGCTGCGTGCGTTGAGCCGGCTCAACGACTCCAAGCAGCACTCTATGGAGGTCCGGGAGGAGCTGTTTCCGATCGTCCTGCGCACCGCCGCCAAGGTCTGTGTCGTGTCGCGCTGCGCCCGCGGCATTGACGATCGAGGCCTGCACAAGACGAACCTCGCGGCCCTGCGCGACGCGCTGCTCGGCGTCGCGCGGCCCGGATGCATCTGCCTGTCGGACGGCTTTGCGGTCGCCGACGTCGGCTTCGAGCAGCGGGCGATCGTCGAGGGCGACGCGACGTCGGCGGCGATCGCCGCCGCCTCGATCGTCGCGAAGGTCACGCGCGATCGCTACATGCATCGCGCCGATGCGCTGCACCCTGGTTGGGAGTTCGCGGCGCACGTCGGCTACTCGACGCCGGAGCACCGCGATGCCATCCAGCGGCTCGGCGTGTCGCCGCTGCATCGCCTGAGCTTCCAGTCGACCGCCTACCAGCAGCTCGCTTTGCCGTCGTAGCAGCGGCGCTCGGCACAGCGGCGATCGCCGGGGCACGCGCGCTTGCGCGAGCACGTCAGAACGCCCCCTCGAGGTGGTCCAGGCGCGCGAGCCGGCCGCGCCGGTCGACCGTCACGCCGACGACATCGAAGCGCAGATCGCTCGATCGGGGACGATCTTCGCTCTCGACGAGCCACGCCGCCGCCATGCGGCGGACCTGGCGCTGTTTGCGCGGTGACACGGACTCGAGGGCCGATCCGGCGCTCGCATCGATCCGGCGCGCCTTGACCTCGACGAAGACGATCGTGGCGTCGTCGCAGACGATGAGATCGAGCTCGCCGAAGCGTGTGCGGTGGTTGCGCGCGAGGACGTGGTAGCCGAGGCGCTCGAGATGCTCGCGTGCAAGATCCTCGCCGAGGCGGCCGAGGTGCTGGCGCAGATCGCTGGACATGGCGCGGACGCTAGGCGGATCGGTGTGCCGTGACAGCACGTCTTTGCAACAACTCTGCGCAGAAACCGACCCGGCTTTGCGTGCTGCCAAGCGCGCCGCGAAGGCGTTACACGGTCGCGTGCAATTCGTGACGAATGGGTGCTGTTTCGTCACACTCGGCGCCGTAGCTTGCGGCCGGTGCTCGCCCGAGTCGCCACGTTCGCCATCGACGGTCTCTCCTCCTGTCCGATCACGGTCGAGGTCGATCTGCGCAGCGGCCTGCCGGCGTTCACGATCGTCGGGCGGGGCGATGCGGCGGTCCGCGAGTCCCGTGAGCGCGTCCATGCCGCGCTTCTGAACTCCGGCTTCGCCTTCCCGCAGCGACGGATCACCGTGAACCTCGCCCCGGCGCATCTACGCAAGGTCGGCCCGGGGTTCGACCTGGCCACCGCGTGCGGGCTGCTTGCCGCATCCGAACAGGTACCGGCGTCCGGGCTCGATCGCTGGGCGGTGTTCGGTGAGCTGTCGCTGAGCGGCGATCTGCGCCACTGTCGCGGCGTACTCGCGGTCGCCCAGGGTGCGCGCGAAGCCGGCATCGCCGGGCTCATCGTGCCGCGCGAGTGCGTCCGCGAGGCGTCGCTCGTGGAGGGTCTCGTCGTAGCCGGCGTCGGAACCCTCGGCGAGGTCGCGGCGATCCTGCGCGGAGGACGACCGGCCGAGCTTCCGCCGGTCTCCTGCGTGCCACAGGGCAGCGCCGACGAGGGCGATCACCCCGACCTCGCGGACGTGCGCGGACAGGCGCTCGCGATCCGCGCCCTGACGATCGCCGCCGCCGGCGCCCACAACCTCCTGCTGTCCGGTCCGCCTGGGACCGGCAAGACGATGCTCGCGTGCCGCCTGCCGTCGATCCTGCCACCGCTGACGCGCGCCGAGGCGATCACGGTGACGCGGATCCACAGCATCGCGGGCCGATCTGCGGGCGGGGCCCTGATCGCACAGCGACCGCTGCGGGCGCCGCACCACACGATCTCGGCGTCCGGGCTCGTCGGCGGCGGGACCGCGCCGAGCCCCGGCGAGGCGAGCCTCGCGCATCACGGGGTGCTCTTCCTCGACGAGCTCTCGGAGTTCAACCGCGCGGCGCTTGAGGCCCTGCGCCAGCCGCTCGAGGACGGCGTCGTGGCGATCGTGCGCGGACAGCGCACGGTGATCTTCCCGACGCGCTTTCAGCTCGTAGCGTCCACGAACCCGTGTCCGTGCGGGCTCGCGGGAACCGACCGCTGCCGCTGCACCGAGGGCGACATCGCGCGACACCGGCGCAGGCTCAGCGGCCCGCTGCTTGATCGCATGGACCTGCTCGTGGACGTCGCGCGGCCGAAGGCGGAGGAGCTCGAGGCGACGGCGCTGACGTCGTCGGCCGCGGTCGCCGACGAAGTGCGCGAGGCACGCGAGCGCCAGTCCGTGCGCCTGTCGGGCACGGGCCTCGGTGCGAACGCCGAGATGTCGGCTCGTCACGTGCGCGACCTCGTGGGCGCGGACGGCGCCGCCCACGAAGCACTCCGTCGCGCCTATCAGGAGGGCACGCTCAGCGCCCGCGGACACCAGCGCATCTTGCGCGTAGCGCGGACGGTCGCCGACCTCGATGGGAGCGAGCGCGTGCGCGCCGTGCACGTCAACGAGGCCCTGGCGTTGCGTCAGGACGAGATCCTCGACCGGGGCCTCGCGGCGTGAGCGCCTGCGACGGGTGTCTGCGCCGCAGCGCGCTCGTGGCGTGGCTGGCGGCGCACGTCGAGCGGGCGCGGCGCAACCGCCGCCACATCTCCGAACTGCTCGCGCTCAGCGATGCCTGCCTGCTCGAGGCCCTGGGCGGTGAGCGCCGCGTGGCACTCGAGCGCGCGTACAAGGCGTTCGACGCGAGGATCGCGCGGCAGCAGGTCGCCGCTGCCGGGCTCGTCGTCGTCTGTCGCCACGACGCCGGGTACCCCGCTCGGCTGGCGCAGTCGGCCGACGCGCCCGCCGTGCTGCATATCGCGGGCGACCCGTCGCTGTTGGCCGCGTTGCGCAGCGAGGACCGCCCCGCGGTCGCCGTCGTCGGCGCCCGACGCGCCGGTCCGGACGGCCTCGAGGTCGCCCGCGGTCTCGGGCGTGGGCTCGCCGCCGCCGGGGTCACCGTGGTCAGCGGGATGGCCCTCGGGATCGACTCGGCTGCTCACGCCGGGGCGCTCGAGGTCGGCGGCCCGACGATCAGCGTGCTGGCGAGCGGCGCCGATGTGCCGTATCCGCCCAGCAAGCGCGTCCTCTATCGGTCGCTCGTTCGCACGCAGGCCGTCGTGTCCGAGATGCCGCCCGGCTTCCGGCCGTTTCGCTGGTGCTTTCCCGCGCGCAACCGCACGATTGCGGGGCTCGCGTCGCTGACGATCGTCGTCGAGGCGACCGAGCGCTCGGGCTCGCTCATCACGGCGGAGCTCGCTCAGGACCTCGGTCGAGCGGTCGGTGCGGGGCCCGGGCCGGTGACCGCGCCGCGCGCCGCCGGCTCCAACGCCCTGCTGCGCGACGGAGCGCTCGTCATCCGCGGCGCCCAGGACGCGCTCGACGAGGTCCTCGGGATCGGCGTCGCGACGGCCCTCTCGGGTCCGCGCAGCGACGAGCTCGAGGGGTCACTGCGCGCGCTCCTGCTCCGCGTCGAGAACGGCAGCGACACGGTCGGCGAGCTCGCGACCACGCCGGCCGAGGCGCAGTCGGCGCTCGCCGGGCTCGCCGAGCTCGAGCTGCGCGGATTCCTGCGCCGCGGCCCCGGAGGGCGCTATGCGCGGCGCGTCTAGGAGTCGGTGGCAAGCGTTCTGCGCCGGCGCGGCGCGACGCTATCGGCAGGGTCCGAGGGCGTCGGCGGCGTCGCGCCGCTCGCGGCGTGCAGCGCTGCGCGGTGGCCGCCGGCGGGGCCCCGCGTATGCTCGCGTCCGTGCCTCGACGCCGCGTGCCCGTCGCCCTTTCGATCGCGGGCTCCGATTCCGGCGGTGGCGCGGGAATCCAGGCCGACCTCAAGGCGTTTGCGTCCGCGGGGGTACACGGGACGACGGCGATCACGGCGATCACGGTGCAGAACACCGTCAGCGTGCGGGCCGTGGCGCCGATCGCGCCGGAGATCATCGCCGGGCAGGTTCGCGCGGTGGTCGAGGACCTCGGCGTCGATGCCGTCAAGATCGGGATGCTCGGCGACGTCGCAACGATCGAGATCGTGGCCGCGCAACTCGACGCGCTGGCGGTGGGCACGCCGGTCGTCCACGATCCGGTCATGGTTGCGGAGTCGGGTGCGCGGCTGCTGGCGCTCGAGGCGGTGGCCGCACTGCGCGCGCTGATCCTGCCGCGCGCCACCGTCATCACCCCGAACCTCGCCGAGGCGCGTGCGCTGGTCGGCGACGACACGCTCGACGGGATCGAGCTGGCGCGGGCGCTGCACGCGCTCGGTCCGGCGTACGTCGTCATCACCGGCGGGCACCGCGACAGTGCGACCGATCTGTTCTTCGACGGGACGACGCTGACCGAGTTGCCGGGCGAGCGCCATCCCGACGGCGCCGCGCACGGGTCGGGCTGCACACATTCGTCGACGCTCGCCGCACGGCTCGCGCTTGGAGACGATCCACTGAGCGCCGCGCGCCATGCGCGTGCGGTGGCCGCCGCCGCCGTCGCCAACGGCTTGCGCGAGCTCGGCAGCGGTGCCGGGCCGGTCGATGTCTTCGGGCTCGCCGACCGCGACTGACGAGCGCGGACACGCGCACGGCCGCCGTCCCCGGTCGGCGGGGAGCACCGTGGATGTCGGCAATCCTGGCGCCGCGGCGGGGGCGGGCGGCCCATTGGCACGGTTTGCGCGCCCGACTCGGTCTTGCGGCTTGTCCCCTTTGTCATAATCGCTCGTGGGATGAGGTTCTTGCGCATGAAGCCGGGCCATGGGGAGGTGCTCATCGCCGAGGGCGACATCGAGGTCCCCGAGGAGCAGGAGTCGCTTGTCGCGATGTTCCGCGCCCAATTGGAGGAGGGGATGTGGGCGGCCGTGCCGCGCGCATCGGCAGGTGGCCGGCGCGAGGCGCAGATGGTCACGAGCTTCGACGACATCCCGGCCGATGCCGACCGGGTGATCTTCTTCCCGCGCGCCGCGGGCGGGGGCTAGGACCGCGGCCCGGTGGCACAGCGTCTGACTTCCTGCGGGCTCGAGCGGTAGCCGATGCTGCTCGCGCTCAGTGCCAGCGTCATCGTCGTGCTCGTGCTGCTGTGGGAGGTGGCGTGGCCCGTCGCGTTGGAGCGCATCGAGCGCTGGCGCGCGAGCCGCAGGCTGATCGTGGCCGATGGTTACGACCCGGGCCGCGAGCGGCGCGCCGAGCAGAAGGCGCGGGCGCTGCTGTGCTCGTGCGTCAACGACGAGGAGTGGGCGATGTACCGCGACCTCGGCTTCATCCGGGTGTGGGGTGGGCTCGCCGAGGGGCCGATGGCCGATCGCGACGGCCGTGGCGCGCCGTATGCCTACCTCATCTATCCGCACAAGCCGCTCGTGGCGTATCTGCCCCAGACGCGCCGGCTGCTGAGCGAATACTGCATCACGTTCCTCGACGAGAGCCGCCCGTACGGCTCGGCGCTGCTGCCGGACTCCGACGACGTGCTCGCGAAGTGGATGGCGCTGACCGGTGACGAGCGGCGGATCATCAACAGCGCGAACATGCACCTGCCCGGCCGCCAGGTGGATCCGAAGCAGGTGCGCCGCGACCTCTGGCGCCTCGGGCAGTGGGAGCAGGCGCGTCTGCGCGAGCAGCGGCGCGGCGCGGGTAGTGTTCCCGCCCCGTGACGACGACCGCACCGAAGTTCGATACCAAGCACCGCAGCCGGGCACTCACCGAGGGCCCGGAGCGCGCCGCTGCGCGCGCCTACCTCTACGGCATCGGCTTCGACGAGGAGGCACTCAAGAAGCCGATCATCGGCGTCGCCTCGACGTGGATCGAGACGATGCCGTGCAACTTCCACCTACGCGCGCTCGCCGCGAAGGTCAAGGAGGGCATCCGGGCGGCCGGGGGCACGCCGATGGAGCTCAACACGATCGCGATCTCCGACGGCATCACGATGGGCACGAGCGGGATGAAGACGAGCCTCGTCAGCCGCGAGGTCATCGCCGACTCGATCGAGCTCGTCGCGCTCGGCCATCTCTTCGACGGCGTCGTGGCGATCAGCGGCTGCGACAAGACGATCCCCGGCACGGTCATGGCGCTCGCCCGCCTCAACGTCCCAGGGGTCATGCTCTACGGCGGCTCGATCGCACCCGGCCGCTACAAGGGCGCCGACGTGACGATCCAGGACGTCTTCGAGGCAATTGGCAAGCACGCGGCCGGCAAGATGAGCGACGAGGAGCTCGACGAGCTCGAGCATGTCGCCAGCCCGGGCGCCGGGGCGTGCGGCGGGCAGTTCACCGCGAACACGATGGCGATGGCGTTCGAGGTGCTCGGCATCAGCCCGATGGGCTCGGCGATGGTCCCGGCCGTGCACGCCGACAAGGCGTCGGTCGCTGTCGAGGCGGGCAAGCTCGTCATGGACATCCTCGAACGTGGGCTGCTGCCGCGCGACATCATCACGCGCGACTCGCTCGAGAACGCGATCGCCGCGATCGCGACGAGCGGCGGCTCCACGAACGGCGTCCTGCACCTGCTGGCGGTCGCGCGCGAGGCCGGCGTCGAGCTCGACATCGACGACTTCCACCGCATCTCCGAGGCGACGCCGCTGCTGTGCGACCTTAAGCCCGGCGGCAAGTACGTCGCCAACGACCTCTACGCCGCCGGCGGTGTGCCGCTCGTCGCCCAGCGGCTGTTGGAGGCCGGGCTGCTGCACGAGGACGCGATCACCGTCACCGGGCGCACGGTCGGCGATCACGCTCGCGAGGCCGTCGAGACTGAGGGCCAGCAGGTCGTGCGGCCGCTGGAACACCCGATCAAGGCGACCGGCGGCCTGGCGATCCTGCGCGGCAACCTCGCGCCCGAGGGCTGCGTCGTGAAGCTCTCCGGCCACGAGCGCCGCCACCACCAGGGCCCGGCGCGTGTCTTCGAGGGCGAGGAGGCCGCGATGGCCGCCGTCGTCGGCGAGACGATCAACAAGGGCGACGTCATCGTGATCCGCAACGAGGGCCCCGCGGGCGGCCCCGGCATGCGCGAAATGCTCGCCGTCACGGCCGCGCTGAACGGCGTCGGCATGGGGGAGCACGTCGCGCTGCTGACCGACGGTCGCTTCAGCGGCGCCACGCACGGCTTCATGGCCGGGCACGTCGCCCCCGAGTCCGTCAAGGGCGGGCCGATCGCGGCCGTCCACGACGGCGATCTCATCACGATCGACGTCGACGCCCGGCGCCTCGACGTCGATCTCGACGACGCGACGATCGCCCAGCGCGTGGCGGACTTCGTCGGCCCCGATCACACGGAGCTGCGCGGCGTGCTCGGCAAGTACGCGAAGCTCGTCTCGAGCGCCTCCGAAGGCGCCGTCACCTGAGCCTGTCTGCGCGCTGAGCGGTGCCGGCTGCGGCCGGCACCTGGCATGGACGTTTGTCGATGCACCGGCGTTGGCGCGGCGAAGCTGGTCTACGCTTGAGTCAGGCACCTACGCCATGCGCATCGCGATCGACATCGACTCCACGCTGCACCACTACTGGGACGTCCTGTCCAACGCGGCACGGCGGCGCTTCGGCATCGAGCTGCCCTACGAGGAGCAGCTGGACTGGGGGATCACGCGGCTGCGGCCCGACCAGTTGCACCTCTGCATCATGGAGACGCACTGCGATGCCGCGATCCTCGCCGGCCGGCCCTACCCGCACGCCGTCGAGACCGTCCGCGCGTGGCACGACGGCGGCCACTTCATCCACGTCACGAGCCACCGCGACCCGCACACCTACGAAGCGACCGCTCGTTGGCTGGCGCAGATTGGCCTGCCCTACGACGACCTCTACTGCGCCCACGACAAGGTCGGCCGCTGCCTCGAGCTCGGCGTCGAGCTGCTCGTCGACGACAGCCCCGAGAACCTCTCCCGGGCGATCGACCACGGGCTGACCGTCGCCACGATCAGTCACCCCTGGAACCGTGACCTCTGCGAGGAGGAGGACGTCATCTGCGGCGGTGACTGGAGCGAGCTCTCCGCGCTGCTGGACCCCGTGTTGCGGCGTCGCGCCAACGTGTGACGCACCGCACACGCAACCGGTTGGCCAAGTCCTAAACGTCCCCTAAGGTGAATCCCTCCGAACGGGACCTGCGAACGGGTCATGGAGGGGATGAGCCGCACGACCATCATCATCGGGGCCGTCGTCGTCGCCGTCGTCTTCGGCTGCGTGGGCGTCGTCGTCGCCTACGACGAGACGCGCAGCGACACGATCGCCAAGGGCATCAGCGTCGGCGGCGTTCCCGTCGGCGGCCTCAGCGAGAGCGCCGCGCGGACCAAGCTGCGCAAGCGCCTCGTCGCCCGCCTGCAGCGGCCGCTCGTCGTCGTCGCCGGCGAGACCCGCTTCGCGCTGTCCGCGCGGACGGCCCGGATCGAGACGAACCTTGACGCGATGGTCGCCGACGCCGTCCGACGCGGGCGCGAGGGCGGGATCTTCGCGCGCACGTGGCGCGGCCTGACCGTTGCACAGGTCAAGGCGGACGTGACGCCGACGGTCAGCTACTCGCAGGCCGCCGTCCAGCGCCTCGTCACGAGGGTCGGAGCCGGCATCGCGCGCAAGCCGGTCGACGCCGACATCTCGGTCGACGGGGGCCGCGTCGAGGTTCGCCGCTCGCTACCGGGGCTCGCCGTCGACGCCGACCGGCTGCGCGCGAACGTGCGCAAGGCCCTCGTCTCCGCGGCGCCGGGTGGCCGGCTCGTGCGCGCAACGCTCGACAAGACCGCGCCGAAGGTGACGACGGCGCGTCTCGCGCGGCGCTACTCGACGATCCTCGCCGTCGACCGAGCGCGCTTCCGCATCAGCCTCTTCAAGCGGCTCAAGCGCGTGCAGACGTACGGGATCGCCGTCGGCCAGGTCGGCCTCGAGACGCCCGCGGGCCGCTACACGGTCCAGAACAAGGCCGTCAATCCCGCCTGGAGCGTCCCGAACTCCGCTTGGGCGGGATCGCTCGCGGGCCAGGTCATCCCGGGCGGCGCGCCGAACAACCCGATCAAGGCGCGCTGGCTCGGCGTCTACGACGGCGTCGGCGTGCACGGGACGAGCGACCGCGGCTCGATCGGCTCCAACGCATCGCACGGCTGCATCCGGATGCTCGTCGAGGACGTCGAGAAGCTCTACGACGAGGTGCCCGTCGGGACGCCGATCTTCATCGCCTGACGGCCACCAATGCCCACGCGGACCAGCGGATGCGGCCGCCCCGCTACGTGAGGCCGGGCCCGGGCGCGACGGTCCCGGTCGCCCCGGCGAGCCCGATATCCTCCGGCGCGACCTCGACCCAGCCGCGCTCGAGCAGCAGCGCATGGTGGTCGGAGTGGCGCATCACGAGCGTGCCGATGAAGACCCCGCGCTCGCGCCGGCGCATGACGGCGTGCCACAACGTCGTCGCGTCGCCCGAGCCCTGGACGCGCAGCCACGGCCGTGGCGGCAGGTCGCTGCCGTCGATGACGCCGCCGACGACGAGCTGGCGATGCGTCGCGATCGTGCCGTCCGCGGTGTCGATGAAGAAGACCCCCACTGAGCGCACGAGGCTAGTTGATCGCCCGGGCGCCGCAGCAAGCGCCGCGAGCTGGGTGCAGGGGCGCACGTGCCCGGCGTCGAAGCAGCGTGCAGCCGATGCCGCCGCCCGCCCGCGAACCCAAGCCCCCGGCCGATGCGCAGACCAGCGTCGCCTGGCGTAACGCGCTCGTGCGCTTCGACGAGGACCTGCGCCGTCACGGCGCGGCCGTCAAGACACGCGACGCGTACGGAGCCGATCTGCGGCAGTTCGCGCGCTGGGCCAGCGCCGAACACGCTGATCCGACGGAGGTCACGCACCGGGTCCTGCGCCGCTACGCCGCGGCCCTGTCCGAGCGCCGCTTCGCCCCCGCCAGCGTTGCGCGCAAGCTCGCCGCGCTGCGCTCGTTCTTCGGGATGCTGCGCGAGCACGGTGAGATCGAGGCCAACCCCGCCGATCTGCTCGCGGCACCGAAGCTCGGCTCCGATCTGCCTGCGGTGCTCGCGCCCGAGCAGGTCGCGCGCCTGCTCGACCGCATCCCCACGTCCACGCCGCTCGAGCTGCGCGACCGCGCGCTGTTCGAGATCGCGTACTCGAGCGGGCTGCGCGCCGAGGAGCTCGTGCGCCTCGACACGACCTCGATCGACTTCGACGCCGAGCAGCTGCGCGTCGAGGGCAAGGGCGCCAAGACCCGGATGATCCCGGCGGGGGAGCCTGCGATGGCGGCGCTTGCGCGCTACCTCGAACGCGCCCGCGCCGCGCTGTCGCACGGGCCGGACGAGCCGGCGCTGTTTCTGAGCAAGTCCGGTCGCCGGCTGTCGACGTCCGATGTCCGCCGCCGCCTGAGCGTGTGGTCCAGGCACGCCGCGATGCAGGGCGCGGTTCATCCGCATGTCCTGCGTCACTCGTTCGCGACCCACCTTTTGGAGGGTGGGGCGGACCTGCGCTCGATCCAGGAGTTACTGGGGCACGCGTCCGTATCCACGACACAGACCTACACTCGGGTAGAGTCGGCGCGCCTGAAGGTGGCGTATGCACGCGCACATCCGAGGGCGTAGCAGGGGACATGGAGACCAACGTCAAATCAATCGAGCTGAAGGATCTCTGGCGCCGCTACAAGCGCGACGGAGATGAGCGCGCGCGCGAACGGCTCGTCATCGCGTACTCGCCGCTCGTCAAGTACGTCGCCGGTCGCATGGCGTCGGGCCTGCCCGCTCATGTCGAGGAGGCCGACCTCATCTCCTACGGCCTAGGTGGGCTGATCTCCGCAATCGAGCGCTTCGACCTCGAGCGCGAGATCAAGTTCGAGACGTACGCGATCACCCGCATCAAGGGCGCGATCATCGACGAGCTGCGCTCGCTGGACTGGGTGCCGCGCTCGGTGCGTGCCCGCGCTCGTGCCATCGAGCGCGCGAACACGAAGCTCGAGCACAAGCTCCAGCGCGCTCCGACGGACGAGGAGATGGCGAAGGAGCTCGAGATGACGGTCGGCGACTTCCAGGACGCGCTGCTGCAGATCTCCAACTCCACGGTCGCCGCGCTCGACGAGCTGTGGACGGTGTCCGATGCCTCCGGCGACCAGGTGTCGCTGCTCGACACGCTGCAGGATCCCGGCGCGCCCGATCCCGCGGCGGTCATGGACGCGACCGACCTCAAGGACCGCATCGCCGACGCGATCGCGCGCCTGCCCGAGCGCGAGAAGCTCGTCGTCGCCCTCTACTACTACGAGAACCTCACGCTCCGCGAGATCGGCGAGGTGCTCGGCGTCACCGAGTCGCGCGTCTCGCAGCTGCACACGAAGGCCGTGCTGCGCTTGCGCGGTCGCATGTCCGGCGAGAACCTCGGCGACGCCGCTTAGTCTTCGCCGCGCTCACGCCGCCTGACGATCCTGGCCCACCCGCCCCTGGACCGTCGCGACATTGAGCACTAGCATCGCGGCTTCCCCGAGGAGAGGAGCTGCGCCGTGCACAAGTCTGCCGACCGCATTCGCAACGTCGCCCTTATCGGTCATCGCGGAAGCGGGAAGACCTCGCTGCACGAGGCGCTGCTGTTCGAGGCGCGCGCCACCAACCGCCTCGGGTCGGTGCCCGACGGCACGACGGTGTCGGACTCCGAGCCCGACGAGCAGGCGCGCCGGATGTCGATCTCGCTCGCGCTCAGCTCGTTCGAGTGGAACGACCGCAAGATCAATCTCATCGACACGCCCGGCGAGCCGAGCTTCGTGGCCGACGCGCTCGGCGCGATGCGCGTCTGCGAGTCGGCGGTCTTCGTCGTCAACGGCGTCATGGGCGTCGAGGTCACGACGCGCCGGCTGTGGGCGCGCGCCGAGGAGCTCGACCTCGCGCGGATGATCTTCGTGAACATGCTCGACCGCGAGCGGGCCGACTTCTTCCGCGCCCTGGAGTCGCTCAAGGACGCCTTCGGCGCGCACGTCGTCGCGACCGAGATCCCGATCGGCTCCGAGCACGAGATCTCCGGGATCGTCGACCTCGTCGACATGAAGGCCTACCGTTACGAGAATTCGACCCCGCCCACCCTCGACAACTGCACCGAGATCGCGATCCCCGATCACATGCAGGCAGTCGCCGAGGAGTACCGCGAGAAGCTCATGGACGAGATCTGTGAAGTGAGCGACTCGCTCATGGAGCGCTACCTCGAGGGCGAGGCGATCGACCACGACGAGATCGTCACGGCGCTCAAGGACGGCACGAACCACGGCTCGCTGTTCCCCGTCACGTGCGGCGTGGCGACGCGCAACCTCGCCACGAACCGGCTGCTCGACGCGATCGTCGAGGACCTCCCGTCACCGGTCAAGCACGGCGGCCTCGAGTTGCCCGAGATCACGCTCGAGCATCGCGACGACGCGCCGCTGTACGCCTATGTCTTCAAGACGCGCGCCGACGCGTTCGCCGGTCGCATCAACCTGTTTCGCGTCTACCAGGGCGTCGTCAGGCACGACACGCAGGTCATGAACACGACGACGCATCACAAGGAGCGCATCGGCCAGCTACTCGTCTTCAGCGGCAAGGAGTCCGGTTACGCCGAGGAGTTCGGTCCCGGCGATATCGGCGCCGTCGCCAAGCTCAAGGAGTCCAAGGCCGGCGACTGGCTCGCCGAGCGCGACGAGCCGATCTCGATGCCGAAGATCGAGCTCCCCGCCCCGGTCATGGCCTTTGCGATGGAGGCCAAGGGCGACGAGGACAAGGTCTACACGTCGCTGCGCCGGCTGCAAGAGGAGGACCCGACGATCGACCTGCATCGCGACCCGGAGACGGGCGATCAGATCATCGCGGGCCTGTCGCAGATGCACGTCGAGGTCATCATCGACCGGCTGAAGTCGCGTTTCGGGGCGGAGGTCACGCTGCACCCGCCACGCGTCCCCTACCAGGAGACGATCCGCAAGCCCGCGAAGGCTCACGGGCGCCACCGCAAGCAGTCCGGCGGGCGCGGGCAGTTCGGCGACTGCCACATCACGATCGAGCCGCGCCCGGCCGGCGCCGGCTTCGAGTTCATCAACCACATCAAGGGCGGCGTCATCCCGACGTCGTTCATCCCGGCCGTCGAGAAGGGCGTCATCGAGGCGATGCAAGCCGGGCCGATCGCCGGCTGCCCGGTCAAGGACGTCAGCGTCACGGTCTTCGACGGCAGCTACCACACGGTCGACTCGTCGGAGATGGCGTTCAAGCTCGCCGGATCGATCGCGATGCGCGAGGCGATGGCGAACGCGGGGCCGGTCCTGCTCGAGCCGATCATGCTCGTGACGCTGTCGATCCCCGAGGACTCCGTCGGCGACGTCATCGGCGACCTGAACTCGCGCCGCGGCCGGCCGCAGGGGATGGAGGGCGTCGGCGGCGGGCTGACCGAGGTCAAGGCCGAGGTGCCGATGGCCGAGATGCTGACGTACGCGCCCGACCTGCGCTCGCTGACCGGCGGCCAGGGCGACTACACGATGGCGTTCGCCCACTACGAGGAGGTCCCGGCGCAGCTTCAGCAGAAGGTCGTCGCGCAGGCTGCCGGCGACCGGGAGGCCGTCAGCGCGTAGCGCTCCAGGATGTGGCCGCCGGAAGCGCTCGAGTTCCTGCGGGAGCTCGAGGACAACAACGATCGCGCCTGGTTTCGGGCCAACCGCGCGCGCTATGACGAGTACCTCGTCGAGCCGGCGCGCGCGCTCGCGGCGAGCGTCTCGCAGCTCGGCGAGGCGCGCCTGTTTCGTCCCTACAACGACGCCCGCTTCTCCAACCGACCGCCGATCAAGGAGCAGCTCGGCATCGCGATCGGCTACGGCGGCGCCGGCGGCTACTACGTCGAGCTGTCGCTCGACGGGCTGCTCGTCGGCGGCGGGATGCACCATCCCGCGGCCGACCAGATCGAGCGCTTTCGGCGCGCGATCGACGACGACCGCGTGGCGCCGGGCTTCGAACGGGCGCTGGGCAGCGCCCGCGACGCCGGCATGCAGATCATCGACCCGGTGCTGAAGCGCGCGCCACGCGGCTATCGCCCCGACCACCCGCGGATCGAGCACCTGCGGCGCAAGCACCTGACGCTGTATCGCCGCAACCCGCTCGAGCCGTGGCTGCACGACCCCGCCTGCGTGCTGCTCGTGGGCGCCCAACTGCACGCCACGACGCCGCTCGTGCAATGGCTGGCGCGGCACGTCGGACCGTCTCAGGCGCCCGTGCCTACCCGCGGCCGGGCTCGATAGCAGCGCGGGCTCGGCCGCTTCAGCGCTCTGGACGATCGATTGATGGGCGCGAGGGCACCCTCGCCGGTACCCTGCACGGCAGATGACGCGCAAGTCCATCTCGACCACTCGCGCGGCGGTCGCCTGCGACGTCTGTGGCCGAACGCTGCTGCGTGGTGAGCATGCCGATCCGTTCATCGCAGGCGGCGCGCGCCGCATGGTGTGCGAGCTGTGCACCGCGCGCGCCGCGAACGAGGGCTGGATCCGCGAGGGCGCCGACAACGCACTCGGGGTGCGCCGCACCGGCCCGCGCGGGGGTCGATCGCTGCTCGGGCGCCTGCGCCCGCCGCGCGTGCCGACGCGCCGTTTCACGCCCGACGAGGTCGTGCCCGTGTCGCGCCGGGGCTACAGCAACGTCGACCGCATCGAGTCCGCGGAGCTAGTGGCTCAGGACGCCGACGTCCGCCTCGCCGCTGCCGTCGAGCAGGAGGCGCTGGAGGCGGCGCCCGTCCCGGTCGCCGACGAGGTCGCGCCCTCCCGCGAGCCGCGCCATGTGCGCGCGGTGCCCACGAACGCCGACCTCAAGATGGCGCGCGCGCTCGACGTCTTCAACACGACCGCCCACCCGCGCCGGATCTCCGGCGTCGCGCGCTCGCTCGGGCAGCCCGCGGTGACGGTGCTGCCGTCAGAGACCGAGGGCTCGATCGTCTCGATCGTCGTCGGCTGGGAGCTGTGTTGGTATCGCTACGAGGTCGATCTCGCCGACGAGGCCGCCGGCGTGCGTGTCACCGGCCAGGGTGCCGAGCTCAGCGATCTGACGGCCGACGAGCTGCACGCCAACGCCGCCGCCGACGAGCGCGGCCTGCTCGTGCTTGCCGGATGAGCCGCGAACTCTCTAGGCTGGCGCGATGATCTACTGCGTCGTGCCGGAGGCCCTCGAGGAGGAGCTCTTCGAGAAGCTCACGGCGTACTACGCCGACGACGATAACGTCACGGTCATCGTCGACCGCCGCAAGTCCGACCGGCGCAACAGGCGCGGGGCCGACGGCAGCGACCCGCCGACGCCCGATCCCGAGGTCGTCAAGCAGCGCGAGACGCGTGACCGACGCCGGGCCCGCGTGCCCGGCGAGTTCCCGACGATCGACCGCTAGCGGCCGGGCCGGGCCGGGCTCGTGAAGGTCGTCGTGCACGTCGACGGCGGCGCGCGCGGCAACCCGGGGCCCGCGGCGGCCGGGGCGGTCGTCTCGACGCCGGACGGCGACGTGCTCGACGAGGCCTCCGAGCGGATCGGACTGGCGACGAACAACGTCGCCGAGTACCGCGGACTGCTGCTCGGGCTCGCGCGCGCCCGTGAGCTCGGCGCCGGCGAGGTCGAGGTCGTCAACGACTCCGAGCTCGTCGCGCGCCAGGTCAGCGGCGACTACAAGGTCAGGCACGCTGACCTCAAGCCGCTGCATGCCGCCGCGATCGAGGCGCTGAGCGGCTTCGAACGGTGGTCGATCCGGTCGGTCCCGCGGACGCGCAACGCGCACGCCGACGCACTCGTCAACCGGGCGCTCGACGCCCCGCACTAGCGGCGGCGCGGGCGGCGCACATGCTCGACGCCCTCGCCTCGCGTCCGGCGCTCGCCGCCGTTGCGGGCGCGCTGACGATCGCGTTCTCGGCGATCCTCGTGCACCTCGCGGGCGTCAGCCCGTCGACCGCCGCCGTCTATCGCTGCGCCTACGCGCTGCCCGTCCTCGCTCTGCTCGCGTTCGGCGAGCGCCGCTGCCACGGTCCGCCACCCGCGGGCAGCTGGCTGCGGGCGGCCGCGGCCGGGGCGTTCTTCGCCGCCGACCTCATCCTCTGGCACCACGCGATCGCCGACGTCGGTGCGGGCCTCGCGACGGTGCTCGCGAACCTGCAGGTCGTGCTCGTAGCGCTGGCGGCATGGCTGCTGCTCGGGGAGCGTCCGAGCCCCCGCGTCGCGATCGCGGTACCGCTGGTCTTCGGCGGGGCCGTGCTCATCTCGGGCGTCGTCGGCGACTCGGCGTTCGGCGCCGACCCGTCGCGCGGCGCGCTCTTCGGCGTCCTGACCGCGGTCGCCTACACGGGCTTCATCCTCGTCCTGCGCGAGATGGGCCGCGACCTGCGCCGGCCCGCCGGGCCGCTGTTCGCCTCGACGCTCGTCGCGACACTCGTGGCGATCGTCGCGGGGGCGCTGCTCGGCGAGCTCGAGCTCGCTCCGAGCTGGCCGGCGCACGGCTGGCTCGTGACGCTCGCGCTGACGTCGCAGGTCCTCGGCTGGCTGCTGATCGCGATCGCGCTGCCGCGCCTGCCGGCGTCGCTGACCTCGATCGTGTTGACCGTCCAGCCGGTCGGATCGGTGCTGCTCGGCATCGTCCTGCTCGGGGAGGATCCCGCGCCGCCGCAGCTCGCCGGCGTCGCCGTCATCGTCGCCGGGATCGTCGTCGCGACCCGTCGCCCGTCGCGCCCGGCGGTGGCTTGAGGGCGTGCCAAGCGTCGCCCGAACGTGCACGCCGTGGCTGCTCGGGCGCCCAAATGAACGCTTATGGTCGCTAAGGACTTGCGGGGTGGGTAGGGAGGGAGAAGACTCACAGCACCTCATCGGTTGCGCCCCGGGCATGGGGCGCGCCGTCTCTCGGAAGGAGACCCGTGGGAACCACCCTCCCCCTGCAGATGACCGTCAACGGTCAAGCGACCGATTCGCAGGTGCAGCCGCGACTGCTGCTCGTCCATTACCTGCGCGACGTCGTCGGCCTCACCGGCACGCACATCGGCTGCGACACCTCCAATTGCGGCGCCTGCACGTGCCTCGTCGACGGCGAGTCCGTCAAGAGCTGCACCGTGCTGGCCGTCCAGGCGGCCGGCGCCGAGGTGACGACGATCGAAGGCATGAGCGACGACGACGGCACGCTGCACCCGTTGCAGGAGGGCTTCTGGGCCCAGCACGGCCTGCAGTGCGGCTACTGCACGCCGGGCATGATCATGGCCGCGGCCGACCTCATCGAGCGTCACGGCCCCGAACCCATCTCCGATGCCGATGTCCGCAAGGGGCTCGAGGGCAACCTCTGCCGCTGCACCGGCTACGAGAACATCGTCAAGGCCGTCCAGGCCGCCGCCGAGTCGATGGCGGGAGCGCCGGCATGAGCACGATCTCCGAAGCACCCGCAAAGCACGTCGGCCAGTCGATCCGCCGCAAGGAGGATCCGCGCCTGATCACCGGTCGCGCACAGTACGTCGACGACATCACCGTGCACGGCATGCTGTACATGTCGATCGTGCGCTCGACCGAGGCGCACGCGAACATCGTTTCGATCGACAGCGCCGACGCGCTCGCGATGCCGGGCATCAAGGCGGTCTACACGGGCGAAGACCTCAGCGACCTGCTGGCGCCGCTGCCGATGGCGTGGGCGCCGCCCGGCGTCGAGGTCAAGGTGCCGGAGCGCTGGCCGCTCGCGCGAGGCAAGGTGTGTCATGTCGGCGACGCCGTCGCGATGGTCGTCGGCGAGGACAAGTACGGGGTCGTCGATGCCGCACACGCCGTGCGCGTCGAGTACGAGAACCTGCCGGTCGTCGTCGACGTCGAGGAGGCGCTGCAGGACAAGACGATCGTCCACGAGGCGCTCGGCACGAACAAGACGCACGAGTGGTCGATGGGCGGCGGTGACGTCGATGCGGCGATCGCCGAGGCGGACATCGTCATCGAGCGGCGGATCGTCAACCACCGCACCGCCGGTGCGTCGATCGAGCCGCGCGGGGTCATCGCCGAGTTCCGCGGCGGCGACCTGACGGTCTGGTCGTCGACGCAGGTGCCGCACCTGCTGCGCCTGTTCTACGCCGTCCAGATGGGCATCTCGGAGGATCACGTGCGCGTCATCGCTCCCGAGGTCGGCGGCGGCTTCGGCTCCAAGCTGCAGGTCTGCGCCGAGGAGACGCTCGCCGCGTGGGCCTCGCGCAAGCTCAAGCGCCCGATCAAGTGGATCGAGACGCGGTCGGAGAACCTCGCGGTCACCCACCACGGCCGCGACCAGGTCGACTACGTCCGCATGGCGGCGAAGTCCGACGGCACGATCACCGCCTTCCACGCGAAGATCATCCAGGACTGCGGCGCGTACTTCGGGCTGCTGACGCCGATGATCCCCGAGCTCGGGGCCTTCGTCATGACGGGCTGCTACAAGATCGCGAACGTCAAGACCGACATCGTCGGCGTGATCACGAACAAGTACATCACCGACGCGATCCGCGGCGCCGGGCGTCCCGAGATGACGCACATGATCGAGGTCACGATCGACCAGCTCGCGGCCGAGCTGGGGATGGATCCCGCCGAGGTGCGGCGCAAGAACTTCATCCCCAAGGACGAGTTCCCCTACACGACGCCTTACGGCATCACGTACGACTCGGGCGACTACGAGAAGACGTTCGACCGCGCGCTCGAGATGCTCGATCTGCCGGCGCTGCGTGCCGAGCAGGCCGAGTTGCGAGAGCAAGGCATTCTCAGAGGCGTCGGCTACTCGACGTACACGGAGATCTGCGGGCTGGCGCCCTCGCGGGCGGTCGGGCCGAAGGGCTTCGGTCTCGGCATCGGCCTCTACGAGTCGGCGCTCGTGCGCGTGCACCCGACCGGCTCGGTGACGGTCTTCACCGGCGCCTCGCCGCACGGCCAGGGCCACGAGACCGGCTTCGCGCAGATCATCGCCGATCGCCTCGGCGTCGATCCGGCGAACGTCGAGGTCATCCACGGCGACACCGCGACCGGGCCGATGGGCCTCGGCACGTACGGCTCGCGCTCGCTGGCGGTCGGCGGCGTCGCCGCGGCACATGCCGCCGAGAAGCTCGCGCTGAAGTGTCGGGAGATCGTCGCGTTCAACCTCGAGGCGTCCGTCGACGACATCGAGGTCGGCAGCGGCAAGTTCCATCTCACGGGCGACCCGGACCAGGGCATGACGCTCGCCGAGGTCGCGGGCTGCGCGTACATCGACGCGAACGCGATGCCCGAGGGGATGGAGCTCGGGCTCGAGCAGACGCTGATCTACGACCCGTCGAACTTCGTCTTCCCATTCGGGGCGCACCTGTGCGTCGTGGACGTGGACGCGAAGACCGGCAAGGTCGAGGTCAAGCGCTGGATCGCGGTCGACGACTGCGGGCCGGCGATCAACCCGATGCTCATCAACGGGCAGGTGCACGGCGGCGTCGCGCACGGCATCGGCCAGGCGCTGTACGAGCAGATCGTCTACGACGACGCCGGTCAGCTCGTGACGGGAACGTTCATGGATTACGCGCTGCCGACGGCGAGCGAGGTCCCGAGCTACGAGCTCGATCGGACGGAGACGCCGTCGCCATCGAACTCGCTCGGCGTCAAGGGCATCGGCGAGGCCGGAACGATCGCGGCGACGCCGGCGATCGTCAACGCCGTCATCGACGCGCTGCGCCACGAGGGCATCTCGTACATCGACATGCCGCTGACGCCGCTGCGCGTGTGGCAGGCGCTCCAGGAGGCTCGCGGCGACGGCGACGGGCCGCGCGACGGCGAGCAGGGGGTGGAGCTGCCCGACCAGGGCGTGAGCTCCGCCGGGTCCGGACCGACGAAGCCCGAAGGAGGTGTCGCATGATCCCCGCTGCGTTTGACTACGCGGTGGCCGAGTCCGTCGATGACGCGATCCGGCTGCTGGGCGAAGGTGGCGAAGACGCCCGCATCCTCGCGGGCGGACACTCGCTGCTGCCGATGATGAAGCTGCGCTTCGCGAACCCGTCGCTGCTCGTCGACCTCGCCAGGGTCTCCGAGCTGCGCGGCGTGCAGGTCGGCGACGCGACCCTGACGATCGGCGCGCTGACGCGGCACGCCGACCTGCAGGGCCGCGAGGAGTACGGCCTGATCGGGGCCGCTGCGAGCCAGATCGCCGATCAGCAGGTCCGAAACCGCGGCACGATCGGCGGCTCGCTCGCCAACGGCGACGCTGCGGCGGACCTCCCCGCGGTGCTGCTCGCGCTCGGCGGCTCGGTCGTCGTGAGGGGCTCGGGCGGCGAGCGCGAGATCGCGGCGGAGGACCTCTTCCAGGGGTACCTCCAGACGTCGATCGCGCACGGCGAGGTGCTGACGCACGTCAAGGTCCCCGACCTCGCGGCCGCCGGCTACGGCTACGGCTACGAGAAGTTCAACCGCCGCTCCGAGGACTGGGCGATGGTCGGCGTCTGCGCGCTCGTCAAGCGGGCCGCCGACGGGACCTGCGAGGACGTCCGGATCGGGCTCACGCACATGGCGCAGACACCACTGCGGGCGAGCGCCGCGGAGGACGCGCTGCGCGGCCAGCCGCTGGATGCGGAGCACATCGCCGCGGCGGCCGAGCACGCCGCCGACGGCACGGAGCCGACGGGCGACCTCAACGCGACTCCCGAGTACAAGCAGCACCTGGCGCGGGTGCTCTGCGAGCGTGCGCTGACGACGGCGGCGGGGTAGCCGGCCGGCCCGGGTAGGTGGTTCCGCGGCCTGGGCCGCGGAACCGATCAAACCGACCAAACCGACCAACTAACCTCGGTCGCGTGATCGCAGCCGTCATCCTCGCCGCCGGTGGGGCCTCGCGCTTTGGCTCGGCCAAGCAGCTGGCCGAGCTCGACGGCCGCCCGCTGCTCGAGCATGCGATCCGAGCGGTCGAGGCGGTGCCGACGATCGAGCGGATCGTCGTCGTGCTCGGCGCGCGGGCGCAGGAGATCCAGGCGGGCGTCGACTTCGGCTCGGCCGAGGTCGTCGTCTGCGAGGACTGGTCGACCGGACAGGCGGCGTCCCTGCGCACCGGCATCGCGGCGGTGCGCGACAGCGCCGACGCCGTCGTGCTGACGCTCGGCGACATGCCGAAGATCACGCCGCAGGTCATCGCGCGCTTCGCCGACCTCGCCGACGAGCACGGTGCGCGGACCCGCGCGCGCGGGCTCTTCGACGGCGCGCCCGGCCACCCGGTCGCGCTCGGGAGCGCGTACTTCGACGACATGATGGGCCTCGAAGGCGATGTCGGCGCGCGCGAGGTGCTCAAGCGGATCGGCGCGTTCCCGATCGAGTGCGCCCACCTCTGCTCGGGCATCGACATCGACACGCCCGAGGCGTTGGACGAGCTGCGCTCCTGAGGGCCGGCCGCGTCCATGGCAGTCGTGTGAGAATCCGATCTCGGAGCAAGGCGCGGCTGCTACGGTGACCTGGAGCAACGTTCGCTGGGTTCGCTTCGCTCCTTGCCCCCCGCGCGACCGGTTCAGCCATCGAGCGCGGACAGGAGCGGGTCAATGACGACCCCGGCAAGGCCACGGACGGGCCCGATCGATCAATCCGGGCGCTCGCGGATTCGCCGGTTCGCCCAGGTGACGACGGCGATCGTGCTCGGGTCGTGGGCCACCGCCGTGATCAGCGCCGAGGCAGACGTGACCGGTCCGCAGATCGTCGGCTACGTCAACGCCCAGCGAGCGGCGCAGGGCATTCCGGCCGCCATCGCGCACGACGCAGCCCTCACCACGGGCTGCGCCAACCACAACGCCTACGGCCGCATCAACAACGTCCTCGTCCACGAGGAGGATCCCTCGCTGGCCGGCTACACCGCGTCGGGCAACGCGGCCGCGCAGCGCTCAGTTCTCTATCGCGCAAGCACGTGGTCGGCGACCGTCAACCCGTTCGAGACCGCACCCCTGCATCTGCATCTGCTGCTGGCACCACGTCTGGACCGGATGGGCGCGTCCGAGGACCAGGGCTTTGGCTGCGCGAACGTGCTCGCGTCGCTCAACCGGCCAGCTCCCGCGGCCGACGCGAGCTACAGCTACCCAGGCGCCGGCGCGACGGACTGGCCGTTGTCGCAGGTCGCGTCGGAGGGCGGCTCGCTCGTCGGCATTCCAGCCGGCACCCGCACCGGTCCCTATCTGTACGTCATGTTCGACGGCCCGGGCCTGACGGCGCTGGAGAAGGCGAAGACGCTGACGGCGACGCTGAGCAGCGTGGCGCAGGGCTCGGTGAGCGTCGCAACGCTGGACAACAGGACGCCTGGCATCCCGGACGGCTCGTTGCCGCCCGGCCTGCAGGTCATCCCTACGGCACCGCTCGCGCCGGGGACGACCTATACCGCGAGCGTCTCGGCAAGCGTCACCACAGGCGGAGGAGGGACCGCACGCAACTTCAGCAGGACGTGGTCCTTCACCACCGAGGCGCTGCCGGACACCGCGATCACCTCCGGCCCGTCGGGCACGGTCAACTCGCGCACGGCGACCTTCACCTTCGCCTCGACCAAGGCCGGCTCGAGCTTCGACTGCAGGCTCGATGTCGGCGCCTGGCAGTCGTGCTCCTCGCCGGCCACGCTCAGCGCCGTGCCCGACGGCCTGCACACGTGGTCCGTCCGAGCGACCGACCGCGCGGGCACCGACCCTTCGCCGGCGACCTCGACGTGGACCGTGGACGCCACGCCGCCTCCGCCTCCTCCTCCGCCTCCGCCTCCACCGCCTCCACCGCCTCCGCCTCCGCTGCCGTTCGCGATCTCGCCGCCGCCGCCGCCGCCGCCGGCGGCTGCGTCGGGGCGGGCGCGGTTCGCTGGATCGGTCACGATCCGGGTCCTCGGCTCGGGGCGTGCGCGTCTGGGCCGCCGGCTGGCGCTGAAGGCCGACGTTCGCAACGAGCTCCGGCTGCGCTACCGCTGGCGGCGCAACGGTCGCTCGATCACCCGCGCGACTCGCCGCACCTACCGGGTGCAGCGCGCCGACAGGGGGAAGCGGCTCACCTGCCGCGTCACCGCCGAAGGCTCGGATGGAGTGCCGGTCATCCGCACGACTCCGGGACGGCTGATCTCACGGCGGTGAGCCGGAGGCGCACGACGAGCGCCTGGGGCCGGGGCGTAGACTCCGATGGGCGCGCGATCCGGCTTCTGGCCCCAGATCGCCCGAGGCGGCCGCCTCAGGCCGTCGACACAGATCGCTCTTTGCGCTACGGGAAACGGGAAATTATTTCGCTTGAAGGCAACAAGATGACAGCGAGGATTCACGCATGAGCCTGGTCGAGGAGCCGGCCGGTGCCGCCGTGCGCGCGGTACCCGAGCTGCCCAAGCGCCTCGAGCCGCTGGCGATCGCTGCCGTGCGCAACGCGGCGATGGCCGCGTTCGTGTGGGCGGGCCGCGGCGACGGTAAGGCGGCCGACGGCGCCGCCACCGAGGCGATGCGCCTGGCGCTCGGCGAGGCGCACGTGCTCGGCAACGTCGTCATCGGTGAGGGCGAGAAGGACAACGCCCCGATGCTCTACAACGGCGAGAAGGTCGGCGTCGGTGACGAGGTCAGCTTCGACATCGCGGTCGATCCCGTCGAGGGAACAGACCTCTGCGCCGCCGGTCAGGCCGGGGCGCTGACGACGATCGCGTTCGCCGGCGCCGGCGGCATGTGGTCGCCGGGTCCCGCGCTCTACATGGACAAGCTCGTCGTCGAGGCGGCCGCACGCGATGCGATCGATCTGCGCGACGAGCCCGAGCGCGTCCTCAAGCGCGTCGCCACCGCGCTCGGCAAGCGCCCGCGCGACATGGTCGTGGTCGTCCTCGACAAGCCGCGCCACGTCGAGCTCGTCGCGCGCCTGCGGGCGTGCGGTGCCCGCGTGCAGACGCCGACGGCCGGCGACGTGGCCGGCGCGCTGCTCGCGGCGCTGCCGGGTACCGGCGTCGATCTGCTCATGGGCTGTGGCGGCACGCCCGAGGGCGCGATGGCGGCTTGCGCCGTCAAGTGCGTCGGCGGCGGGATGCAGACACGGCTCGCTCCGCAGCGCCAGGACGAGGCCGACGCGGTCGCGGCCGCCGGCCTCTCGACGACGGAGATCCTCGAGGTCGAGGATCTCGTCAGGGGGGACGCCATGTTCGCCGCAACAGCCATCACCGGCGGCACGCTGGGGCTGAGCGCCCCGCGTCGGTCCAATGGCTGGAACCTCACGCATTCGTTGATCGTGCGCCCCGGCTCGGTGCGCCGCATCGTCGAAAGCCGACCCGTAACCGACCAGGAGTGATCAGATGCTCGTGACCATGCGCCAGCTGCTCGACGAGGCCGCCGCCGGCGGCTACGGCGTCGCAGCGTT
Source organism: Solirubrobacterales bacterium (assembly GCA_038260305.1). Lineage (GTDB taxonomy): Bacteria > Actinomycetota > Thermoleophilia > Solirubrobacterales > Solirubrobacteraceae > CADCVQ01. The sequence goes on from JBBSNY010000003.1 coordinate 176,259, forward strand.
CAACGTCAACAACCTCGAGCAGATCCAGGGGATCATGGAGGCTGCCGAGGAGACGCAGTCGCCGGTCATCGTGCAGGCCTCGCGAGGCGCGCGGTCCTACGCCGGCGACAACTTCCTGTACCACATGATGCTCGCGGCGGCCGAGACCTATCCCGGCATTCCCGTCGCCCTGCATCAGGACCACGGCAACTCGCCCGAGACCTGCATCAGCGCGATCGAGCTCGGCTTCACGAGCGTCATGATGGACGGCTCGCTCGGCGAGGACGCCAAGACGCCGCTGGACTTCGAGGCAAACGTCTCCGTCACGAAGGAGGTCGTCGACTACGCGCATGCCCGCGGCGTCACCGTCGAGGGCGAGCTCGGCACGCTCGGCGGCATGGAGGACGGCGTCGGCTCCGGCGAGATCTGCCTCACCGACCCGGCCCAGGCGGAGGAGTTCGTCGAGCGCACCGGCGTCGACGCCCTCGCGGTCGCGATCGGCACGAGCCACGGCGCCTACAAGTTCTCGCGTGCACCCGACGGCGACATCCTCGCGATGGAGATCATCGAGGACATCCACCGCCGCCTGCCCGACACGCACATCGTCATGCATGGCTCCTCGAGCGTCCCCGCCGACATCGTCGAGCGCCTCAAGGCCGCCGGCGGCGAGGTCGACGCCGGCTTCGGCGTGCCGATCTCGGCGATCCAGCGTGGCATCGAGCACGGCGTGCGCAAGGTCAACATCGACACCGATGGCCGCCTCGCGATCACCACGTTCATGCGCGAGCACTACCGCGACGAGCCCGGCGACTGGGATCCGCGCGGTGCCGGCAAGGCGGCGCGTGCCGGGCAGAAGCACATCTGCATGCAGCGCATGGTGGAGCTCGGCATGGCCGGCCACGCGGGCGACTACACGCCGATGTCGCTTGAGCAGATGGCCGAGCGCTACGCCGCGGGCGTCGGCGCCACCGCCTGAGCGCTGAGGAGCTGACGCTTCCCACATGATCGACGTGGCATTCCTCGGGGCGCACGTGCGTCCCGCGGCAACGGCGGTCGTCATCGACGTCCTCCGCGCCACGTCGACGATGACCGTCGCCCTGTCGTCCGGCTATGAGCGCGTGCTCGTGGCCGGGTCGGTGGAGCGGGCGCTTGAGCTGCGCGCCGACGGACGGGCGCTCGCCGGCGAGGTCGATTGCGCGAAGCCGCCCGGCTTCGATGTCGGCAACTCGCCGGAGGAGTCGGCGACGCCGCTGGCCGCGGAGCTCGTCATCGCGACAACCAACGGCGCGCCGGCGATCGTCGCGGCAGCCGCCGTCTGTGACGCGGTCTTCGCGGCGTCGCTGCTGAACCTGGCCGCTGTCGTCGAGGTGCTCGCCGAGCGGGGCGGCGACCTGCTGATCGTCTGCGCGGGCACGGGCGGGCAGATCACGATGGAGGACGTCTACCTCGCCGGGCGCCTGAGCGCGGCGCTCGCGGGCGAGCGTACGGATGCCGCGCGGGTCGCCGAGGCGGTCGCGGCGGCCTACCCGGAGCCCATCGACGCGCTGCAGGCGAGCGCGGGCTCGGTCGGCATCATCGCCGCCGGGCTGTCGACGGACATCGCGTTCTGCGCGCAGGTGTCGATCACCGGCGTCGTCCCGCGCATCGTGCGCATGGTCGACGACATCGCGGTGCTCGAGACGGAGGGATCCCTGCAATCGGGCCCTGCGGGCGCCAGCGCCGCGTTCGTGCATCCATAGTTGTAAACCAATGTAAACGCGACGATCTTTGGCTTTTTATCTTTGGATCGCCAAGGTAGTGTCCGCGTAGGTCACCACGAGAGGATGGAATGAGCACAACCGAGCAGGACGGGAAGAAGAAGACCAAGAGCCGTTGGGATGCAGGCGTCACGCCCTACGCGGAGATGGGCTACTGGGATCCGGACTACGAGCCCAAGGACACCGACATCCTGTGTGCCTTCCGGATCACGCCGCAGGAGGGCGTCGACCCGATCGAGGCCGCTGCCGCGGTCGCCGGCGAGTCCTCGACGGCCACATGGACCGTGGTCTGGACCGACCGCCTCACCCCGTATGAGCGCTATCAGGCGAAGGCCTACAGCGTCGAGGAGGTTCCGGGCACCCCGGGCCAGTTCATCGCGCTGATCGCCTACGACATCGACCTCTTCGAGGAAGGTTCGATCGCGAACCTCACGTCCTCGATCATCGGCAACGTCTTCGGCTTCAAGCCGCTCAAGGCTCTACGCCTCGAGGACATGCGGATCCCGGTCGCCTACGTCAAGACGTTCCCGGGCCCCCCGCACGGCATCGTCATGGAGCGCGAGTACCTCGACAAGTTCGGCCGCCCGCTGATCGGCGCGACGACGAAGCCGAAGCTCGGCCTCTCGGCGAAGAACTACGGCCGCGTCGTCTACGAGGCGCTGCGCGGCGGTCTGGACTTCACGAAGGACGACGAGAACATCAACTCGCAGCCCTTCATGCGCTGGCGTGATCGCTACATCCACGCGATGGAGGCCGTGCAGCGCGCACAGGCCGCCACGGGCGAGGTCAAGGGCCACTACCTGAACGTCACCGCCGCGACGATGGAGGACATGTACGAGCGCGCCGAGTTCGCCAAGGAAGTCGGCTCGATCATCATCATGCAGGACCTCACCGTCGGCTACACGGCGATGAGCTCGATGTCGCACTGGTGTCGCGCCAACGGCATGATCCTGCACCTGCACCGCGCCGGCCATGGCACGTACACGCGCCAGAAGTCGCACGGCGTATCGTTCCGCGTGATCGGGAAGTGGTGTCGCCTGCTGGGCGTCGACCACATCCACGCGGGCACCGTCGTCGGCAAGCTCGAGGGCGACCCGGCCATGATCATGGGCTACTACAAGGTCCTGCGCGACGGCTACAACAAGAAGGATCTCTCGCAGGGCATCTACTTCGACCAGGACTGGGCGTCGATGCCGGGCGTCATGCCGGTCGCGTCGGGCGGCATCCACGCCGGCCAGATGCACCAGCTGCTGCACTACCTCGGCGAGGACAGCATTCTGCAGTTCGGCGGCGGCACGATCGGCCACCCGATGGGCATCGCGGCCGGCGCCAGCGCCAACCGCACCGCCGTCGAGGCGATCATCCAGGCTCGCAACGAGGGTCGCGACTACTACACCGAGGGTCCGGACATCCTCGTCGAGGCGGCCAAGGGCTGCCCGGAGCTGAACGCCGCGCTCGAGGTCTGGAAGGACATCACGTTCAATTACACCTCGACCGACACGGCTGACGTCGTCGTCACGCCGACCTCGGCGTAGAGGAGATAGACATGAGACTCACACAGGGAACGTTCTCCTTCCTGCCGGACCTGACCGACGAGCAGATCGAGGCGCAGATCACCTACGCGCTCGGCAACGGCTGGTCGATCATGGTCGAGTACACCGATGACCCGCACCCGCGCAACGGGCTGTGGGACATGTGGTCGCCGCCGATGTTCGACCTCGCCGAGGACGAGGCGGACGTCGTGATGCGCGACGTGCGTGCATGCCGCGAGGCCCATTCGCACCTCTACGTGAAGGTCGTCGCGTACGACCGCTCCAAGGGCCGCCAGACGTCGGCGATGTCGTTCATCGTCAACCGCCCGGAGGTCGAGCCCGGCTTCCGCCTGGATCGCCAGGAGACCCACGACCGCGTCGTCCGCTACACGCTGACGTCCTACGCCGGCCTCAACACGCCGGCAGGCGAGCGCTACGGCGGCCCGGGCGGCGACCTCGCGCCGGTCATCGCCCACGGCGGCGGCAAGTCGAACGGCAAGTCGGGCGACTAAGTGGCACAGACGATCGAAACCCTGCCTGAGAAGGTCAAGGCTCTCGACGACGCCGACGCGGTCGAGGCGGTGCTGTCCGAGCTCGACAAGGAGCTCGTCGGCCTCGGTCCCGTCAAGGAGCGCATCCGCGAGATGGCAGCGCTCCTGGTCATCGACAAGCTACGCCGCGAGGCAGGGCTCGAATCGTCGCGTCCGTCGCTGCACATGACGTTCACCGGGAATCCCGGTACCGGAAAGACCACGGTTGCGTTGAAGATGGCGGAGATCCTCCATCGGCTTGGCTACATCACCAAGCCGAAGGTGGTCTCCGTCACGCGCGACGACCTCGTCGGCCAGTACGTCGGGCACACCGCGCCGAAGACGCGCGACGTGCTGAAGCGCGCCAAGGGCGGCGTGCTGTTCATCGACGAGGCGTACTACCTGTATCGCCCGGAGAACGAGCGCGACTACGGCCAGGAGTCGATCGAGATCCTGCTCCAGGTCATGGAGACCGAGCGCGACGACCTCGTCGTCGTCCTCGCGGGCTACAAGGACCGGATGGACACGTTCTTTCGCTCGAACCCCGGTATGGGCTCGCGCGTCGCGCACCACCTGCACTTCCCGGACTTCACGGTCGAAGAGCTCGCGGAGATCGCCGAGATGATGCTCAAGCAGCAGCAGTACGAGTTCACCGGCGAGGCGCGCGAGGCGTTTCGCGAGTACATCGAGCGGCGCGTCGAGCGCCCGCGCTTCGCCTACGGGCGCAGCATCCGCAACGCGATCGACCGCGCGCGGATGCGTCAGGCGGGACGTCTGTACGATCGGCGCGATGAGCTCACGCGCGAGGATCTCGTCACGATCAAGGCGGAAGACATCCTCGCAAGCTCGCTGTTCGCTGACGAGGACGGCGAGTCGTCAGACGACGGCGCCGCGCCCGGCAACCAGAGCTAGGTCAGGAGGGTCATAGATGCCCCGTCCGATCATCCTCGGAGTCGTCGGCGATTCCGCGACCGGCAAGACAACGCTGTCCCGCGGGCTCGTCCGCATGCTCGGCGACAGCAACGTCACGCACGTCGCCGCCGACGACTACCACCGCTACGACCGTCGCCAGCGTGCGGAGCACGGCATCACGCCGCTGCATCCGGACTGCAACTACATCGACATCATGGAGCGCCACTTCGCGGAGCTGCATGAGGGTCGGGCGATCCTGAAGCCCGTCTACCAGCACAAGGACGGCACGTTCGGGCCGCCGGTCTACACGCAGCCCAACCAGTTCACGCTGATCGAGGGGCTGCTCGGCTACCACACGCCGGCGCTGCGCGAGTCCTACGACGTGCGCGTCTTCCTCGCGCCGCCCGAGGACCTGCGGCGCAAGTGGAAGGTCCAGCGCGACTGCTCGCGTCGCGGCTACACGACCGACCAGGTGCTCGAGGAGCTCGACCGCCGCGAGCCGGACTCCGAGCTGTACATCCGTCCGCAGCAGCGCTGGGCGGACATCGTCGTGTCGTTCATGCCCGGCAGCCGCGGCGACCAGGAGCATCTCGACGCGGAGATCGTGCTGCGCAAGGGGCTCACGCACCCGGACCTCTCGGAGTTCGTCGATGCGGGCGACAAGGGCCTCTCGCTGTCCGAGAACGAGACGGAGCACAAGCTCTTCATTCCCGGCGACATCGATCCGGCGCGCGGCTCGGAGATCGAGGAGTCCGTCTGGTCGCGGATGCACTTCGCCCAGCACCTGCGCTCCGAGCGCCTCGGCGAGTTCACCGTCGGAACGGAGCTGCACCGCTCCGAGTCGCTGGCCGTCGTGCAGGTCCTCGTGCTGTATCACCTCGTGACGGCCCGGGCGGCCGTCGCGCTCGGCAGCGACGGCGCGCGCGCCGATCGCGACGAGCTGCGCGCGTAGTCCGGCGCAGTCTCCGACGGCACAGGTGCGGCGTCCGGCGTCCGCCGGCCCGAGCCCGGCGTGTGCCGGGTCCGTGCGCGCTGCCCGCGGAGATCGTGACGTTTGGTACATTCAAGTGCCGAATGCCACAAGACCCCAGAGGAACGCTCATGCCTGGATCTGCGCCACGCGTGCTCATCGTCGCCAACCGCACCGCCGCGACCGAGCCACTGCTGGCAGCGGTCCGGAGCCGGGCGCAGGCCGGTCCCGCGCGCTTTCATCTGCTCGTGCCGGCCACGCCGCGCGGCCTGCATCGCGTCGTCGACCCCGAGGTCTCGGGTCGCGAGGAGGCGGCGGAGCAGCTTACGATCGCCCTCGAGCTGCTGCGCGAGGCGGCGGGGTCGGAGATCACCGGCCACGTCGGCAGCGCGGACCCGATGGCGGCGATCGCCGACGTCATCAACGACCGCCGCGTGCACGAGATCATCCTCTCGACGCTGCCGCGCCGGCTGTCGCGCTGGATGCACCTCGACCTGCCGAGCAAGCTGAACGGGATGGGCATCCCGGTGACGCACGTCCAGGGCGAGGTGCCCTCCGAGAGCGAGCCGGCGCGGTCCGAGCTCGTCGGCGGCGCCGCGGCGTAAGTGCTGGGTGCGGCCCGCCGGGGCCGGCGGGCACGCGTGTGGAGTGGGCGCTACTTCTGTGCGCCGGGCGGGCGCGCAGCGGTGATCGCAGGCGGGATGCCGGAGGCGTCGCTGAGGCTCTCACGCGCTTCGGGCGAGACGACGAAGCTCATGAAGCGCTCGACGGCGGCGCGGCGTGGCCCGACGGTCGAGCACATCGCATACCAGCGCCGTGCCGCCGGGCGATGGCGAACCGGCAGCGCTGCCAGCAGCCCGGCCTCGAGCTCGAGCGCGACCGCGGCGCGCGAGATGAAGGCGACGCCGATGCCCGCGCGGGCGGCCTGCTTGATGGCGCCGTTGGAGCCGAGCGTCAGCGTTTGCGGCTCGAGCGCAGCGGCGGCGAGGAACTCCTCGTTGACGACGCGGGTGCCGGAGCCGGGCTCGCGCAGCAGCCAGACGCGGCGTTCGAGCTCGGCGGCATCGATCATGCCACCGCCGACATGCGGATCGTCGGGCGCGGTGATGAGGACGAACTCGTTCTGCAGGATCGCCGTGGACTGGATGCGCGGGTCGCGCGGCGGGCGGCCGCCGATCGCGACGTCGGCGCGGTGATCGAGAACGAGGTCGAGTACCTGCTCGCGGTTGCCGACGGCGAGCGTCAAGCCGATGCCCTCGTTGTTCTGGCTGAAGACGCGCATGAGCGGTGGGACGAAGGACTCCGCCGCCGTCGTGACCGCGGCGAGGCGCAGGCGGCGGTCGGCGAGATGGGCGGCCTCGCGCGCGGCGCGCCGGCCCTCCTCGAGCAGGCCGATGACGTCGGCGGCGAACGGAGCGAAGGCGGTGCCCGCGGCGGTCGGCCGGATGCCGCGTCCCTCGCGCTCCGTGACGGGCGTCCCGAGCTCACGCGAGAGCGCAGCGACGGCGGCCGACACCGACGGCTGCGTGACGACGAGCTCGTCAGCGGCCGCGGTCACGGAGCCACCGCGCATGACCGCCAGAAAGCTCCGCAGCTGCGTGAGAGTTATAGACACAACCCACAGCTTAGCGGCTAAACGACAGAACTCCCACGATACCGACCGGTCCCGCGGGGGACCGGCGCGTCAGAAGGTCGATCCGGGTGGGGCCGCGAGCGCTGGTGTTGCGAGCAGGTCGCCGCGGCGCGCGCTGAGACCGATGAGGTCCGTGTCGTCGGGTGGGTAGGGGGCGGAGACGCTCAGGCCGACGGGGGCGGGCGCCGGTCGGCTCGTCGCCGGCAGCACGAGTGGCGCGCGGCGTTCGTAGCGTCGCAGGTACAGCAGGAAGTTCGCCAGCATCGCGAACGTCACGGCGAACATGACGCCGCAGACCGCGAGCAGCGGCGCGGTGTCGGCGGGCGGACCGAGGGCCAGTCGCGCCGCGGAGTACAGCGCACCGCCCGCCGCGATCGTGCCCATCGCGAGCAGCAGCGATTTCACCCAGGTCGACTCGCCGCGCTGCACGGACTTGCGCGAGACGGAGAACTTCCGGTCGACGCGGATGACCCCGCTGAGCGCCGCACACTGGGCGATCGCGTTGGCGAGCGCGTAGCACTCGGTGTAGACGAGGTGGTAGGTCCCGCGCGAGAAGCGGGCCGTCGCGAAGATCCCGAACGCCATGTACGTCCCCGCAATCCCGAGGAACAGCGGCAGGTCAGCCGTGACCGGCGCCGACAGCGTCGCGACGCACAGCACCGGCGTCAGGAAGAAGATCATCCGCTGCGGGCCCTGGGCATGGGCGAGCGTCGCGCTGAGGTAGCTGAAGCGCTGCGACCACGACAGCCCGCGGGCGCACAGCGGCGAGTCGGGCGACCGCAGAAGCAGGCCGAGCGAGCCCGCGGCCCAGCGGCGGCGCTGGCGATAAAACTCCTTGAGGTTCTCCGCCTCGAGGCCGTACGCGAGCGCCTCCGGCACGAACACCGAGCGCCAGCCGCGCGCGTGCAGGCGCAGCGACGTGTGGATGTCCTCGGTCGCCGTTCCGGTCGCGAAGCCCCCGATCGAGTCCAGCGCCGCCCGCCGCATGACCGCGCTGGTTCCGACGAAGAACGCCGAGTTCGAGCCGTTCTTCGCGGGCTGGATGCAGCGGTAGAACATCCCCTGCTCGCTCCAAGAGCCGCGCCGGCCGAGCCGGAACAGGAACGTGTCGCGGTTGTGGTAGGTCTGCGGGCTCTGCACGAACGCGACTCCGGGGTCGTCGAGGTGGCCGAGCGTGCGCTCGAGGAAGCGCGGCGACGGGACGTGGTCGGCGTCGAGTAGCAGCAGGAACTCGGCGTCCGATCGCGTGAGCCCGTGGTTGAGGTTGCCGGCCTTCGCGTGGGTGCTGCTCGCGCGTGGGAGGTAACCCGCACCGAGCGCGGTGGCCATCCGGCGAACCTCGTCGCGGCAGCCGTCGTCGAGCACGAGCACGTCCCGGATCCCGTGCACCGCGAGTGCGCCGCGGATCGTCGGCTCGAGCACGGCGAGCGGCTCGTTGCACGTGCAGATGAACGCATCAACCGTGCGCCCGCGCGGCGCGGGACGGTGGTGGGGGACGTTGATGACCCGCGTCATCCACAGGAACAGGCCGGTGGAGAGGACGCCGTAGAACTCCGCCAGGTAGAGCAGCGGCGCGAACCACACGTCCCAGTTGATGACGGTCGAGCGCCACGCGAGGTACGGAAGCGCGAGCGTCGAGTAGATGCCGAGGATCAGCGTGAAAGATGCCGGCGACTGCATGCGCGCGTAGCGGGTCCGCACCCGCTCGGTCCCGGCACCGTGCTTGCGAGCGGCCTCCATCGGTGCAGGAGTCTACGGCAAGAACGGACGAATCAAGTGCGCAGTAGCCCCCGCTGAGGATCGTTCCCAACGACGCACGGAGGCTACGATCGAGGCATGTTCGAGTCCGCGCGGGTCCGCACGCAATGCCGCAACGCGCTGTCGGTGAGGCGCGTGCCGCAGCCGCTGTGCGCGCTCGGACGTTCCGGGGGTCGTGCTCGCCCAGGCACTCGCAGGAGCGGGCTGCCGGAGGAGCGAGCAGCTGTAGCCCCGACAACGCGAAAGGCCCGCCGGAGCGGGCCTTCCGAAAGAGCGGATGAAGGGACTCGAACCCTCGACCTTCTGCATGGCAAGCAGACGCTCTAGCCAACTGAGCTACATCCGCACGAGCGGCGGATTATAGCCCCGAGGCAGTTTGACGACGCGCGGGTCGCGGGCGCGGGCGGCACCCGGTGGTCGCGCCCGCGTAGGCTCGCCGCCATGGCAACGCCCAGCGTCCCGGATGGCATGCAGGCGCGCGGCGTCGCGGTCGTGCTGGGCGGCCGGCGCGTGCTCGACGGCGTCAGCATCGGCGTCCCGCGCGCCCAGGTGACCGCGCTCGTCGCGCCGTCGGGGGCGGGGAAGAGCACGCTGCTGCGTGCGCTCGTCGGTCTCGTTGCGACCGACGCGGGGGCCGTCACGCTCGACGGTGAGGACGTTCGCGGGCTCGACGCCTGTGCGCTGCGCCGCCGCGTCGGGCTCGTCGCGCAGTCGCCCGCGATGCTCCCCGGCAGCGTCGCCGACAACCTGCGCCACGGCGTCGACGGGCTGTCCGAGGCCGACCTGCTCGCTGCGCTCGAGGCCTCGAGCCTTCCCGCGGCGATCGCCGATCGCGCCGCGCGCGAGCTGTCCGGTGGCGAGCGCGCGCGGGTCGCGCTCGCCCGCGCGCTCACGCGCGAACCGGAGCTGCTGCTGCTCGACGAGCCGACCGCGGCGCTCGACGCGGACTCTGCACGGCGCATCGGCGAGACATTGCGCGGGCTGCGCGAGCGCGGGCTCGGGATCTGCGTCGCGACGCATGACGCCGCGTTCGTCGAGGCCTGGGCCGATCGCAGCGAGCACCTCACATGAGCTCGATGGCCGCACAGATCGCCGCCGCCGCGGGCTTCGCCGTCGTCGCCGTGGGCCTGTCGATGCGGATGGGACTCGGGCTCGGTCGCGAGATTGCGGTCGCCTCGGTGCGGGCCGGGGTCCAGTTGGCCGTCGTCGGCGCCGCGATCGCGCTCGTCTTCCGCTACCCGGCACTGGCGTTCGTGTTCGTCGCCGTCATGCTCACGACGGCCGGTCTGACGGCCGGCGGAAGGCTGCACGGGTTGCCGCGCGCGCGCCTGCGCGCGCTCGTCGCGATCGCCGTGCCCGCGCTGACGGCCACCGGCGCACTGCTGCTCGTCGGCGCGTTTGACCTCACCGCACGGTCGGCCGTGCCGACCGCAGGGATCCTCATCGGTGGCGCGCTCGCAGCGACGACGCTGACCGGCCGCCGGTTGCTCGAGTCGCTGCACGACGAGGCCGACGAGATCGAGGCGCGCCTGTGCCTCGGCGACCGCGCCCGCGAGGCGCTCGCGCCGGCGCTGCGGCGCGCGGTCACGACGGGGCTGATCCCGGTCATCGACCAGACGCGCAGCGTCGGGCTCGTGACGCTGCCCGGGACGTTCGTCGGGCTCGTGCTCGGCGGCGCGACGGCCGGCGAGGCGGCTTCGACGCAGCTCGTTGTGCTGCTCGCTCTCGTCGCTGTCGAGCTCGCCGCGGGGCTGCTGCTCACCGAGCTCACGCAGCGCGCCGTCATCGAGCCGGGGGAGCGCATCGCGCTGCCGAAGCGGGGATAGGCGCCGCCGGTGGCCGTGGCCACCGGCGGAACCGCTCCTGGCGAGGACCTCCCTCCGTGAAGGACTCCCACCTTGCGCGCCGGTCATAGGGCGACGACGCGGCGCGGTCAGCCGGTCCCCACCTGAGGCCTTGGTCGCCGACTGCCCTGCTGAGACTACGGCTTCCGGTGTATTGCGGCTATCACTCCACGCTTGCTGTCGCGTCGAGCTCGGCGAGCACCTCTTCGGTGTGCTCGCCAAGGCGTGGCGACGGCTTCGCCGGCACGCGCCCCGAGACGCTGAAGGTCAGCGGCGAGGCGGGGGTGAGGTACGTCCCGACCGGGTGCTCGACCATCGAGAACATCGGGTTTGCCTCCGAGCAGCGGGCGTCCTCGGCGACGAGCTGCTTGAAGGTCTGGTAGGGCCCCCAGGAGACGCCGGTGCCGGCGAACGTCTCGCGGATCTGCTCGAGCGTGCGCTCGCCGAACCACGGGGTGAGCAGCTCGCGGATGAGGTCGCGCCCCTTGTAGCGCCCGGCCTCGCCGCGGAAGTCATGCCCCGTCGCCGTGGCGACCGTGTCGAAGAGCTCCTCGGTCCCGGTCGCCTGCTTGAGCGCCTTCCACTGGCGCCCGGTCAGCGCGACGACCATGACGCGCCGTGAATCGGCGGTCGGGAAGTCGCCGCCGAAAGCGCCGTAGAGGTAGTTGCCGTCGCGCGGCTGGTCGCGGCCCTCGAGCTGGACCTCGGCGATCCGGCCAAGGTTGCCGACGGCCGCGACCGCCACGTCGGACAGCGCGATCTCGACGAGCTGGCCCTCGCCGGTCTTGTCGCGGTGGCGCAGCGCGGCGAGCAGGCCGACGACGGCGAGCCCGCCCATCGCGGTGTCCCACGCCGGCATCAGGCTGTTGGTCGGCACGGCCGAGTCGCGCGGGCCCATCGCGTCGGGGAAGCCGACCGACGGGTTGACGGTGTAGTCGACCTCCGACGAGCCGTCGTGGTTGCCCGTCATGACGACCATGATGAGGTCCTCGCGCCGCTCTCGAAGCTTCTCGTAGCTCATCCAGCCGCGGGCGGGGAAGTTCGTCATGAAGATGCCGTTGCCGGCGCCCGGCATCGTGATCAGCCGCGACAGCTGCTCACGGCCCTCGTCGGAGCGCAGGTCGATCTCGATCGAACGCTTGCCCTTCTGCAGGCCCGACCAGAACAGGCTCTCGCCCGCGGCGTTCAGCGGCCAGCGCCTCCAATCCAGGCCGCCGCCGGGCGCATCGAAGCGGATGACGTCCGCGCCGAGCTGTGCGAGCGTCATGCCCGCCGTCGGCGCGGCGACGAACGCCGAGCCCTCGATCACGCGGACGCCGTTGAGGATTCCTTCGCTCATGCCATCGCTCCCACAAGTCGCCAGTCCAGTACGTCGGCCAATGTGCCGTCCTTGCGCTGCGCCGAGACTTCGATGCGCAGCGTCACGAAACCGCCGCCGTCGGGCAGCGCCTCGGTTGACTCCAGGTGCACGGTGCTGCGCAGCACGTCGCCCTCGAAGACGGGCGCGAGGTGGTTGCAGTGATGCCAGCCGATGATCGTCACGAGGTTCGGCAGGACCTTCGTCAGCTGCGCCGCGGCGATGCCGATCGTGTGCCCGCCGTAGACGAGGCGCTTGCCGGAGCTGTGCGAGCCGGGATCGGTGTGCGCCTTGGCGATGTTCAACGACATCCGCACGAGCTCCGGCGCGCCGGTGACGCTGTCGCCGCCGTCGACGATCCACGTCGTGGGCGCCGTCAGCTCGGCGAAATGGGCGCCGGGCACGGCATCGCGGTAGACGTTCAGGTCGAGGCCGTCGACCGTCGCGTGCAGCGCGTCGGCGGGCAGGTCGGCCGGGAACTGATCGAGGTCGTCGGCGTGCGCCTGCGAGGCGTCGAGGTCTGAGATCGGGAGCATCGCGCAGCGCCAGTAGTCGAGGATCGGGCGGTCCTCCTGGTCGGTCGTGACGATGTGCAGGACGGCGAGCCCGGTCGGCTTGCGCCCCTCCTTGATCGTGTTGCGCTTCAGCGCGACGATCTCCGTGGTCGTGGAGAGCGTGTCGCCGATCGCGGGCAGGCGGCGCAGCATGAGGCGGCGGTAGAAGAGGTTGCCGATGACGCGCTGGGTGGGGAGCGTCGACTGGCCGATCGAGACGTCGCAGACGAGCATCGGATGCGCGAGGCGGCGGCCGGCGACCCGGTCCGACAGCGTCGCGTCGAGCGCGATCCGCAGGCGGTCGCCGACGATCGACTGGTGCAGTGCGGCGTGGCCCTCGGTCAGCGTCATCGCGGGAAACTCGACGTAGCGGTCGCCGACGGCGAGCTGTTCCCAATAGGGCCCGCCGACGTGCACGGCGTCGCTGGCGATCGTGGGCTGTGCGCTCATGCTCGGACCTCGTTGTCGACGTGCGCAGGCGCCCGCGACAGTCGCGGGTCGGCCGCGCGATGACCGGTGCGTTGGCAGTTCCCGCGGCGACCGTTAGGGCCGCTCGCGGCGCCCGGTCGCGGGCGTTCAGGAGTGGCTGAAACTACCATGCGGGCGGGGTCCAGCGGCCTGACGCGGGGGCGACTTTCGTCGATTCGAAGCTGATCGTGTCGCCCGTTGCGAGGGGCTCGCCGGGGTCGGCGGCGATGGCGTCGCCGTTGCGCGTGACGACGACGGCGGCGTTCAGCGGCCTGCCGGCGGCGAGGGCCGCCTGCGCGAGGGTGGCCGCGTTCGCGGGGCGCTCGCCGCGCCCATCGCTCGTGCGGATCGTGATGTGCGGCGCCGGCCGGGCGCGGGCCGACTCGTACTCGCTGGGCTCGTTGAGGTTCGCGAGCGAGTCCAGATCGGGATCGCGCGCGGCGAGCTCGGCGTCGGCGAGGAGGTGCTGATCGTCGAGCGCTCGCACGCGCAGGCGGGCCAGCAGCGTGCCGCTGCCGCGCCGGTCGTGCGCAAGCTCGTCGTGCAGGTACCGGGCGAGCGTCGCGGTTCGGTAGGCCGCGGCGAGCGGCTGCGCGAAGCCGCCGGCGTATGGGAGGGCGACATCGTCGTCAGCGCGCAGCGAGGCCAGGACGTGCCGGACGAAGGCGGGGTGCAGGTGCGGCATGTCGACGCCGCAGACGAAGACGACCTGCGCGCGGTCGCCGAGCCGCTCGAGGCCGGACACGATCCCCTGCAGCGGGCCGCGCCCCGCGACGGCGTCCTCGACGACCTCGACCACGCTCGGCAGCAGGGGCAGTCGCTGGCCGGGGGCGCACACGACGACGACCGGTCCGTCGACGGCGCGTCCGACGATCCCGACGGCCCGGCGCAGGAGCGTCGAGCCGTGCCATTCGAGCGCCGCCTTCGCGGTCCCCATGCGACGCGAGCCGCCGCCGGCGAGCACGATCGCCGCGCTGCGGCCGGGCTCTGGCGCGCGCCCGGACTCCGACGCGCCCCCGCGATCAGGCGCGCCGGAGCTGCGGCCGGGCTCTGGCCCGCGCCCCGGCTGCGGCGCGCCCCCGCGATCAGGCGCGCCGTCGGGCTCCCGCTCCGGCTTTGGCTCAGCCGGCAAGTGCGGCCTTGAACGCGTCGTAAGAGGGCTGGGCAAAGAGCCAGAACCGCGCCTCCTCGAGCGCCGGGAGGGCGGCGAGCGCCTCGCGTGTGGCGGCGATCGCGATGGTCGCCGCCTGCGCCAGTGGGTAGCCGTAGATGCCGGCTGAGACGGCGGGCAGCGCGATGCGGCGGCAGTCGTGCTTGGCCGCGAGCGCCAGCGCGTTGCGGTAGCAGGCGCGCAGCAGCTCGGGCTCGCCCTCGCCGCCACCGCGCCAGACCGGCCCGACGGTGTGGATGACGTGGCGCGCCGCGAGCCGGCCCGCCCCGGTGATCTTCGCCTCGCCGGTGTCGCAGCCGCCGAGCAGCCGGCACTCGGCGAGCAGCTCGGGCCCGGCGGCGCGGTGGATCGCCCCGTCGACCCCGCCACCGCCGAGCAGGCTCGAGTTCGCGGCGTTGACGATCGCGTCGGCGTCGGGGTCGCTGGTGATGTCGCCGAGATGCAGCGTGATCCGGGCCATCGCAGGACCGTAGCGCCGCCCGATGTCAGCGGTGAACGAATCGTGACCCGGCGCGGCCGCGGTCGGTCGAATGGAGCTGTTCGCCTGCTCCCCGACGACGCGCTTGCGGCGAGTGGCCGGCCGTGTCTCGTCCCGAGGTGGGGCGAGGCAAGGCCGTCACACGAGAGAGGCGCCGTCCGGATTCGAACCGGAGTAAACGGCTTTGCAGGCCGCTGCGTAGCCACTCCGCCACGGCGCCGGGGGCGGGGCAAGGGTAGCGATGCGTCACAGGAATCGACGCTCGCGACAAGATCCCCGTGATGGCCCGACCCCGACTGGATGCGGATCGCCTCGCCGCCGCCTACGAGCGCGACGCACGCCGGCTGCTCGTCTTCCTGACGCGCCGCACGTACGACGCGCAGCTCGCGGTCGACCTCGTCGGCGAGACGTACGCCCGCGCGTTCGAGCTGCGCCGCCGCTTCGACGGCGATCCGCGCGACGCCGACGCGCTTGCCGCATGGGTCTTCGGGATCGCGCGCAACGTGCTCGGCGAGGCGCTGCGCCGCGGCGCCGCCGAGCGTCGCGCGCTGCGCCGGGCCGGCGTGCAGGGGCCGCTGCTCGCCGCCGAGGAGCTCGTGCGCATCGAGGAGCTCGCCGCGCTCGGGGAACTGCGCGCCGCCGTCGCCGGGGCGCTCGCCGAGCTGGGAGCCGAGCAGCGCGACGCGGTTCGCCTGCGGATCGTCGAGGAGCTCGACTACGCGGACGTCGCCGGGCGGCTCGGGATCAGCGAGCAGGCCGCGCGGGCGCGCGTCTCGCGCGGGCTGCGCGCGCTGGCCGCGGCGCTCGACGGGCTCGGGCCGCCCGCGGAGGCGACACCATGAGGGTGGCGCGGGAGCACGGCGCGATCCTCGATCGCTTCGGGCCGGCGGAGACGTGGCTGTGAGCACGTCACGGGACCGCGACGCGATCGTGGCCGAGACCCGCGGGGCTCGCCCCGCCGGACGCGACGACGCGACCCCGCGCGACCCCGACGCGATCCTCGTCGAGCTCGGCTGCGATCTGCACGACGCCTGGCGCCGACCGCCGCGTCGCGCGCGCCTCGCCGGCTGGCGGCGCAGCGTCGTCGTCGCCGTCGCGATGCTCGTCGTCGTGCCGACCGCGCTCGCCACGCGCGACGTCGTGTGGGCGCCGGCGCCGGCGCAGCTGCCCGACTCGGCGCGGCTGCCCGGCGCCGTGCAGCCCCGCCATGCCGGCGATCAGGTCTACATCGCCGGCGGGACGCTGCGCGGCGTCGCGTGGCGGTTGAGCGCGTCGGCGTGCGACTACGCGGCCGTGCGTGCGGTCGGCGTCTTCCTGACGGTGCCGGGCGGTGGGGGAGGGGCGCGCTGCGACATCGCGTCAGACGGCGTCGGCGGCGTGACCCCGAAGGTGCTTGCCGAGCGCCTCGTGCAGACCTACTTCGATCCCGTCGCCGGCCGCACCTGGGCGTTCGGCGCGCTGCCCTCCGGCGCGCGCCGCGTCGACGTCGTCGCGACCGGCGCCCGCGCCACCGTCTCCACTGCCCCGGCCGATGCCACCGCCGTCGGCCGCGGCGACCTGCCCGCGGGCATGCGCGTCTTCGTCGCCGCGCTCGCCGGAGCCCGCGACGTCCCCCTCGTCACCGCCCGCGACGCGTCGGGCGACGTGTTGCTCCTCTGCCGGGAGGGTCGCTGCCGTACTCCGAACCCGAAGGGAACGCCATGACCCGAAGGATGCTGTCCGTACGCCGTCTCGTGCCGATCGGAGCGCTTGCGCTCGTCGCGGGGGCGGCCGTCGCACAGGCATCCGGCGGGTCCGCGCCGTCGCGGCCCGCTCCCGCCGCCGCGCTGCCGGCGGCCGCGCCGACGGTCGTCGTTGCCGCGCGTGGCGGTCGCCGTTCTGCGCCACCGGCCGCCAGGGTGCTGCCCGTCCCGGCCTGCAAGCCGTCGGCCGGGTCGATCGCGAAGGCGCCACCGAGCGAGGCGCTGCGGGAGGCGTTCGGGATCCTGCGTCGTGACCGCACCGACGAGGATGCCCTGCCCGCGTCCGCGCTTGCTGCGCTGAAGCGCAGCCGCCTGACGCCCGTCGATCCCGAGTCAACGCGCCTGCTGCGGGCCGACGCCACGGCCCGCGCCTGGATCGTGCCGGTGCCGAACGTCGACGCCGCGAGCCCGTTTGCCTGCGTCGAGGCCGCGGGCCGCGCGGCGCGCGAGGGCGTCGCGGTGGTCTCGATCGGCGGCGCGCCGGCGGGTGGCGGCGGCGCGCTTCGCGATCTGAAGCGCGGCGTCGCGCCGGCGGCGGTCGACGCCTGCGCGGGCGTGGCGCACGACATGCTCGGCGTCTCCGGGATCGTGCCCGACGGCGTCGACGCCGTGTTCGTGACCGAGCCCGACGGCACGGCGACACGCGCCGACGTACACGACAACGGCTACAGCTTCGTCCTGCCGCGGACGAAGCGGCCCGAGTCGCGCTACCTCGTCTGGACCGGCAGCGACGGGACACCGCACGTGCAGCCGCTGCAGGTCGCGATCGTTCGTCCGGCGAGCTTCGCCTGCCGGACCTCGTACAAGGGAACGCGCGTGACCCCGAACCCGCTCGACGACTGCGTGCTCCACAGCTCGAGCCCGCTCTACAACACCCTGGCGCGGATCGTCACGCTGTCGCGTGCGAGGGGTTCACGCGGTGGGAAGCCGGCGCGCCGGGCGGCTCGCCCGCTCATCGTGTACGCGCCCTGTGCGCCTTCTACGTTCGGAGCGTTCATTCCGATCTGGCCGAGGACGGGCGCCATCGTGGTGGCGCAGGCGCCGCCATGCGTGACCGCGCCGACGAAGCCCAAGCCGCGGACCCCGTAGACGTCAGGCGTCGCCGCCCTCGTCGGCGATCCGCCGGGCCTCGCGTGCGATGAGGTCCAGTCGTGCCTCGCGGACGAGTGGCAGCGCGCGGCGGCGGGCGCGGACGAGGGCGAGGTCGATCTCCTCGGTGTGGACGGCCTCCTCGTCGAACGGCAGCTCGCAGATGACCTTCCCCCACGGGTCGACGATGTGCGAGCCGCCCCAGAAGTGCAGGATCTCGCTCTCGTCGCCGACGCGGTTGCAGAAGACGACATAGCACTGGTACATGCGGGCGTAGAAGACCGTGATGTCGCGCCAGTACGTGCCCGAGTGGTAGAGGTCCGGGCGCCGACTGGTCGCGGAGTTCGTCGGCACGAGCAGCACGCGCGCCCCGTCCTGGACGGCGAGGAAGGCGAGGTGCGGCTGCCATGCGTCGTTGCAGATCAGCGTCGCGATGCGGCCGTGGCGCGTGTCGTACGCGCGCATCGACTGCCCGACGTTGAAGTGCTTGCGCTCCTCGAACGTGTCGTAGGTCGGCAGGTAGAGCTTGCGGTGGTTGTAGACCCGCGCGCCGGCGTCGTAGTAGCCGGAGGCGTTGTAGTTGTGGATGCCCAGGCCGTCCTCGCAGTAGCCGACCGAGACGTCGGTCCCGGGTGAGACCGTGCTGAGCGCGAGCAGGCGCGGATCGTTCGAGGGAATCTCCACGTCCTGCTCGATCCGGGCGAAGTCATAGCCCGTCAAAAACAGCTCGGGGAAGATCACGAGATCGGCGCCCTCGCCTCCTGCTTGGGCGACGACCTCTGCGGCGCGGGCGAGGTTCGCGTCGAGGTCCCCGAGGGTGCTCCCAAGCTGGGCGAGGGTGATCCTCATCGATGTGGTGGCGGGGCGGCTGGCACGGCCCGCGAGCGTAGCCGCAAGGGCCCGCGAGCCGTCACGACCTCGTGAAGCATTGCTATTCTGCTCGTTTCCCAGGGCGATTAGCTCAGCTGGGAGAGCGCCGCCTCGACAAGGCGGAGGTCACTGGTTCGAGCCCAGTATCGCCCACTCCGCAAACACGGCGATTAGCACGGAAATCGCCAGCTCACCGCCGAGTCGGGCGGTCTGACGTGCCAGACTACGGTCCCGTGAAGCAGTCGGCCACAGGTCACGTGACGCTCACCGGCGA
>JBBSNY010000004.1:0-194988 GCA_038260305.1 Solirubrobacterales bacterium
AAGACTTCAACGAGCGCTGGCTGCTCGAACGCCACGGCTACCGCACCCCGCGACAAGCCGCACACGCGATGCGTCAGGCCGCCATGACATGATCTCCACCTTCACCCACCCGAGTGTCCGGTGAACCGGGTCCGGCGCACCGGCGACGATCTCGCGCGGCGTGGCCCGAATGCTGCTCGCAACCGGGCGCTTTGCGGGGACGGCGACCGCCGCGCCGTAGCGCGCGCCGCCGCCGGACGAGGCGGCGCCGGACGAGGCGGCGCCGGCCGCGAGGGCGGGCGCTTCGCCGGACGACGCGGCCCCGGCTGGCTGTGCGGCGGCGGTGGTGGCCAGCTCGAGCATGACGAGCGCGACCGGCCAGATGAGCGCATGCGGTCGCATCGATCGAGGCTCGGCCATGCGCGTACAAGCCACAAGCTCTGCAAGAGATCCGCCACGGGAAGGGATCTCTCGGATCTCTCAGAACGCCGCCGCCGCGCGGCGAAACGCCCACGCGGACGAACAAAGGGGCGATGTTCCGCCGAACGGGCTCAGCGCTCGAGCATCCGCGCCATGACCTCGAGCGCGCCCGCCTTGTGCAGCGGCTCGTTCAAATTGCCGCACTTCGGCGACTGCACGCACGACGGGCAGCCGTGCTCGCACGGGCACTCGGCGATCAACCGGTGCGCGTCGGCGACGAGCGTCTCGAACGCGAGGTAGCCCTGGTGGCTGATGCCGACGCCGCCGGGGTGGCCATCGTAGATGAAGATCGTCGGCCCGCCGGTCTGCGGATGGGCGTTCGTCGACAGGCCGCCGATGTCCCAGCGGTCGCACATGGCCAGCAGCGGCAGGACCGCGATCTGCGCGTGCTCGGCGGCGTGGATCGAGCCGAGCAGGACCTCCAACGGGAAGTCGTCGGCCAGGAGGTCTGCGTCGAGCTCGTACCACAGCGCCTGTGTCGCGAACGTCGTCTCGGGCAGGTCGAGGCCCTGTAGGTCGACGATCTCGTGTGAGGGCAGCTTCTTGCGCTGGTAGGCGAGCACCTGGTCGGTGACGAGCACGCGGCCGAACGAGAGCTTCACGCCGAGCGTCGAGCGCTGGTCCAGCAGCGTCTCGATCTCGGTCATCGTCTCCTTCTTCGGCTGCGTGTAGAAGTCGCCGGAGAACGGCTCGACGAGTGCCCGGCGCAGCTCGAGATCGAGGCCGCGGACGATGTACGGCCGTGCCTGATGCAGGTAGACGGCGCCGTCGTGGACGGTCATGTGCGAGCGCGACGACTCGACCGTGCCGAGCAGCTCGCCGTTCTCCACGTCGACGATCGCGACCGAGTCGGGCGACGCCGATCGCAGCGACACGCGTGCGGCGGGGTAGTCCTCGGCGTGGCGCAGGACGTAGCCGTCGTCGCGCTGCACGAGCTCACCCGCCGCGACCAGCGCCTGTGCGTGCGCCTCCCAGCGCGGGCCCAGCGTCTCGGCATCAGACGCTGAAAGTGGGCCCTCGTGCGCCGCGCACAGCAGGTGCGCGAGGTGGATCGGCTCGTTCTCGTACTCGAGGATCGCCGCCTCGACGGGACGGTCGAGGAACTCGTCGGGGTGGCGGCAGAAGAACTGGTCGAGCGCGTCCTCGCCCGCGATATAGACCGCGAGCCCGCGCCCACGCCGCCCGGCGCGACCCCACATCTGACGTAGCGAGGCCACCGTCCCCGGGAACGTCACGACGACGGCGGCATCGAGCGCGCCGATGTCGATCCCGAGCTCGAGCGCGTTCGTCGTGATGACGCCCAGCAGCTCCCCGCGCATGAGCTTGTCCTCGAGCTCGCGCCGCTGCTGCGAGGTGTAGCCGGCGCGGTAGGGGACGACGAGCTCGGCAAGCGCTGGGTCGGCGAGCGCGACGAGCCGCGCGACGAGCTCGACCGCCTTGCGCGACTTGATGAAGCAGATCGTGCGCGCGCCGCGGTGCGCGAGCTCGCTCACGATCTCCGCCGCCTCACCCAGAGCGGACGCGCGCGTGCCGAGCGCCGGGTTCGTCAGCGGCGGGTTCCACATCGCGATCTGGCGACGCGCGCCCGGTGACCCGTCGCGGTCGATCAGGGCGATCTCGTCGAGGCCGGTCAAGCGCTCGGCGAGCTCGACGGGATTGGCGATCGTCGCGCTCGCGAGCAGGAAGCGGGGCGACGTGCCGTACGCGTTCGCGATCCGCCGCAGCCTCCTCAACACGTTCGCGACGTGCGAGCCGAAGACGCCGCGGTAGACGTGCGCCTCGTCGACGACGACGACTGCGAGGTTCGAGAAGAAGTCGCCCCACGCGCGGTGGTGGGGCAGGATCCCCATGTGCAGCATGTCGGGGTTCGTGAGCACGAGGTTCGAGCGGCGGCGCACCTGCGTGCGCTGCTCGCGCGGCGTGTCGCCGTCATAGATCGCGGGGCGCACCTGCTTCGCCAATCCGAACGCGTTGATCGCCCGCGCCTGGTCCTGGGCCAGCGCCTTCGTCGGATACAGATAGAGCGCGCGCGCCTTTGCGTCGCGGCACAGGACGTCGAGCGTCGGCAGGTTGAAGCACAGCGACTTGCCCGACGCGGTGCCGGTCGTGACGATCGTCGGCCCGGCCCAGGCGGCCTCGAGCGCGTCAGCCTGGTGGCTGTAGAGCGTCTCGATCCCGGTCCTGCGCAGCGCGTCGAGCAGGATTGGATGCAGGGTGTCCGGAAGCGCCGTCGTGACCGCCTCGCGGGCGCCCTCGAAGGCCTCGCGCACGAGCCGCTCGTCGGCGCGGCCGGCGTCCAGCAGCGCGGCCCAGGGCTGCGATTCGGCGCGCGGATCGGCGGGCCCGGGCGGGAATTTGGCGCGCCGATCGGCGGACCCGGACGGGGTTTCGGGGGTGACGGACAAGCCACTTGAGATAGTACGAGCGACGTGTCGCTGCGCAGCTTCCATCATTCGGAGTTTCCGGCCGAACGTCTGCGACTGCAGCGCGTCGAGTCGATCTCGGTCTGCGTCC
Source organism: Solirubrobacterales bacterium (assembly GCA_038260305.1). GTDB lineage: Bacteria > Actinomycetota > Thermoleophilia > Solirubrobacterales > Solirubrobacteraceae > CADCVQ01. Next base: position 2,974 of record JBBSNY010000004.1, read on the forward strand.
CGACGCGCGAGGAGGCCGCGACGATCGCCGGCGTCGTCGGGCCGCTCGTCGCGTTGCGCGACGCGGGCGTCGTCGATCAGGTCGTCGTCGTCGACGCCGACTCGGCCGACGGCACGGGCGCGATCGCCGCCCGCCTCGGCGCCGACGTCTACGGCCAGGCCGAGCTCGCGCCCGACTACGGGCCGGTACTCGGCAAGGGCGACGCGATGTGGCGCGCGCTCGGCGTCCTCACCGGCGACCTCGTCTGCTTCGTCGACGGCGACAGCGAGGACTTCGGCGAGCACTTCGCCTGCGGCCTGCTCGGCCCGCTCGTCTGCGAGCCCGACGTGCAGTTCGTCAAGGGCTTCTACCGGCGCCCGTTCAAGGACTCCGGCGGGACCGCGCCGGCGGGCGGTGGGCGCGTCACCGAGCTGACGGCGCGCCCGCTACTCGAGGCCTTCTATCCGGCGCTCGCGACGCTGGGCCAGCCGCTAGCCGGCGAGGTCGCGGCGCGCCGCGAGCTGCTCGAGACGCTCGCCTTTGGCACGGGCTACGCCGTCGAGATGGGACTGCTGCTCGACGTCTTCGCGGTCGTCGGCCTGGAGGGCATGGCGCAGGTCGACCTCGACGTACGACAGAACCGCCACCAGTCGATCGAGGACCTCGCCCCGATGTCGGCCGCCGTCCTGGCGGCGGTCACGAGCCGGCTGCGGCGCGAGGGGCGGCTCATCGGCCTCGGTGGCGGCGAGGTGCTCGAGCGCCCCGCGCTCGCGGATCTGCGCGCGCTGCGTGGGCTGGGCTGACGCCGAGGCAGGTGATCACGAGCAGGCCGTCGCGCGCAGCGAAATGGGAGCCGGCGACCTGCTGCGCAGCATCCTCCCGCGTGAACTGTGGCGGCGCGCGACGTGCTCGTAGCCCGAGACGCGATCCTTCACGTCGACGGTCGCGCGAGCGTCGCCCGTCTGGCCGTACAGGACGTTGCCGTCGCCGTCGCCGCCGATGACGTTGTCGTCGCCGAGGCCGGCGCGCAGGACGTCGCGCAGGCCGCCGCCCTCTCAGACCTCGTTGTGGCTGGTGCCCCGGCGGTGCAGCCCGCGCGGCACCACTCGCGACGGCACGAGGAAGACGCCGCCGGAGCGGTAGCCGCGGTGGAGCGGGTCGTAGCCGATCGCCGGACTACTACCACCACATTTCGATATTTCGTCACTTCCGAAATCTGGCGTCTGCTGGCGTCCCGGCGCGACGGCCAGCCGCTCGCGGGCCGCGACTACGACCCGGCGCCCGCCGTGCGCGAGGATGCGGGCATGCGCGCCCTCTACGTCGACCTCGACGGCACCCTGCTCGGCCCCGACGGCTCGCTCCTGCGCGCCGGCGACAAGTCGTTCTCGCTCGCCGGCGTGCGCGCGCTCGAGGCCTGTCACCGCGCCGGCGTCGAGGTCGTGCTGATGTCCGGACGGCGCAAGGTCACCGTCGCCGAGAACGCCCGCCTGTTCCACCAGCCCGCGTACATCTACGAGGCCGGCTCGTGCCTCGTCCTCGATGGCGAGGAGATCTGGCTCACCGGTGAGCTGATGCCCAACGAGCACGGCACGATCCACGATCAGATCGAGGCATCGGGCGCCCCGGCGATGCTGCTCGAACGCTACGCGGGCCGCCTCGAGTACCACGACCCCTGGCACCACGGGCGCGAGGTGTCGCACCTCTTCCGCGGGCTCGTCGACGCCCGCGAGGTCGACGCGCTGCTCGAGCAGGAGGGGTACGGCGGGCTGCGCCTCGTCGACAACGGCGGCGTGCATCGCCGCTCGCCGGCGCTCGTCGAGCTCGACGACGTCCGCGCCTACCATCTCGTCCCGCGCGGGGCCTCGAAGGCCGGCGCGGTCGCCCGCCACATGCGCGCGCGCATGATCGCCCCCGAGGACGCGATCGCCGTCGGCGACTCGCGCGAGGACCTCGAGACCGCGGCGCACGTCGGCGCGTTCTGGTTCGTCGGCAACGCGCTCAAGCGCGACCCGACGCTGCGCGCGGCGATCGCTGCACGGCCGAACGTCCACATCGCCGAGGCGACGCACGGCGCGGGGGTCTACGAGGCCGTCGTGACGACGCTCGCCATGCGCGACGCCTAGGACGCCGCCGGGTCCGGGCGGCCGAGCACGCCGCGCGTGCGCGTCCGCACGCGCGACCAGAAGTCCGGCGCGACGGGGCGCCAGCGCGCCGGCGGCGGGACGGTCGTGCGCACGAGCGCGACCCAGTCCTCGAGCGGCAGCTCGCCGGAGATGAGCTTCGCCAGGCCGTCTGTGACGGGCGCCTCGAGGCCGGCTTGGTTGAGGGCGCGCGCGAGCAGCGGCACGGACTCCAGCGACTCGACGGTCTGGCCGATGCGGTCGGGGATCTCGGCGGCCGGCACGCCGGCGGCGAGTAGCTCGCCGGCGCGGCGGTTGCGCGACTGCGGCGCGAGCACGGTCGCGACGAGATCGCCGGTGCCGGCGAGGCCGAGCAGCGACTCCGGTCGCGCGCCCTGGCTGTCGGCGTAGCGCCAGACCTCGGCGAAGATGTGCCCGGCGGCGGCGCCGGCGGCGTTCAGGCCCTGCGCCTCGGTCGCGCCGGCGGCGAGGCCGGCCGCGTTCTTCGCCGCGCCCGCGAGCTCGACGCCGATCGGGTCGTTGGACTGCTCGCAGACGACGCCGGCACGGATGAAGACGCCGGCCAGCGCGCGGGCGAGGTCCTCGTTCGTCGAGGCGGCAACCAGGCCGGCACCCTCGGACACCATCTCGCGGGCGTGCGACGGCCCGCCGATGCAGGCGACGCGGCCCTCGCCGAAGCGCTCGCGCAGGAGGATCGTAGGCGCGAGACCGTGCGGCGGCGTGAGGCCCTTGGCGAGCGAGATGACCGCGCTACGGCCGGTCAGCCCGGCCTTCGTGAGCCCCGCGATCGTCCGGCCGACGCCGGTCGACGGGACGCCGAGGAAGACGTAGTCCGCGCGCCCCAGGCCGGCCTCGACGCTCTCGATGCGCAGCTCCTTGGGCAGGTCGACGCCCGCCAGGTAGCTGCGGTTCTGGCGGTCCTCGAGCAGCGTCCGCGCCTGCTCTGGGGTGCGGGTCTGCAGCGTCGTGCGAAAGCCGCCGCGCGCGAGCAGCACCGCCACCGCGGTTCCGAACGAGCCCGCGCCGACGACGATCGCGCGCCGGGTCGGCAGCGAGAGACTGGGGCGTGAGCGGACCTCGGGCATTAGTGGCCCGTCTCACAACAATCGACCGAAACTGCCGGGCGCCGATCACCGCCTGCCTGTGTCCTCGGACCTCGATGTGCCAGAGGCACACCTTCGGTCCTGCGTCCTTGCCAGGCGTCGCCGGCATCCCGGCATTTCCGGCCGCTTGTTATGAGACAGACCACTAGGCGAGCGTACTCAGACCGGGCGCGATGAGATCATCGACGGGTGGACACGAGACCGCCTCTGACCGTGCGCCACGTCGATCCCGCGCGCGACGCGGCGGCCTGCGCGGCGATCTACGCGCCCTACGTTGAGGGCACTGCGATGTCCTTCGAGGAGGTCGCCCCAGACGCCGCGCGGTACGCGGCCCGTATGGCGGCGACGATCGAGCGCCATCCGTGGCTCGTGCTCGCCGACGGCGACGGGCGACCCGTGGGCTTCGCTTACGCGTCGCCGCACCGCACGCGCGCCGCCTACCGCTGGGCCTGCGAGGTCGGCATCTACGTCGACCCCATGGCGCAGGGCGTAGGAGGCGGCCGCCGCCTCTACGAGGCGCTCATCGAGCTGCTGCGTCGCCAGCGCCTGCGGATCGCGATCGCCGGCATCACGCTGCCCAACGACGCGAGCGTCGGCCTGCACCGCGCGCTCGGCTTCGAGCAGTACGGCCTGCAGCCCAAGATCGGCTGGAAGGCGGGCGCGTGGCGCGACATCTCGTGGTGGCAGCTCGAGCTCGCGCCGCCGGGCAAGGATCCGCCGGCCGAGCCGATGGGTCCGCAGCGTCTCGGCGGCTGACGACGCGGCTCAACCTCCCGCGCTGCGCCGGTAGCGCAACACGGCGAGCGGGGCGAAGATCACGAGGATCACGAGCGACCAGACGAACGCGCCCCAGACGTTGTTTCCGGCCGGCGCGCCGACCCACAGCGAACGCATCGCGTTGACGACGATCGTGAAGGGGTTGATCTCCGCGAACCACTTCAGCGCGCCCGGCATCGAGTCGACCGGCACGAACGCCGACGAGATGAACGTCAGCGGGAAGACCGCGAGGAAGCCGACGGAGTTCGCCGCCTCCGGCGAAGTGACGAGCATCCCGAGCAGGGCGAAGACCCACGAGAACGCGTAGCCGAAGACGAGCAGCAGCGCGAAGCCGCCGACGATCTCGATGAAGCTCGCGTGAAACGAGAAGCCGATGATGAGGCCCGTGCCGAGCAGCACGCCGACGGACAGCGCGTTCGTGAAGACATCGGCGAGCGTGCGCCCGGCGAGCACCGCGGGCCGCGCCATCGGCAGTGAGCGGAAGCGATCGATGAGGCCCTTCTTCAGGTCCTCGTTGAGGCCGAGCGCCGTCACGAAGCCGCCGAAGGCGATGTTCTGGACGAGGATCCCGGGCAAGAGGAAATCCTTGTAGTCATAGCCCGGCGTCTGGATCGCGCCACCGAAGACGTAGACGAACAGCAGCAGGAACATGACCGGCTGGACGGTGAACGCGATCACGAGATCGGGCGCACGCGTCAGCCGCACGAGGTTGCGCTCGGTGATGACCATCGTGTCCGTGATGAGCCTTCTCATGGCTTGTCCTCCTCGTCGTCATCGGCGGACTCGACCGCGCGCCCCGTCAGCGTCAGGAACACGTCGTCGAGCGTCGGGCGCCGCAGGCCGAGGTCCTCGACGCCGATGCCGGCCTCGTCCAGGCGCCGTACCGCCTCGACGATCGTCCCGCTGCGACCCCTCACGAAGAGCCGCACGAGGCCCTCCTCGGCGGTCGGCGACTCGTCGGACATCGGCGTCAGCGCGCGGATCGCGGCGCCGCTGTCGGCACCCTCGGACAGCCGCACCTCGAGGCGCTCGCCGCCGACACGGTCCTTCAGCTCGTCGGGCGTTCCCTCGGCGATGACGCGGCCGTGGTCGATGACCGCGATGCGATCGGCGAGGCGGTCGGCCTCGTCGAGGTACTGCGTCGTCAGCAGCACGGTCGTGCCGTCGGCGACGAGCGCCTCGATCGTCTCCCACAGCGCGAGCCGGCTGCGCGGATCGAGGCCCGTCGTCGGCTCGTCGAGGAACAGCACCGGCGGCTTGGCGACGAGCGCGTCCGCGAGATCCAGGCGCCGGCGCATGCCGCCGGAGTACGTCTTCGCCGGCCGGTCGGCGGCCTCCTCGAGCTCGAAGCGCGCCAGCAGCTCGCGTCCGCGCACCTTCGCCTTGGCACGCGACATCCCGTACAGACGGCCGACCATGACGAGGTTCTCGAGGCCCGTGAGGTTCTCGTCGATCGCCGCGTACTGACCGGCGAGGCCGATGCTGTGGCGCAGCTTGGCCGCGTCGGCGACCACGTCGAGGCCGGCGACCTCGGCGCTGCCGGCGTCCGGCTTCAGCAGCGTCGCGAGGATCCGCACGACGGTCGTCTTGCCGGCGCCGTTGGGCCCGAGCAGCCCGAGCACCGTGCCGGGTGCGATGTCGAGGTCGACGCCGTCGAGCGCGCGCACCTTGCCGAAGGACTTCGTCAGTCCGCGCACGCTGATCGCCGGGGCGCCGGGTGGCGCTCCGGAGCCGGCTCTGTCCGTGACCTGCATCGTTGAAGTCATACGAGTCCCCTGTCTCGTCGTCAGCCTGAGAGTCGATCGTTGCAACTACAGACGCCGCGAGCCGCTGGAACTCATCGCCGCGCTTTCTCGAAGCAGCACGATAGGCGGGTTTTAGGACAGTTTCCGGCCGCAACATCTGCCAATCTGCGACGCACGATGCACGGCACCTCGGGACGACTGTTGAAGCTCCTCTCGCTGCTGCAGACGCGGCGCGACTGGCCCGGCGGCGAGCTCGCCCAGCGCCTGGCCGTCTCGCCGCGCACGATCCGCCGCGACATCGAGCGGCTGCGCGAGCTCGGCTATCCCGTCGACGCCTCGACGGGCCCGACCGGCGGCTACCGACTGCATGCGGGCACCGCGATGCCGCCGCTGCTGCTCGACGACGACGAGGCGGTCGCGATCGCCGTCGGGCTGCGGACCGCCGCGGGGGCGTCGGTGACCGGCATCGAGGAGACCTCGATCCGCGCGCTCGTCAAGCTCGAGCAGGTCCTGCCGTCGCACCTGCGCCGGCGCGTCAACGCGCTGCAGTCGGTGACGTCGACGCTGCCCGCGACCGGCCCGCGCGTCGATCCCGAGGCGCTGACGACGATCGCCGGCGCGTGCCGCGACCATGAGCGGCTGCGCTTCGCCTACAGCGCGCGCGACGCGACGGCGTCGCGGCGCCTCGTCGAGCCGCACAACCTCGTAAACCTCGGCCGCCGCTGGTATCTCGTCGCGTGGGACTGCGACCGCGTCGACTGGCGCACGTTCCGCGTCGACCGGATCGAGCGCCCGTCGCCCGCGGGCGCGCGATTCGCCGTTCGCCCGCTGCCCGGCGACGGCGATGCCGCGACGTACGTCGCGTCCAACCTCCGGCAGTCGCCGAGCCGCTACAGCGCGCGCATCACGGTGCACGCCGCGGCTGCCGAGCTCGCCGAGCGCTGGCCGCACATGCGCGACAGCCTCACGCCGCTCGGCGAGCAGCGCTGCGAGTACCGCACGAGCGACGACTCGCTGGACTGGCTGGCGATGCGCGTCGGCATGCTCGGCGTCGACTTCGACGTCCACGAGCCGCCGGAGCTGGTCGAGCGCCTGGCCACACTCGCGCGGCGCTTCGAGCGCGCGGCTGCGGGAACGGCGTGAGCTCCGCCCGTGGGCCTGGTCCACCGTTGCAAGCCCGCGTCAGAGAACCTGCGCCAGCCGCTCCCCCGCGGCCTCCAGCGCCTCGATCGTCGCCGCCTCGACGATCGCCTGCAGGTCGAGGATCCGTGCGTCGAAGCGATCGATCGCGTTGACGGCGACGACGGCGTGGCACGGCACCCCCGCCTGCCGCGCACGGACGGCGGTCTCTCCGGCGACGCGGCCCTGCAGCGTCGCGGCGTCCAGGCGCGCCTCGCCGACGACGACGGCGCGGGCGGCGCGCATGCGCGCGTCGAAGTCGAGCTGCTCGAGTACGAACGCCGGGCCCGCGACGAGCTGCGCGCCGTAGCGCGCCCACAGCGCGCCCGCCAGCCCGCCGCCGGCGGCGGTCATCGGCACGCCGCGCGGATCGCGGCCAAGGTCGTCCACGGGTCCGCTCCAGCGTGCGCGCGTATCACAGAGCACGACGAGTGCGCGGCCGCGGAGCCCGCCGGCGTCCTCGATCGCCGCGATGACGCCGGAACCCCGATCCCAGGCCGCGCCGCTGTCCGCCGGTCGGCTCGCGCCCGAGACGCGATCCACCACGCCGGCGGCGTCCGTGGGCTGGCTCGCGCCCGAGATGCGACCCGCCGCGCCGGCGGCGTCCGCGGGCTCGCTCGCGCCGGGGTCGCGATCGACGAGCGCCACGCCGCCCGCCGCGACGACGACGACCTCCACGCCCGCGTCGATGGCCCGCACCACGCGGGCGCCGGTCTTGGCCGCAGTCTTCCCGAGCTCGACGATCGCCGTCCCGCCGTCGTCGACGAGCGCGAAGCCGTCGCCCGTCTCGCCGCCCAGCGCGGGCAGCAGCACCTCGATCGTGCCGCGGCCGCCGCCGGCGACCGGGCACAGCTCGGGTGGCGGCAGCACTCCGGCACGCTCGAGGCCGCGGGCGATCGCCGCCGCGACGACCGGCGCGCGCAGCGATCCGCCGAACGCGTCCGGTGCGACGAGGACTGGCATGCTGTCGGTCATCGCGCAGAAGCTGTACACGACGCTCGGCGTCGCCGGGTCCTCGGCTGCCGCCGGCCGCCTAGGCGGAGCGGCCCGGCGGGCGCGCGCTCGCCTCTCCGGACCCGCGCGCCTGGCCCGCACTCGCATCGTCTGGCTGCTCATGCGTCTCGTGCCGCACGAGCGGATGGCCGACTGGGCGGCGCGCGGCCTGCTGCGGCCGCTGACTGCGCTGACCGCTCGCGGCGAACTCTCGATCCTCGGTGGGCTGACGGTGCGCCAACGCATCGAGGCGCGCTCGTTCGCGCCGTGGGGCGCCCAGGCCTACGCGGTTCTCACCGGCACGCACGAGATCCAGGTCCAGCAGGCGCTTGTGCGATCCCTACACACCGGCGACGTCGTCTGGGACGTCGGCGCGAACATCGGCTCGCTGACGCTGCTGGCGGCACGGATCGTCGGACCAGGCGGGCACGTCGTCGCGTTCGAGCCCGACGCCGACTGCGCGCGGGCGATCCGCACGAATGCCGCGCTCAACGACCTGCATCAGGTCGAGGTCGTTGAGGCTGCGGTGGCCGCTCGCAGCGGCGTCGCCGATCTCGTCGTCGTCCGCGACCGCCTGTGGACGCGGCTGGCCAGCGTCGGCGACCACCACCAGGGCGAGCAGCGCGTGGAGGTGCCGACCGTCGCGCTCGACGACCTCGCCGGCCCGCAGCCCGCGCTCATCAAGATCGACGTCGAGGGCGCCGAGCTCGACGTCGTCGCCGGGATGACACGGCTGCTGCGCGAGGCGCGGCCGATCGTCGTCTGCGAGATGCACGGCCGCAACACCGAGTTCTGCGACGCGATGGCGGCGGCCGGCTACACCGTCTCCAACCTCGACGGTCCCGAGCCGGTGCCCGAGGCGGGCGTCAACGTACACGCGCTCTGCACCCCGCCGCCGCGACCGGCGTGAGGGGGAGTGCCTCGGTCGCACCGCCTGCCTGCCGCGTCGCGCGGTCCGTGGCGCATGTTCCGTCCCCATGCGGGCAAGACAACGCCCCGATCGCACGCGCTCCCGGAGAGATTAACCCTTAACGTCGTAGGAACCCCATCCCCGACGAGCCTCTCGTCGATGATGGGGTCCGACTACGACCTGCTATCCCGTTCACACCCTGTGGGCCATATGGGGGGTGGCCCGTGGACGTGTAGTGCGATGGTGCCCTTTCGTGATCACACGCGCACTAGGGAGCCTCCCCAGTGTTCTTTGAATGTTCGCGTTCCGTAAGGCGGGCGACCCGTCGCGCGGGGGCCGCCCGCCCGCCCTTCCCCCAGCTTTGTGCGCTAGCCGGCGGCGCCCGCCATCGGCAGCGGGATCCCGGTCTGCTCGGAGCCCCGGGCCGTCGCTCTTGCAGACGTCCTTGAAGGACTTCTCGAGCGTGCAGCACAGCGAGCAGATCGGCCCCGCGTGGAACGGGCAGAGCGCCACGTCGGGCATCTCGTAGCTCTCGCTGCAGACGCCGCACTGCACCTGCGCCGTCGACCGCTGCGCCGGCGGCACCGACGGCTCGCGGGCAATGTAGTAGCCCTTGTTTCGGAACACGAGCGACAGGACCGGCGACAGGATCATGGCGATCGTGATCGCGAGGAACGGCGACCAGGCGTCGAGCGTCGAGCGTCGGGCCGAAGGCGCCGAAGTACGCGGCGATCGAGACCGCCGATGCGACGAGCATCGCCCCGAAGCCGATCGGGTTGAACTTGCGCACGTGGGCGCGCTTGTACTCGATGTAGGACGGGCTCGTCTTGAGCAGCGGCTTGTTGACGACGAGGTCGGCCACGAGCGCGACACGGCCGCCCGGCGCACGGACGCCGAGCACCAGCGCGTGACGTCGTTTCGGCTCTCGGACCAGATGCGCCAGAGCTCGAACGACCTGACGCGGATGGTCCGCCTCTACGTCACGAGCTGCGCGAGCTCGCCGGCGACTTCAACGGCATGGCCGACGCCGTCGAGCACGACCTCGCCGGCCGACGGCGGACCGAGCGCGAGCATCGCCAGCGTCGCCGGCTTGACGACGAAGTCGTCCATGATGGGATCGCCGGCCCCAGGGTGCCGGCGGCGGGCGCCGTGGCGATCGACCGATCCGCGCTCGACGAGCTCACCGGTGGCGACGAGCAGCTCAATCGCGACATCGTCACGCGCTACCTGCAGGCGCTGAGCGACGACCTCGACGAGCTGTGGCAGGCGCTGCGTGACGGCGACGTCCGCGGCATGCGCCGCCAGGCGCACCGCATCGCCGGGGCCAGCCGGACCGTCGGCGCGCACGATGTCGCCGCCCAGGCGACCCTCCTGGAGCAGGCCGCCGCCGCGCAGACGTCCTCATACGTGACGTCTTGGCCGTGACCCTTCGGCGCTGCTGCGACCGGGTCGCCGCGCACGACCGTCGCCACCTCCGGGCACCTCACGGAGGGGTCGGTGCGAAAGCGTGAAGATGCGGGACGGCTTTTCCCGACACCCCTGCGGCGCCCCGCACGCGGGTGCGGTCACACTTGGTCACATGGACGACCTGCGCCCCGGTGAGCGCTTCGCCGGCTGCCGCATCGAGGCGGTGGCCGGTCGCGGCGGCATGGGCATCGTCTACCGGGCGAGGGAGCTCGCGCTCGACCGCCGCGTCGCGCTCAAGGTCGTCGTGCCCGAGGGCGTCGCCGATCCGGCATACACCGAGCGCTTCGGTCGCGAGGTCCGCATGGCCGCCTCGATCGACCATCCGAACATCGTGCCGGTCTACGGCACCGGTCAGGAGGGCGATCGCCTCTACCTCGTCATGCGCTACGTCGACGGGACCGACCTGCACGCGTTGCTGCGCCGCGACGGGCCGCTCGCGCCGGCGCGAGCGGCGAGGATCGTCGCGCAGGTCGCCGCCGGCCTCGACGCGGCGCACGCGGCCGGGCTCGTGCATCGCGACGTCAAGCCGGCGAACGTCCTGCTGACGAGCGCGGGCGCCGCGCCGGGCGACGACCACGTCTACCTGACGGACTTCGGACTGACCGTGGCGGTCTCCTCGGACACCCGCATGACGACGAGCGGGCAGTGGATCGGCAGCGTCGACTACATGGCCCCCGAGCAGCTGCGAGCCGAGCCCGTCGACGCGCGCACCGACGTCTACGCGCTCGGCGGCGTCCTGCACGCGACACTCACCGGCGAGGCGCCGTTTCGCCGCCAGACGGTTCCGCAGACGATTGCGGCCCACCTCGACGAGAAGCCCCCGCGGCCCAGCGCGACGCCCGGGGTCGACACGATCTTCGATGCCGTCATCGCGCGCGCGCTCGCCAAGGACCCGGCCGACCGCTACGGCTCGGCCGGCGACCTCGGCCGCGCGGCGCTCGCGGCTGCCCGCGGCGAGCGCCTGACGATCCCCGAGCGGGTCGTCGCGCGCGGGCCGGCGGCGCCGAGCGAGGACCCGACGAGCCGCATGGCGCTGCCCCCGTCAACGCGGACGCGGGCGACCCGGATCGTCCCGGCGCCCGTCCACATCGCTGACGAGCTCGGACCGCCCGCCAACGGCGCCGTCTCCTCGCGACGGCTGCTCCCGTCGCCGCCCCCGGCCGGCCCGCTCACACCCCCGGCCACGCCGCCGGGCGGCCCGTCGTCGGCGGACCCTCCGGCCGCGATGGAGCCGGCCGAGCCGCTCGCGGCGCCACCACGGCGGCGGGGCCGCCGGAGCGCATCGCGCGCCGAGTTCTCGACCCCGCCGCCGGCCAGCCCGCTCACGCCGGCCGCGCCCGCCGCCGGCTTCTCACCGACCGCGACACCGGCACCCGCGGTCGGCTCCTCGAAGGGGCCGACTCCGGCACCCGCCGCCGCGGACGGCGCTCCCACCGGTCGCCGCCGCAGCCTGCTGCGGCCACGCACGCTGCTCGTCGTCTTCCTCTCCGCCGTGGCCGGCTTGGCCGTCGTCGAGGCGATCAACGGTGACGGCGTACGGCGTGTGTCGGCGTCGCTGAGCGAGGACGAGGTTCGCTACGCGGCCGAGGCCTTCGCCTCCGCGTACGGCCACGAGGACGCGGCGGCGCTGCGCGCGACGCTGGCGAGCAGCGCGCAGCGCGTCGCACCCGACGGCTCGACGCAGGGCCGCGAGGCCGTGCTCGCCGTTTACCGCCGCCAGTTCGCGGCCGCGGACGTCAATGCCTACGAGCTCCACGACCTGCAGATCATCCGTGGCGCCGCCGGTCGCGCCGCCGGCAGCTACACGGTGAAGCGTTCGGGCCGCGACGACATCAAAGGGCGCGTCGCGTTCGGCGTCGTTCGCGAGGCCGGGGTGCCGAAGGTCGCGCTCATCGCCACGCAGCCGGAGTAGCTCAGCAGGTCTTCGACACGACGAGATCGACCTCGGCGTCGGGGGTGAGTTCGCTGCCCGCCTCGGGCAGCGTGCTGCAGACGATCCGCGGCCTGCTGCGGAAGGCGTCGAGCAGGCCGTCGTCGTTGATGACGCGTGGCTTCAGGCCGAGCGCGCTGACGGCGTCGCGGGCTTCGTCGGCGTCGCGGCCTATGAGGTCGGGCAGCTCGATCTTCGAATGGCGCGTGACGCGCAGCCCCCGCCACGTCGCGCGCGCGCCGGGCGCCGCCGCCCCGATGTCGATGACGTTCACGCCCTCACGCAGGTCGACCGCCGTCGAGAACCGACCGCCGCTGACGGCGACGCGCTCGCCCATGACGAGCACGCGCGCGGTCGTCGGAGCGACGCTGCCGCTGACGCGCACCGTCGCTTCGCGCGTCGTCGTGCTGTCCTGCGGCTCGGAGAGCGTCAGCTGCACCGGCCTGCGCGGCGGATCGACCGTCCGCTGACCGCAGCCGGTTGCTCCCGCGAACACGGGCAGCAGCACGAGCAGCACGAGCGGGCGCAGGCTTGGCACGGTGCGAATGAGCGTAACCGGCGGCGGCTTCGTCTCCGCTGCGCGAGCGAGCCGGTCGAGCTCAGCTTCAGAGCTCGAGCTGATCGATCTTGCAGTCCGCCGGATCCTTGTCGTCGCGCCAGCGCAGGACCTTCGTCCCGTGCCGGATGCGCCCGTCGGAGACGTGGTCGTACGTGATCTCGACGACGAGCTCGGGCCGCAGCGCGACCCATTCGAGCTCACGGCCCGCGGTCCAGCGCGACGCCTCGCCGCTGCCGCGCTCGCCGGTCTCGTACGGTCGCAGCTCGTCGACCAGCTCCCGCTTGCGCTTTGCCGTGAAGCCGCTCGAGTGCCCGACCTCCCGCAGCCGACCGTCGGGACCGTAGAGGCCGAGGATGATCGCGCCGACCGTGCCGTCCGCCTTGCCGGGCCGCCAGCCCATGACGACGGCGTCGATCGTGCGCACGCGCTTGACCTTCACCATCCCCTTGCGCTCGCCGGGCAGGTACGGGCTGTCGAGCTGCTTGGCGATCACGCCCTCCTCGTCGCGCAGCCACGGCTCGGCGTCGGCCGCCGTGTAGACGACCGGCGTCAGCTCGAGGCCCGCGATCGTCTCGAGCAGCGCGCGCCGCTCGGCGTACGTCCGCCCCATCACGACCTCGTCGTCCAAGGCGAGCACGTCGAAGGCGACGAAGCGCGCGGGGGTTTCCTTCGACAGCCGCTCGATCCGCGACGCGGCGGGATGGATGCGCTGGCCGAGCGTGCCGAACGTCGCCGCGACGAGCTCGCCGTCGACGACGTAGCGACCGGCGGGGAACGTGACCTCCGGGAAGTAGCGCGACATCGGCTTCGCATTGCGCGACTGCAAATAGACCTCGTCGCCATCGACGAAGACGATCGTGCGAAAGCCATCCCACTTCGGCTCGTAGGCCCAGCCGTCGCCCTCAGGCAGCTTGGCCCGCGGGCGTGCGAGCTGCGGCAGGACGGGCGGGTCGAGCGGGAGCGTCATCGCCGACAACGCTAACGAGCGGCTCGGCGCGTCGCGACTGCAACGCCACGACGGCCCCGATGACGAGCGCGCCGCCGAGCATCTGCAGCGCGCCGAGCGACTCGCCGAGCAGCGCGACGGCGAGCGTCACGGTCAGCAGCGGCTCGACGGTCGAGACGATCGACGCCGTCGGGCCGCCGACGCGCTCGAGGCCGAGCAGGAACGTGCTGACCGGCAGCACCGTCGACAGCAGCGCGATCGCGCCGATCCAGATCCAGCTCGAGCCGTCGCCGAGCGCGAGCGAGCCCGTCACGACGCCGGCGCAGGTGACCGCGAACGCGCCGCCGGTCGTGACAAGCGCGCAAAACAGCCACGCGTCGATGCTCCCGACGACGTCGTCGGCTCGCAGGATGTAGGCCGCGTAGGTGACGCCCGCGGCGAGGCCGAGCGCGACGCCGGTGGCCTCCAGCCCGCCGCTGCCGCCGCCGAGCAGCACGAGCGCGGTGCCGGCGCTCGCGAGCCCGAGCGCCGAGGCCTTCCAGATCCCCATCCGCTCGCGCCCGAGCGCGACGGAGCCGACGCAGACCATCGCCGGGAACGTGTAGAGCAGCAGCGACGTAAGGCCGACGTCGATGTGGCGCAGCGCGGAGAAGAAGAACCCCGACTGCGCGCTGTAGCCGACGCCGAGCGCCAGCGCGGTGATCAGCACCCGCCGCGGTGGGCGTGCGGGGCGGCCGGCGCCCGCGCTGGCCGCGGCACCGATGCCGCCAGCCCGCCGCACCGCGACGATCGCCCAGAAGATCGCTGCCGCGAGCGAGAAGCGCAGCGCGAGCAGGGTGCTGACGCCGAGCCCGGCGTCGTAGGCGCGGGTGGCGAAGATCGCCATCAGGCCGAAGCCGCAGGCCGACACGACGCACAGGACGATGCCCGCGCGGCGTCGATCAGAGCCCGCGGCGAGGGCCACGGTCGAGGCGTTCGTCGAAGCCCGGGCGGGACTCGGTCCCGTAGCGGTAGGCGAGCAGCTCGAAGGCGCCGAACGCGACGATGAGTGAGGTGAGGATCAACATGACAGCGATTCTCCGCCCTTGTGCGCTCCAGCGGTAGCCTTTGTTGTCTTCACAACCTCAAGGCAACGCCTATGAATCTGCAGCAGCTCCAGTACGTCCTCGCCGCGATCGATCACGGCTCGTTCAGCGCCGCGGCCGAGGCACTGCACCTCGCGCAGCCGTCGCTGTCAGAGCAGGTGCGCCGGCTCGAGGCGGAGCTCGGCGTGACGCTCTTTCAGCGCGTCGGCCGCGGCCTCGTCACGACCGAGGCCTGCCGCGCGCTGCGCCCGCACGCCGAGGCCGCGCTGGCCGCCGTCGAGCGCGCGCGCGAGTCCGTCGGGGCGGTCCGCGAGCTGCGCGGCGGCCTCGCCGCGTTCGGTACGTTCGGCACCGCACGGACGTACCTCGGGATCGACATCGTCGAGGACTTCCGCCGCGCGTACCCGGCCGTGCGCGTGCGGATCGTCGGCCAGAACTCCTCCGACACGGTCTCGGCGATCCGCGCCGGCGAGCTCGAGGCCGGGCTCGTCGTGCTGCCGATCGACGACCGCGGCCTCGCCGTCCGCCCGGCGATGCGCGACGAGGTGCTCTACGTATCGGTCGATCCGGAGCGACTGAAGCGGCCGATGACCGTCAAGCGCCTCGCCGCCGCGCCGCTCATCCTGTCGGAGGCGAGCTGGGGCTCCGACGACCCGACGCGCCGCCAGATCGCCGAGCTCGCCCAGCGCGAGGGCGTCGCGATCGAGCCGCAGATCGACGTCGAGGACGTCGAGGTCGCGCTCGAGCTCGCCGCGCGCGGGCTCGGCGACACGATCGCCCCGCGCGGCATGCTGCGCCGGCTCGCGCCGCGCTCGGTCGGCTGGGTGCCGTTCGCCGAGCCGATCTACGAGACGTTCGCCTTCACCTGGCGGCGCGGGGCACAGCTCTCGCCGGCGACGCGGGAGTTCGTGACGTTCGCGCAACGGCGCCTCGAGGCGCTCGCGGAGGTGCTGCGTACGCAGCCGCCGCGCCGCCGCACACCCGGCGGCTGACCGGCCGCCGGTCCCGGCTCAAGCCGCCGCCCGGGAATCCCGATAGGAGGAGCAATGGCCACGGAGATCCCCACGCGACCGCATGCCGAGCCGCCCGTCGCCTCCGGCGCCCGGCTCGATGCCGCGGTCAGCCTCCCGCAGCGGCTCGCGGCGCTCGTCGCCGAGGGTCTCGTCGACGGCGGCCCGGAACCGGTCTTCGACCGCTTCGCGCGCGTCGCCGCGCGCGCGGCGGATGCCCCGATCGCGACCGTGACCCTCGTGACCGGGCAACGCCAGTACTGGGCCGGCATGTTCGGCGTCGGCCAGCCGTGGGCCGACGAGCGTCAGACCCCGCTCTCGCACTCCTTCTGCCAGCACGTCGTGGCCAACGAGGCTCCGCTCGTCATCGAGGACGCGCGCACCGACCCCGTCCTGTGCTCGAACCTCGCGGTCAGCGATCTCGACGTCATCGCCTACGCGGGCTTTCCGATCGTCAACGTCGACGGCCTCGTGCTGGGCAGCCTGTGCGCGATCGATGGCGTCGCGCGCGTCTGGGAGCCCTCTCAGCTCGATGCGCTGTCGGACATCGCGGTGCTCGTCGGCAACGAGCTCGAGCGCCGGAGCATCGGCAGGCGCCTGGCCTCCGACGCGCGCACCGACGCCCTCACCGCGCTGCCCAACCGGCGCGCCTGGGACGAGCAGCTGCCGCTCGCGCTGCGCCACGCCGAGCGCCTCGGGCACGAGCTGTCGGCGGTGATCATCGACATCGACCACTTCAAGGCCCACAACGACCGCCACGGTCACCCGGCGGGGGATGCCGCGCTGCGCACGATCGGCGCGCGCTGGGGTGCGCAGGTGCGCGACATCGACGTGCTCGCGCGCATGGGCGGCGAGGAGTTCGGGCTGCTGCTGCCCGGCTGCGGCGCCGGCGAGGCGCTCGCGGTTACTGAGCGGCTCTGTCGCGACATGCCCGCTGGGCTCACCGCCTCCGCCGGCATCGCGTCGTGGAAGCTGCCGATGAGCGCCGGCGAGCTTGTCGCCGCGGCCGACCGCGAGCTCTACCGCGCGAAGAGCGAGGGCCGCGACCGCGCCTGCGTCAGCCCGTCGCCGGACTGATGGGCGCGCGACGGCCCCCGACTCAGTCGCGGCGCGGCGCTGCGCTGTGGCCGCGCATCCGCCGCAACGCCCGGTCCGCCCAGCGTGGGGAGATCCCGTGCAGGATGCCCATTCCCTTCACCGGCGCCTTCCAGTACAGGTCGCGGCGGTCGCGCTCGACGGCGCGGATGATGCGCACCGCCAGCTCCGCGGGCGGCGCTGCGTCCTCGGCGCGGTACCACTGCGGCATCGCGATGGCCGGCTGATGGTCGAGCAGCGACGTGGCGATCTCGCCCGGGAAGACGGTCGTGACCGAGACGCCGCTGCCGGCAAGCTCGTGGCGCACGGCCTCGGCGAACATCCGCTGGGCGGCCTTCGTCGCCGAGTACGCGGCGGCCTCGGGGAAGGAGCGCAGCCCGGCTCCGGACGACATGACGACGATGTGGCCGGACCCCTGGCGCAGCAGATGCGGCAGCGCGGCCTTGATCGTGTAGACGGTGCCGAGCCAGTTGACCTCGGTCATGCGCTCGATCGTCTCGATGTCCTGCTGAGCGATCGGCTCGTAGTGCGCGATGCCCGCATTGACGACGACCAGGTCCACCCCCCCGGTGGCCGCGACGAACTCCTCGACGGCCTCGTGAACCGACTCGCGCAGGGCGACGTCGCAGACGAGCACGTGGTGCGTGCCGGGAAGATCGCGGGCCAGAACCTCCAGGTCGGTGACCGAGCGCGCCGCCAGGCCGACGGTCGCCCCGCGCGCCGCCAGCTCGGTGGCGATGGCGCGTCCGATCCCTCGGGAAGCCCCGGTGACGAGCGCTCTCGTGCCAGAGCCGATCCGCATCGGCGGCGATGCTACGCGCGTTGCGCGCACGGGCGCCTCGCGGTTGCCGATAGCATCGCTGCGGAATGTCGACCGACAGCGCGACCGTCGCCGAAGAGGAGTACCTGCAGACGCTGTTCTGGCTGCAGGAGGCGAAGCTGCCGATGACCGGCGCGAACGTCGCCCGCGCGATGCAGCTCTCGGCCCCGACGGTGCACGAGATGATCGGCCGCCTCGAGCGCGACGGCTACATCACGCGTGCCGCGAGCAAGGCGATCAGCTTCACCGAGTCGGGCTTCGACCACGCCGAGGGCGTCGTCCGCCGCCACCGCCTCATCGAGCGCTTCCTGACCGACGTCCTGCAGATCCCGTGGGACGAGGTGCACGAGGAGGCCGAGCGCCTCGAGCACGCGATGAGCCCGGTGCTGGAGGAGCGCATGATGGCCGCCATCGGCGATGCCAAGACGTGCCCGCACGGCCACCCGATCCTCGGCAGCGGCGAGCGCCTGGAGGGTGTCCCGCTCGCGGACGTGTCCGAGGGCGCGTCGGTCCACATCCTGCGCTTCGAGAACGAGGCCGAGGATCTCCTGCACTACCTCAAGGAGACCGGCCTCGAACCGGGGCTGCGCGGGACACTGACGGTCTCCACGCCGGAGTCCGTGACGATCACGACGAAGGACGGCGCCGAGCTCGTCATCACGTTCTCGGTCGCCGAGACGGTCTCGGTCATCGCCGACCCGTCCCCGCCGCCGCGCATCGCGCTTCCCGAGCAGCTCGTGCTGGCGCGCGAGCGCTACGGCCGCTGAACCTCACGGAGGAGAACGTCACATGAAGACCCAGATGGTCTGTCTCGAGGATGGCATCACGTCCTGCGGCTTTCGCAAGATGGCCGCCTACGTCGCGCAGCTCGAGCCCGAGACGGAGTCCGTCTACATCTCGACGGAGCGCTACCGCTCGGTCAAGGCGGCCGTTCGCGGGATGGGCGACAAGGGCCGCATGCCCGACGAGCAGGTCGACGAGATCGCGCAGGGGCTCAAAGGGTCGGACCTCGTCGGCTTCTCCTCGATGACCGGTTACGCGGACCTCACGCATCGCGTCATCAAGCGCCTGCGCGAGCTGAACCCGTCGACGTACATCGTCTGGGGCGGCATCCACCCGATCATCCAGCCGGAGGACGCGATCCTCGGCGATGTCGACGCGGTCTGCACCGGCGAGGGCGAGTTCGCCTTCGAGGAGCTGCTGCAGGGCCTCAAGGAGGGCCGCGACGTCACGAAGACGAAGAACTTCTGGTTCAAGCCGACCAACGGCAACGGCGGCCAGGAGATCATCAAGAACCACTTCCTGCCGCTCATGACCGTCCAGGAGATGGAGTCGCTGCCGTTCCCGCAGTACGGCGTCGACTCGGAGAAGATCTACCTCCCGGGCCAGGGCTTTGTGAAGACGACCGTCGAGGACTACCTGCTCAACGACGGCCTCGGCTACACGACACTGTGGTCGATCGGTTGCCCGTTTCACTGTGCGTACTGCGGCAACACGAAGTTCATCGCCAACGACGCGAAGTACAAGCGCATCCGCCATCCGAGCGCGCGCTACATGGTCGACCAGGTCAAGGACGCTCGCGCCCGCTTCCCGCACCTCAGCCAGGTCTCCTTCCACGACGACAGCTTCATGGCGATCCCCTACGGCCAGCTCGAGGAGTTCGCTCAGCTCTGGCATGACGAGCTGAAGCTGCCGTTCGCCGTCTACGGCGTGATCCCGAACTACGTGCGCCAGGACAAGTTCGAGCTGCTCTCGTGGGCGGGCATGAACCGCATCCGGATGGGGATCCAATCGGGCTCGAAGAACATGCTCGACTTCTACAAGCGCCCGACCCCGCCGGAGAAGATCCTCAAGGCGGGCGAGGTGATCGCATCCTTCGCGCCGAAGTACCACATCCCCGCGGCCTACGACATCATCATGGACAACCCGATCGAGACTCGGGACGACGTGAAGTCGACGCTGCAGCTGCTGTACATGATGGACCGCCCGTACACGCTGTTCATCTACTCGCTGAAGGTGATCCCGAACACGGGCCTCGCGGCGGCGATGGAGGAGCGCGGCGTCGACCTCGACGAGATCGACGACTCGTATCTCGCGATCCCGCCGAAGTGGGCGAACCTGATGCTCTACATCATCGCGCTGTGGCGCCCGCCGCCGTGGCTGTGGAACCGCCTGATGGGCCATGTGCGCGCGAGCCACGAGGAGCAGAAGCAGTACCCGCGCCTCGGCGTCATCCTGCGCACGCTGTATCTGACCAAGCGCGTCCTCTGCCACGTGCGCGTCATGGACTTCTCGATCACGCCCGGCAAGACCGGCTACTTCGCCTGGAAGGTCGGCCTCGTCGGGTTCTGGCAGAAGCACCTCACGCGGCGCCCGCCGCGCCCCGCGCGTACCGTCTCAAAGACGCCCGAGGTGAAGGTCGGCTTCACGGTGATCGCGCCGCCGGACCTGCTCGCCGATTGAGTCCTCGGCCTGTCCCTTGCGGGCGGGCATAGGATCGGCGCAGGCGGGTGCATGGGACGCCCGTTCCTGTGACAGGGAGGTAGGAATATGTTGGTTTCCGGTGTAACTGCCGTGCGGCGGCGTGGCACGCTCGCACTCGGGCTGTCGGTGCTCGTGACGTTGGTTCCCGCGTGGGGCGTCGCGCAGAGCCAGGCGTGGCTGTTCAAGCGCACGACATGCTCGACGACGGACTTCCGCAACGACGCCCGGCTCGGGCCGCTGCTGCTGCCCAACTCCGGCCCGCTGGGCAAGGTGCTGAAGAACTACCACCGCTTCGACGACATGACGTCGAGGAGCTTCCTCGCGACGTACTACGACACGCCGAACAACACGTGGCGCTACCCGCCCGTCGGCGGCTACCTGCTCAACGACGACGGCACCCCGGTCAAGCAGCAGATCTCGATCTTCGCCGGCCAGCGGATCGACCGCTTCGGCAGCGAGTTCGGCGCCTACCTGTCGCCGGAGGGCACGCCGTACAGCGGCCGCGCGATCCCGCCGCAGAGCCTCGACAACAAGACGAACCCGGCGGGCTGCAACTACTCGCGCTACAAGGTCCTGCAGACGTTCCCGGTCTACTCGGGACCGATCGCCGAGGGCTTCGGGCAGCCAGGCTTCGGCATCCAGTACGTCCTCGACGCGTCGGTCTTCCCGGGCAACCCGGCCGGCTTCAACGTCGGCTACCTGGTGGCGAACGGCTACCTCGAGCGCGTCACGACGTAGCGCCGACGAGCTGCCGTCGGCCTGACCGGCCGGCGGCGGCCGTCCGACCGGCCGTTGCGCCTCGCGCTCGCGGGTGTGCGATGCGGTGAGGATCATCCGACGTGGAGGAGCGCATTACCCATGGTCACCTTTCGCAGGTCCATCCTCAAGACCGCCGTCATCGCTTTCGCGGGAGGTGGGCTCGCCGCGTGCGGCGGCGGCGGCGATAGCGGCGCCCGCGAGCCGGCCGTCGCCGACACCGAGGACGTTCGCAGCACCGTCAAGGACTTCCTGCGCCTGGACGCAACCGATCATCGGTCGGCGGCGTGCAAGCTCCTGACGACGCGCGCCCACGCGCAGGTCGAGGCGCTCGGGGGCGTGCCGGGTCGCGACAGCTGCGAGGACTCGCTGGATGCGGTCGATTCCGTCGCGCTCGGTCCAGACACGATCGATCGGATGGCGCTGACGCGGCGCGGCGATCGGGCGCTGCTCGTGCTCGCCGATGACGAGGGACGCTTCGGGCTGCGCGCCGACGGCGGCCGCTGGCGCATCGACGACCTGCTCAGCCCCGAGCTCGCGGAGTCCCCTCGGCCGTCCGACGCCGGGCTGACGGATGGCTCCGACGAACAGCAGGTGCGAGCAACCTACGAGGCCGTGCTCGACGCCTACCGCGCGCGCAACTATGCCCGCTCCTGCGGGCTGCTGAGCTACGGCGCCGAGGCTCAGGTCATCCTGACCGCGATCGTCGCCCAGGCGACGGCGAAGGGAAGCACCGTCGAACCACACGGCCTACCCTGTGCGAAGGCCGTTCGCCGCGTCGAGCGACTCGGTGGGCTCGTGCCGGCCGGGGCGACGCCGTCAGGTGTCACGGTGGAGGTTGACGGCGACCGCGCGACCGTGCGCGCGGCAGGGCGCGAAGCGGCGCCGTTCGTCCACGAGGAGGGCCGCTGGCTCGTCGCGCCGAGCGATCAGCCGGTCATCTGAACGGCCGACGGCCGCGCGCGCGCCGAGACAATGAACGGCAGCGGCTGCGCGCACGCCGGAACCCTTGAACGCCAATAGCCGCGCGCTCGCCGAGACGCCGGCGTGCGCGCGGCCGCTGCGCTACGCGGGTGCCGGTGCGCCCGTGACGGACCGGTACGCGTCGGCGAGGCGGGCGACGCCCTCGTCGATGCGGTCGACCGTGACGCCGGAATAGGCGAGGCGCAGCATGTTGTGGCCGCCCTCGAGCAGGAAGTCCGAGCCCTTGACGAACTGGACGCCCCGCTCCTTGCAGGCCTCGAACATCGCATCGACGTCGGCGTCCTCGGGCAGCGTGACCCACATGAAGTAGCCGCCCTCGGGCGCCTGGTAGACGGCCTCGGGCAGGTGCTCCGCGAGCGCCGCCGTCAGCGCCTCGACGCGCTCGGCGAGCGCCGCCTTGACGGTCGCGATCGACGCGTCGATGCGGCCCGAGACACAGAACTCGTGCACGATCGCCTGCGACACCATGCTCGGCGAGATGTACGTGTTCGTCGCGAGCTTCTGGATCTTCGCGATCAGGTCCTTCGGCCCGACGAGGTAGCCGACGCGGATCCCGGGGCAGACGGTCTTCGAGAACGAGGACGCGTAGACGACGGTGTCCGACTCGTCCATCTCGATCATCGTCGGGATGTCCTCGCCCGTGAAGCGGATGTGGCGGTACGGGTCGTCCTCGAAGATCACGAGGTCGTGCTCGGCGGCGAGCGCGAGCAGCGCCTTGCGCTTGTCGAGCGACAGCGTGTAGCCGGCCGGGTTCTGGAAGTTCGGGATGATGTGGACGAGCTTCGGCTTGACGCCGCTGTCCAGCAGCGCGGCGAGCTCGTCGACGTCGATGCCGTCGGTCTCCAGCGAGACCATCCGCACGTCGGCGCCGAGCGAGCGCAGGTTCAGCAGCGTGCGGTCATACGTCGGCTTCTCGACGACGACGGGATCGCCGGCGGCGACGAGCGTCGCGAACAGGAACGCGTCGGCCTGCATCGAGCCGTTCGTGACGAGGACGCTGGACTCTTCGACGCCGTGCTGCTCGGCGATCCAGCGTCGCAGGGGCGGATAGCCGATGCTCGTGCCGTAGCCGGTCACGCCGCCGGGGTCGTTGGTGAACGCCGCCACGGCGCTGTCACGGAGACCGTCGACGTCGACGATGTCCAGCGACGGCGCGCCGCGGGCGAAGGAGATGGTGTCGGTGGGGGCCATGCCTTCGAGGGTACCGGGGCGCGCCGTCCGAGTGGCGCGAGCGAGGCGGCCACCTAGGCGACCGGCGGCTGCTCGACCGGTCGCTCCTGAGCCCTGCGGGGGTGCCTTCGACCCCCCCTCCACATCCATAGTATGGCCGCCGGGGGGGCTTGTTTCAAGCCCCGGGGTGTGCCCCATACTCGCTCGCCGCAAGCGACGAAGGGAGCCACACGATGGGCATTGACAGCTTCCAGCCCGGCGGCTACGTGCTGGGTTTCGAAGCGATCGACGAGACGCAGGTTGCGCTCGTCGGTGGCAAGGGCGCGCACCTGGGGGAGCTTTCGCGGATCGAAGGCATCCGCGTGCCGCCCGGCTTCTGCGTGACGACGGACGCCTTCCGGCGGATCACGGCGAAGGCCCCGTCGGTCGACGGTCGGCTCGATCGGCTGTCGTGCCTGGACCCGGACGATCGCGAGGCGATCCGCACGCTCAGCGCGGAGCTCCGCCGGACGCTCGAAGCGATCGCCATCCCCGACGATGTGGCGGCGGCGATCACCCGCACGCTCGCGCGACTCGACGAGCGGGCCGCCTACGCCGTGCGATCGAGCGCGACGGCAGAGGACCTGCCGACCACGTCCTTCGCGGGTCAGCACGACACGCACCTGAACATCGTGGGGCCGGCCGCGATCCTTGCGCACGTGAGCCGATGCTGGGCGTCGCTGTTCACCGAGCGAGCCGTGACCTACCGCCTGCGCAACGGCGTTGACCAGCGCGAGGTCCAGATGGCCGTCGTCGTGCAGCGGATGGTCTTCGCGCACGCGGCCGGCATCCTCTTCACGGCCGACCCCGTCACGTCCAACCGGAGGGTCGTGTCGGTGGAGGCCGGCTTCGGCCTCGGCGAGGCCCTGGTCTCAGGACGGGTGGACACGGACGTCTACACGGTGCGAGACGGCGCGGTCATCGCGAAGGCGATCGGCACGAAGCGGCTCGCCGTCCACGCCTCGCCGGCAGGCGGGACGCAGGAGCATGCGGTCGACCCCGAGCGCCAAGCGCAGCCGGCCCTGACCGACGCGCAGGTCGTGCGGCTCGCGCGGCTCGGTCGGCGGATCGAAGGGCACTTCGGCCGCCCGCAGGACATCGAGTGGTGCCTGGTCGACGATCGCTTGCAGGTCGTCCAGAGCAGGCCGATCACGACGCTGTTTCCCATCCCCGCGGCCGATGACCGCGAGAACCACGTGTACGTCTCAGTCGGTCATCAGCAGATGATGACCGACCCGATGAAGCCCCTCGGGCTCTCCTTGTTTCAGTTGACGGCCCTGCCGCGGATGTACGAGGCCGGCGGGAGGCTGTTCGTCGACGTCGCCGAGCGCCTGGCATCGCCGACGAGCCGCGCGGGCCTCCTGGAGATGGTGGGGAAGTCCGATCCGCTGATCGGCGACGCGCTGCAGACGATCCTCGACCGCGGCGACTTCATCGCGTCGCTCCCGGACACGGATCCCGGCGGGCCACCGGCCACCGCCCCGGCCCCGATCGAGTCCGATCAGGCCATCGCTGCCGAGCTGATCGTGCGCAGCGAGGCTGCCCTCGCCGCCTTGAAGCGCGCAATCGCAACGAGATCAGGATCGGAGCTGTTCGAGCTCATCCTGGCCGACATCCAGGAGCTCAAGCGGAGGGTGTTCGTTCCGCGCAACCTCCGGGTGATCATGGCGGGGATGGAGGCCACGTGGTGGCTCAACGAGCAGCTGGAGGCGTGGCTGGGGGAGAAGAACGCCGCCGACACGCTGACGCAGTCCGTCGCCCACAACAACACGTCGGAGATGGGACTGGCGCTCCTCGACGTCGCCGACGTGATCCGCCCCCACCGGGACGTCGTGGCGTTCCTGCACGACGTCGAGGACGACGACTTCCTCGACGAGCTGGCCGAGCTCGCCGGCGGGCCGCAAGCGCGCGACGCCATCGTGGCCTACCTCGCCAGGTACGGCATGCGCTGCGCCGGTGAGATCGACATCACGCGCCCGCGCTGGAGCGAACGGCCCTCGACGCTTCTGTCCGCGATCCTCTCAAACGTCAAGAACTTCGAGGCCGGCGCCGGCAAGCGGCGCTTCGAGCAGGGCCGCCAGGAGGCGTGGAGCAAGGAGCAGGAGCTGCTGGAGCGCTTACGGGCCCTGCCGGGCGGAGCGCGGAAGGCCGCAGAGACGAAGCGGATGATCGACCGCGTTCGGACCTTCAGCGGGTACCGCGAGTACCCGAAGTACCACATCGTAAGCCGCTACTTCGTCTACAAGCAGGCCCTGCTGGAAGAGGCCGAGCGCCTCGTCCGGGCCGACGTGCTCGGCGACAAGGAGGACATCTACTACCTCACGTTTCAGGAACTGCACGACGTCGCGCGCACGCACGAAGTGGATGACCAGATCAACTTCGCCGAGCGCGGGCAGGCGTTCAGGTCCTATCAAGCGCTCACGCCGCCGCGGGTGCTCACGTCGGACGGCGAGGTCCTCGCCGGCGTGTACCGACGCGACGACGTGCCGGCCGGCGCGCTGATCGGGCTCCCGGTCTCAGCCGGGACCATCGAGGGGCGGGCCCGCGTCATCCTGGACATGGCGCATGCCGACCTGGAACCCGGCGACATCCTGGTCACGCCTTTCACGGACCCGAGCTGGACCCCCCTGTTCGTCGCGATCAAGGGTCTCGTGACGGAGGTGGGGGGCCTGATGACCCACGGCGCGGTGATCGCCCGGGAGTACGGGCTGCCGGCCGTCGTCGGGGTCGAGCACGCCACGCGCCTGATCGCAGATGGGCAGCGGATCCGGGTGCACGGAACGGACGGGTACGTCGAGATCCTGCCCTAGATCGGTCCTGTAACCACGCATCGAGTCGGGGTCAGTCGACCCAGGGCCGCGCCTGCATGGCGACGGAGTCCGCCGGCGGCGTGGCAGGAGAGCTTTCCCGCGGCGAACGGCATCGCCCGCGTGACGAGGTCGAAGGCGAGCGCGACGTGCTGGGCGCGGACCGGGTCGGTACGCGAGTTGAACGCGCCGAGGTCCTGCTCGATGCCCAGCACCTCGGTCGCGAAGTCGTAGTGAAAGGCGAACGCGTTCGTGTTCAGGAAGTAGAGCTCCGGCGCGTCGGTGTCGACGCCGATGATGAGGATCTTCATCTCTTCGGCGCCGAGCCGGCCGGGGACGTCGTCGCTGCGGGCGAGCGTGTGGAACGTCACACGATCGGGGACGAGGCGGGCGCCGTCGTTCAGCGCGACGTCCTGGCCGGGGGGGTTGAAGTCAGGCGGGTCGACGAGGCGCGGGGGATCGACCGGATCGACGACGGGCTCCGGATCCTGCGTGCTGGTGGCGCTGTCGTACGGGAGCACGCTCGCGACTCTATGACCGCCAATCGCGGCGCTGTGTGGCGTCGAGCACGGTGCTCGGGCAGGCGCCGCAGGCGCCTGCGGCGCGTCAGATGTGGCGCAGCGGGCTGATGCCCTGCTCGGCCATGCGGCGCAGCGTCTTGAACTGCGTCGGCGTCAGGGGCGCGCTGCGGCGCAGCGCGTGCTCCTCGGCGCGGGTGAGGGATGTATCGCGCGCCACCCTGGCGCCGTTGATCTCCGGCCGTCGGACCTTCGGGGCTCTCGGTGTCTCCCGCTCCACGCTGTCTCCCTCCACAGTGATCGCCAAGTCATATCCCTCAGAGTGATCGCCTGTCCGACGAACCAGCCCGCACCCCCGCGTTCCGATCGTCGTTCGCCCTTGCGATGGCCCGTCGCTACCCCGGACTGCGGGCCGGCAAACGGCTTCGATGACGCCACGCTATCGCGTCGGGAGGCCGCTCGCGAGCGCGCATTCAAAATGCCGTCGCCAGCACGAATCCGAAGACCGGCCCGGAACCCCGTCGCAGCAGCTGCCCGCCGACCATCGCCTGCGTCCAGCCGCTGAAGCGCAGGTCGTCGACGAGCAGGCAGGGACCCGCCGGAGGATCGCCCGTGACCGCGAACGCGCCACGGACGTTCGCAACCTGCTGAACGCTGTTGGCCATCTCGCGCTGCGGGGGTCGCTCGGCGTCGCGCGCCAGCACGTCGACGAACGGCAGGCCAAGGGCCGCCGCGAGCCGACGCGCGAAGTCCGGCACGAGCACGCCGCTGCGCAGCGACGGCACGGCCGCGACCCAGGCGACCGGCGGCGCCCACTCGCGCACGAGCGCGGCGGCGGCGCGTACGAGCTCGTCGTCGAAGCGTCCGGCGCCGCGGCCGTCGCGGACGAGCGGGTCCCAGCCGCCGTCGCCGATGCGCGCGAGCGCGCGACCTTCCCGGACCTGTACGTCGGCGGCGATCCTGCGCATCTTGCCGTCGGCGTCCGGGCTCATCTTCTTGACGTCGAGCGTCAGCGGTCGCGAGCGCAGGTGCTCGAGCGCCTCGCGCACGAGCTCGGGCGGCGGCGGGGCATGCAAGCGCGGACCGGCGCAGACCGCGCAGCGCCCGCAATCCTCCGGCTCGGGGTCGTCGAGCTCCTCCTGCAGCGCGCGCATGAGGCAGCGGCCATCGGCGCCGAAGCCGGCCATCGTCGCCTGCTCGCGGCGGCGCAGCTCGGTGACCTTCGCGTAGCGCTCGGCGTCGTAGGCCCAGTCGCCGTCCCGCGAGCGCACCCAGACACGGCCGTCGCGCCGGACCGCGCCCTCGACGTCGAGGACCTTGAGCATCGCCTCGATCCGACCCTTGCCGAGGTTCACGAGCGACGTCAGCTCGGCCGTCGTCGCGCCCTCGTCGCCGGCCTGTTCGAGGTGTGTCAGCACCGTGTCGACGACGTCGCGGCGCGGGAACGCCTGCTCGATGAAGAAGTCCTGGATGCGGCGGTCCTCGCGGCCGCGCAGCAGGACGACCTCGGCACGCTCGATCGCGCGCCCGGCGCGGCCGACCTGCTGGTAGTAGGCGATGACCGAGCCCGGCGCCTGGTAATGCACGACGAAGCCGAGGTCGGGCTTGTCGTAGCCCATGCCGAGCGCGCTCGTCGCGACGACGCACTTGAGGTCGTTTGAGAGCAGGCGATCCTCGACGCCGATCCGCCGCTCGGTCTGGCTCTCGCCGGTGTAGGCCTCGGCGGCGATCCCGCGACCGCTCAGCCACGCGGCGACCTGCTCGGCGTCGCGCTTGGTCAGCGTGTAGACGATGCCCGAGCCCGGCAGCGCCGCGAGGTGGGTCGCGAGCCACGCGAGTCGGTCGGCCTGGCCGGGCAGCTCGACGACCTCCAGGCGCAGACTGGACCGTCCGAGCGGGCCGCGGTAGGCGACGAGCTGCGCGTCGGCGTGGCCGGTGCGAAGCTGCTCCTCGATGTCGGAGACGACGCGGTCGTTCGCCGTCGCCGTCGTGCAGAGGACGCCGACGCCGCCAGGCAGGCGTTCGAGCATGTCCGCGATGCGGCGATAGTCGGGCCGGAAGTCGTGGCCCCAGTCGGAGATGCAGTGCGCCTCGTCGACGACGAGCAGGCCGACGCGCTCGGCGAAGACGGGGAGCATGCTCGCTCGGAACTGCGGGTTGTTCAGGCGCTCGGGGCTGATCAGCAGCAGGTCGACGGCGTCGCCATCGAGCAGCGCGCTGATCTCGCTCCACGCGTCGCGGTTGGTTGAGTTCACCGTGTGCGCGCGGATCCCGAGGCGCTGCGCGGCGGCGATCTGGTTGCGCATGAGCGCGAGCAGCGGCGAGACGATGAGCGTCGGCCCCGCGCCTTGGGCGCGCAGCAGGGCGGTGGCGATGAAGTAGACGGCCGACTTGCCCCAGCCCGTGCGCTGGACGCAGAGGACGCGGGCGCGGTCGTCGACGAGGTCGCGGATCGCCTCGAGCTGGTGCTCGCGGAACGCCGCGTCCGGGCCGGCGAGCTCGTGCAGGAGCTGTGTCGCGCGGGCGTCGAGGTCGGTCGTCGTCGGCATCTGAACACCATAGGCCGGGGCGAGAGAAGTTCGCCCCCCCCGGGGGGTGAACTTCGTGCGCCGGCGCCTATTGAAGGTATGGACGACGAACCGAGGGAGGCTTACGATGGAGGCCGTGACAGCGACGGCACAGATGACGGCAGCCGAGTTCCTGGCGCTGCCCGAGCGAACGACCGCGAGCAGGCTGGAGCTGATCGACGGTGAGCTCGTCGTGAGCGAGCCGACGATGCGACACAACGATGCGCAGGGCCAGATCTATACCGAGCTGCGGATCTGGTTGCGCGCGGGCGAGCGACGGGGTCGGGTCGCGCTGCCGCTGGATGTGCAGTTCGACGACCGAAATGTGCACGTCCCGGACGTCGCGTGGTACCGCAACGCGCGAGCGCCGAAGATCGCGGACCTCCCGCCGTATCCAGTGCCGGACCTCGTCGTCGAGGTCCGCTCGCCGTCGACCTGGCGCTACGACATCGGCGCGAAGAAGCGCAACTACGAGCAGCATGGCGCCGCCGAGCTGTGGCTCGTCGACACGACGAGCGCGGTCGTCTTCGTCTTCCGCCGCTCCGCACCCGGCGCGCCGCACTTCGACGTCGCGCTCGAGCTCGGCAGCGGTGAGGCGCTCGCCTCACCGCTGCTGCCCGGCTTCACGCTCGCCGTCGACGAGATCTTTGCCGACGGCTGAGCGCTCGAAGCCCCGGCGTCAGGCGATCGACGGCGTGCAGAGCGGCGCACGCTTGTCCTGGACGTCGACCTCGCCGTAGGCGGCGGGGGCGCCGGTCGGCGCTACATCACGTCGAGGGGCGCGCGCGAGGGGGGCGAACTTCGCATGCCCGCGGCCTATGAGAGGCATGGACCACGAATTGCAGGAGGCTTACGATGGACGTCATGACCGCGACCGCGCAGATGACGGCGGAGGAGTTCCTGGCGTTGCCGGAGCGAACGGACGCTCGCCGCTGCGAGCTCATCGACGGTGAGCTCGTGATGTCCGAGCCGAGCTGGACGCACAACGACTCACAGGGCTGCATCTACTCCGCGCTGCGTGTCTGGATCGGCGGTGGTCGCAATCGTGGGCTCGTCGGGCTGCCGCTCGACGTCCAGTTCGACGAGCACAACGTCCACGAGCCCGACGTCGTCTGGTATCGGGATGGGCGCGGGCCCCGGCGGGGCGATCCGCTCCCGTACCCGATCCCCGACATCGCGGTCGAGGTCCGCTCGCCCTCGACGTGGCGTTTCGACATCGGTCGCAAGAAGGCCAACTACGAGGAGCACGGCGTGGCGGAGCTGTGGCTCGTCGACACTGCCGCGGACGTCGTCCTCGTCTTCCGCCGGGGGAGCCCCAAGTCGGCGCGCTTCGACTTCAGCCTCGAGCTCGGCTCCGGCGAGCAGCTGACGTCGCTGTTCCTGCCGGGGTTCTCGCTGCGCGTCGGCGAGATCTTCGCAACCGACGCTTAGCCGCCGAGGATCTCCATCGCGATGTGGGCGACCTCGGTCGGGGTGTGGCCGACGCGCACGCCGACGGCTTCGAGCGCCTCGACCTTCGCCTTGCCGCCGCCGCTCGAACCGCTCACGATCGCGCCGGCGTGGCCCATCGTCTTGCCGGGCGGCGCCGTGAGGCCGGCGATGTAGCCGACGACCGGCTTGGAGACGTGGGCCGCGATGTACTGCGCGGCCTCCTCCTCGGCCGAGCCGCCGATCTCGCCGCTCATGACGATCAGCTCGGTCTGCGGATCGGCCTGAAACAGTGCGATGATGTCGATGAAGCTCGAGCCCGGCACCGGGTCGCCGCCGATGCCGACGATCGTCGAGTTGCCGAAGCCGCGCTGGGCCAGCTCGTTGCCGATCTGGTAGGTCAGCGTCCCCGACCGCGACACGACGCCCACGTTGCCCTGCCTGAAGAACTGCGCCGGGATGATCCCGACGTTCGCCTCGCCGGGCGACAGCACGCCGGGGCAGTTGGGACCGATCAGCCGCACGTCCGGGTTGCGGGCGAGGGCGTTGAAGACGAGCAGCTCGTCGTGCGCCGGGATCCCCTCGGTGATCGCGATGATCGTCGCGATGCCGGCGTCCTCGGCCTCGAGGATCGAGTCGGCGGCGAAGCGCGCCGGCACGAACACCATCGCCGTGTTCGCACCCGTCTGCGCGACGGCCTCGCGGAAGGTGTTGAAGACCGGGATGGCGTCGACGTCCTGGCCGCCCTTGCCGGGCGTCACGCCGGCGACCACGTTCGTCCCGTAGGCGCAGTTGTTCAGCGTGTGAAACGAGCCCTCGCGGCCGGTCAGCCCCGAGACGCACAGGCGCGTGTCGTTGCCGACGATGATGCTCACGATGCCGCCTTGCGTGCGAGCGCGACGACGCGTGCCGCGGCGCCGTCCATCGTCGTCTCCGGGTAGACGCCCGGCAACGCGGCGTCGGCCAGCAGCTTGCGCGCCTGTACGTCGTTCGTGCCGTCCAGGCGCACGACGAACGGGACCGTCGGCGACAGCACTCGCACCGCCTCGATGAGCCCGCGCGCGACCTCGTCGCAGCGCGTGATCCCGCCGAAGACGTTGAACAACACGGCGCGCACCTTCTCGTCGGAGAGGATGACCTCGCACGCGGCGACGATCGAATCGGCCTTCGCGCCGCCGCCCGCGTCGAGGAAGTTCGCCGGCGAGCCGCCGGCCTGCGCGACGACGTCGAGCGTGCTCATGACGAGCCCCGCGCCGTTGCCGAAGATGCCGATGTCGCCGTCGAGCTTGACGTAGGTCAGGCCGCGCTCGGCGGCCATCGACTCCTGCGGGTCGACGTCGGACGGGTCGGTCAGCGCGGCGTTCAGCGGATGGCGGAAGAGCGCGTTGGCGTCGAGCGTGACCTTCGCGTCGAGCACGACGACCTCGCGCTGCGGCGTGATGACGAGCGGGTTGACCTCGACGAGCATCGCCTCCTCGCCGACGAACGCGGCGTAAAGGAGGCCGAGCATGTTCGCGACGCCGTTGACGACGTCGGGCGCAACGCCCGCCTCGAATGCCAGGCGCCGCCCGTGAAACGCCTTGAAGCCGACGAGCGGGTCGACGTGCAGCGTCGCGATCGCCTCCGGGGTCTCGGCGGCGACCATCTCGATGTCCATCCCGCCGCGCGTCGAGAGCATGACGAGCGGCTTCTTCGCCGAGCGGTCGAAGACGACCGCCGCGTAGTACTCGTCGGCGATCTCGCTCACGCGCTCGATCCAGATCTCCTGCACGGTGAAGCCGCGGATGTCCATCCCGAGGATGGCGCCGGCGTGGCGGCGCAGCTCGTCGGCGTCGTTGGCGATCTTGATCCCGCCGGCCTTGCCGCGCCCGCCGATCTTCACCTGCGCCTTGACGACGCAGGGGAAGCCGACCACAGCCTCGGCGGCGGTCACCGCGGCCTCGACGTCGCGTGCCGCAGCGCCGGGGAGCTGCGGCACGCCGTAGCGCGCGAAGAGCTCCTTGCCCTGGTACTCGAGGAGGTCCATCGGGCGCTCGACAATAGTCCACGGGCTCGAGGAGGGACGGCTCGCGCGCGGGTTGCCGCGCCCGTCGCGGCCTCCGCGACGGGCGAACTCCTATCATGGCGCCGCAATGGCGCTACCGAAGCAGATCAACCTCGTCACATTCGACGTCTATGGGACGCTCATCGACTGGGAGCAGGGCATCGTCGACGCATTCGCCACGGAGGCCGCGCGCGACGGCTTCACGATCGAGCGCGACGAACTGATCCGCAACTTCCACGAGATCGAGCGCGACATCGAGGGCGGCTCCTACGAGCTCTACGCCGAGGTCCTGCGCCGCACGGCCGTCGAGATCTCCAAGCGCGTGGACTGGCCGCTGGAGCCGTCGCGGTCGGGCTTTCTGCCCGACAGCGTGCAGCGCTGGCCGGCGTTCAAGGAGACGAACACGCAGCTCAACAAGGTCGTCAAGAAGTTCCAGACCGGCCTGATCTCGAACATCGACGACAAGCTGCTCGGGCAGACGCGGCGCCACATCCCGCACGACTTCGACCTTGTCGTGACCGCGCAGCAGGTGCGCTCCTACAAGCCGGACATGGCGCACTTCACCGAGTGCGCGCGGCGAATGGGCACGAAGAAGGGCTGGGTCCACATCTCCGCCAGCTATTACCACGACGTCGCCCCGGCGATGGCCAACAAGATCCCCGTGATCTGGGTCAATCGCAACAAGGAGACGCTCGAGCCTGGCATGAAGAAGCCGACCGCCGAGGTCAAGAACCTCCTCGAGGCGATCAAGCTCCTCGGGCTGTAGCCGTGGTCCGTCGCGTGACGGACCGCTAGCGGATCGCGCGTGCGCGCCGTCGGCCTGCACCGCGACGTGCTCGTCGTGACGAGCCGCGTCTGGCAGACGACCTGCACCGTCGTCCGCCGCGCGGAGGAGGGCTTCGTCATCGACTCGCCGCTGCTGCCGGACGAGCTCGAGATGCTGCCGGCCGTGCTCGAGCACTCCGGCTTTCCGTTCACCGGGTTGCTCGCGACGCACGGCGACTGGGATCACCTGCTCGCGCGGCTGGCGTTCCCCGGCGCCGCGCTCGGCGTCGCCGAGACGACGGCCGCCCGCCTCGCCGCCGAGCCGGGCGCCGCGGCGCGCGAGCTGCGCGCGTTCGACGACGACTGGTACGTGACCCGGCGCAAGCCGCTGTCGCTGGGCCAGGTGCAGGCACTGCCCGTGCCCGGCCACTGTGCGATCGGCGACGCCGAGATCGAACTGCACGCGGCCGACGGCCACACCGCCGACGGCCTGGCGGCCTGGATCCCGTGGGCCGCCACGCTCGTCTGCGGCGACTACCTCTCGCCGGTCGAGATCCCGTGGATCTCCGAGGGCGGCTCGCGCGGCGCCTACCTCGCGACGCTGCGCCGCCTGGCGCCGCTCGTCGACGAGGCGCAGTTCGTCGTGCCGGGCCACGGTGAGGTGCTCGATTCCACGCGCGCCGCGGCGATCCTGCGCGAGGACGTCGCCTACCTCGAGGCGCTGCCCGAGGCGCAGCTGCCGATCGCCCGCCGCTCGGCGGCGCAGCGCAGGATCCACGCGTCGAACATCGAGCGGGTATGACGCTCTTACGCCGGTCTTACGCAGGGCGCGCGCCAACTTAAGGACCGTTGACGTCCTCCTTCTACCGTGATGGCATGACAGAAGACTCCTCGCGGCCCGGCGCAGGTCGCCTGTGGACTGATCCACGCGAGGAGGAGGAGCACCAGCCCTGGCTTGCGCCGAGGCGGCAGATCGCCGCCAGTCCACCGCC
Organism: Solirubrobacterales bacterium; assembly: GCA_038260305.1. Taxonomy (GTDB): domain Bacteria; phylum Actinomycetota; class Thermoleophilia; order Solirubrobacterales; family Solirubrobacteraceae; genus CADCVQ01. The sequence goes on from JBBSNY010000004.1 coordinate 37,267, forward strand.
CGGTCCGCCCCGCGAACCGCAGCGCGATGAGCGCGACCCGCGCGGCGAGCGCGCCGCGGTGCGTCGCCAGCGCGCGCTCGCCGTGCTCATCGGCACGATCGTCGCGGCGATCCTGATCGGCGCCGGAATTCTCGGCGCCACGCTGCTGGGCGGAAGCGACGATGCGAACAAGACCCCGGCCGCGCTGCCGGTCGTGCCCGGTGCCGCCCCCGCCGACGCCCGCAGCCGCTCGGTCCGGGCGATCTACGCAGCCGCGAAGAGGAGCGTCGTCCCGGTGCGCGTGCGCGGGGCCACCTCGGCCGGCAGCGGCACCGGCTTCATCATCGACAAGGGCGGCGTCATCGTCACGAACGCGCACGTCGTCGCCGCCGCCGAGCAGGTGCAGGTCCGGCTGACGGACAGCAGCTCGTATATCGACGCGAAGGTGGTCGGCACCGACATCTCCTCGGACCTCGCGGTCCTGCACGTCGACTCGTCGGCGGCGTCAAAGCTCGTCCCGCTGCAGCTCGCCGACTCCGACAAGGTGCGCGTCGGCGACCAGGCGCTCGCGATCGGCTACCCGCTCGGCCTGAACCGCAGCGCCTCGGCGTCGGCCGGCATCGTCTCTGGCCTCGGTCGCTCGATCGACGCGGCGAACCACTTCTCGATCGACAAGGTCATCCAGACCGACGCGGCGATCAACCCCGGCAACTCCGGCGGGCCGCTGCTGGACTCCGCCGGCCGGGTCATCGGCGTCAACGCCGCGATCCTGACCGCGGGCGCCGGCGGCGGCAGCGTCGGGATCGGCTTCGCGGTGCCGTCGAACACGCTGCGCGAGGTCGTTCCGCGGCTGGAGAGCGGCCAGAAGGTCCAGCGCGCCTACCTCGGAGTACAGACGAGCGAGAACCAGAGCGGGCTCGGTGCCTACGTCGCGAAGCTGACGCCGGGTGCCCCGGCGGCGAGCGGCGGCGTGCACGTCGGCGACACGATCCTGACGGTCGGCGGCGAGCCGGTGACGATCCCCGAGGACATCAGCATCGCGATCGAGGGCCGCCGGCCAGGCCAGGCGATCGCGCTCGAGGTCCAGCGCGCGGGCTCGCGCAAGACGCTGCGCGTGACGCTCGGGACGCGGCCGGAGACGACCGGTACCTACGACCCCTCGACCCCATGAGCTTCGCCCAACCCGTCTTCCTCGTCGGGCTCGCGCTCGTGCCGCTCGCGCTCGCGGTCTACGTGCGCCACGAGCACATCCGCCGCCTCGCCGTCGACGCGTTCGCGGCGCCGGCGGTGCGGGCGTCGGTCGCGCCGAGCACCCCCGGCTGGCGGCGCCATGTCCCGCTGACGATCTACACGCTCGCGCTGACGGTCCTGCTCGTCGCCCTCGCCAAGCCGCAGACGACCGTCGCGGTGCCCGTCGAGCGCGCGTCGATCATGCTGACGACCGACTACTCGGGCTCGATGCAGGCGACCGATGTCGCCCCGACCCGGCTGGCGGCCGCGCGCGCCGCCGCCGAGCGCTTCCTCGGCCAGGTTCCGGGCAATGTGCGCGTCGGCCTCGTCTCGTTCAACCAGGCCGCGCGCCTCGTCGCGAGCCCGACGACGGACCGCGAGCTCGTGCGCTCGGCGATCGCCAACCTGAAGCCCAGCGGCGGCACCGCGACGGGCGAGGCGCTCGCCGTCTCGCTGACGGCGCTGGCGGCCGAGACCGACGACGCGGGCGTCCGTGTGCCGGCCGCGATCGTGCTGCTGTCCGACGGCAAGTCCGTGCGCGGCCGCAAGCCGACGCTGCTCGCGCAGCGCGCGAAGGAGCTCAAGATCCCGATCTACACCGTCGCGCTCGGCACGCCCGCCGGCACGATCACGGTCAAGCGCCCCGACGGGACGACGCGCGTCACGCCCGTCCCGCCCGACCCCGCCGAGATGCAGTCCGTCGCCGACATCTCCGGGGGGCGGGCGTTCACCGCCGACAACCTCACGCAGCTCAGCACGGTCTACAAGCAGCTCGGATCGCGGATCGGCTACCGCAAGCAGCCGCGCGAGCTGACCGCTGCCTTCAGCGGCGGCGCGCTCGCCCTGCTCGCCGTCGGCGCGCTGCTGTCGCTCTACTGGTTTCGCCGCCTTGTCTGATCTTCCCTCGCCCATGAAAGGAACGTCCTGAGATGAGCACGATGCACCCGCACCCGCCCGACGACGAAGCAGGACGCCCACCGCGTCAGGCCCTCGAGGAGGCGCTGTATGAGATCAAGCGCGTCATCGTCGGCCAGGACGCGATGCTCGAGCGGCTGCTCGTCGCCCTGCTCGCCGGCGGCCACGTGCTGCTCGAGGGCGTCCCCGGCCTCGCGAAGACGCTGACCGTGCGCACGCTCGCCGACGTCATGGGCGGCACGTTTCGCCGCATCCAGTTCACGCCCGACCTCGTCCCCGCGGACCTCGTCGGCACGCGCATCTACCGCCCCGACTCGGGCCGCTTCGACGTCGAGCTCGGCCCGGTCTTCGGCAACTTCCTGCTCGCCGACGAGATCAACCGCGCGCCCGCGAAGGTCCAGTCCGCGCTGCTCGAGGTCATGCAGGAGCACCAGGTCACGATCGGCACCGAGAGCTTCCGCGTCCCCGAGCCGTTCCTTGTCATGGCGACGCAGAACCCGATCGAGTCCGAGGGCACGTACCCGCTGCCCGAGGCGCAGATCGACCGCTTCCTGTTCAAGGTCCTCGTGGACTACCCGACGCTCGGCGAGGAGGCCTCGATCGTCGGCCGCTCGCTGCGCCCGGCGGAGGACGTCCAGGTCCGCCTGTCGATGGCCGAGCTGTCGCGCTACCAGCGCGCGACGGCCGAGATCTTCGTCGACCGCGAGGTCGTCGCTTACGCCGTCCAGCTCGTCGACGGCACGCGCAATCCCGAGCGCTACGGGCTCGGCGACCTCGCCTCGCAGATCCAGTACGGCGCCAGCCCGCGCGGCGCGATCGGCATGGTCCAGGCGGCGCGCGCGCTGGCGCTGCTGCGCGGCCGCCGGCACGTCCTGTCCGACGACGTCCGCGACCTCGCTCCCGACGTCCTGCGCCACCGCATCGTGCTGTCCTACGACGCGCTGTCGGACGGCGTCACGACCGACCAGATCCTCGACCGCATCCTCGGCGCGCTCGGCGACGGGCGCTCGACCGGCCCGACCGATCACGAGTCGATCGCCGCGGCGTAGCGCGCCACCGCCCGACGCGCGATGCCCGCACCTCCACACAGCTCGCTGCACGTCCCGCCGGCCCGTCAGGGGCCGGGGCCGACGCCGGCGCCGCTCGTCGACGCGCTTGCGCTGTCGCTCGCGCGGCGCGGCGCGGGCGCGCTGCCGGGCGACCGCCTCGCACCGGGCGTCGGCGGCGGCACGGAGCTCGCGCAGCTGCGCCCGTACCAGCTTGGTGACGACGTCCGCCAGCTCGACCCGGCCGCCAGCGCCCGCACCGGCATCGCCCACGTGCGCCTGCAGGTTCCCGAGCGGATCCTCACGACGTGGCTCGTGCTCGACGTCTCCGCCTCGATGGCGTTCGGCACCGCCGACCGGCTGAAGTCCGACGTCGCCGAGGGCGTCTCGCAGGTCGTCGCGCGCGCCGCGACGCGCCACGGCGGCCGGCTTGCGGTCTTCACCGCCGGCGGGGTGGAGCGCATGCTGCCCCCGCGCGGCGGGCCGAACGCGAAGATCGGTCTGCGCAAGCTCATCGAGGAGGGCGTCGCGGTCGACGGCGTCGCCGATCGCGGCATCGCGCCGGTGCTGCACCGCGTCGGCCGCATCGCCCGCCAGCCGGGCCTCGTCGTCGTCGTGTCGGACTTCCGCGGCGCGTTGGACTGGCAGCGGGCTCTGCGCGCGCTCGCCGGCCGCCACCGCGTGCTCGCCGTCGAGATCCGCGACCCGCGTGAGGAGCGCCTGGAGCCTGTTGGGCGGCTGTCGCTCGTCGATCCCGAGACCGGCGGGCTGCTCGAGGTCGACACGTCTCGGCCGAAGCTGCGCGAGCGCTTCGCGGCCGCTGCCGCGCTTGAGCGCGCCGGCGTTGCGGCGGCGATGCGCCGCGCCGGCGCCGCGCACGTCGTGCTGTCGACGAAGGGCGATTGGCTGCGCGCGCTCGGGCGGGCGCTGCGATGAGCTTCGCCTCGCCGATCGCGCTGCTGTGCCTGGCGGTCGTGCCGCTGGCGCTGCTCGCACACAGCACCGCGCAGCGCCGCCGCCGCCGCTACCCCGTGCGCTACACGGCGATGTCGGCGCTCGCAGCAGTCGCGGCGCAGGAGCCGCGCTGGCCACGGCAGGTCCCGTTTGCGCTCTTCCTCGCCGCGCTGCTCGCGCTATCGCTGTCCTTCGCGCGCCCGCAGCACACGGTCGCCGTGCCGGTCGAGCGCGCCTCGGTCGTGCTCGTCACCGACGTCTCGCGATCGATGTCGGCGACGGACGTCAGCCCGACGCGCCTGGAGGCGGCGCGGCGCGCGGCGCAGAGCTTCCTCGACAAGGTTCCCGCCGAGCTGCGCGTCGGCCTCGTCTCGTTCTCCGACGCCGCGCAGTCGCTGCAGGTGCCCACGACCGACCGTCAGCTCGTCTCGAACGCACTCAAGACGCTGCAGCCGATCTCCGGCACGGCGACCGGCGCGGGGTTGCGGACCGCGCTGGACGACCTGCAGGTCGGCGGCGACAGCTCCGCCCGCCGCCCGCCGGCCGCGATCGTCCTCCTGTCGGACGGCTCGGCGACCGACGGCACGGCCGCCTACGAGGTGGCGACCGAGGCGCGGCGTCTGCACGTGCCGATCTACACCGTCGCGCTCGGCACGCCGAACGGCACGATCGAGCTCGGCGGCCAGGTCCTGCGCGTGCCGCCGGACACCGAGGCGCTGCAGCGGATCGCGTCGCTGTCGGGCGGCGACGGCTTCCGTGCCGAGGACTCCGATCAGCTCGGCGCCGTCTACGAGAAGCTCGGCTCACAGATCGGAACGAAGCCGGAGAAGCGCGAGATCACGGTCGCCTTCGCGGCGGCCGGGCTCCTACTGCTGGCGGGCGCGATGTTCGCGTCGCTCGGCCTCAACGGCCGCTTGCCGTAGCGCGGTCCACCCGGAGAAGGGGATCAATCCGACGCTGACGCCTGATCGTCGCCACGTTCGATGACGACCTCGGCGGTTCTCAGTCCAGCGCGTGACCGAGGAACAGGTCCCGTGCGGGGCCGCCCTTCGAGCGCGTCGAGAAGCCGTGGCGCTCGTAGAGCGCGAGCGCCGGAGCGTTGTCCTCGTTGCAGTCGAGCTCGATGCGCTTGGCGCCGCGCTCGGCTGCGCGCTCGATCGCGAGCTGCAGCAGCGCCTCGCCGACGCCGGCGCGACGGGCGTCGGCGCTGACGAAGAGATCCTCGATCCAGGCGTCGGGCGCCGCCTTCCAGACGCTGAAGCGAAAGCGCAGCTGCAGGACGCCCGACGGCGGCGAGTCGTCGTCGCGCGAGGCGAGCAGGAACTCGCTGTCGTGGTCCTCTACGAGCCGCTCGACCGAGGCGAGGAAGGCGTTGGAGGACGGCCAGTCCGAGCCCATGTGGTCGCGGAAGGCGACGAGCAGCGCCGCGACCGTCTCGGCCTCGTCGGGCTGAGCGAGCCAGGCGCGCGCGGCGCTCACTCGGCGTCCTTGATGACGGCGAGGACATCGCCGCTGCGCACGGAGTCGCCCTCGGACACCGGCAGCTCGGCGATGACGCCGGAGCGGTGCGCGGCGATCTCGTTCTCCATCTTCATCGCCTCGATGATCGCGACGACGTCGCCCTCGGCGACCGTCTGGCCGACGCTGACCGGCAGCTTCCAGACGTTGCCCTGCATCGGCGAGGCGAGCGAGTCGCTGCCGCGCGCTGCCTTGCGCTCGCGCTTGGCGGGCGCCGTCCGCACGGGCTTGGCCGCTCCGGCCGGCGCGGCGCCGTCCGCCGCGCCGCCGCCTTGCAGCGGCGGGCCGATGACACGGACGTCGAAGCGCCGGCCCGACACCTCGACGGCGTAGCTGTGCTCGACGCTCTCGCCGCCGTCGGATGCGTCGTCGCCCTTCGGCTTGGGCGGCGGGAAGGCAAGCCTCTTCAGCCACGCCTTGTCCTCGAGCAGGTCGCGACAGGTCTCGCCGCGCGCCCACTGCTCGGTCGCCAGCAGCGCGCGGTGAAACGGGATCAGCGTCTTGAGGCCCTCGATCTGAAACTCGGAGAGCGCGCGCAGCATGCGCGCCGTGGCCTGCTCGCGGTCGGCGTCCCAGACGATGAGCTTGGCGATCATCGGGTCGTACATCGGCGACACGACGCTGCCGGCGCGCACGCCCGAGTCGACGCGCACGCCGGGCCCCGACGGCTCGACGTACGTGCCGATCGCGCCGGGCGCGGGCGCGAAGCGCTTGGATGCGTCCTCCGCGTTGATGCGGCACTCGATCGCGTGGCCGCGCAGGACGACGTCGCCCTGGGCGACCGACAGCTTCGCGCCGGCCGCGACGCGGATGCCCTCCTTGACGATGTCGATCCCGGTCGTCATCTCGGTCACGCAGTGCTCGACCTGCACACGCGTGTTCATCTCGAGGAAGAAGTACTCGGCCTCGCCCTTGCCCTCGGCGACCGCCAGCAACCCCTCGACCGTCCCGGCGCCGCGGTAGTCGACCGCCCGCGCGGCCTCGACGGCGATCGTGCCGATCCGCTCGCGCAGCGCCTCGTCGACGACCCACGCCGGCGCCGGCGACTCCTCGACGAGCTTCTGGTGGCGGCGCTGGATCGAGCAGTCGCGCTCGCCGAGATGGATCGTGTTGCCGTGGGAGTCGGCGAGGATCTGGACCTCGACGTGGCGCGGATCCGGCAGGTAGCGCTCGAGGTAGACCGTCGCGTCGGAGAAGAACTTCTCGCCCTCGCGCGCGGCGCCCTCGAACGCCGCCTCGAGCTCGTCGGCCTTGAGCGCGACGCGAAAGCCCCTGCCGCCGCCGCCGCCCGCGGCCTTGACCGCGACCGGGTAGCCGATCTCGTCGTCGACGATCCGCCGCGCCGTCTCGAGATCGGGGACAGGCTCGACGGTCCCTGGCACGATCGGCACGCCGGCCGCCTGCATGAGCTCGCGCGCCCGCGTCTTGGACCCCATCGCGTCGATCGCGTCGGCTGACGGGCCGATGAAGACGATGCCCGCCACGTCGCAGGCGCGTGCGAACGCGGCGTTCTCGGCGAGGAAGCCGTAGCCGGGGTGCACCGCCTCGGCGCCGGACTCTGCTGCGACCTCCAGGATCCGCTCGACGTTCAGGTAGCTCTCGGCCGCTGGGCCCGGGCCGAGCAGGTAGGCCTCCGACGCGCGCGCGACGTGCGGCGCGTCGCGGTCAAGCTCGGAGTAGACCGCTACGGACGCGACGTCAAGCTCGTCGCAGGCACGGATGATCCGGACGGCGATCTCGCCGCGGTTGGCGATCAGGATCTTCGAGAACATCCGGGGCCCGGAATCCGCCATGCCCGCGAGGCTAATGCACGCGGCGCGCTGCCGGCCAACCCGAACGCGACAAGGCCTGGGGCACGCCCCACGATCCGTCGGCCGTGCGGCCGGTGGCCTCCCGGCGCGCGGCGCGCTCCCATCCGCTCGGCCCCGCTGCCGGCGGCGCGGCCCGCGGCGGCGCGGTCTCACGCATGAAGCGCTCGAGCGCTGCCACGACGGCAGCCGCCTCCTCGGGCGAGGCCGCGGCGGCCACGATCCGCAGCTTGGGACGACGGTTCACAGCGCGAATCCTAGGCTGTGCCGCGCGCGGACTTGCGTCTGCGACTGAACCCGGACATGCGGCTCGTGGCCGTCGACGCTCGCGCGGCCGGCGGCGGCGCCGAGCGGTCGAGTTGTCGCGTATCCCGGCCGAGTGGGTATATGGCTGCAAATGCGACGGTCGATCACAGCTCCCTTGGTCGGCGCGCTGCTGCTCGCGGGTTGCGGTGGCGGCGACTCGAAGCCTTCCAGCGATAGGGCGACCTCGGCCGGATCCCCATCGAAGGCTGCGGCGCAGCCGCACCGGCCCCTGCCCGCGAAGTGGTACGTGGACTCCGACGACAACGGCATCCCGAACTTCATCGAGGTCGAGCGCGGCAAGGACCCGAGCGCGGACGACTGCACGCAGCGCCAGTGCCCGATCCCCGCGGGGGTCACGAGCGCGCAGGCGGCGCGCGGCCGATCGACGGTCATCGCGCTTGACGCGTCGGGTTCGATGGCCGCTCCGGCGGGCGGCGGCATCAGCAAGATGGCGGCCGCCAAGCAGGCGATCCGCAGCTACGTGAGCAACACGCCGCCGGCTCTCGATCGCTTCGGGCTCGTCGTGTTCGGCAACCGCGGCGACAACTCCGAGGCGGGACGCTCGGCAAGTTGCAAGGGCGTCTCGACGCTCGCCCCGGTCGGCGCCTTCAGCGGCGCGAAGGTCTCGCGCGCGCTGTCGCGCTTCAAGCCGACCGGTTGGACGCCGATCGCCGCGGCGCTCACCGAGGCCGGCCGCGGCTTTCGCCCGGGCGATCGCGAGGTCGCGAGGATCCTGCTCGTCACCGACGGTCTGGAGACCTGCGGCGGTAGGCCCGTGGAGGCGGCTCGAGCGCTACAGCGCAACGGCGTGCACGTCGTCGTCGACGTCGTCGGGCTTGACGTCGACGCGGCCAAGGCGAAGCGGCTGCGCGCGGTTGCCACCGCGACCGGTGGGCGCTACGTCGACGCCCGCACGACCGGCGCGCTGCTGTCTCGCTTCCGGAGCTTCGCGCGCCAGGCGACCGACCTCGCCCAACAGCTCATCTGCCTCGGGCGACACCGCGACCAGACGACGATCTGCCAGGCCGCGCTACGCGACAACGCCACGATCGATATGAACTACAAGGGCGCCGCGCTGCTCGGCGCCGGCGACGAGGCCGGTGCGAAGGAGGTCGACCGCCTCATCGCCGCGCTGCGCGCCCGCGCCGACAAGGAGATCGCCGACGATCGCGCGACGCTCGATCGCCGCCTCGAGCTCGTCCGGCGCCAGCTCGACGAGATCGCCACGCAGGTCCGCTAGGAGGGATTGGCGAAACTCGTTCGCCCAGTGTTGACGGGGGATATCGAGGCTACAGAAGGCACTGATACCTACCTTTCGGGGTGCTCGTACCCCATCATTTGAGCGGGCTTCGGCTGCACCGGTTGTACTTGAAGCGCGATCCCTCAGCCTGCGCAGCGAATCGGTGCGCGTGGTGATGGATCACGTCTCGCCAATACTGCTCCAGCGTAAGGTGCGCAGGCCACGCCTTCTTGTCGATGACCGCGAGGGTAGTGCCGAAGTGCTCCAGAATCCCACGGTGCTCAACGACCATCTTCTGGTCGTATGTGACAAGCACGGCGGGCTCAAGATCGTGGATCAACGCGAGCAGGGGCGGGTCCTTGAGCGTCTGGTCGCCGAGATGAAAAGGCGACGTAGCGTCAACGAACCCGCGCGCCCCCAGTTCGACGGCGATCCGCCAAGGACACGTCGCGTCGATGACCAGACGGCGATCAGGCTGCGCTGGCTTCAAGCGCCTTGTTCACATCATCTTCGTAGGCGACGGCCTCGTCTATTTCCTCGTCTGTCAACGCGAAGTCGTCGAGAAGCAACGCGCGGCCTTCGGGGCGCTTCGCGAGGTTCGCCACTGTCTCTGTCGCGATGCGACGGTCACGAACGACCGGCTGTCCTGATAGCTGCTCGGGGTCGACCTGGATGTGCTCTCTCCGGGTCTGGTAGCCGACCCATCCACCGTGCTCAAGAGCGGCCCGCACGGCCTTGAGATCCAGCAAAGTCTTGCCGATCACGCGCTGTTCGTTGTTATCCGCCGCGTCGATCCAGACCTTGCCGTCTTTCTCGATCACGGCAAGTCGTCCGTCGTGTTTCAAGGGGGCGGCAGCAAGCGGCCACTGGCCGTAGTCACGCCGCAGGTTCTCGACGATCAGGCGAATCTTGCTCGTCGGGAACTTCTGCTCGACGAGGTAGCGCACGAGAACCGCTTCGCCAGCGTCGGCGTAGGAGTACACGCGCGGACGCTGCGAGACGGACGGGATGATCCCGTAGCGCGCCCACGATCCAATCCGCCGAGCGGAAACCCCTGCAAGGCGTGCAACTTCTGCGGCCGAGTAGTGGCCGATGGAAACCGCTTCATGATCGCCCATCCGGTCCACCTTACCCCTCATCTCGGACGCGAATCCGTCCGGTCGGCATAGTAGTCTTTAGCCTGCAAATACGCAATAAGTGACCCCCGCGCGATTGGCGTCGCCGGGGGTCTGGACCACGAAGGCTTGATCTACGTGGACGTTCCCAAAGTAGCACCGCGCTCGGCGGCGTTCGAGCTTGCAGGACTGTTGGACTCGCCGGAGATTGCGGCTCTCGTCGCCGCGCTCCTGAAGCTCCGCGTGCGCGGAATCGAGCGGGTGCGGCTGCACGCCGATCTGACGATCCTCGCGAAGCTCGCGGGCGCGCTGGCGACGGCTCGCGCGTAGCGCGTTAGACTCGACGCACGGAAAGAGGCCCAGGGCGATTGGCTTATCGCTCGCGTTCCGGTTCGCCTGAGTGGCGAGACTCATCGGAACGCAACCCCCGCAAAGGGCCTGGACCTCTCTCTGGTGCCTGGGGCGGGATCCGCGTCCACTACGTGGACCGCTCCGGGCGCTTCCGCCTATTCGATTGTGAGGCGCGACAGTGGACTGCATCGCGCCCCGGTGGTCACAAGGCCATAGCGATGCTCCCGTTGTCAGCAGGCTTCGCGATCACGACTTATCTCCGGTCGGGAGCGCGTAGATCAGGTTGAAGGTCGCCTTGGCGTAGGCGAACCATGCCTCGCGTTCGGCTTCGGAGTACTCGGGCTTCCCAGGCGTGCCATCGTAGGCCGGAAGCGTCTGCACCATAGTCGCTACGGCAGGGTGGAGACTGCCAAGTGGGTTGTGCGGGGGCGTTGGAGATGGTGTCTCCGCGTTGCCGTTCTGCGAGCTTGTACGAGGGCGGGCGGCACGCCGCACGCCGCCGCTGCCATTGCGCACGCCGCTGCTGCTCGTCCGACCGGACTTGAAGAAAGGGCTGGTCTGGATGCCTGCGAACTTGGTGGCGTGCAGGTAGAAGCTGATCGCCTTGCGCGTGGTCGAGCCGCTGATGCCATAGTTGCGGAAGACCTCATCGAGTTGCGCCTGGGTGGCATCGAGCCCGAGTGCGAGAGCGTCGCTGTATTTCGCTCGCAGGAGGCTGGCCACGACGGTCGGGCGCTCGTCGGGATCGTCAACCATCCGCTTGAGAGTGTCCGTCGGCCGACCGAGTTCATCCAGAAGGACGAGGGAGCGAGCCGCCTTGAGGAACTGCCCTTGGGCGGCCCCCGACCACGAGCCGAGGTAGCTGCGGTCGACGCGGGCGGGGACCCCCTCAGTTTTCATGCGGTCGAGCACGTTCAGCAGTTGGGCAAATGAGATGTACGGCGGGACAAAGCTGTCTGCCGCCGGTTCTGTCAGTGCGTCGGACACGGCATCCTCCGTTGGGCTTGTGGCATCGGTCTCGCCAATGGTAGCACCCTGAGGCAACGGCAGCGTGTCTGTCCGACGTGCCGCTTGGCGTACCGCGGTAGATCCGCGAGAATGTGGGCATGGTCAAGACAGCAGCCGGGCAGCCCATCGAAGTCCGCGACGCCTTCGGGCGCACGCTTCGCCGAATCGCCACCGGACCCGTTGACCCTGGATACGACTTTGCGGTTGTGTGGGCCTGCCGTGAAGAGGAATGGCAAGCGGCGATGGCCGAGGGCCGCGTCCCAGACGCCACGCCGTGGCCGATCGAAGATGTTTCCGTCGGCGCTTCCGTCGGCGCTTCCGTCGCATGATCGGCTGGACCGCTCAGCGTTTCGCCAATCGTTTCGCCAAACCCTCCTAGTAGACCTGCAACTCCCCCTCCGCTCAGCGGATCATGCCCGCGCCGACCGTATCGTTCGTGGCCTCGTCGATGAGGATGAACGAGCCGGTCGCGCGGTTGCGCAGATACGGGTCGAACGCGAGCGGCTTGGAGGTGCGCAGCCGCACCCGGCCGATGTCGTTGAGCGCGAGCTCGTCGGGCGTGTCGTCCGCCGTGAGGGTGTCGATGTCGACGCGGTTGACGACTTCGTCGACGATCGCGCGCGCGGCGTGCGTCGCGTGCTTGACCGCGTAGCGCGCGCCGGCGCGCAGCGGAGCGGCGGCCATCCAGCAGATCGTCGCGTCGATCTCGCGGGCGAGCTGCGGCGCGCCGACGACGGCGCAGACGAGGTCGCCGCGCGAGACGTCGATCTCGTCCTCGAGCAGCAGGGTCACGGACATCGGCGCGAACGCCTCGTCGACCGGTCCGTCGAACGTGTCGATGCGGGCGATCCGCGAGCGCGCGCCCGACGGCAGCACCTGAACCTCGTCGCCTGGGCGCAGGATCCCGCCGGCGATGCGGCCGGCGTAGCCGCGGTAGTCGCTGTCGTGATCGCGGACGACCCACTGCACCGGGAAGCGCACGTCGTCGAGGTTGCGATCGTCGGCGACCGGCACGGACTCGAGGTGCTCGATCAGCGGCACGCCGCCGTACCACGGCATCCGCTCGGAGCGCTGCACGACGTTGTCGCCGTGCTTGGCGCAGATCGGCAGGTAGGCGAGGTCGCGCACGCCGTGCAGGCCGCGCGCGAACTCGGAGAACTCGCGCACGATCTCGTCGAAGACGTCCTCGGAGAAGCCGACGAGGTCCATCTTGTTGACGGCGACCGCCATGTGCCCGATCCCGAGCAGCGACGAGATGTAGGCATGGCGCTTGGACTGCTCGAGCACGCCCTTGCGCGCGTCGACGAGGATCACGGCGAGATCGGCGGTCGACGCGCCCGTCACCATGTTGCGCGTGTACTGCACGTGCCCGGGCGTGTCGGCGATGATGAACGTCCGCTTCGCCGTCGCGAAGTAGCGGTAGGCGACGTCGATCGTGATGCCCTGCTCGCGCTCCGCCCGCAGCCCGTCGACGAGCAGGGAGAGGTCGATGTCGCCGTCGCCGCCGCGCCGCCGCGATGCCTCCTCGACCTGCTCGAGCTGATCGGTCAGCACCTGCTTGGAATCGAACAGCAGGCGTCCGATGAGCGTCGACTTGCCGTCGTCGACGGAGCCGGCCGTGGCGAGGCGCAGCAGATCGGCGGAGGCGAGCGAGGCCATGACTAGAAGTACCCGGCGACCTTGCGGTCCTCCATCGCGGCCTCGGTCGCGCGGTCGTCGGCGCGCGTCTCGCCGCGCTCGGTGATCCGCGTAGCCGCGATCTCCGCGACGACCGTGTCGAGGTCGGCGGCGGTCGAGCGCACGGCGCCGGTGCAGCTCATGTCGCCGACCGTGCGGTAGCGCACGGACTCGACGAACGGCGTCTCACCGTCGATCAACGAGACATGGTCGGACGTCGCATAGAGCATGCCGTCGCGCTCGAAGACCTCGCGCTCGTGCGCGAAGTAGATCGACGGCACCTCGAGTGCCTCGACGGCGAGGTACTCCCAGACGTCAAGCTCGGTCCAGTTTGAGATCGGGAACACCCGCACGCTCTCGCCGCGACGGATGCGCCCGTTATAGATGCTCCACAGCTCCGGACGCTGGTTCTTGGGGTCCCAGCCGCCGAAGTCGTCGCGGAAGGAAAAGATCCGCTCCTTCGCCCGCGCGCGCTCCTCGTCGCGGCGCGCGCCGCCGAACGCGGCGTCGAAGCCGTGCTGCTCGATCGCGTCGAGCAGCGTCGTCGTCTGCAGGCGGTTTCGCGACGCGCGCGGACCGGTCTCCTCGGCGACACGGCCCGCATCGATTGACTCCTGCACGGACGCGACGAGCAGGCGCTCCCCGAGCTCAGCAACCCGGCGGTCGCGGAACTCGATGACCTCGGGGAAGTTGTGGCCCGTGTCGACGTGCATGAGCGGGAACGGGAAGCGCCCCGGCCGAAACGCCTTCTCGGCGAGGCGCAGCAGCACGATCGAGTCCTTGCCGCCGCTGAACAGCAGCACGGGCGTGCTGAGCTCCGCGGCGACCTCGCGCATGACATGGATCGCCTCGGACTCAAGCTCCTGCAGATGGGTGAGCCGCGCGGTCATGCCGCCACCGGCTTGCGCTCGGCTGCCGAGGCGACGCGGCGCCCGCGCTCGCGTGTCAGCAGCCACGCGAACAGGCCGACGGCGGCGGGCACGCCGACGAGCGCGGTCGGCGGCACGGCGACGCCGGCCTTCGACAGGACGCCGAGCGCCGAGCCGAGCAGGACGCAGCCGAGCGTCGGGCGCAGGACGCCGGAGGGCACCTTCGTGATCAGCGCCGTGCCGACGAGCACGCCCGGTAGCGAGCCGGCGAGGATCGTTCCCATCAGGACGAGGTCGACGTTGCCGCTGGCGACGTGCGCGAGACCCGCCGCCCACAGCAGGATCGCGGCATGAAAGACGTCGGTGCCGACGACGCGGTGCGGCGTCAGCTTGAAGACGAGGATCAGCGCGAGGCCGATGAGCGCGCCGCTGCCGACCGAGGTCACGCCGAGCAGCAGGCCGAGGAACGCACCGATGGCGATCGCCGTGAGCTTCGTGCGACGGGTCTGCTCGATCGACTCGCGCTCGCGGGCGACGAGCTTGGGCATGAACAGCGCGCGCCCGAGGATCGTCGTCGCGACGATCAGCAGCGCGACCGCGATCGAGATCAGCAGGACCGGCTCAAAGCTCTTGCCGTAGGCGGCGTGCAGACGATCGAGCAGCCAGACGCCGACGAGCGCACCAGGCACGCTGCCGACGGCGAGCCACTTCGACACGCCGAGGTCGACGGTGCCCTTGCGCAGGTGGCGCCAGCCGCCGAGCGTCTTCGTGATCGCGCCGTACGCGAGATCGGTACCGATCGCGACGACTGGGGGGACGCCGGCGAAGAGGACGAGCAGCGGCGTCATGAGCGAGCCCCCGCCGATCCCGGTCAGGCCGATGAGGATTCCGACGCCGAAGCCGAAGCCGATGACCATAGGGTCCAGGCCGAGCATCAGATGTGCAGCCCGCACTCGGTCTTGTCGGTCCCCGCCCAGCGCCCGTCGCGGCCGCTGCCGGCCTTCGTGCACGGCGCGCAACCGATCGACTCATAGCCCGCGTCGTGCAGCGGGTGATACGGCAGGCCGCGCTCGTGGATGCGCGCCCACAGCTCGCGCTCGGTCCAATGCGCGAGCGGCGAGTACTTCGCGATCGCGCCCCGCCTCTCATCGACCTCGACGCACTGCGTCGCCGCACGCGTCGGCCCCTGCTCGCGGCGCAGCCCCGTGATCCAGGCGTCGCAGCCCGAAAGCGCGCGGTTCAGCGCGGCGACCTTCCGTGCACCGCAGCAGTGCTCGGGACCGCTCCACGGCGGCGTGCCGAACGCCTCCTGCACCTCCACCCGCACGCCGAAGCGCTGCTCGAACGCACGCCATGTGTCGAGCGTCTCTCCGAAGAGCACGCCGCTGTCGATCGTCACGACGCGCACGTGCGGCGCAACCCGAAGCAGCTCGTCGAGGATGACCGACTCCTCCTTCTGAAACGAACACAGGAAGACGAGCCGCTCGTGCGCGGCCGCCAGCCGCAGGGTCTCCGTGAGGGCCCCCGCGACCTCCAGCGGTGCTTCTAGACCGCGCACTCGCCCTCGCCGCGCACGACGGCAAACGGCACGTCGCGGTTCCAGTCGATGAACGTGTTCATCGACTCGATGCCGAACTCGACGGGCAGCGAGAGCTCGCGGACCAGGTCCTCGAACGCCTTCGCGCCGATCCGCGTCGCGAAGTCGTTGAACGCCTCGCCGTCATCCAGTCGCTCGGCCTCGTACCAGCGCAGCCAGCGCTCGACGGCGTCCGGGATTCGCTTCGCGGGCAGGCGCACCTTCAGGCGCGTGCCATAGACGATCTCGCCGCCGTCGAAGTTGCCGCCGACGTGTACGACGTAGGCCGGGATCGTGTGCTTGCCGACCTTGATCGAGGCGCCGTAGAAGCCGATGTTCGCGATGTGGTGCTGGCTGCAGCCGTTCGGGCAGCCGCTCATCTTGATGTGGATCGCGCGCGTCATGGGGTCCGTGATCCGCATCGCCTCGAGGCGCGTCTGCAGCGCGGCGTTCAGGCCCATCGAGGACGTGATGCCGAGCTTGCAGGAGTCCGTCCCGGGGCACGACACGACGTCGGTGATGCGATCGGGGCCGATGCCGGCGAGACCGAGCTCCGACAGCGCCTGCCAGACCTCGTAGACCGTCTCGTCGCGCACCCAGCGCAGGACGAGGTTCTGGTGCACCGTCGTGCGCATGAAGCCGCCCGAGTACTCGCGCATGACGTTCGCGATCCCGCGCAACTGCTCTGGCTCGAGGTCGCCGCGGGTGATCTTGAGGTGGACCGTCGAGAAGCCCACCTGCCGCTGAGGTTGCACGTTCGCGGCCTCGAAGCGCGCGAACTCCGACAGGTCGCCGTTCGGAGAGGAGTACGACAGCGGCGGGGCGGGCGCGAGCGCCTCCTCGTCGATGTCGAAGCTCAAGGCCTCGACGTCGAAGTCGCGGTCGGCGACCCAGTCGCCCTGCAGCTCCTCGTCGACCATCTCGCGGAAGGCGTCGATGCCGACCTTGTCGACGAGCACCTTGATGCGAGCCCTGGCGCGGTTCACGCGCAGGAAGTCCGTGCGGTCGAAGATCCGCAAGCACGCCTCGGCGACCTTGAGGTACTCGCCGTCGTCGAGGCCGACGAACTCGTACAGCGTGGGAGCGATGCGCGGCATGATCGAGGTGCCGCCGCCGACGCGGACCTCGACGCCGCGGACGCCGTCGCGCTCGCGGGCGAGGAAGGCGATGTCGTGGATGCCGGTCAGCGAGCGGTCGGCCGACGGCGCGCCGTCGAACGCCGTCTTGATCTTGCGCGGCATCATCTGCGTCGTCGGGTGGCGCACGAAGTAGCGCACGTAGGCGCCGGCGTACGGCGTCAGGTCGAAGACCTCGTCGTCCGCGACGCCCGCCCACGGGTCGCCGGTGACGTTGCGCACGGTGTTGCCGCAGCCCTCGCGCGATGACAGCCCCGCGTCCGACAGCTCCCGGATCGCGGCGGCCGCGTCGGGCAGCGGGACGTGGTGCAGCTGGATGTTCTGGCGCGTCGTGATGTGCCCCTTGTTCAGCGGCACGTACTTCTCGATCACCGTCGCGAAGGCGTCGAGCTGGTCGGGCGTGATCCCGCCGAAGGGGAGCTTCACGCGGATCATCTGGACGGCGGCCTGGCGCTGTCCGTAGACGCCCTGCTTCAGGCGGAACTTGATGAACTCGGTCTCCTCGACGTCGCCGCGCAGGAAGCGCTGGGACTCCGTGTCGAAGTCGTCGAACTCGCGCTGGATGATCGGGATGATGTGGCCGGGAACATCCTCGCGAACCTCGGGGTTCTCGAGCGTTCCCTGCCGGCCGACGGAAGAGCTGGGCTCCATGGTTCAGGACTCCGGGGTGGCGTACAAGATGTCGGCGACTATACAGGTGATTTCCTGTCGCCATTAGGGTATTTAGGTCCCAAGCGGGGCGCAAAGGTATGCAACGCGAGTCTGGATAGCCTGCGCGCGGTGCCCGAGCTCGCTGTTCTCGACCATGTGACCGTCCTCGCCGCCGTCTCCGCCGATGCGGCGATCGAGGCGACTCGCGAAGCCTTCCTGCGCCACCACCGCGGCGACTGGACGATGCCGGCGAAGGTCTACGTCCAGAGCCCGCCCTACGGCGACTTCCGCGCGATGCCGGCGCTCGGCGGCGGCTTCGCGCTGCTGAAATGGATCACGTCGTTTCCGGCCAACCTCGCGAAGGGCCTGCCGACGGTCAACGGGATCGTCTGCCTATCCGACGCGCGGACCGGCCTGCCGCTCGCGCTGCTCGACGCGCCGGCGGTGACGGCGCTGCGCACCGGCGCCGTCGCGGCGGTCGCGTCGCTCGCGCTCGCCCGGGCGGGCTCGTGCAGCGTCGGGATCGTCGGCTGTGGCCTCAACGGCGCATGGGTCGCGCGCTGCATGGCCGCCGCCGGCTATGGCCCCGGCGTCTGCTGCGATCCGCGCACGCCGTCTGCCGAGGCGCTCGCCGCCGAGCTTCAGTGGAGCACGGGCGACCGCGCGGCGGCGCTCGCCTGCGACATCGTCTGCTGCGTGACGCCGGGCGCGCAGATCGTCGTCGACGCGTCCGATCTGCGCGCGGGGCAGCACCTGAACATGCTCGGCGCCGACGGCTCGGGCAAGGCCGAGGCGAGCCTCGACGCGATCGGCCGCTGCGAGCTGTACTGCGACGAGTGGGAGCAGGCATCCCACGGCGGCGAGCTCGCGGGCGCGGTCGACGCCGGCCTCGTCACGCGCGATCAGGTCACCGCGCTCGGCGCCGTGCTCGCCGGCGACGCGGGCGGGCGCGGCAACCCCGACGCGATCACGCTGTTCGACTCGACCGGCCTCGCGATCCAGGATCTCGCCGTCTCGATCGCGGCGCTGCAAGCCGCACGCGACGGTCGCGTCCCGGCGGGCGCGCTGCGGCTGTAGTCGCAGCGCGTCTCGCGACGCGTCAGCGCCACGACGGCACGATTTCCATCGGCGCGAGCTGCCGGCCGGTCGGCCCCGCGGGATCGGGCGCGCGCAGCGGCTACCACCGGCTCGGGCGCGCGCGCATCGGCCCTACCACCGGCCCAGGCATGGCCCGCTTCAGCGACGCACGGTGACCCGGCGCACGAGCTCGGTCCGCTTGCCGCCGGGCTGGGTGATGACCGCGCGCACGACCAGGCGGGCGCGCTTGCGGTGCTTCAGCCTCGCCTGGCGCTTCGGGACCGGGCGCAGCGAGAAGGTGTCGCGGCCGCCCGGCCGGATCGTCGCGTCGGAGTAGACGAGCGCCGTCTTGCCGAGCTCGAGGCCGACGAGCACGTAGCAGGCGATCTTCGGGCACAGCACGCGCGCCCGCAGGCCGTAACGCAGGACGCCGGCGATCGTCAGGGCGGGCGCCGGCAGGACGAGCCGCGGCTTCGGGATCGTATTCGGCCGCGGCGCGATGTAGGGCTGGGCGAGCACGGGCGTGTTCGTCGGCGCGTCCGTCGGCTTGCCGCCGCCGGGGCGCAGCCGCTGGCCCGCGTCGACGACCCAGATCGCAGAGGTTCGCGTCCGGCCCTCGGCGTCGCGCGCGTTGACCTTGAAGTAGTAGCGGCGGTCGCGGGCCACGCGATCGACGCCGCGGTACAGCGTCAGCGTCGGCGGCGCCGTGCAGGACGCCGGCGGCGAAGCACAGACCGAGTCGATGACGTTCTTCCCGGCGAACGAGGCCGGCAGCATCGGGTTGGGGATCGGCGTCGAGGAGAACTCGAGCGACTGGAACGTCGTGCCGCGCGCGAGCACCCAGCTCGCGGCGAAGCGGTCGCCGGGGTCGATCCCGCCGCCGGAGATCTGCGGCTCGCCGGCGGCGCTCGCGCTGCTCGTCACGGCGCACGCGCACAGCACGGCGATCACCATGATGAAGGCGCCGGCGCGGGCGGATCGCGACCTCATGCGCCCAAGACTACGTCGGCGCGACCGATCGCGTGACAGAACCGCTTGGGGTTCGCGTCACGAGCCCCTGAACCGCGAGCAGCGGGATGTCGCCGAGCAGCGCCCAGGCGACGAGCGCCGCGCAGGCGAGCAGCGCCGCGATCACCGTCAGGACGCGCTCGGTCGTCGTCTTCTCGCCGCGAGTCAGGCGAGCACGGGATCGGCGGCATCGCCGATCTGCGCGGCAACGCCCGCTCGGGGCACGAAGGTCATCGCGCGCTCGGCGAGCGCCGTGATCGTCAGGCTCGGGTTGACGCCGACGTTCGCCGGCACGACCGAGCCGTCGCAGACGAGCAGGTTCTCGTAGCCGAAGACCCGGTGGCGCGCGTCGACGACGCCCTCCTCCGGCGATCGCGCGATGACGACGCCGCCGAGGATGTGGGCGGTCGTCGGGATGTTCGCGATCGCTTCGAGCAGCGAGCTCTGGGGCACGCCGTCGATCTCCTTCGCCATCCACTCCGCGGCCTCGTTGGCGATCGGGATGAAGGTCGGGTTCGGCTTGTCGCGGTCCTGCTCGGTCTGTAGCCGCATCGCGCCGAAGCGGCCCGGTCGCGGGCGCAGCGCGATCGCGTTGTCGAGCGTCTGCATGACGAGCAGGATGATCGTGCGCTGCGACCAGCCGCGGGGGTCGAACAGGCGCACGAACTGCAGCGGGTGGCGCAGCGCGCCGGCGGCGAGCTTGAGCGGGCGCGTGATGCGCGTGCCGTCGCCGACGAGCAGCGTGTGCAGGAGGCTGATCGAGTCCCCTGCGCGGCCGTAGCTGACGGTCTCGATGTGCGTGCTGGCGTCGGGGTAGATCGAGCCCGAGATCGCGACGCGCTTCGTGTAGTCGACGGACTTGTCCTTCGCGGTGACGGCGAGGATCGCCTCGCTGTTCGTGCGCACGAGCTCGCCGACGCGCCGCGAGACGTTCGGCAGCGAGCCGTTGTGCAGGCAGCGCTGCAGGAGCTTGTTCGTGCCGAGCGCGCCGCCGGCGAGGACGACCGACGCCGCGCTGTGGATCTGGCGGTCCTTGCGCAGCCAGGCACCGGTGCGCTCCGTGACGACCTCGTAGCCGTCCGAGCCGTCGGCGCTCGGGCCGAGCGGCCGGACGTCGACGACGGTGCGATCGGGCATGACCTGCGTGCCGCCGCGCTCGGCGAACCAGAGGTAGTTCTTCGGCAGCGTGTTCTTCGCGCCGACCGGGCAGCCGACCATGCAGCGCCCGCAGCCGACGCAGCCCGTGCGTGCCGGTCCGTCGCCGCCGAAGTAGGGGTCGGGAACGCTGACGCCGCGCTCGCCGAAGAAGACGCCGACGCGGGTCTTCGCGTAGCTGGCCTGCGCGCCGATGTGCTCGCCGAAGCGGCGTAGGAGCTCGTCGGCGTCGTCGTTGGTCTGCACCGTGGCGACGCCGAGCATGCGCTCGGCCTCCTCGTAGTGCGGCTCGAGCGCCGACTCCCAGTCGTCCTCCAGGCCCGCCCACTGCGGGTCGTCGTAGAAGCGCTTGCGCGCACGGTAGAGCGTGTTCGCGTAGCCGAGGCTGCCGCCGCCGACGCCCGCGCCGCTGATGATCGTCACGTCCTTGAAGAGCGACAGCCGAAAGATCCCGCGCAGGCCGATCCGCGGGGCGAAGAAGTAGCGCCGCACGTCCCAGGTGGACTTCGGGAACTCGTGGTCGGCGAAGCGGCGGCCGGACTCGAACATCCCGACGCGGTAGCCCTTCTCGGTCAGCCGCAGCGCCGACACGCTGCCGCCGAACCCCGATCCGACGACGATCCAGTCGAAGTCATAGGTTAGGCCAGTCCGTGCCATGAGCATCAGCGTAGCTTAAACATGACGGGGGCGTCATATTTGTCCCCGTGAGCGGCGTTCGGCTAGCGAGCGGCCTCGAGCACGGCCGCCGGCCCGCCGTCCAGGCCGATCGCGACCGCCGACGGCGCGACGGTCACCGGCACGGTCGCTCGCAGACGCAGGACCGTGAACGTCGGCTTCTCGACGCGGCCCGCGAGGACGAGCCCGGGCAGGGGGGCGGGCGGTGTCGCCGGCCGCGGCGGCCGCGGGCGCTCGCCCGGGCGTCGTTGTCCGATCGCGATGTAGTCGATCTCCTGTGTGGCGAGGCCAGCCGCGGGGATCGGGTGAGCGCTGCGCAGGTAGTACCCGATCGCGACCGCCGCCGAGGCGGGCGAGGCGACGACGATCCGTGCGCCGGGAGCGTGGCCGAGCGCGTGCACCGCAGCGCGCCAGTCGTCGCGCTGGTTGCGCGAGTCGACGTCGACGCCGATGACCGCGACGAGCCCGAGCACGCAGGCGACGGCGATGGCGCAGCGGCCAAGGGCCGCCACAGTGCCGGCAACGGCGGCGAGGCCGGCGCCGGCGAGCGCGGCGGCGAGCGGCGCGACCGCGAGCAGGTTTCGGGTGATGAGGTGATCCTCGCCGGCGAGCGCCGCGAGCGCGGGGAGCGCGAGCGCCGCGGCGACGAGCGCGAGCAGGCGGCGCGTGTCATCGCGCGCGCGGCGCGCGCCATCTGCGGCCACCGCTGCGCCCGCGTCGTTCGCCCGCCCGGGCGGCTGCGCCACGCCGCAGCCAAGTCGCCACATGCCGAACGCCGCGACGACGAGCACGACCGCCGACAGCACCGCGAGCAGCGTCTCCGCGGGCGCGTCGTAGCCGACGAGTAGCTGCTTGGGGACCTGCGCGAGCCGTGTCGCGAGGCTCGAGTCCGCGATGAACGCCGCACTGTCGTTCGCACGCTGGCCGAGCGCGAGCGGTGCCAATGCGGCCCCGACGGCCGCGAGCGGTACGAGCGCGACCGCGCGCGTGCGCCAATCGGGCACGGTCCGAAGAAGCCACAGCGCCTGCGGCGCGACGACGAAGATCGCGTAGTAGTGCGTCGCGAGCGCGAGCGCGCCGACGGCCGCCCAGGCGAGCGCCCGTCCGGTCGCGGGCCGCTCGAGCAGGCGCAGCCACAGCAGCGCCGACAACGCGGCCAGCAGCGCAAGCAGCGCATAGGCGCGCGCCTCCTGGCTGAACCACACGAGCATCGGGTTGACAGCCAGCAGTGCGGCCGCGACCAGCCCCGCGCGCTCCCCGCCGAGCCGCCGCCCGAGCGCCCACACGACGGGGATCGTCGCGCTGCCCAGCAGCGCCGACAGCGATCGCATCCCGACCTCGCCGGTACCCGCGAGCTGGGTCCACAGCCAGGCGAGGACGTAGTACAGCGGCGGCGTCGACTCGCTGTCGGGGATCGCCTGCCACAGCCCGCCGAGGTCCATCCGCAGCAGGTGCGCCGTGACCGCCTCGTCGGACCACAGGCTCTGGACGTCGAGCGTCGCAAAGCGCAGCGCAGCGCCGGCGAGGCAGATCAACGCCAGCGCGGGCGGGATGCGACGGCTCATCGGCTGAAACTACAGCGGGATGTTGCCGTGCTTGCGCTTGCGCGGCTGCGCGCGCTTGGTCTGCAGCGCCTGCAGGGCGGCGATGACCTTCGGGCGCGTCTCGTGCGGCACGATGACGTCATCGACGTAGCCGCGCTCGGCGGCCGAGTACGGGTTCGCGAAGCGCGCGCGGTAGTCGTCCTCGAGCTTCTCGCGCCTCGTCTCGGGCGTCGGCGAGCGGGCGATGTCGCGCTTGTAGATGATGCCGACGGCGCCCTCGGGGCCCATGACCGCGACCTCCGCGGTCGGCCAGGCGAGGTTGAAGTCCGCGCCCAGATGCTTGGAGGCCATGACGTCGTAGGCACCACCGTAGGCCTTGCGCGTGATGACCGTGATCTTCGGGACCGTCGCCTCGGCGAACGCGTACAGCAGCTTGGCGCCGTGGCGGATGATCCCGCCCCACTCCTGCGTCGTGCCGGGTAGGAAGCCCGGCACGTCGACGAACGTCAGCAGCGGGACGTTGAACGCGTCGCAGGTGCGCACGAAGCGGGCGGCCTTGACGCTCGCGTCGATGTCGAGCACGCCGGCCATGCTCGCCGGCTGGTTGCCGACGACGCCGACCGCGTAGCCGTCGAGGCGGCTGAAGCCGCAGACGATGTTCGTCGCGTAGTGCTCGTGGACCTCGTAGAACTCGCCGTCGTCGACGATGTGGCGGACGACGTCGCGCATGTCGTAGGCCTTGTTCGGATGCGCGGGCACGACATGGTCGAGCGCCTCGTCACAGCGCTGCGGGTCATCGGTTGGGATGACGCGCGGCGCGGTCTCGAGGTTGTTGGACGGCAGGAAGCTCAACAGGTAGCGCGTGTCCGACAGGCACTGGTCCTCGTCCTCGCAGGCGAAATGCGCGACGCCCGAGGTCGAGTTGTGCGACATCGCGCCGCCGAGCTCCTCGAAGCCGACCTCCTCGCCGGTGACCGTGCGGATGACGTCGGGCCCCGTGATGAACATGTGCGAGCTGTCCTTCACCATCGAGATGAAGTCGGTGATCGCGGGCGAGTAGACGGCGCCGCCCGCGCACGGCCCCATGATCAGGCTGATCTGCGGGATGACGCCCGAGCAGTCGACGTTGCGCATGAAGACCTCGCCGTACGCGCCGAGCGAGACGACTCCCTCCTGGATGCGCGCGCCGCCGGAGTCGTTGATGCCGATCACGGGGCAGCCGATGCTCGCCGCGAGATCCATGATCTTGCACATCTTCTCGGCCATGACCTCGCCGAGCGAGCCGCCGAAGATCGTGAAGTCCTGCGAGAACACGCACACACGCCGGCCGTCGATCGTCCCGTGCCCCGTCACGACGGCGTCGCCCCACGGCCGGCGTTTGCCCATCTCGAAGTCCGTCGTGCGATGGCGCGTAAACGTGTCGAGCTCCTGGAAGCTGCCGCGGTCCAGCAGCTTCTCGACGCGTTCGCGCGCGCTGTAGCGGCCGCGGTCGTGCTGCTTGCGCTCGGTCTCGCCCGTGACGCGGCCGGCGGCGGCGCGCAGCTCGGCGAGGTGCGCGCGTTTCTGCTCGGCGGTCTCGGGGGGCTTGGAGCGCTTGGACACGGTGAGGCTCGATGGTAGGCGAGCCGATCGGCGCCGCCGCCGGCCGGGCGCGCGCCTCGCCCCGGGCGTGTCCGGGAGCCTTGCTCCCGAGGCGAGGCTCTGGCCTTGCGTTCGGTTCAGTTGCGCCGTAGGGGTTGGGTGTCGCCGAGCTCGTCGAGCACGCCGCTGAGGACCGCGACCGTGTCGGCCGGGCGCATCGGCGCGGGCGGGCCTCCCGTCGCCGGCGGCGCTTCGGGCGCCGGCGTCGCCGTCAGGACGACCTTCGTTCCGAGCCCGGTCCGTGCGAGCTCCACCGTGCCGCTGACGCGGTCGCCCTCCCAGGCAACGGTGGTCTCGGGTGTGACGCGGGTGATGCGGATCTCGCCGAACTCGGCGAGATGACGGGCGAGCGAGGGCTCGTCGCTGATCTCCGCCCACAGCTCGGGCCCGGACTTCACGAGGCGGCGCGTGGCCGAGGAATGCTCCATGGCACCGGGGTTCGCCCGCTCGGCGAGGAGTCCTCCCGATGGGTTCGGACGCCCACGGTTGGCGCGGACGCGCCGTCGCGCTGAGCTACCCTGGGCAGATGGAGACTCAGGTGCAGACGATCCGCGTCCTGCATTGCAACTCGCACGACGAGGGATGGACCGCCGACAGCCCCGACCTGGAGGGCTGGAACACGACGAGCTCGTCCTTCGGCGAGTCCAAGCAGCGCGCGGTCGCGGCGATCCTCGCGACGCTCGGCGACGGCGTCCCCGAGCCGCAGATCTCACACCACATCGCCTGCTCGCGCTGACGCCCGCCACCACTCGCCCGAGGCGGGCAGGCGCCTCGCCGGCGCGCCGCGCGGTCGCCAGACTCGGCTGACGCTCCGCCGCCGGCGACGGCGGGCCCCGCGAGCTCAACGCCCGCGAGGCCACCGGCCCGACTACGGCGTCCCGGCGGCGAAGTGCTCCGCGACGTCGGTCGCCGTCAGCACGCCGTCGTAGAACGCCATCTCGTCGTAGTTGGACGCCGTGCTCGCCGACGACCCCATCGTGATCGGGAACGTCGTGTTCTGGATCGCCTGGACGGCCGAGTTCTGGGCGCTGTGCAGGGCGCCATCGACGTAGATCTTGGCCGTGCCCGCCCCGTTCATCGTCGCGACGATGTGGTGGTACTTCCCGTCGGCCGGGATCGGGACCGTCGAGTGCGCGATCGTCGTGACGCTGGCCCGCCTCAGCCAGACCTCGTTGCCCGATCCGGCGCTCATGACGATGAGCTGGATCCCGTTGGCGCCCTTGTTGAAGAGCTCCTGGGACTTCGTCGTCGTCGTGCGCTTGATCCACCCCTCGGCGCTGAACGAGCTGCCGACGTCCAGCTTCGCCGCCTGCGGCACGCGGGCGGAGTCGTCGACGCCGTCGAAGCGCGCCGCGGTGTTGCCGGGGACCGCGCCGAGCTGGCCCAGTGCGACCCCGTGGAGGTACGTCCCGTTGTCCGGGCTCGGGGCGCTGTCGAGCATCGTCGTCCCCGACGCCTCGCCCATCCGCCAGTAGCCGGCCGGGTTGTCGGCGAGCACCGCCGCGGGATACGCGGCCGGCGGCGGCGTCGCGCTCACGCCGAGATGCGCCATCGCCGCGGCCATGAGCTGCGTGCGTTTCGCGGCCGTCGTGACGCCCTCCAGGCCGAAGCCCCAGTAGACCGAGTGTGGCGTCTGCACGCCGGGGCCGTCCTCGTATCCGAGGCTCGTGCGCGAGCTCCACTGCTGCTGGGTGCCACCCTCCGAACCGGTCGGCGGCGGGCCGGCGGTGAAGCCGCCGAGGCCGTCCTCGAACGAGGTCGAGTCCGTCACGATGCCGTCCTTCGTGATCTTCGCGTCGTCGAGGAAGACGCCGAGCCCGCCCGAGCCGAAGTCCTGCGCGTACGTGATCGACACCTCGACCTGTTGACCCGCGTAGGCGCTGAGGTCGATCTTCCAGTTCTGGTAGCCGCCGGAGTTGCCGGTCGCGGCGTTCCAATGGCCCGGCGGGGTGCCGACGCCGGGGGTGCCGACCGGTGTGCAGTCCTCCTGGCCGGCGATCTGGCTCTTGTCGATGTTCGTCTGGTAGTGGGCGAGGAACGGATGCAGGGTGTCCCAGTTGATGTCGCACGACGAGCCGACGTCGTCCGACGTGTGCCCGTTTGAGTCGGGCAGCGTCGTCCAGTCGTTCGAGCCGGGGTGGTGCGCCTCGACGAAGACGTAGTCGTAGTCGGGCTCGGTGTCGTAGGAGAGCTTGAACGACAGGTCGGCGCTGGACTTGCCGGTCAGGTCGATCGTCCGGCGCAGGCGCTGGTAGCCGCCGTCGTCGTTGCTCGCCACCGCGTACTTGCTGCCCGTGGCCGGATCGAACGACGGCGGCCGGTTCAGCGTCACCTCCGTGTCGGAGTCGAACTGCGGGAACTGCGCCTTCGGCAGCACGCTCGACGTCGTGACGAGCGAGTAGACGTGGTTCTGGTTGTCGGCCGAGTCGCCGCCGTTGAGGCCGAACGCCCCGACCGGCGCCGGCCCGAGGAACGGCAGCGCCGACGCTTCGCCCTTGTCGGCCGCGGCGTCGATGTGGATGTAGGCGCCGAGCCAGTACTGCAGGAAGTCATCCGACAGCGCGATGCAGTCGGGCGTATTCGCGGGGGTCGCCGCGTCGCAGTACGGCGGCTCGCCGAGCTCGTTGAACGGGAACGCGTTGACCTGGCCGAAGGCGGCGTTCTGGCCCGTGTACAGGAGCTTGCCGCCGTCGTTGAGATAGTCGCGTACGGCGAGGATCTCGTCGTTGGCGAGCTTGCCCGTGCCCGTCCCGCCGGGAACACCGACGGCGCGGATCAGGGTGTCGTTGGCGGTGTACCAGACGATCGCGGCGTAGTGCGAGAGGACGCCGTCGGGGTCCGGCGCGGCGCGGTTCTCGGCATCGACGTCGTAGACGTCGTAGCTGATGCCCGCGGCCGTCAGCGCGTTCTTGTAGTAGGCAATGTCGTTCGGCGCCGCGCGGCTCGTGTAGGCCGGGAACTCGACCGCGTCGCCGGGCTTACCGGAGTAGTCCTCGGCGGCCATGATGAGCACCTTGGCGTGCGTGTTCGAGCGCACGTGGTAGGCGAAGGACTGCGACTGCTGGCCGCCGGCGGTGAACCACACGGTGACGTTGTCGCCTGGGGCGGTCCCCGTCACGGTGCCGCGCTTCTCGCTGTAGTAGATGTCGAGCTTGCCGCCGTAGCGCACGCCGCCGCCATAGATCGCCGTCGCGGCGGTGTGCTCGCTGCCGCCGTTGACGCGCCAGTGCAGCGTCACGGCGCCGAGCGCACGCTTGGCGTTGACCCGCACCCGCTGCGGGTCGCCGAACGAGACCGTGAAGGGGTGCAGCTCGAATGGCGCCGCCACGCGACCGAGGTGCGACACCGGGTTCGCCGGATCGACCGCGGACTTCGCGACGTCGAGCGCGAACGGGATGTTCTTCTCGAATGTCTGCTCGACGTCCGCCTCGGAGTCCTGGAAGTCAAACACCGAGTCGCCGCCGCCGCGGGCGGGATCGGCGACGTCCATCTCGGGCGTGAACGAGAGGGTGTTGTAGAGCGAGTGGGCCGACTCGTCGGTGTCGCCGTTGGTCGTGTAGAGCAGCGAGGAGACCTCGGAGTGGTAGGGGTCGGGGGCGCCGGGTGGGTTGCCGACGATCGCCGGTTGCGCGAGCGTGCCCGCGAGCGCGATGTAGATCGGGTCGTCCTCGGAGCGCGTCTGGACCTGGAAGCCTGCGCCGTAGAGCAGCAACTCGGCGGCGGAGTGGTAGTTGATGAGGAACTTGAAGTGAACGCGCTGCAGCAGGCCGATCGCGGCCTGCGTCTCGGGCTCGGACGCCGGGCCGGTCCCGCGGAAGGTCTCGGATGACGGGTCGGGCGACGAACCCTCGTTGTCGAAGCCCCAGTGCGAGGGGAAGTTGCGGTTCGGATCGACGCCGTCGACGGCGGTGATCTGTCCGTCGTTGTTGTTGTCGTGGAGGTTCTTGCGCCACTCGCGGTTGCCGGGGGTGAACGTGAAGTCGTAGCCGTCCGGGTTGGCGATCGGCACGATCCAGATCTCCCGCGTGTTGACGAGCGTCGTGATCTCGGCGGCGGTCAGCCCGGCGATCGGGTTGCCCTGCGTGTCCTTCGCGGCGCCGGCCTTGTTGTAGTTGTCGACGAAGAGGTGCGCCATGCGGCGGGTCTCCTCGGCCGTGATCCACTCGCGCGCGTGCTGCGTGGACATGTACAGCACCGAGGGCTTCGTGCCGTCGCCTGCCGTGCGCGCGTTGCTCGAGATCTTCAGCGCGATGATCGGCTTGCCGTTGATCGACGTGCCGATCTGCTCGGGCTTGACGATGCTGGCGTTGGCTGCCGCGAGCGCCTGGTACTCCTCGTAGAGGGTCTGGCGCAAGGGGTTGGCGGGGATGTTGCCGACGTGGCCGACGTAGGTGTGGTCGAAGTACGGGCGGTAGATGTCGTAGCTGCCGTCGGCCTGCACATCCGCCGTCGAGAAGGCGTTCGAGGAGGACTCGAGCTGCGGGTCGAGGCCGAGCTTGCGCAGCGCGTCCGCACGGCCCGTGGTCGCGACGATCTGCTGGTGGCCGCGCTTGCCGAGCTCAGACAGGTCGAAGCCCTGCTGGGCGAGCAGGCGCCGTGCCTTGCCATCGGTCGCGTCGACGTTGAAGACCTTGAGCCCGGTCGGCTTCGTCGCGTTGGCCGGCTTCGCCTGTGCGGTTGCGACGAGTGCGCCGACCGCCAGCGTCGCGATGAGAGCGGCGTGGACCGTGCGTGCGGCGAAACCCGTCATGTAAACCCCCTAGGAACTGACCGAACCCTGTGTCCGGGCGCCCTGCCAGGCGCAATTAAACGATCGCACCCTCGTCAAACCGCCTCTCCATGCGAGGCTTCACGGCCGGGCGGTGGGCGGACGATCTCAAGCACAAAGACGACAGCATCACCGGCTGCGAGCGCGTGAGCCGACGCTGACGGCGCCGGTCGGACAGACTGGTCGGCATGGACGCGGACATTGTGTACGACGTGTGGGCGAGCCTGGCGCCGCTGTTCGTCGACGAGCAGGACGACAACCAGCTCCCGGAGGTGCAGATCCACGGGATACCTGCGGGCAGCGCCGGCGCGTTGTGGGATCGGCTGCTGCGCGGCGCGGAGATGTCGCCGCCGGACGCGACGGTGTTCCTCGTCGCCGACGAACGCGACGTGCCCGCTCGAGATGTCTCCGATCTCGCCGGCCGTGCCGAGCGCGGCGAGGTCTCGATGCATGTCGTCCTGTGTAACGCCAACGCGGGCGGCATCGGCCTGCCCGACCTCGGGGTGTCGATCCACGAAGGCGAGCTCGACATCGACTACGCGGTCAACGTGTGGAGCCCGTCGACCGCGATCGCGTTCCTCTGGCTGCTCACCGAGCTGCGGACGCTCGCACCCGGATCGCGGTTGGTCGCCGCCGACGAGGCTGGCACGGCGCGCGACGAGCGCACACAATCCAAGCTGACGTCGGCGATCGCGCTGCTATCGCTCTAGCTCCTAGGACCGATCGCAGCCCGTCGCGACCTCAAGCGCGGCGCACAGTTCGGCGAGCCGCGCAGGTGCCAAGCGGGTGATGCGCTCCGTCAGCAGAGCCTTCGGGACTGTTACGAGGTTGTCGAAGCTCAGCGCACAGTCGTCCGGCATGCCGTCCCCGGGGCCAAGACGGACGTGAGTGGGGATCTCGCGGATCGTGCGGGTCGCGGGGGCGACGAGGACGGCGTTGAGCACGGGGATCGCGGCCTGGCGCGTGAGGATGCAGCCGGGACGCCGGCCGACGTCCGGCAGCTCGTACCACCACACCTCGCCGCGGTTCACCAGGGCTCGGCCTCGATCGACATCCGCGCTGCCCACGCGGAAGCCTCGTTCACGCCGGGCGGGATGCGGGTGTAGCTGTCGACGATCGCGTCGTCTATCGCCGTCGCGGGGTCGTCACCGAGATAGCGCTCGATCGCCTCACGGATGAGCTCCGAGCGTGAGCGGCGCGCGGCAGCGGCGCGGGAGTCGAGCCGTGCGATGAGGTCGGTGTTGAGCTGCACGAGGGCCGGGATGCGTGGCACGGCCATATTGTGGCATATCGTCCAGTGAGATGCCTCGAAATGGTCCGCAGTCATGATGCGCGATCGACGACATCTCGATCGCCGACACCGAGATCGCGCAGCTGAACGTGCTCGGCTGACGATGGTTCCGACGACCCGCTGGCCTACCCTTGGCGGTGTGTCCGGTGCGGCGATCGTCCAGAGTGACCGCAGCGTCCTGCTCGAGGTCGCTCACCCCGGGTTCGATGCCGCACGCACCCAGCTCGCGCGCTTCGCCGAGCTCGAGAAGAGCCCCGAGCACGTGCACACCTACCGCATCACCGCCGTCTCGCTGTGGAACGCCGCGGCGGCCGGGATGCCCGCGGCCGAGATCACCGACACGCTGCGGGGGCTGTCGCGCTACCCGGTGCCGCAGCCGGTGCTCGCGGACGTCCACGACCTCTGCGCGCGCTACGGAAGGCTGACGCTGGTCGCCGCCGACGACGGCGGGTTGCGGCTCGTGGCCGACAGCCCGGCGCTGCTCGTCGAGATCGCGCGCTGGCCGGACATCGCCGCGCTGCTGGCCGGCAATCACGACGCGACGACGGCGATCGTGTCACCGGCGGCCCGCGGCGCGCTGAAGCAGGCGCTCGTCATGGTCGGCTGGCCGGTGCGAGACGACGCGCCCTACGTCGACGGTGCGTCGCTCGCGCTGGAGCTGCGCGGCGGCGTGGCGTTGCGTGCTTACCAGCAGGACGCCGATCGGGCGGCCGACGCGGCCGGCGCCGGCGTCGTCGTGCTGCCGTGCGGCGCCGGCAAGACGATCGTCGGCCTGGCCGCGATCGCTCGGCTGCGCTGCGAGACGTTGATCGTCACGAGCAACCAGTCATCGGTCGACCAGTGGAAGCGCGAGCTGGCGACGAAGACCACGGTCGATCCGCAGCAGATCGGCGAGTACACCGGGCGGCGCAAGGAGCTGCGTCCCGTGACCGTGACCACCTATCAGCTACTCACGCATCGCCCGCGCAAGGACGGCGGCTTCCCGCACCTGGACCTGTTCGAGCGCCGCGAATGGGGCCTCGTGATCTACGACGAGGTCCACCTGCTGCCGGCGCCCGTGTTCCGCGCGACCGCCCGCATCCAGGCGCGCCGCCGGCTCGGCCTGACGGCGACGCTGATTCGCGAGGACGGTGCGGAGCCGCTGGTCTTCAGCCTCGTCGGACCGAAGTGCTACGACACCGCCTGGCGCGAGCTCGAGGATGCCGGCTGGATCGCCGGCGCCGAGTGCGCCGAGGTTCGCGTCGCGTTCGACGAGCCAGGGCAGATGACGTATGCGCTGGCCGAGCCGAAGGAGCGCTTTCGCCTCGCCGCCACGAACCCGGCGAAGGCGCAGCTCGTCGAGCAGCTGCTGGCGCGCCATGGCGGTCGCCAGGCGCTCGTCATGGGGACGTACGTGCAGCAGCTGCGAGAGCTGGCCGACCGACTCGGGTCGCCGCTGATCACCGGCAAGACACCCGTCGCCGAGCGTGCCGCGCTGTATGACCGCTTCCGGGCCGGCGAGCTCGACGTGCTCGTCGTCAGCAAGGTCGCGAACTTCGCGCTCGACCTGCCGTCGGCGGCGATCGCGGTGCAGGTCTCGGGCACCTATGGCTCGCGCCAGGAGGAGGCGCAGCGGCTGGGCCGGCTCCTGCGCCCCAAGCCGGGTGACAACCGGGCGTGGTTCTACACGCTCGTGACGCGCGACACCGAGGAGCAGGATGCCGCGCACAAGCGCCAGCGGTTCCTCGCCGAACAGGGCTACCGCTACACGGTCCTCAGCGAGGAGGATCTCGTCTCGCCGACCGCCGCCGTGTGATGGCACGCGGATCGTCCAAGTCCCCGGCGCACGCACTGGCGCCGGCGCTGCGGGCGCTGGGATCCGAGCATCGCCAGGCCGTCGCGCGGTCGATCGGCGCGGCGACCGCCAGCGCGGAGGCGATCGGCGCGGTGCTGTGCGACGAGCAGGCGCTCGCGGCGATCGTCGCGGGCCTCGACACCGGCGCCCGACGGCTCGTGACGCAGACCGCGTTCGCTCCGTCCAACACGTATTCCAACGGTCGCGGCGAGATCGATCCCGACGCCGTGCGGACGCTCGAGCGCCACGGCCTGCTGCTGTCCTTTGAGCAACGGTGGGGAAGGACGGTCGTGGCGCCGCTGGAACTCGAGCCGTCGCTGCGGCGGATTCGAGCGCGCGCCCACGCCGCGCTCGCTCCCGACGGCGATCCGGGCGACGCCAGGGTCGTCCACGTCCCAGAGCAGCTCCTGCACGACGCGGCGCTGATCGCGTCGGTCATCGGCCGCGGCGGGATCCAGCTCAAGGCCGACGGCGATCTGTTCGCCCGAGCCGTGCCGAAGCTTGCGGGCGCGCTCGCTCCGCTGGCGGTCGCGACGGCGGGTCTGGACACGGTCCGGATGGACCTCGCGCTGCGGCTGCTGGAGGAGAACGGCGCCCTGCGCGTCCGCGGCCTGGGACTGCCGGGCGCAACGTCCAAGCGCGAGCTCGCGCTGGCGCTCGACGTGCCGTCGCTGCTGGCCGTCCCGTTCGCCGCCCGCGTCGCGCTCATGGACGCCATCGGCCACAGTCCGCGGCTGGGCAGCGAGATCATCGAGATGCTGCTCGACGCGTTCGCCGGACGGACGGTCGCGCTGGGCGACGTCGGGGCTTCCATGCGGCGCCTGTGCGGCGAGGCCGCGAAGGAGATCCCCGAACCGGGTGGCTCCGCGTCGGACGAGCAGCTCGGTCTCTGGATGGTCACCGAGCGCTGGCTGCGCGGTGACGTCGGGCTGACGGTCGACGCTGTGGGGACTCCTGTCCTGGCCGTCATGACAGCGGTCGAAGGCGAGGATCCGGCCGGGCTCCCGTGCGTGGCCCAGAGCGACTTCGAGCTCGTGATGATGCGACCCGTCACCCCTGGCGAACGGGCCGCGGTGCTGTCGGTGGCCGAGCCGGTCGCCGGTCGCGAGCACGTCGCCCGCGTGACGAAGGAGCGCGTGTGGGACGCCGTGCGAGGCGCGACCACGACGGATGTCGTCGGACGCCTGCGGGCGCTCGCCGGGACGCTGCCCCAGAACGTCGAGCAGACGGTCCAGGGCTGGGAGCGCCAGGCGCCCAGACGCGCGCGCCTGCGCTCGGCGATGATCCTCGCCGCGCCAGACGAGCCGACCGCCGAGCGCCTGGCATTCGCGCTCGGGCCTGCGCTGCGCGAGCGGCTCTCGCCGACGCTTCTGGCGGTCGACGCCGGCGCGTTGTCCGCGGTCGCGAAGGCCGTCCGCCAAACCGGCGTCGAGCTCGACGACGGCGTGGACCGGGTCTCCGGCACGTGGGTCGATCGTCCCGATCGTGACGCGCACCCGCAGTGGTGGCACCCGACGCCGGACGGCGGACGGCCGGCGCCCGCCGCGCCCGCCGGCCGCCTCGTGTCCGGGCTTGGCTCCGAACCGGAGAGTGAGCCCGAGCGGGGCGCGCTGGCCGGCGTCGATGGCGACGACGACCACCGTCACGCGGCTGACGAGCTCGCCCGCCTGTTGGCGCAGGCCGGCCTGGAACGGGACACCATCGAGCTCATCCTGGGAGGCGACGACGACGAGGATCTCGAGGATCACGAGACCGCCCTGGAGGACATCCTGCTGCTCGCACACGAGACGGACGCGATCGTCCGGATCACGTACGCCGGCGCGAACGGATTTCTCAAGGAGTGGGTGACGATCGTCCAGCTCGACGATGCCCGCGTGCGGGTTTGCGACAACGCGACCGGCAAGCGATCGTGGCGCTGGCTTCGCTCGATCGCCGAGGCGGAGATCATCCGCTGAGGCGGCTGGGCTGGGTCAGCCGCGTGGCTTGTAACGCCCGAAGACGTCGCGCATCGCGCCGCAGACCTCGCCCATCGAGCAGCGGTCCTTCAAGGCCGTACGGATGTGCTCGACGAGGTTGTCGGTCCCGCGGCAGGCCACGCGCAGCTGCTCGAGGCGCTGCTCCACGAGCGCGTGATCGCGGTCGGCCTTGAACGCCGCCAGACGCTCGAGCTGGTCGCGCTCGGACTCCGGGTCGACGCGCAGGATGTCCTCGACCTCGATCGAGTCCTCGTCGTACTTGTTGACGCCGACGACGATGTCCTGCTTGAGCCGGTAGCGCTCCTGGTAGCCCCACGCGGACTCGTCGATCTCGTTCGTGATGAACTCGATCGCGTTCACCGATCCGCCGAGCTCGTCGACCTTCGCGATCAGCTCGTAGGCGCGCGACTCGATCTCGTTCGTCAGCGCCTCGACGTAGTAGGAGCCGGCGAACGGGTCCACGGTGTCGGTCGCGCCCGACTCGTGCGCGATGACCTGCTGCGTGCGCAGGGCGATCTTCGCCGCGCGCTCGGAAGGCAGCGCGAGCGCCTCGTCGTAGCCGTTGGTGTGCAGCGACTGCGTGCCGCCGCAGACCGCCGCGAAGCCCTGCAGCGCGACCCGCACGACGTTGTTCTGCGGCTGCTGCGCCGTCAGCGTGACGCCGCCGGTCTGCGTGTGGAAGCGCAGCTTCAGCGAACGCGGGTCCTTCGCGCCGAAGCGGTCGCGCATGATGTGCGCCCACATCCGCCGCGCGGCGCGGAACTTCGCGACCTCCTGGAAGACGTTGTTGTGGCCGTTGAAGAAGAACGCGAGGCGCGGGGCGAACTCGTCGACCTCCAGGCCCGCGTTCAGCGCCGCCTCGACGTAGGCGATCGCGTCGCACAGCGTGAACGCGATCTCCTGGACCGCCGAGCAGCCCTTCTCGCGGAAGTGGTAGCCCGAGATCGAGATCGTGTTCCACTTCGGGACGTGCTGCTTGCAGTAGGCGAACAGGTCCGTCGTCAGCCGCATCGAGCCCTCAGGCGGGTAGATGAAGTTGCCGCGCGCGATGTACTCCTTGAGGATGTCGTTCTGCGTCGTGCCGCGCAGCTGCGTCGTCGGCACGCCCTGCTCCTCGCCGACGAGCGCGTACATCGACAGCAGGACGGTCGCCGGGGCGTTGATCGTCATCGACGTCGACACCTCGTCGAGCGGAATGCCGTCGAAGCACATCCGCATGTCGTCGATCGTGTCGATCGCGACGCCGGTGCGGCCGACCTCACCGAGGCAACGCGCGTCGTCGGAGTCCAAGCCGAGCTGGGTCGGCAGGTCGAAGGCCATCGACAGGCCGGTCGAGCCATTCTTCAGCAGGTACTTGTAGCGCTCGTTGGTCTCCTTGGAGGAGGCGTAGCCCGCGTACTGGCGCATCGTCCAGGGCCGGGAGCGATACATCTCGGGATGCACCCCGCGGATGAACGGGAAGTCGCCGGGATCGCCGAGCTCGAGCTCGGCGGGGAGGTCGTCGGCCGTGTACAGGCGCTCGACCTCGATGCCCGAGTCGGTGAAGCGGCGTGGATCGTCCGGGCCGACGATCGGGGCGACGGTCAAGCGTTCTTCGGTGGCCATGGGCCCTAGCGTACAAGCGCCAGACGGCCGGACTCTCGCGGTTTTCTTACGCTCGCGAGAGGGACGCTTCAGCGCACCTCGATGGAGTGGCCGTCATGGTCACCGCAAACCGCCGCTCCCATTTCCTCGCCGGACTGCTCGGCGCCCTGGTCATCGCGCTGCCCCTCATGGGCCTCGCGATCGGCGGTGCGTTCACGACCTCCGGCAACGATTCCGTGGCCGCCACGCCGGCGCCCGCGGCGCCCACCGTCACGACGGCGACGGGCAACGTCACCGCCCCGGCGCGCAACGTCACCGACGTCTCGGACCTCTACGCTCGGGTCAGCCCGGGCGTCGTCTCGATCGACGTCACGAGCGCGCAGGGCGCCGGCACCGGCTCGGGCTTCGTGCTCGACCGCGAGGGCTACATCCTCACCAACGACCACGTCGTCGACGGCGCGCAGACCGTGAGCGTGCACTTCAACGAGGGCGCGCCGGTCGCAGCGAAGGTCATCGGCGCCGACCCCTCGACGGATCTCGCGCTGATCCAGGTCGATCCCGCCGTGCACAAGCTCACACCGGTCGTGCTCGGCTCGTCGAAGGGCATCAAGGTCGGCCAGCCGGCGATCGCGATCGGCAGCCCGTTTCGCCTCGAGGGCACGCTGACGACCGGCGTCATCTCGGCGCTCGGTCGCTCGATCAAGTCGCCCAACAACTTCTCGATCGACGGCGTCATCCAGACCGACGCGGCGATCAATCCCGGTAACTCCGGCGGCCCGTTGCTCGACGCCAGTGGCAAGGTCGTCGGCATCAACGCCCAGATCGCGACATCGACGGACTCAAACACCGGCGTCGGCTTCGCGATCCCGATCGATACCGCCAAGCAGGTCATCCCGCAGCTCAAGTCCGGCCAGACGATCAGGCGCGCCTACCTCGGCGTCGAGACCGGCTCCGCCGTCACCGGCAGCGGCGCGATCATCTCGCGCGTCATCTCGGGCGGGCCGGCCGACGACGCGGGCCTGCATGCCGGCGACCGCATCCTGTCGGTCGGCGCCACCAAGGTGACCGGCTCCGACGATGTCGCCTCGGCGGTGCTCAAGGCCAAGCCGGGCGACGAGATCAAGGTCGGCGTGCGGCGCTCGGGCGCCGAGCAGACGTTGACCGTGAAGCTTGGGACGCGACCGTCCCAGATCGGCGGCTGACTGCTCCGGTGGCGGGCTGCCACCCGCCGCTGGATGCCGGCTGCTGAAGCGCACACGACCCCGTGGCGGAGATCCCCCTCCCCGCCGCGGGGTCGCGGTGCATGCGCGACGCTGGTTCCCTTCCTCGACCTGCCCGCGGCCTACGACGAGCTGCGCGGCACCGGTCGCAGTGCTCGCGCCGTCCGCGGTGTCCGCGCCGCGGTTATGATCGGCGGCGTGACGCCCGCGACCATCGTCGCGATTCCCGCCCGCCTGCAGTCCTCGCGCCTGCCGCGCAAGGTGCTCGCGGACATCGCCGGCCGCACGATGCTGCACCGCACGCACGACGTGGCGGTCGCCGCCGGCACGGGCCGGGTCGTCGTCCTGACCGACGCCGACGAGGTCGTCGACGAGGTCCGCGGCTTCGGCGGCGAGGTGCTGCTGACCGACGCCGCGCTGGAGTCCGGTACGGCGCGGATCGCCTCCGTCGCCGGCGAGCTCGGCGCCGAGGTCGTCGTCAACCTGCAGGGCGACGCGCCGCTGACCGATCCGGCGATCGTCGCCGCCTGCGCGCGCGAGCTGCACTCCAGCGGCGCGGACGTCGCGCTGCCGGTCTACCGGATGACGCGTCCGGAGGACGTGCAGGACCCGAGCGTCGTGAAGGTCGTGCGCGCCCACGACGGCCGCGTCCTGTACTGCTCGCGCAGCCCCGTGCCGTACGTGCGCGACGTCCCCGCCGAGGACTGGCCGACCGCCGCGAGCTTCTGGGGTCACGTCGGGATCTACGCCTACGGCGCCGGCTTCCTGCGCGGCTTCGCCGACCTGCCGGCGAGCCCGCTCGAGCACACCGAGCGCCTCGAGCAGCTGCGCTGGCTGGAGGCCGGGCTGCACCTGCACTCCTTCGAGGTGGCTCCGCAGGGCCCGTCCGTCGACACGCCGCACCAGCTCGAGCGCGTGTGCGCTGCGTTCCGCGAGCGGGAGGCGGCATGAGCGACGCCCCGACGGTCCGCCGCGCATCGCACCGCGACGTCGGCCGGCGCACGATCTCAGACGAGATCGCCGCGCTGCACCGCCTGCACGACAGCCTCGACGACTCCTTCGACGCGGCCGTCGACGCGCTCACGAGCACCGAGGGCAAGATCCTCGCGCTCGGCGTCGGCAAGTCCGGCCACATCGCGCAGAAGGTCGCCGCGACGCTGCGCTCGGCCGGCCTGCCCGCGCTCTACCTCAGCGCCTCGGATTCGCTGCACGGCGACCTCGGCGTCGTCAGCACGTCCGACACGGCGCTGCTGTTCTCCAAGAGCGGCGCCTCGAGCGAGCTCATGACGCTGCTGCCGCACCTGCGCTCGCGCGGGGCCTGCCTGATCGCGATCGTCGGCGTCCCCGGCTCGCCGATCGCGCGCGAGTCGGACATCGCGCTCGCCGTCTCGGTCGAGCGCGAGGGCTGCCCGCTGGACGCCGCGCCGATGGCGAGCGCGCTCGCGGCGTCGGCGATCGGCGACGCGCTCGCGGCGGCGGTCATGTGCGCGCGCGGCTTCACGGCCGACGACTTCGCGCGCCTACACCCGGCCGGCGCGCTCGGCGCGCGGCTGAGCCTCAGCGTCGGGGACGTCATGTGCCAGGGCTCGGAGCTGCCGAGCGTCGGCCTGCTCGCGACGCTGAAGGACGCGATCCTCGAGATCACCCGCACCGGCTACGGCGCCGTCTGCGTCGTCGACGACAGCGGCGGGCTCGCCGGCTTCCTCACCGACGGCGACGTACGCCGCCTGTTGATCAAGGTCGACAACATCGCCGAGGTGCCGGTCTCGGCGGTCATGACGACGAGCCCGCTGACGCTGTCGCCCGAGCTGCCGCTGTCGCAGGCCCTGCTGCTGCTCGAGACGCGGCCGAAGGCGTTCATCTCCGCACCGGTCGTCGTCGACGGCGGGCGCTGCGTCGGCCTGCTGCGCCTGCACGACGCCGTCCGCGCGCACCTGCCTTCGTGACCGACCGCGTCGAGATCGCGCCCGGCGTCGCGCCCGGCGACGGCCGCCTGACGCTGATCGCCGGGCCGTGCCTGCTCGAGAGCCGTGAGCTCGCCTTGTCGGTCGCCGCGCGGCTGCACGAGCTGTGCAACGAGCTCGGCGTACCGCTCGTCTTCAAGGGCAGCTTCGACAAGGCCAACCGAACGTCGGCGACGTCGTTTCGCTCGATCGGGATGGAGGCGTCGCTTGAGATCCTCGCCGAGGTGCGCTCGACGTTCGGGGTGCCGGTCACGACCGACGTCCACGACGCCTCGCAGGTGGCGCGCGTCGCGGAGGTCGTCGACGTCCTGCAGATCCCGGCGTTCCTCTGCCGCCAGACCGACCTCCTGCACGCCGCGGGGGCGTCGGGGCGCGTCGTGAACGTCAAAAAGGGCCAGTTCCTCGCCCCCGGCGACATGCGCTACGCCGTCGACAAGGTCCGTGGCGGGGGCGGCGAGCGCGTCCTGCTGACCGAGCGCGGCACGACATTCGGCTACCACGACCTCGTCGTCGACTACCGCGGCCTGAGCACGATGCGGGCGTTCGCGCCGGTGATCTTCGATGCGACGCACAGCGTCCAGTCGCCCGGCGGCGCCGGCGGCTCGTCGGGCGGCCGGCGCGAGCTCATCGCCCCGCTCGCGCGCGCCGCGGTCGCCTGCGGCATCGACGCGCTGTTCATCGAGACGCACCCCGATCCGGACTCAGCGCCCAGCGACGGCCCGAGCATGCTGCCGCTGCACGAGCTCGAGCCGCTGCTGCGGCGCTGCCTCGCGCTGCATGCGGCCGCCCCCGCCTGAGCGCGGTAGCGAGGCTACGATCGCGGTCCCAGGTTTCGGCAACCAAAGGATCGCTTTCAGATGACCACCCCGCATCGCGTCTTCATCGGCTACGACCCCTCCCAGCACATCTCCTTCGAGGTGCTGCGCTACTCGCTGCTGAAGCACACGACGGAGCCGTTGGACATCCAGGCGATCGACGCGGAGAAGATCCCCGACTGGGGCCGGCCGATCGATCCGCTCGCCTCGACGCCGTTCACGTACACGCGTTTCCTCGTGCCATGGCTGTCGGACTACGAGGGCATCTCGCTGTTCATGGACGGCGACATGCTCGCGCTCGGCGACATCTCCGAGCTCTTTGGGCTCTCGATGGACGACCTCGCGCTGCGCGTGCGCCAGCACGACTACAACCCCGAGGCGACGGTGAAGATGGGCGGCAAGGTCCAGACGCAGTATCCGCGCAAGAACTGGTCGAGCCTGATGCTCATGAACTGCTCCGAGCTGCGCGCATGGACGAAGGAGGCCGTCGAGACGCAGTCGGGCGCCTGGCTGCATCGCTTCGAGGCGATCCCCGACGAGAAGATCGGCGACATCTCCGAGGAGTGGAACGTCCTCGACCACATGAGCGGCCCGACGAAGCTCCTGCATTACACGTCCGGCGGGCCGTGGCTGGCCGGCTGCGAGGACGCCGACCATGCCGATCTCTGGCACGAGTACCGCGAGGGCTACGAGGCCGCCCAGGCGGCGTAGGACCAGACATGAGTCAGCGCACGGGCGCGCCGTCCCACGCCATCAGCCGCAGCGCGACCTGCGGGCTACGACGGGCGTCATTGGTCTGACGACGCGCGCCCGGCGCGCCACCAGAACGGCCTCCCATGATCCGGTGTAGATCCAGCACCGCAGCCATAGGTACAAACCAGCGCGTCGCGGTCCCGAGTGGGCGCGCGCCGAGAGGAGCTTCATGTCAGACGTCGAGAACCATCTGTTCGACACGATCGATCGCCAGCACGCCGGCGAGTCGGCGCACACCCGCCGGTCGCTGGTCGCAACGACCGCCGCCGCGCTCGGCTCGATGGGGCTGCTCGGCCTCACGGGCTCCAGCAGCGCCTTCGCGGCCGTCCATACGAACGACGAGAACTCCGTCGAGAATCTGTCGGCCGTCGCGGCCACTGCCGAGGTGCTGGCGACGATCGTCAACACGGTCGGCCCCGAGAAGCTCGCCGGCAAGCTCGACACGGTCACGCTGCGCAACGTGCGCGCCGCCGCGCAGCAGGAGAAGAACCACTACGAGCTGCTGACGTCCAGCGCCGTCGGCGGCAAGGCCGTCACGAAGCAGATCCACGTGCCGAACGAGGTCTTCGCCAGCGCCGAGAACCTCCTGACGACGCTCGTCGTCGGCGATCAGGTCTTCATCAACGCCTACCTGCTGGCGACGACGGTGTTCGCGCGACAGGGCACGCTCAGCGGATCGCGCTTCGCCCGCTACACCGCCGAGATCATGGCGACCGAGGCGGTCCACCGCGCGCTCGCGCTGCAGTCGCTCGGGCGCCTGGGCAACGATCGGGTCTACGCGAAGTTCGGCCAGCGCGAGGCGGTCAAGGGCCTGCCGACGACCGGCAGCGGTGGCTTCTACAAGATCACGGACGCGGTCGCGGTGCTCGAGTCCGCCGGGTTCGGATTCGGCAAGGCCGGCAGCAAGCCGGGCGTGATGTACGACTACGACACGGTTGCGGCCCGCACTCCGGTCGACCCCGACGTGAACACGATCAGCATCTCCTGACGACCTGACCGCTCCGCCGGGCACATGACGCTGCCCGGCGGTCGCGCGACGCCGCACGCGAGGGATCCGCGTGCGGGGGCATTCAATCGCGGGCGCTCCACTTGATCGTCTTGCTGTCGCAGGTGTCCGTCTGCTGCCCGGCCGCGTCGCGGATCGAGACGGCGACCTTGAAGGTCCCCCTGGCAAGCGTGCGCTTGCCGAACTTGCCCTTGAGCGTCGTCGTGAACACGCCCTTGGTGCCGTCGGCGAAGGGCTGGGTCATGGTCGTCTTGCTGCTGAACGATCCGCGCTTGGTCAGCTTGCGATTGCGCGTAACGGACAGCCCTCCGATCGTGCGCCGGCCCGTGGGAGAAGCGCACTTCGCCGACCATTGGATGTCGAAGCGGGAGATGCTGCGGCCGTTGCGGGCGACGCGTAGCGCGACAGGGAGGTTCAGGGGCCCGGCCTTCTGCGAGCTGACGCCCTGGTAGCCGGCGTCCTTGCGCGGCATCGCGGACCACGCGCCCGCGGGCAGTAGCGCGAGCGCGCCGACGGCCGGGACGATCGCTGCGCTCTTCGGGTACTTGGGCACGATCACTCCTCGTTTCGTTGGTTGCTCCACGGACAACACGGCGGACGCTCGTCGGCGTGGTCGTGCTGTCAGACGGATGACAACGAGCTACGCCGAAGCGACGCGTCTCAAGCCGCGAGCTTGATCGACCGCGCGCACTCGGCTCGCTCGTTCGGCGGGCGACCGAGCAGCGTCCAACCGCGGTCGGGCCCGCGCCTGATCTCGCCCGAGCGGGTCATCCGCTGCAACGTCGTCGAGGCGGTCGGTCGCTGCATGCAAGCGAGCTGACCCAGCAGCTCATGGGTCAGCGGCAACGGCAGTCGCACGCCCTCGGGGGTCACCTGCCCCCATCGATCGGCGAGGTGCCACAGGAGGATCTGCAGCCGCGCCTCGGCCTGGCGGATGTTCGCGAGGGTGAGGTGAAACACGAGGTTGCGCGACCGCTGTGCACCGCGCGCGAACAGGCCCGACATGATCGACGGCCAGCGCCCGGCGATCAACGCGAAGCGATCGTCGAGGATCGCGACCGTCGTCGGCTGCAGCACGCGCCAGCGACTCGGATCGTCCGCGTCGGAGTCGGCGTCGGCGTCCCACGGGCGCAGCAGGTCGCCGGCTCCGAGGAGCTCGGGGCAATCTTTGCCGTGGGGACGGATCGAGCGGATGAGCAGTCCCTCGAGCACGAGCAGCCCGAGCACGCCGTCGCGCCCCGCCGGCGGCAGCCACGTTCCGCATGGGAGCTCGAGCGACCGGGTGGTGACCCGACGGGTGAGCAGCGCGGTCGTCGGGTCGTCCAGACCGTCCAGGAGGTCGGGGTCGTGGCGGAACACGTGGACGGTCCCGCGTTGGTCGGGCCGGGCTCGAGTCGGCGTGGAACCGTCATGGCGCAGCTGGTCGCAGTCGGCCATCCGCAGTACGGTGCCAGATCGCCGCGTTGCCGACCGTGGTGGCTGGCCACCATTGCACCCGCAGGTCGAACCCACCGATCGCCGGCAGATCGGCTCACGGTGTCGCGCGGCAGGCCCCGGACCGCAGCCGCGGCGCGACGGCGTCCGCGAGCTGGTTGGAGAACTTCGTCGCTCCCGTCGGGGTCATGTGGTCGCCGTCGGCGAAGTCGCCGAGGCCGTAGCCGGCCTGCACGCGGGGAGCGATGTCGACGAGGCCGACGGTCGGATGCGCGCGCACGAACGCGCGCAGGACGCGCTCGAACTCACGCTGTACCTCGATCGTCCCGAGCTGCTCGCGGTCGTAGAGGACCGGCAGCGTGAACAGCGTCAGGCAGCCGCCCTTCGCGCGGATGTCGAGATCCAGGCGCTCGATCGCGGCGATCTGCGACGCGCCGACTCGCAGGCGGATCGAGCCGTTGCGATGCGCCAGGCGTCGTGCGTTCGCCGCCAGCTCGCCCTTCGGCAGGACGAGGCTCGGATCGAAGACCGCCCAGCCGCGATCCCCGCGCGGGCGAAAGCCGGGCCGGTCGAGCTTGTCGCCGCGCAGCAGCGCGCGCGGGCCGGCGTGACGGATCTCGTTGCCGCGGCCCTGCAGCGAGTAGAGGTCGGCGAGCGCCTCCTCGGCGTCCTTCCAGACCCGCGTGCGATGACGGTTCTTGAAGCCCGGGCTGGCGAGGAACGCCGCCTCCTGCACCACCGCGACGGGATTTCGGACATCGATGTCGCGGGGCATGATCCCGAGCAGGACGTTGCGCGGCGGGGCACGGTCGTAAAAGCGCTCGAAGAAGGGCGGCCAGAAGCGCGTGTCGATCGTCGGCTGGGCGAGGTTGAAGGACTCGGCTCGCACGCCGCGCTCGGACAGGCGGTGGTCGAAGACGTCGGGGTTGACCGCCGCGTACGTGCGCGAGTTGCCGAGCACGACCGTGTTCAGGTGCACATCGGTCGTGTCGAGCTCGTGCAGCTTGAAGCCGACGGACGGCTCGTTGAACGTCCGGTAGGCGGGGACGAGCCGCTCGGGGTCCTTGTACAGGTGTTGTGCGAGCACGCGGTCGGCCGCGATCGTCACGGCGAGGATCGCGAGCACGTACGCCACGCATTTGAGTCCGGTCGGCAAGGGGCTCAGAACTTGAAGTAGATGAAGGGGGTCAGGCTCGACGGGGCGAGCGCCAATGCGGTCAGCCAGAGCACGGCCGTGACGGTGCCGAAGGCCGTCGTGCGCGCGCCGGGGGCGATCGTCAGCAGGCGCCGGGCCGGGCCCT
This sequence comes from Solirubrobacterales bacterium, assembly GCA_038260305.1. Taxonomy (GTDB): domain Bacteria; phylum Actinomycetota; class Thermoleophilia; order Solirubrobacterales; family Solirubrobacteraceae; genus CADCVQ01. Next base: position 81,692 of record JBBSNY010000004.1, read on the forward strand.
CGAGGCGCGGCAGCCAGCGGTTGACGACGACGAGCGCGAGGACGCCGACGACGCCGGCGAGCACCTGCGGCGCCGACACCGCACTCGGTAGGTTGGCGAGCCGGCCGAGGACGTCGAACGCCTGGCCGAGCGAGCTCGCGCGGAAGAAGATCCAGGCGAAGAAGACCGCCGTCAGGGTGACGACGCCGCCGAGCACGTGCAGCGCCTCCGACGCGTGTCCCAAGCGCCCGCGCAGCGCGTGTGAGATCGAGAGGAAGACGCCGTGCACGGCACCCCAGACGAGGAACTGCCAGCCGGCGCCGTGCCACAGGCCGCCGATGGTCATCGTGAGCATGAGGTTGCGGTACGTGTTCAGGCGCCCATGGCGGTTGCCGCCGAGCGGGATGTAGAGGTAGTCGCGTAGCCAACGCGAGAGCGTCATGTGCCAGCGCTGCCAGAACTCCGACGGGCTGCTCGCGCCGTAGGGGAAGCGGAAGTTCACCGGCAGCTCGATGCCGAGCATGCGCGAGACGCCGCGCGCCATGTCGCTGTAGGCCGAGAAGTCGAAGTAGATCTGCAGGCCGAACGCGATGACGCCGATCGCCGCCTCCTGCGGCGTGTGGCCGTTGACGTCGGCGAAGAACTTGTTCGCGGGGACGGCCAAGTTGTCGGCGATCGCGAGCTTCTTCGCGAGGCCCAGCGTGAACAGCGCGAGGCCCGACTGGAAGCGCTCGAACGACAGCGCGGGGAGCGCCTGCAGCTGCGGCGCGAACTCGCGAAAGCGCGTGATCGGGCCGGCGATGAGCTTCGGGAAGTACGCCTTGTACGCCGCGAAGTGCAGGAAGCCTCCGACGCGCACGTCGCCGCGGTAGACGTCGACGAGGACGCTGATCATCTCGAACGTGAAGAAGCTGATCGCGAGCGGCAGCAGGATCCGCAGGCCGCTGTAGGACGAGCCGCCGTCGTCGACGCCGAGCCAGTCGAGCAGGTCGGCCGCCGAGCTCGTGAAGAAGCCCGCGTACTTGAACGTGGAGAGGACGAGCAGGTTGCCGACGACGCCGACGGTCAGCAGCCGCTTGGGCCGTGCGGCGTCCGGGATCGCCCGCGCGATCGTGTAGTTGAAGACCGTGCTGCCGGCGAGCAGCAGGCCGTAGATCGGGTTCCAGCTGAGGTAGAAGACGTAGCTCGCGACGAGCAGGATCGGCACCCGCGCGCGCGGCGGCGCCAGCCAGTACACGACCAGCGTCGCCGGCAGGAACAGCAGCAGGAAGACGGCGGCCGAGAAGAGCAAGGCGGGGGAAGACTAGGCCGTCGGCCGCCGGACGGGCGCATTTGCGCAGCGCCCCTCTCGCCCCGCGCGCGCCGCGGGCGCTACGGGACGCGGCCGACGCGCCCCGGTCGCGGCGCAGTGCTAGAGGATGCGGCCGAGCGTGGGCTTCTGCTCGACGCCCGCGTTCAGGGCGACGACCTCGGGGTGGCGGCGCAGCCAGGCGATGACGGTGGCGATCGGCAGCGGGCCGGCCGCGGGCTCGTGGAGCGCGTCGAACACGCGCCGCAACAGCGCGAGATCCGCGGCGGTGTCGAGCGACAGGCGCAGCCGCGGCCAGGTCTCGGCGGGCGGCGCGAGGACGTTCGCGAGCGTGTATCGCTCGGGGTGTGTGCGCACGTGGAACGTGACGTGCTCACGGTCCTCGGGCCGCTGCGCGTCGCGCGCGCAGTGCTCGAGCAGCTCGCGCGAGAGGACCTCGCAGTCCAGGCCGCGCGGCCACGAGCGCACGCCGTTGTTGCTCGCGTAGTCGCAATCGCCCTGCGCGAAGCGCCGCACGACGGCACCGGTGACGGCGGGATCCTGCAGCGGGTTGTCGGCCGTCAGCCGCACGACGACGTCGGCATCGTCGCCCTCCAATGCCCCGACGAAGCGCCCGAGCACGTCGTTCTCGCTGCCGCGAAACGTGCGCACGCCGAGCTCGCGTTCGGCGAACGCCACCAGCGCGTCGTCCTCGGCGTTGATCGTCGTCGCGAGTACGACCTCGTCGACCTCGGCGGTCGCACGCGCGGCGCGCAGCACGTGCTCGACGACCGGACGGCCGGCGAGGGACGTCATGACCTTGCCCGGCAGGCGCTCGGACGTGCAGCGCGCCTGCACGAGGGCGACGACCCGGCTCATCGGCCGGGCGCGGATGGCGCGGGGAGCGGCATGGCCAGCGCAGCGTAGTTGCATCACCACGTGCCGACGCGATCCGGCGCGTACACGAAGATGGCACGATCACGTTGGCTGTCGCGCGGAAGCACTGGTCACAATCGCCGTGTTCGCGGCACTCTCTGGCGTGATGATCGAGGACGCGGAAGCCTTCGAGGCGGTCTATCGGCGCGAGTCGGAGATGGTGATCGTGTTCGTCTCGCGCCGCGCCCTCGATGCCGAGCTCGCGCTCGACATCACCGCGGAGACATTCGCCATCGCCTATCGTTCCCGGCGGTCATTTCGCGGCGCCACCGAGGCCGAGCTACGCGCCTGGATCCTCACGATCGCCCGCCGCCAGCTCGCCCGCTACCTGCGCCGGGGCGTCGTCGAGCGCCGCGCGCTGGAGCGCCTCGGTGCCGGCGTGCCGGTCGTGCACGAGGACGACCTGCGCGAGATCGAGGAGGCAGCCGGTCTGGCGGAGTTACGCGCGACGGTCGCCGCCTCGCTCGAGCGGCTCGGCGGCGATCAGCGCGAGGCGCTGCGGCTGCGCATCGTCGACGAGCTGCCCTATCACGAGGTGGCGGCGGCGCTGCGCGTCTCCGAGCAGACAGCTCGTGCACGCGTGTCGCGCGGGCTGCGCGCGCTGCAACGACGACTCGACGGCGACACGCTGGTGAGGCGCGCATGAGCGACCGTCCGCGGATCCTCGACGAGCTCGGTCGCGAGCTCGTGGGCGCGGTGCGCCGCCACGAGCAGTGCGACACCCGCCGGTGCCTGCCGCGAGCGGCCGTCATCGCTCTGCTCGCGCTGCTCGGTCTCGCCGCCGCGGCCGTCGCGGCGACCCTGATCATCGGCCGCGGCGCGCCACTATCGACGGCACGCGCCGTCGACGTGCCGCTTGAGCTGCGACCGGTGCCGGGCAGCGCGCGCCTGAACGGGCTCGACGTTCGCGACCCCGACGGCGGTCCGGCGTGGGACGTGCGCACGTCGCGCGGTAGGACCGGGGCGGTCTGCGCGACCGTCGGCCAGGTGCTGGACGGCGAGCTCGGCCTGCTCGGCCTCGACCGCCGCTTCCGCGCGCTGCCGGCGGGCGCCGCGGACACCTGCAGCCGCGCGCAGCCATCCGGCGCGACGCTCGCCGGCGCGCGCGGGTTCGAGGGCGGCGGGCGCTTGGCCGCGGTCACGGCCGTCAGCGGCGTCGCGGCGGTGGGCGTGCGGCGCGTCGCCGTCCTCGTGCGGGGAGGCACCAGTGTGCTGCGACTCGGTCCCCAGCGGGCGTTTCTCGCGCTGCTGCGCGGTCGGCCGGAGGAGCTGCGCCCGCGGCTGGTCCTGACCGAGGCCTCGGGCCGCCGGACGACGCTGCACTTCGCCGACGGCGGCGAGCTCGTCGCGAGCGATCCCTCCGGCGGCTCGCCGTGGGTACTGCGCTATGGCCGCGGCAACGGCGGCCGGCGCTGCGTCGAGGCGCGCCGCGAGGCGGGCCCAGACGTCGTCTCGTCACCGTCCACCGCGGTGCCGCGGCGCTGCGCGGCGCCGTCCAGGCCGTTCGTCGCGATCCGCCGCTTCGTCCCCGCCGTCGAGCGCGTGCGGGCCTTCGGCGGCCGCGGGCCGCTGATGACGATCCCGGCGCGGCCGTGGTATCTGCATCCGGCGCGGACGGTCGTGTGGGGATCGACGCGGCGCGCCGGCGGCGAGGTCCTGCTGACCGGCGCCGGGGCGCCGCGCCGCCTACGCGTCGACGCACGCGGCGACGACGCAATCAATGCCTCGGGGCTGGCGGGGACGCGCTCTGGCCGCGGCGGCTTCCTCGCCGTCCTCGACGGGCACGTCGATCCACGGCGGCTGCGCGTGACGCTCGACGGGCGACCTCTGGATCCCGACGCGACGTTCGATGCGGGAGGCAGGCCGATCGGGCGCGAGCCGGTGCCGGCGTGGCGATCCGTCGCGTCGGCCCGGCGTGCCTCCCGGTCTGCCGCAGCGCACGCGACTCCGCGGGCGGTGGTGATCGCGCGCCGTGCCCCCGATCCGGTCGGCGGCCCCGCCTGGGCGCTTCGCATCTGGACGCTTGCGGCGAGCGCTGTCGCACCCGGCCACAACGCCGATCGCGTCCTGCGCTGCTTCGCGGCCGGCTTCGAACGCGGTCGGCGACTGCTCGAGCCGCTCCCCGGGGGTGACAGCGCGATCGTGTCCACAGGCGGGCGCGACGTCGTCTGCGCCGGCGAGGGGGTGCTCGCCGCGCGGGTGGCGGCACCCGACGTGCGCACGTACGTCGACGACGTCGACGCACCCGACCCGCGTCCGCTGCGCGTCGTCGTCGCCGGCCTGCTCGGCGACGGGGTGCGGTCCGCGCGGCTGCTCGGGGCCGGCGCGTCACGCTCGCTCGCGCTCGGCCCGCACGGCAGCTACCTCGTCGTGCTCGGCCCGCGCTACGCGGGTGCGCCGATCAGCGTCCGCGCGCGCCTCGCGGACGGTCGCTCGCGCGTGTCGGGGCGGGCGACGGCCCGCATGCCGCCCTTCGAGCCGAACGCCTGCGTACCGACGCCCGGGCTGTCGGTGCGCGTCGCCGACCCGGACGGGCGGCCGTCGTGGACGGCCGGCCGCGGGCGCGCCGGCGCGCACAACTGCCGCTACCTCGGCCGCCTCGTGCAGGGCCGCCTGGCGAGCGTCGTCGACGGCTCCAACCGGATCTTCTACGAGCCGAGCGACGTCCGCATCTCGCTCACCGGGCGCCCCCGCGCGCGCAGCCGGCCGCTCGTCGTCGAGGTCACCGATCCGCGCGGAGCGCTGTCCTACGACGCGGCGCTGGCCGCGCGATCGCCGGCGCAGATCGCGCGCCGCACGCTGCCGGGACGGACCGTCGTCAGCGGCACGGCGAACGACGACGTCGTGTCGGTCACGCTGCGCACGCCGCGCGACGTGCGTACGCTGCGTCCGGGCCCGGGCGGCTTGTTCCTCGCCGTCTACGACGGCGCCTTCTACGGCGGGCGGATCTACGCCGACGCCCACCTGCGCGACGGACGCACGATCACCGAGTCGATCGCGATCGGGCAGCTCTGACGCCGGGCCGTGCCCTGAGCGCCAACGAGCGCCGGCGCTTGCGCTCGCGAACGTGCCACTAGGATCGGCGGGCCGATGACCGCGCCCACCCCGTTGCTTGCGATCGTGCCCGCCCGCGGCGACAGCCGCGGCGTGCCGAACAAGAATCTGCGCTCGCTCGGGGGCCGCCCGCTCGTCGCGCACACGCTCGAGGCGGTGGCCGCGTCCGGGGTCGCCGACCGCGTGCTGCTGTCCAGCGAGCACGAGCCGATGCTGCGCTGGGCGCTGCTGCACGGCTACGAGGTCCACGAGCGTCCCGCGCGGCTCGCCGGCGACGGCGTCGCGCTGTCGGCGGTCGCCGCGCACCTTGCCGACGAGCTGGACTGGAGCGGCGACGTCGCGGTTCTGCCGCCGAGCGCACCGTTTCGTGGCGCCGCGTCGATCGCGGCGGCCGTCGCCGCGTTTCGCGCCGCGCCGCACGTCGACTCGCTCGCGAGCGCTGTGCGCCAGCGCCACCCGTTCTGGCTTGACGAGCACGACGACCTCGCGCGCGCCACCCCGCTGCCCGGGGTCCTGCGCGAGACCGGCGCGATCCAGCTCGTGCGCGGCGCCGCGCTGCGCGCCGGGCGCGAGCTGACGACGGCCCGCCACGTCCTCTTCGAGACCGAGCCCGACGAGAGCCTGATGATCGAGTCCAACGACGACCTCGTGGTCGCGCGCCGACGGGTCGAGCGCGGCAGCGTCGTCTTTCGCCTGCGCGCGAACGCTCGCGTCGGCTCGGGCCACATCCACCACTGCCTGCAGCTCGCCGACGAGCTCGCCGATCAGCAGCTCAGCTTCCTGCTCGTCGACTGCGACCCGTTCGTCGGCGCGCTCATCGAGGAGCATGGCTACGCGTACCGCACCGAGACCGATCTCGCGGCGGACCTCGAGGAGCTCGGCGGCGGCTACGGCCCGCGGCTCGTCGTCAACGACGTCCTGGACACGACCGAGCGCGAGGTGCTCGCCCAGCGCGCCGCCGGCTACCGCGTCGTCAACGTAGAGGATCTCGGGCCCGGGGCGCGGCTTGCCGACTGGGTCGTCAACGCGCTCTACGCGCCCGACGAGGCGGACGGCGTGCACGTCTCCTCCGGCCCCGCCTACGCGACGCTGCGCACCGAGTTCCTGCATCTGCCGCCGAAGGAGATCCGCCAGCGGGCGCGGCGCGTCCTGATCAGCTTCGGCGGGACCGATCCCGGCCGCCTCGGGCCGCGCTGCGCGCGCCTGCTGCAGGGTCGCCTCGACGACGTCGAAATCCGCGTCGTCGTCGGGCACGGCTCGGCCGACGAGGACTTCCCCGCCGGCATCGTCGTCGCCCGCCACGTCCGCAGCATGGCGGCGGAGATGATCGAGGCCGACCTCGTCCTGACCTCGGCGGGACGCACCGTCTACGAGGCGGCCGCGACCGGCACGCCCGTCGCCGTCCTCGCCCAGGGCGCCCGCGACGCGACGCACGCGCACCTGAGCTACACGAGCGGGGTCGTCTTCCTCGGCATCGGCCCGCTCGTCGACGACGCGCACGTCGTCGGCGTCGTCGAGCGCCTGCTCGCGGACCACGTCCTGCGCCGGGAGCTCGCCGAGCGGCTGCGCGACTCGATCGACGACCGCGGCGCGCTGCGCATCGGCCACCGCATCCGCGGTCTGCTGCGGGGCCTGGACACGTGACCGCCGGTGCTGTCGAGATCCGCATCGACGGGCACGAGCCGCTGCGCGCGGGCGCCTGCCGTGTCATCGCCGAGGCGGGCGCGAACCACAACAACTCCGTCGGGCGGGCGATCGAGATGGCGCGCGCCGCCGCCGCCGCTGGCGCCTGGGCGATCAAGTTCCAGCTCTACAAGGCGGATTCGCTGACGGTGCCCGACTCGCCGAAGTACTGGACTGACCCGTTCGGTACGACCTCGCAGTTCGAGGCATTCCAGCTCTCCGATCGGCTGGACTACGACGCCTGGGCCCCCGTCGCCGACGCCTGTCGCGAGCTTGGGATCGTCTTCTTCGCGACGCCGTTCGACGTCCCGGCGCTGGAGGCGCTCGAGCGCATCGACACCTCGATCTACAAGCTCGCGAGCGCGGACATCACGCACCGCCCGCTGCTCGAGGCGGTCGCCGCGACCGGCAAGCCGATGCTGCTCGCGACCGGCGCCGCGACCGTGCAGGAGATCCGCGATGCGATCGAGTGGACGGGCCTGGGGCCGGAGTCGCTCGCGCTGCTCGCCTGCACGCTGACCTACCCGACGCCCGACCCCGACGGCCACTTCGCGCGTATCGAGCGCTTGCGCCGCGAGTTCGATCCATACCTCATCGGCTCGTCGGACCACACGCACGGCGTCGCCGGCGCGTGGATGACGGCCGCGCTCGGCGGCGTCTGCATCGAGAAGCACTTCACGATCGACAAGAAGCTGCCCGATGTCCCCGACCATGCGATGAGCGTCGAGCCTGACGAGCTCGCCGAGATGGTCGCCGCCTGCGACCGCGCGAGCGTCCTGCGCGGCGAGGACTGGATCGGCGTGCGCGAGTCCGAGCGGCCCGCACGTGCGAACGCGCGCCGCTCGATCGTGCTCGAGCGCGACGTCGCGGCGGGCGTCGCGCTCGTCGCGGCCGATCTCGCCTTCAAGCGCCCGGGCACGGGGATCGCGCCGAGCGAGCTGGCGTCGGTGCTGGGTCGCGCGCTGCGCCTCGCCCGGCCTCGCGGCACGGTGCTCGACCGCGACGAGCTCGACGGATAGCGCCGCGCCGGAGGGTGGCGTAGGGTCTGCGAACCGATGCTGCGTTCGTCGACGACAACGATCGCTCTCGCCATCGCCGTGACCGTCCTCGCCGGCTGCGGCGGGGACAAGTCGGTGACCAAGGCCGAGACGACGACGGCGACCGCGGCTGCGCCGGTCGCCACGACGCCGGCGCCGCCGCCGACGCGCACGCAGGCGACCGCGCCGCATCGGGAGACCTCGCCGCAGGAGCTCGCCAAGCGCTCCAAGGCCCGCGCCGAGAAGGCTGCGAACGCCGGCGCGAAGACCTGCCCCACCCTCACCAAGCCCGCCGAGGCGAAGGACATCACCGTCCTGCACATCAGCTGTGCGACCGCCAAGAAGGTCATCTTCGCGACCACGCCGACGCAGCGCAGCGGCTTCGTCTGCGACATCGTCAACGAGTCGTTCTCCGACGTGCCAGCCGTCGAGTACTCGTGCAACCGCAAGGCCGACAAGGCCACGCTCGGTTACACGGCCGTCGGCTAGGGGCGCCACGGAGTGATCGCCGCCGGCGACATCGCGCGGGCGCTCGCCGAGCTTGGCGTCGAGCCGAGCGACACGCTATTCGTGCACTCCGGCCTCAAGGGCGCGCTGCGCCTCTCCGGCGCGAGCCGGGAGGAGAAGCTCGCGACGCTGGCCGACGGCCTGCGCGACAGCGTCCGCGACGGGCTGCTGATCCTGCCGGCGTTCACGTACAGCTTCACTCGTGACGAGCCGTTTGAGGCCGCGACGAGCCCGTCGACGGTCGGCGTCCTGACCGAGTACTTCCGCGGCTTGCCCGGCGTGCGCCGGACGACCGACCCGCTGTTCTCCTGCGGCGTGCTCGGTGAGCTGCCCGGGCCGTGGTCCGAGCGTCTGCTGACCGTCGGCGACATCGACTGCTTCGGCCCGCACAGCATCTTCGCAATGCTCGCCGAGGTCGACGCGAAGCTCCTCTTCATTGGTGTCGACTTCGAGATGTGCACGTACGTCTTTCACGTCGAGCAGCAGCTTGCGGTGCCCTACCGCTACTTCAAGGACTTCCCCGGCACGGTCGTCGACGGCGGCGAGTCGACCGCGGTGAGCGCGCGCTACTACGTCCGCGACCTCGACTCCGACGTCGTCAACACGTTCACGCCGCTCGCCGAGGACCTGCTCGCGAGCGGCGCGGCGCGCAGCCTGCGCCTCGATCGCGGTCCGCGACTGTTCGTCACCGGCGCGCGCGCCGTCAGCGCGGAGATCGAGCGCCGGATCGCCGTCAACCCCGACTACCTCCTGCGGCGCGGCCACCCGGTCGCCGGCTGAGCCTGCCGCGGCAGGCCTCAGTCGCCGACCGGGCGCAGCAGGTCGTGCTCGCGCAGCAGCGCGGCGGTCTGCGCGAGCTCGGCGAGCGGCCGCCCGCTGTGCTCGGCCGCGGCGAGCAGGTCGGCCTTCCCGTCGCAGAAGTTCAGCAGGAACATCATGTCGCGCTGGCGGCCCGCGGACAGCGCCGCGCTCGGCCCGCCCGTGCTCGGATAGAGGTCGCGGCGGCCGAGCTGCGGCTCGCCGAACAGCACGGTCCCGATCAGCGTCTCGTTGGCCTCCAGCGCGTCGACGATCTGCACGTAGGCGTCGAGCGTCTCGCCGAGCGCCTGCGGCGTGATGAACGCGAGATCGTCCAGCGACGTGTGGTACTCGGGATAGGTGCCATACATCGTGCGCATGAGCGATCCGACCGGCAGGTCGTAGCCCGGCGAGCAGAACTGGCGCTCGTCGCTGCCGACCGCCACGAAGTCGAGGACCTCATACGGCGCTTCGGCGGACGCGAGGACGTGCTCGGCGATCCGGTCGGCGAGGCTGTCGCCGCGGCGCGAACGCTTATAGGTGAACGGGCCGGGGTCGCCGAGGCAGGTGAGGACATAGCCCGCCACGAGCCGCTCGCGCAGCCGCTCGCCGAAGCGCGCGAGGTAGGCGATCGCCCCGATCGTCTCGGGGCCGAAGACGATCCGGATCGTGTGCCGCGGCGGCGCCTCGCGCTCGCGCAGCAGCGCGGCGAGGTGGGCGGCGACGACCGGCCCGGACAGCTCGTTGTTGCCCATCGAGGGGTGACAGCAATACGTCCACAGCAGCAGCTCGCCGTCGCCGGAGCCCTCGATGACGACCTCGCCGAGCTCGACCGCCCCCGGCGCCAGGTCGGCGTCGACGAGCACCTCGTACTCGCCGTCGGGCAGGGTCCGACGCTGCTCGTCGGTCAGGCAGAAGCCCCAGCGCTCGGCGTAGTACGACGTCCGGTAGGGGATCGCCGTGGGCTGCTCGGGCAGGCTGAGGAGGTGCTCCTGCAGCTCGGCAAGCCCGAGGCGCGCGTGGATGGGCGTGCTGTAGCCGACGACGTGCAGGTTGTTGTCGCTGAGGGCGACGACGGTCGATCCGTCGGGCCCCTTGATCCAGGCATCGCGCAGCGTCCACTCGCGCGGGATCTCCCAGTCGTGCACGCGTTCGCCGGTCGCGAAGTGGTGGCGCTGCATCGGGCCGGTCACGCGCTCCAGCAGCTCGAGCGTGCGCCGGTAGCCGGGCCCGGTGAGGCTGCGGGTGATCGGAAACAGCTCCGTCGCCAGGTCGTGCATCGCCTGACCCCGTGCCGCGGCGCCGGGCACGTTCAGCGCGGGGTGGGCATCACGCGCCGGCGCTCCAGCGCACGAGCGTCGACGAGTTGTCCGGGTTCAGGCCGACGAGGTCGAGCGCGATCTCGTCGATGCGCAGGCCACCGGCCGCCTCCTCGGTGCGCAGGACCGAGAGCAGGTCGCGGTTGTAGTCGTGGTGCTCGGCGTAGGCCTGCGACGAGCCGTCGCTGTCCTCGCTGACCTGCCAGCCGACCGGCTCGAAGTGCAGGCAGCGCACGCGATCGGCGAGGCTGGCGATCGCGCGCGGGACATCGGGCGACAGCCGCGGGATCTGCTCGACGCTGTGGACGCTGAAGACGACCGCGTCGCGGACCGATCCGAGCGATCCGAGCCCGGCGAAGGAGTCGTTGTAGTCGAACTCCAGCGCGCGAAAGCGCAGCTGCGGATCGAGCTCGGCGAGGCTCTGCGTGGCGCGACGGCCGGCGGCCGTGTATTCGGCGCCGACGTACAGCGCGTCGCGCGGGCCGCCGGCAAGCCACGAGCCGACGATGTGCCAACCCCAGCCGCAGCCGAGCTCGACGACGAGCTCGGTGTCTGCCGTGCAGGCGTCGACGACGGCGTCGGAGATCAGCCGCGATTGTGCGCCCCAGGCGAGGCTCGAGGCCAGCGGCTGGCGCCGGCCGGCGATGAAGACCTGGCGATCGGCCATCGGCGCGCCCGGATAGGCGTAGTCGCGCACAACGCGCCGGTGGATACGGGCGAGCCTCGCCCCGCCGTCGGCCTCGCTCGCGGCGTGCCGCGCGATCGAGCGTGCGACGGTGGGCCACTTCTCGGTCCCGTACTCGCGCTCCACATGGGCGCGGTCGCGGACGCGCGCGCCCGCGCTGGAAGGAGGGTTCGGCATCGGCCCGGCATCCTATTCGCCCATCCAGCGGGTACGGAGGGTTCTGGTCGCACCTTCTGCCAGGCCATTGCCTATCCTGAGGGTAAGTGGCGCAATCCGAGGACCGAGCAGGGGGCGAGGCCCCGTTCTACGCGGTCGTCCGCATCGTCCGTCAGCGGTGGTGGGTGATCGTGCTGTGCGCATTGCTCGTCCCGACGGTCGCCTACCTCGTGACGTCGCAGAAGTCCGACGAGTTCAAGGCGACGGCGAAGCTGCTGTTGCGCAGCGACAGTCTCACGGCGGGACTGGTCAGCCCTGGGACCGACGCGCCGACGACGGGTTCGGGCGCCGACTCGACGAACCTCGACCTCGCGTCGGTGCGGGCGGTCGCGCAGGGGGCGTCGAACATCCTCGGCGGCACGGTCTCGGCGGACACGATCGCCGGCCGCGTCGAGATCGTGCCGAACAGCGACTCGAGCGTCATCGGCGTCACCGCGACGGGGCCGACCGCGCGCGGCGTGGCGCCGCTGGCCAATGCCTACGCCAAGGCGTACATCACATTTCGCAAGGACGCGGCCCTGAAGGACATCGAAGCGGCCACGACCGTGATCCAGAAGCGGATCGACCGCGCCCTCGGCACGAAGTCCGACGCCCGCGGAGTCTCCGTCAAGGACCTGCGCGCGAGGATGGACGACCTGCAGACGCTGGCCGGCCTGCAGGACGGCACCGCGCAGATCGTCGAACGTGCGGTCCCGCCGCTCGCCCGCTTCGCGCCGAAGCCGCGCCGGGCGGCGATCATCGCGCTCGGCTTCGGGATCGTGCTCGGGATCGGCCTCGCGCTGCTGTTCGAGTTCCTCAGCCGCCGCCTCAACGATCCCGCGGAGATCGAGGAGCTCTACTCCGAGCCGCTGCTGGGGACGATCCCGGAGAGCCGCTCGGTCGCCGAGGCGGGCTTCGGCCTGAATGCGCTGAACGCTGCCGAGCACGCCGCGTTCCAGCGCGTGCGCGGCAACCTGCGCTACTACAACGACTACAACATCGGTTCCGTGCTGATCATCTCGGCGCTGCCCGGCGAGGGCAAGAGCACGGTCGCGCGGCACCTCGCCGCCGCCGCCGCCGAGGCGGGCACGAACGTGATCCTGCTCGAGGCCGACCTGCGCCTTCCGACGCTCGTCAAGAGCCTCGGCCTGCCGCCGACGGCTGGCCTCATCGGCATCCTGCGCGACGGCATCGATCCAGCGGACATCATCCAGCGGGTGCCGCTCGGAGCGACCTCTAACGGCGGCAGCCCGCAGGCGACGATGGACGTCATCTCCGCGGGCGCGCCACAGGCGAACCCGACGTACCTCATCGAGTCCGACGCGATGGAGCGCCTGATCCTCGATCTCGAGGAGCGCTACGACCTTGTCATCATCGACACGCCCGCCGCGACACTCGTCCCGGACGGGCTGGCGCTCGTCGACAAGGTCTCGGGCGTCATCGTCGTCAGCCGCGTGCGCAAGAACACGCGCGCCGCCGCGCGCTCGCTGCGCGGCCAGCTCGCCAACGTGCGCGCGAACGTGCTCGGTGTCGTCGTCAACGGCGTCGGCCGCGCCGACGGCATGCCGAACTATGGCTACGGCTACGGGCCGACCAAGGACGCCGACGAGCTCACCCCGTCGGCGCGACGCTGACCATGGGCGGCGACGAGCGCGTCGGCGTCGGCGTCGTCGGCCTGGGCTACTGGGGCCCGAACCTGCTGCGTGTGCTGATGGAGATGCCCGGCGTGAAGGTTCACACGATCTGCGACCTCGACCCCGAGCGACTCGCCCGCTTCGCCCAGCGCTACCCGACGGTGCACCCGACGCAGGATCTCGACGATCTGCTCGAGGATCCGCAGATCGAAGCGATCGTCGTCGCGACTCCGGTCTTCACGCACTACGAGATGGCGGGCCGCTGCCTCGACGCCGGCAAGCACACGTTCGTTGAGAAGCCGCTCGCGGCCTCCAAGGAGCACGCGATCGATCTCGTCGCGCGCGCCGAGGCGCGTGACCTGCGGCTCATGTGCGGGCACGTCTTCCTCTACAGCCCGCCGGTCCGCGCGATCCATGACCTGCTTGCGACCGGCCAGCTCGGCGACGTCTACTTCATCTCCTCGAGCCGGGTCAACCTCGGCCTGCACCAGCGCGACGTCAGCGTCGTCTGGGATCTCGGCCCGCACGACTTCTCGATCCTGCTGTCGTGGCTCGGTGAGTCGCCGACGTCGGTGCGTGCGATCGGCCGCGACTCGATCGTCCCCGGGCTGCCGGACGTCGCCTTCATCGATCTCGCATTCGCCTCGGGCGTCATCGCCCACGTCGAGCTGAGCTGGCTGTCGCCGAGCAAGCTGCGCCGCACGGTCGTCGTCGGCAGCGAGCGGATGGTCGTCTACGAGGACGGCGGCATCGAGCCGCTGCGGATCTTCGACCACGGCGTCGTCTACCGCGACCCCGAGACGTTCGGCGAGTACCACCTCTCCTATCGCACCGGCAACATCGTCTCGCCGAAGCTCGACACGGCCGAGCCGATCGCGCTCGAGCTCGAGGACTTCCTCTCGACGATCCGTAGCGGCGCCTCGCGCAACGACCACCTCGCGCTCGCCTGCGACGTCGTCGGCCTCATCGAGGCGACCGAGCTGTCGCTCGAGCGCGACGGCGAGCGGGTTCCGTTCGCGGGAGCGTTCGGCTCCGTCGCGCGCGGCCCGTCCGGCGACTGACGCCGATCAGCCGATCGGCCGGCCGGTGCTGTGAGCTACCCGCGTGAGCGGAAGGGGACGGTGTCCCCCTCGGCGAGCTTCCAGTCGTCGGTCACGCACGTGACGCAGAGGGCGACGTCGCCCTCGACCCGCCAGCCGGCCTCGACGAGCTCGCCGGCGTCGCGCGTCTTGCCGGGACGCCCGCAGACCGCGCACACGAACGCCGGCTTGCGCCGCAGACGCTCGCCGCGCCCGCGCCGGCCCCCCACCTTGCGCTGGCGCTCGCCCTCGCGGTCGGCCTGACGCTCCGATGCGGCGGCCGGCCTCGGGGGCTGGTCGACCGGCACGAACTGCGCCGCGACGCGGTCGCGGTCGCGGTCGTCGTGGTCGTGCCCGGCGCGGTCGCGGTCGTCGTGGTCATGACCGGCGTGATCGTGGCTGTCGTAGTCATGACTGACGTGGTCGCGGTCGTCGTGGTCGTGTCCGGCGTGTTCGCGGCTGTCGTGCTCGTGTCCGGCGTGGTCGCGGTCCTGCCCCGCGCGGTTGCGGCCGTCGTCGTCATGCCCGGCGGCGTCGTCGAGCTCGTCGTCGTCGGATCGCAGGGCGGCGAGCGGCGGCTCGTCGGCGGGTTCGTCGTCGTTCTCGCCGGCGACGTCCTCCATCGTGAAGGGCTCGAGCCGCGCCTCGCGTTCGCGCTCGATGGTCGCCGCGATGACGCCGGCCTCGTCCGCGGCGCTCTCGGTCAGCGCGTCACGAACGTCGGCGGCCGTCTGCTGGACCTGCTCGTGGACGTCTGAGAGCGTCTCGCGGGTCTGCGTGATCGCGGCCGTCGTGACGCGAACGGTCTGCGTGAGGTTCGAGAGCTCCGTGCGCTGGGACTCGAGCAGCCCGCGCGCGGTCCGCTCCGCGGCGGCGAGCGTCTGTAGCCGCGCGGCGGCTTCTCGGCGCTCGATGTGCATGCGCCGTTCGAGCTCGTCGCGTTCGTCGCGTGCCCGCGCGGTCGACTCGCGTTCGGCCGCGAGCTCGCGCTCGAGGCCGGCGATGCGCTCGGCCGCCGCGGCGGCGGCGCGATCGTACGCGGTGCGCACGCGGCGCTCGGCTTCGACCGCGGCGCGGACGAGCACGGATTGCTCCATGTCGTCGCCCGCGGGCTGCGGCGGGAGGGCGCGCTCCGGCGGACGCTCGTACATGCGCTCCGGCGGCGGCTCGTAGACGCGCTCGGGCGGCGGCTCGTAGGCGCGCTCGGGTGGGCGCTTCGGTGGCGGCTCGTAGACGCGCTCGGCCGGGCGCTCCGGCGGCGGCTCGTGGGCGCGCTCGGGTGGGCGCTCGAAGGCCCGCTCCGGGGCGCGCTCGGCGTGCTGCGCCGGTGGCGGCGAGAACGGCCGCTCGCTGAGCACGGGGGCCTCAGCGGCGGCGGGCACGGCGGGCACGGACAGCAGCTCGAGCATGATGACCTGGTCGGCCGTGGCGTTGCGCAGCGTCGGGCGCACGTGCAGCCCGACCTGCGCGAGACGCAACTCGATCGCCTCGCCGACGCCGGGGTCCAGGCGCGGGTAGCCGAACTCCTTGAGCAGCCGGCCGACCTTCAACTTGAGCGGTCGCCCGCGCTGATCGACCGTCCGCCGCCAGCGCTCCTCGGGACCATGGACCGGGATCGTGCTCATGCGCGTCAAGCGTAGTCGACACGCCTGACCCTTCGCGCATCGCGGGGTGCACCGATCGGCGTCCCGCCACGGCGGGATTCGCGCTCGACGATCGAGACGAACCACTACGCTGCGCCGATGGACACGGGCACGCCGGCGGTTTCCGGCCGGCGACCGAGACATCGAGCATGACGACGGAGCCGTGGTACGGCCGCGAGCTGGGCGGCTACCGGATCGGCGACGAGCTCGGCACGGCGCTCGGCGGGGAGCTCTACGGCGCGCAGCAGCTCACGCGTTCGCGGCCGGTGATCCTGAAGATCGTCGATCAGTCGGTCGCCGCAGCAGCCGGGTTTCGCGACCGCTTCGAGCGCGACGTCGCGTTGCTGGGGTCGTTCTTTCACCCGCACCTTGTGACCCTGTACGGCGCCGGCACCGTCGACGACACGTCGTTTCTCGCGATGCGCCCCGACGACGACCCGACGCTCGAGGAGCTCATCGACGAGGGTGGCGCGCTCGACACGCCGCGTGCGATCGCGCTCGTCACGCAGGTCGCCGCGGCGCTCGACGCGGTCCACCAGCGGGGCCTCGTGCACCGCGGGTTGTCGCCCGCGAGCATCCTCGTGCGCGCGGCGGACGGTGGCGATCAGGCCGCGATCACGGACTTCGCCGTCGCCGACGACACCGCGCTCTACGGCGGGCTGTTCGAGCCTCCGACCGGCACGGCGCCGCCGCTTCTTCACTTCGCGGCCCCCGAGCAGGTGCGCGGCGATCCGAGCACGCCCGCGACGGACGTCTACGCCCTCGGCGCGATCCTGTTTCATGCGCTGACCGGCTTCGCGCCGTTCTCCGACCTGACGCGCGGCGCGACACTCGAGGCGCACCTGGACGAGCCCGTGCCGCGGGCGACGGCGCTGATCTTCGATCTTGCGCCGAGCTTCGATGACCTCTTCACGCGCGCGCTGGCGAAGGACCCCGCCGACCGCTTCCCATCGGCAGGCGCGCTCGTGGCGGCGATCCCGGCGAGCGAGCGGGTCGCGTCGCGGCGAGGCGCGGCGACGGCGCCGTCCGCGCGCTCGGCAGCGTCGACCCCGGGCGGCCCCGCCCCCGCGATGGCGCCGGCGTCGCGCGCCGCGGGCGCCGCTGCTCCCGCCGCGACGCCGGCCGCATCGTCCGACCGGGCCGCATCGTCCGACCGGGCCGCATCGTCCGACCGGGCCGCATCGTCCGACCCAGGCCCGGGGTCTCCCCCCGCGAGGCCGCCCGCCGAGCCGCAGCCCGCGTTTCACTTCCTCGACGACGACGGCTACGACGCGCGCGCCGGATCCGCGAACTACGGCCCCGAGGAGCCGGAGATCGATTCGCTGGGCGCCCGCGACCTCGCGCCCGCGCCCGACCCCGCCGTCACGGAGTCCTTCGACGTCTCGCTCGTCGGCGTCGATCACCTCGACGAGGCCGATCTCGACGATGCCCCCGGGGACGTGAGCGGGGAGGAGGAAGCCGATCCCGAGCTCGACGCGCTTGTTGCCGCCGCCGCCGCGCCCACCGTCGAGTCTCCGCAGAAGCGCACGCGGCGCGGTCCTCGCCCGGCAGGCAAGACCTCCCCGCCCAACATCGAGTCGATCCAGGGGATCGTCGCTCCCCCACGGCGTCGGCGCCGACGCCGTCGGCCGGGTTCCGTGCTCATGGCTGCCGGCGTCCTGCTGGTCGTGGCCGGCGTCAGCGTGCTCATCGCCAGCGGCCTGCTCAACGGCGACGGCGACGGCGCCAGGCCGAAGGCGACGACGACTGCCGGCTCGAAGCGCACCGTGGCCGGCGCGCTCGCCGGCCTGCGGGGCGCCACCACGACGACTGCGGCATCGAAGCCACGGTCGGCCTCCGAGCCGCCTCCGGCAGCCGACCCCGCGACGCCGCCGCCCGCGGCCTCCACGGGTGCCGACACGACCGCGGTGTCGAGCTGGCCGGCCGGCCGCCGCGGCTACACGACCGTCGTCTTCGCGTCTGCGACCGACCGCGCGACGGCCCGCGAGCGCGCCCGCCAGGCGGCCGAGCTCGGCCTCACGTCCGGCGTCCTGCGGTCCGACGACTTCGCCAACCTCGCGCCCGGCGTCTGGGTCACGTTCGCCGGCATCTCGCAGTCGCAGGCCGGCGCCGAGCGCAACCTGCGCAGGATCCGCGAGGCTGGGCTCGCCGCGCAGCCGTACGTGCGCTTCGTCGACCCAGGCTGAGCGCTACGCCCCGTCGGCCTCCGCGGCGACGAAGTGCGAGAACGGGCCGACGGCGCTGAGCTGATCGGGGTCGAGCTCCTCGAAGTCGATCTCGAGGCTGAAGTGCGCCTCGACGGCGGCGATGATCTCGAGCATGCCGAACGAGTCGATGACGTGGGCGTCGATGAGGTCGAGATCGTCGCCGACATCGGCCGCCGTCAGTCCGACGTCGGCGAGCTCGGAGTGAAGCTCGGCAAGAACGAAGCCGCGCACGTCGGCGGCGGAGATCACTCGCTCTCCAGCAGCTTGACGAGCGCGGCGCGGTCGATCTTGCCGTTGGCGTTCAGCGGCAGCTGCGCGAGCGTGCGCACCCGGCGCGGCACCATGTGCACCGGCAGGCGCTTGGCGAGCGCGGTCCGGATCGCGACGGCGTCGACGTCCTCGGAGCCGACGAATGCCTCGATCGCGTCCGCGCCGACGAGCGTCGTCGGCCAACCAAGCGCCGCCACGGAATCGACGCCGGCGGCGTCGCGTAGCGCGCTCTCGATCTCGCCCAGCTCGATCCGCACGCCGCGGATCTTCACCTGCTGGTCGCGCCGGCCGATGAACGCGATCGGGCCGTCAGCGCGCCGCGGCCGGCGGACGAGGTCGCCGGTGCGGTAGTGCACGACCTCTTGGCCGGGCGGAACGACGAACGCGGCGGCGGTCTTCTCGCCGTCGCGCCAGTAGCCGAGCGTGACCTGCGGGCCGGACACGAGCAGCTCGCCCTGCTCCCCGGGACGCACTTCGTGCAGCTGTTCGTCGACGATCAGCATGCCGAGGCCCTCGAGCGGGCGGCCGATCGGCAGCAGCCCGCCCTCGCAGTCGTCCGGCGACGTCTGCGCGTCCCAGCTGTAGAGCGCGCAGACGACGGTCACCTCGGTCGGGCCGTAGAGGTTCTCGACGATCGAGGCCGGCGCGGCCTGCCCCCACGCGCGTACGACCTCGACTGGCAGCGGCTCGCCCGCGAACAGGCTCCAGCGCAGGTCGGGGTAGCTGTCGGGCTTGAGGCTCCCGAGCCGGCGCATGAACATCGCCACGGACGGGACCGAGAACCACACCGTCAGCTTTGCGTCGCGCACGTAGCGGCCGGGATTGAGCATCGTGCGCTGCCCCGGGCAGCACACGCACGCCCCGCGCTCCCAGGCGACGAAGAGGTCGAACACCGAGACGTCGAACGTCAGGTCGTGCGTCTGCGAGACGCGGTCGTGCTCGTCGATGTCATAGCGAGCGACCATCGCGTCGACGTAGTGCAGGACGTTCGCGTGCGAGACCATGACGCCCTTCGGGGTGCCGGTGCTGCCCGACGTGAAGAGCAGGTAGGCAATCGCCGAGGCGTCGACCTCGATCGGCGTCCAGGACGCCGCCGGGGCGAGGTCGCGGGCGCCGAGCACGACGTGTGCCGGCAGCGCCGCGCGCAGCTCCGCAACATCGTCGACATCGGGCAACAGGACGACGACCGGATACGGCGCATCGTCGAGCAGCTCCGGCAGCTGCTTGGCGGACTCGGCGTCGGCGACGATCGCCTGGCACTCCGCGCGCTCGAACATCGTCCGCGTCCGGGCGACCGGCAGCGTGCGGTTCAGGGGCACGTAGCCGTGGCCGCGCATGAGCGTGCCGAGGACGCCGGCGAAGGCGACGCTCGTGCGGTGCGCGAAGACCGCGGTCAGGGGCGGGTCGGCCGTCGGCGTCTCGCGCTGCAGCGTCGCCGCGATCCGCGCCGCGCGGTCATGGAGATCGGCGAACGTGATCGTCTCTCCCGCGACCTCGAGCGCCGGACGCGCCGGAAACCCTGCGGCGGCGCGCTCGAAGCCCGTGACCATCGTGCGGGTCTCGGGGGCGGGCGGGATCGGCGCCGGGCGCCGCTTCGGAGCGGGCGGACGGGCGCCGATTCGGGCCGCGGGCGCGGCCTGGGGCGGTGGGTCAGGTGCGGGCGGTCTGGTCGGGGCCAGCGGCTGCGCGGCGGGCGCGCGGCGCTCCGCCGTGGCGGCCTGATCCGCGACGTGCTGGCGCGACTGCGTCTCGGAGCCCCGGCGTGCTCGCGCCGGGGCCCGTGGACCTGATGACGGCGCTCGCGGGTCGTCGGAGGACTCCGCCTGCGGCGTGCCCGGCGCGTCGAGGCGGCGCAACGCGACGCCCAGGCCGCTTGCGATCTCGGTCATCCGGCGCTCGACTCGGGTCAGCTGCAGGCGATGCGAGCGCGCGATGCGGCGCTCGAGCTCGCGCTCGACAAGGAACGCCCGCTCGGCCTCGTCGCGAGCGGTCATGCGGGCTTCGAGCACGCGCCTGGCGGTCTCGATGCGATCGCGATCGGCCGACACGGATTGCAACGCGCGCTCGACGACCTCGTTTCCGTCCTCCGCCTCGCTCAGCGAGCGTTCGAGCTCCGCGACGCGCTGCAGCGCCTGGTCGCGCTCGAGCGTGAGCTCGCGCTCGCGCTCGAGCAGCCTGGTCTCGGTGCCCTCGAGGCGATCGCGCAGGGCATCGAGCTCGCCCCACGAGCGCTCCCAGCCGGTGCGCGCCTCCTCGAGCGACGGCTCGAGCTCGGCGATCCGCGCCTGCGCGCTCGTCTCCTCGAGCGCCCGGCGCTGCTCGAGCTCGGCGTGCTCGCCGACGAGGGCCTCCAGGCGCGCCTCGAGCGCCGTGCGCTCCTGACGCTCGGTATCGAGCTCCGCCTGGATCTCGGCGAGCTTGCGCGCGGCGCGCGGCCTGAGCTCTTCGCGCGCGTTGCGCGCTTCCTCGACGAGGTCCTCGGCGTGGCTTGCGGCCTGCGCGAGCTCCTCCTTGAGACGCTGCTCGAGCTCGACGATCCGCTGCGCGTCGCGCTCGCGTTCGAGCTGTAGCGCGGCGCGCTCGGCCGCGGACTCCTGGGTCTGGCGGTCGAGCAGATCAGTGATCGCCTGGAGCCGCTGCTCGGCCGCGGCGAGGACCTCGTCATGGCGCTGCTGAGCGGCGGTGAGCTCGACGGGCAGACGGGCCTCGAGCGCGTCGCGATCGGCCTCGGCCCGAGCTCGTACAGCCTCGGTGCCGGTCAGGATGCCCTCGAGCTCCGCGACGCGTCCCTCGGCCGCGGCGTAGGTCTCGAAGGCCGCTCGCGATGCCTCGAGCTCGTCGTCGAGACGGGCCTGCAGCGCCGCGCGCTCGGATTCGGCGCGGGCGAGGCTCTCCTCGAGCTCGTCGCGCGCGGCGCGCTCGTCGACTACCGGCGGTTCGTCCTCGCCGTCAGTCGACAGTGCCTCGTCCATCCTGTCGGCGCCGGGAACTCAGGCGCTGCGCTCGACCGCGCTCGACACGCGGCGCGTGACGAGGCCCATACCGGTCAGCAGGAGCCCTGCGCCGACCAGGAGTGCGATCGTGAAGCCGGTCCGCGGCAGCGACAGGAGGTTGTGGCTCGTCGGCGTCACGACGGGATTCTTGGTGACCGGCTGCTCGCCGTTCGGCGGCAGCTCGCCGCCGGGCGGCGGGGGGCTGACGGCGGGCGGAGGGGTCACGGACGGCGGCGTCACGGTCCCACCGGGAGGCGTGACGGTTCCGCCGGGAGGCGTCACGGTCCCACCCGGAGGCGTGACCGTCGTCCCCGGAGGGCCGGCCTGCACCTCGGGGACGCCACCGGCTCCACCGTAGGCGCGCACCGATGACTGTCCCCACGCGGTGGGCGCGAGCACGAGCGCTGCGACGACAGCCGTCACGATCGCGACGGGCGTGCGTCGTAGCGCCTTCGGAGAGGACATCCGCGTCAGAGTGACATGGTTGGGGGCGGCTGGCAAGGAATTGCCTCCTACTTGCTGGTAGCTGTGAACTCGGGCCGTCAACAGACCCCAGCGTTTGGCACGCGGGAGCATACGCGATTAATAAGCATCGTTCGGATGGCTTCGGGCACGGGACGTTGATTCGCTCGAACCTCCTTCAACACGATGCGGGTCGTCTCCTCCAGCGGGTTGAGCACAACGGCCCGCTGTAGTTGGATCAGCGCCTCGCGATGGTGGCCCGCGAGCGCCTCCTCGATACCGAGTTGCTGGCGCCCGTACCAGTTCGATGGCGAGCGCGCCACGGCGCGCGCAAAGGCCTGGCGGGCCCGCATTCGTTGGCCGAGCCGGCTGGCGACGACGCCCGCGAGTAGGTCGGCGTTGTCGCCGAGCGGGTTCAGGCCGTGCGCCCGGTCGAGGAGGGCGAACGCGGCCGACGGATCCGTGCGCCACGTCGCCGCGGCCTCGTCGACGGCGCCTGCCGCCAGCCATGGCGGAACGGTGGCGGCGAGCATCGCAAGCGTGCAGGTGCACAGCAGGGCGATCATCATCCGCGGCGTGAGCCGCACGCGGCTCGTGAGCCAGACGTTGGCGATGAGCACCGGCGGCCGGATTCCCGCGGACCGCCCGTCGGCGGCGAGCGCGACCTTCGCCGTCGGGTGCGGCGCCGCGCCCAGCGCGACGGCCATCCCCAGCCACGCGAAGGCCGGCCCCGCGACGGCCGGGATCGCGAACAGCCAGTCGGCGGCGCTGTGGACGAACCAGTACGTGAAGCCGACGGCCGCGGCGGCCGCGACGGCGCGTCGCAGCGCGTCGGGATGGCGTCGCACGCGCCAGATCGCCGCCATCGCCGCCATCAGGAAGCCGAGGAACAGCGCCGCGCCGATGACGCCGGTCTGCGACAGCACCCGCACCGGCAGGCTGTGCGGGTCGGCGGGCTCCTCGAGCCCTTTGCGGTGGCGGGTGTAGGCGACGGCGAAGTTACCGGCGCCCATCCCGCCGAAGGGGCGGCGCTCGAACTCGCGCAGCGCGACGCTCCAGAACTCGTCGCGCGAGCGGCCGTCGAGGCTCGCCGTCAGCCGCGTCCCCGGCGTGCGGTCCGTCAGCGGCTTGGAGTCCTTGAACGCGTGCCAGCGGCTCTCCGCGTAGCGGACCGGGTTGCCGACCTTCGCGATCACGACGACGACGCCCGCGAGGGCGGCGGCGATCGCGAGCGCCGCCACGACGCGCCCGGCCCGCTCGACCATCCGCGGGGGCAGTTCCGCGTAGCGCTCGACGATTCCCGCCGACGCGCCGAGGCCGAACAGCGCGACGAAGCTCAGGGTGGCCGCGTCGCGGGCGGCGCCGAGTGCCTGCCCAAGATCGCCGCCGGCGCGTGCGACGGAATAGACGTCGAGGAGTTCCGCCACCGACAGCATCGTCACCGCGCCGACCGTGGCGAGTGCGATGAGCACGCGCACGCGCCCCGGCGCGACGGCGACGCAGACGATGACGACGATCGCCCCGGCGAGCAGCGATCCGCGGCTCTGGCTCAGCAGGGCGACATCGACGAGCACGCCCGCACAGCCCAGCAACAGCCCGCGGGCCGCCCACGGCGTCTCGCGTCGGGCCGCGAGCAGGACGATCGGGAAGGCGGCGCCGAGGAACAAGGCGGCGTTGCCGTTCGGATAGCCGACGGGCGCCGACAATCGCTGCTTGATCAGGTAGGCGGTCGGATCGAACGCGCCGGCGGCCCGCGACAGCTCGACCCAGCCGATCGCCGCGAGCGCGACGCCGAACGCGCCGAGCACGATCATCGCGGCGCGCGGCGACCACGGCCAGACGGCGAACAACGTGAACGTCGCGAAGTACAGCAGCGTCATGTCGGCGGCGTCCCAGGCGACGCCGCGGTCGTCGGCCCAGACGATCGACACCAGGCTCCAGACGACGAACAGACCGAAGAGCGCAATTGCGACGCGGGCGCTACGCGGCAGCAGCGCCAGCGCGCGCCCGCTGCCGGCGACGACGACCGTCAGCAGCAGGATCACGAAGACCGCGGCCGGATACCAGTCGACCTCGCGGACGCCGCCGTCGGAGCTCGCCAGCAGCGCGAAGACGCCGACGATCAGCAGGCCGGGAAGGGTCAGTAAGCCATCCCCGGAGCGGTGGGGCAGGCGAATCCTGGACCATCGGTGGGGTGCGCGCATCATCGGTCCCGCGCGCGGCGGTGCGGGTTGCTGCACCGTAACGGTCGCGACGGCGCCGGGGCTCACCCGGCGCCGTCGAGCCAGCTCAGGCGGGCGGCACGCCGATATCGCGGTGCGCGCGGATCTCCGCCACGTCGAGCGCCGACGAGTAGACGGCGACCTCGTCGATGGCGCCCTTCATCGGGTAGTTCGGGCCGATCCGGCCGATGACCCCGCTGAGGTTCGCGGGCGCCGTGGCGGGCAGGTCCGTGCGCCCCCCGACGCGGATGCCGTTGCGGTAGACGTCAAGTGTCGCGCCGTCTCGCGTCACGGCCCAGTAGACCCACTGGCCGAGGTTCGAGGCGGTCGTGACCTGCGTGATGTACTCGGTGTTGCCGGGGCCGAGGTAGATGCCGGTGTAGAAGCCGCTCGCGCGTCCGATCAGGCGCAGGGTGCCGGCGGTCCCGTAGAGGCCCTGGTTGGCCGAGGACGCCGCGGAGAGGCGCTGCCAGCCCTCGATCGTGAAGTCGACGCTCTGTGGCAGCGCGGGCAAGGTGATGTGGTCGTCGATGCCGTCCAGCGAGACGGCCGTGTTCGGGTCCCCGCTCAGCGCGCCGGCAGAGCGCAGCGCGACGCCGTTCTGGTAGGTGCCGTCACGGCCGCCCTTCTCGTCCTTGGCGACCGTCCCGGACGACTCGCCAAGGCGCCAGTACGACAGCAGGCTCGGCAGGCCCAGGATGCGGCTTGCGTAGCTGCCGCCGGGAGGGTTGTACGCGGCCGTGAACTCCAGCGCGCCGAGCTCGTAGTACGGCTGCGCGCCGCCGCCGGTGTTCGCGATCGCGGGCGTGTCGACGCGGGCGGCGTCGGTCAGGTCGCGGGTCGGCGCGCCGTCGCTGGTACCCGCGTCGATGCCGGGGCTGCCGCCGGCAAGGCGGTAGTCGAGCGCCACCGGGTCGACGAAGCGCGGCGGACCACTGAGGTCGTGTGCGCCGCCGCGCAGGCCCGTGCCGACGAGGTTGTAGTCCTCGCGGCTGAACATGCCGGCCTGGGCGTCGAAGAACTCGAAGATGTTGTTGATCGCCACCGCCGCCGTCGTCTTCTCGGCGATCTGCGTGGCATCGCGCAGGACGACGCCGAGGCGGGCGTCCCAGACGGTGTTGTTGACGAGCTTCAGCCGCGGGGCGTTGTAGATCTGCAAGCCCCAGTCGGTCTGGCTGATCAACAGGTTGTTCTCGATCACGAGATCGCGCTGGGGCGCCGCGGCCTCCGTGCTGCCGAGCAGCGGGCCGCGGGTGCGGCGGAACGTGTTGGCGCGGATCGTCGCGCCGTCCGAGCCGCGGTAGAACTGGATCGAGTCGCAGTGCTCGGCGGGATCGACAAACGCCGTGATGTCCTCGAACGTGTTGCCCTCGATGAGGTAGTTCGTCGCCGTGCCCGACTGGATGCCGTCGGCCGGGATCCGCTGGAAGCGGTTGTTGCGGATCGTCACGTTCGTGCCGCGCTGGATGCGCACCCCGTAGCCGCAGCGCGGCGGCCGACAGTGCGACGTCGCCGGATCGATGTCCATTGTGAGGTCGTGGATCGTGTTGTCCTCGATCAGCAGGTTGCTTGCGACGATGATGCTGATCTCCTGCGGCGAGACGTCGTTGCCGACGAGCTGGATGTCCGACGCCTGGTCGAGGTAGGTCGACTCGGTGATGCGGAAGCGCTCGAAGCGCAGGAAGGTCGAGTTCGTGATCCGCAGCCCGTCGAGGACCGGCTTCTCGGCGCCGAATGGCTTGAAGCGCACGTAGGCGCTGTTGATGACGCCGGCGACCGCGACCGACGGGTACGTACCGGCGCGCACGAGCACGTCGGAGCCGTCGGGCGCCGCCGATGCCGCGACCGCGATGCTGCACCACGGCGTCGTGGCGGACGCTGCCTGGGCGGCGGTGCGCGCGTCGCTGCACGTTCCTCCGACGGAGTTGCCATCGACGTAGAACGGTCCGCTCGGGGGCGGGGGTGGCGCCGGCGGAGGCGGCCCGGGCGGGGGCGGTGGTGGCCCCGGCGGGGGCGGCCCGGGCGGGGGCGGTGGTGGCAGGGAGCCGGGAGCGATCATGCGCGACGCGTAGTCGTCGCTGATCTCGGCGGCGGTCAGCGCGCGCGAGTAGACGGCGACATCGTCGATCGTCGCCTTCGCGGGATACGACAGCCCCAGCCGGCCGATCTGGCCGCTGAGGTCTGTTGGCGCCATCGCCGGCAGGTCCGTGCGGCGGGCGACGCTGACGCCGTTGCGAAACAGCTCGAGGATCGGCCCGGAGCGCACGAGCGCCCAGTGCACCCAGACGCCGATGTTCGTCGCCGTCGTCCCTTGCAGGAGGTAGCGCGAGCCGGCGAGCACGTCGGCGTAATAGCCGGACGGTCGCGGCATCGCGCGCGCACCGCCGATGTTGCCGTACAGGGTGTTGTTGGTACCGGCGCCGCTGGTCAGCATCTGCCAGCCTTCGATCGTGAAGCTCGCGTGCGACGACAGCGCGGGCAGCGTGACCGAGTCATCGATGCCGTCGAAACGCGCGGCCTTGTCGGGATCGGCGCTCAGGGCTCCCGCGAGGCCGAGCGTGACGCCGCCGGTGTACGTGCCGTTGCGGCCGCTCTTGAGGTCCGTGGCGGTGGTTGTGCTCGTCTCGCCGAGGCGCCAATAGGAGATCAGCTCGGGGCGGCTGAGGACGCGCTCGGAATAGGAGGCGGGCACCTGCGCCGAGGCAACCGCGACCGGAGCGAGCGTGCAGGCGAGAAGCACGAGACCTGCCAAGCAACGAATGCGAGGGCCCCGCGTACGGTCCGACTTGCGCCTGCACACGCCTTGAAGTCCTTCCCTCGACAAGCCGTCGTGAAAACATACACAACCCCGCCCGGTCCTATCGGCGGCACGCCGGGAATCCTTGAGCAGGGCTCCTGAAGTGTCCAGCGAACCGCTCCGCGCCGCTGCGCCGCGGTCGTGCGGCGCGCGATTGGCGCCGGTTAGAGTGGGCGCCGTGAGGTCCAAGGTGCTCAGCGGCATGTCGCACAGACCCGTGACATTCGCGCTGTCGGTGGCCAAGGAGCACACGCCTCGGCGTCTGCGGCGCGCGTCGCTTGAGATCGCGCTGCGCGGCTCGAAGGTCCTGTTGCGCGGGGGCGCCGTTCAATGCCCGACCTGCGGCTGCGCCTCGGCGCGCTTCCTGCGGGGACGCTGTCCATCCTGCGGCGCCGCGTCGCGCCAGCGCCTGATCGCGCTGTTCCTGCGCCGCGAGCTCGGGCTCGTGGAGGCGGGCGCCGTCAGGCTGCTGCACCTCGCGCCCGAGCCGGGACTGATCCGGATGCTGTCGGCGATGGCGAACGTCGACTACGTCCCCGGCGATCTCGTTCCGGACTGGGGTCACGAGCGCGTCGATGCAACCGCGATCCACTTGGCGCCCGACTTCGACGGGTTCATCACGAGCCACGTCCTCGAGCACGTCTCCGACGACCGCGCGGCGATGCGGGAGATGTTCCGCGTGCTGCGGCCCGGCGGCTGGGCGGTGGTGCTGGTCCCGATCTTCGAGCAGCTCGAGGCAACGATCGAGGACGACGACGCGCGAACGCCATGGGCGCGTCACGTGCGCTACGGACAGCACGACCACGTGCGCATGTATGGACCGGACTTCGCCGGCCGCCTGCGCGACGCCGGATTCGTCGTCAGCAGTCGCCGCTATGCGAAGGAGCTGGACGCCGCCGAGGAGCGCCGCTACGGCCTCAACGCGACCGACATCATCTACTTCTGCCGCAAACCGGAGGCCGCAGGCCTGCGCACCACATCGGCCGACGTGGCGCACGCCGAGGGGCCGATGACGGCACCGCGCAGGTAGCCGTCGTGGACCGCTGCGGCCCGCCGCCCAGGGTCACGGTCGTCGTGCCGATGCACGACGGCGTGCGCTACCTCGAGCAGGCCGTCGCGTCGCTCCGCACGCAACGCTTCGAGGATTGGGAGGCGGTGCTCGTCGACGACGCCTCGAGCGACGGCACGCACGCGCTTGCCTGCGCGCTCGCCGCGCACGATCCGGCCCGTATCAGCGTGCTGCGCCTCGAGCGCAACGTCGGCGTGGCGGCTGCGCGCGCCGCGGCCATCGACGCCGCACGGCCGGCCGAGCTCGTGGCGCTGCTCGACCAGGATGACGTCCTCGCCGAGGACTTCCTCGAGCGCTGCGTCGCGCTCTACGACGAGCAGATCCTCGGCCGCCGGCGCGTCGGCATCGTCGCCTGCAACCCGTGGATCCTCGACGAGGACGGGCGCCGCGCCGACACGTTCGCCGAGCGCTACGGCTGGACGGACGCGATCGACTACGACGCGATGATCCAGCGTAACTGCATCTGCGCGCGGGCGCTGTTCTCGCGCGACGCCTACGAGCGCGCGGGCGGCTTCGTCGCCGAGACGCAGCCGTGCGACGACTACGACCTGTGGCTGCGGATGCTCGAGCTCGGCTACGAGGTCGTCGCGACGCGCGAGCCGCTTGCGAGCTACCGGCTGCACGCCGCGGCCACGTCGCGCGACGTCGGTCGCATGGCCGAGACGATCCTGCTCGTGCACGAGCGCGCGCTGGCGCGCGGGGCCGCGTCGCGGCGCCAGCGCCGGGCGCTGCGCGAGCGCATGCGCCACCACCGCGCGCTGCGCGAGCGCGCGCGGGTCAAGGCGGCACTCGCCGATCGTCGCCCGGCGCTTGCGGCCGCTCGCACGCTGCGCGCGATCCCGTACGGCGTGATCGCCTTCCTGCAGCGTCCGTCGCGCTGGCCGGAATGGGCGCGCGGCGCCGTACGCTGACGCGCCGGCACCCGATCCAGCGTCGCAGCGTAGGCGAGCGTCAGCCCGGCAGGAACCGCCCCGGTTGCGCGATGAAGTCCTCGATCGCGGCCTCGTAGTCGTCGCGGTTGCCGATGTCGCGCCAGTATGCGTCGTGGTCGTAGGTTCGGACCTCGTGGCCGCGCTCCATCGCGCGCAGCAGCAGGTCCGGGAAATCGATGCGCTCGCCGGGCGCGATCAGGTCGATGATCTCCGGCTCCATCGCGTAGATGCCCATGCTGACGGTGAAGCACAACCGCGGCTTCTCCTCGAGGCGCTCGATGCGGCCCTCGGCGTCGGCGTGCACGACGCCGTACTGGACGTCGACAGAGCGCTCCTTGACGGCCATCGTCGCGATCGCGCCCGACGCGGCGTGGGCCTCGAGCAGGTCGCCGAACCCCAGTGTCGTCAGCACATCGCCGTTGAGCGCCAGGAACGCGCTCGTGGGGCGCTCGACGTTCGCCAGGGCACCGGCGGTGCCGAGCGGCTGGTCCTCGTAGGCGAAGGCGATCGGCACGCCGTAGGAGGGCTGATGGCGCACCCAGCCCTCGATCAGCCCGCTGAGGTGCCCGACGGAGATCGAGACGCGCTGCACGCCGCCGGCGACGAGCTGACGCAGCAGGACGTCGAGGATCGGACGGTCGTCGAGCGGCATCAGCGGCTTCGGCAGGACCGTCGTGTACGGGGCGAGCCGGCTGCCGCGGCCGCCGGCCATGATCACCGCGTCCACGTTCGTGGAACTACTCATTTTAGATCGCGTAGGCGCCGCTGCGGCGGGCGGCGTCGATCGACGACATCCAGTCGATGACGTGCTGCAGCCCGTCGCGCAGCGACGTCGTGGGCTCCCAGCCCGTCGCCTCGCGCAGCTTCGTCGCGTCGCCGAGCAGCCGCTGGACCTCGCTCTTGGCCGGGCGCATGCGCTGCACCTGCGACCCGGCGACGGTCAGCTTGCGGCCCACCAGCTCGCCGACGATCCGCACGACGTCGCCGACCGAGACATCAACGCCGGTGGCGATGTTGTACGTGCCGCCGCTCGTCGCGGGCTGCGCGACGAGCGCCATCAGCCCGGCGACGGTGTCGCGGACGTAGACGAAGTCGCGCGTCGGCGTCAGCGCGCCGAGCCGCAGCTCGCCGCCTGCGAGCGCCTGCGCCACGACCGTCGGGATGACGGCGCGCTGGGACTGGCGCGGGCCGAAGGTGTTGAAGGGGCGGGCGACGACGACCGGCAGGTCGTAGGTCATGAAGAACGTCTCGGCGAGCTTGTCGCAGGCGATCTTGCTCGCGGCATACGGGCTCTGCGCGCCGAGCGGGTGCTGCTCGTCGATCGGGGTCGTCTGCGCGCTGCCGTACGTCTCGCTGGAGCTCATCTGCAGCATCCGCCCGACGCCCGCGCGGCGCGCGGCCTGCAGGACGTTCAGCGCCCCCTCGACGTTCGTCATGACGACCTCGCGCGGCGCCTCGAACGAATACGGCACGGAGATCGAGGCGGCGAGGTTATAGACGTCGTCGGCGCCGGTCAGCAGGTCGTTCACGGCATCGCCGTCGCGTACGTCGCCGAAGCGCACGTCGATCGCGGATCGGACGTCGGCGGGCAGCGCGGCGAGGTCGCCGATGTCGCGCCGCGAGGTGTAGCGACACATGGCGCGGACGTTCGCGCCGCCCGCCACGAGGACCTCGCAGAGATGGCTGCCGATGAAGCCGCCGGCGCCGGTGACGACGATCTGGCGGGCGCTCATGACCGTTGCCCAGCCTGCGACGGCGCGCCCGTGGCCAGCGCCTCGCGGCACTCCTCGAGCAGCTCGCCGACGCTGTCGGCGAGCTCGACGCGTGGCCCCCAGCCGGTCAACGCGCGCAGCCGACTGGGGTCTCCGACGACGACCGGCGGATCGACGCGCCGCAGCAGCGCCGGATCGCGCTGGAGCTCGATCTCGACGCGGGCCTGCTCGAGGACGAGCTCGGCCAGCAGCGCCAGCGGCGTCGGACGGCCCGAGCAGACGTTGACCGCACCAGCCGCCGGCGAGCGCACGAGGGCGAGGTAGGCGTCCGCGACGTCGCGCACGTCGAGGAAGTCGCGGACGACGTCAAGCGCGCCGGTGCGCAGCGTCCCGGAGCCCTCGAGCTCGGCGGCCGCGACCTGCTGCGCCCATTGCGCGACGGGCGCGTCGGCGCCCTGGCCGGGGCCGACGTGGTTGAAGGCGCGCGCCCAGATGACGCGCACCCCGTGCTGCAGCGCGGGCTCCATACAGGCGCGTTCGAGAACGCACTTGGCGGCGCCGTAGGGCGACAGCGGCAAGAGCGGGTCGCTCTCGCGCAGGGCCTCGGGGCGGCCGTGGCCGTACTGGGCGGCCGAGCCGGCGAACAGCACCGGCGCTTCGGGCACGTGGCGCGCGACGGCGCTCAGCAGCGCGCCGGCCATCGCGAGATCCTCGGCGAGTGTGTGCCAGGGGTCGACGGCGGGCAGCCGCGGGCTCGCGGCGAGGTGCACGACGGCGGCCGGCGTGCTCGTCACGACGAGCTCCGCGACGGCGCCGGCATCACGCAGGTCGCAGGTCGCGAGCGCGACGTCGAGGCCCTGATCGCGCGCGCGGGCGACGACGTGGCGGCCGACGAAGCCCCCCGCACCGGTGACGAGCAGATCGCATCGCGCCATGGCGGCAGGTTACGCGACCCCGCCACGACGGCTGGCGCGCGCGCCGTACAGTGACGGCCGTGAGCGCGACGACGTCCCCGCCGCTGCGGGTCCTGTTCATCACGAACGCTTGGCCGCACCCGGGCAACCCGTCGCACGGCACGCATGCCGCTCGCGAGGTCGCCGCGATGCGCGCGGCCGGCGTCGACATCGACGTCGTGCCGATCCACGGCCATGACAATCGCTGGGCGTACGCGTCCGCGGCCGCCGAGGTCGCGCGCCGCAACCGCCGCGGCGGCTACGACGTCGTCCACGGCTACCTCGGGCATGCCGGCGCCGTTGCCCGTGGCTACCTGCGCGCCCCGCTCGTCGTGACCTACACCGGCTCTGACCTGCTCGGCGATCGGCGCGGCGACGGCCCGCCGACGCGCAAGAGCCGGATCGAGGCGAAGACGTTCCAGCAGCTCGCGCGCCTCGCGACCGCGACGATCACGCAGTCCGAGCAGATGGAGTCGATGCTGCCGGCCGCCGCGCGGGCTCGCAATCACGTCGTGCCGACGGGCATTCCGCTCGACGCCTTTGCACCGATGCCGCGCGACGAGGCGCGCCGCGCGCTCGGCTGGCCACTCGACGAGCGCGTCGTGTTGTGGGCGGCGAACCCGGCGCGCGGCGTGAAGAACTACCCGCTGGCCGTCGAGACGCACCGCATGCTGCAGGCATCCCAGCCCGACGTCCGCATGCGCGTGGCCTGGAGCGCCGTCAAGGACGAGCTGCCGCTCGACCAGCTGCCGCTGTGGATGTGCGCGTCGGACGCGCTGCTGCTGACGTCGCGCTCGGAGGGCTCGCCGAACGTCGTCAAGGAGGCGCTGGCGACCGAGCTGCCGGTCGTCTCGACGCCGGTCGGCGACGTTGCCAAGCTCGTGCGCGACGTGCCCGGCTCGCATGTCCGCCCGCCCGATCCGCAGGCGCTCGCCGAGGCCCTCGCCGACGCGCTCGCGAAGGGCCGCTCGCCGAAGGCCCGCGAGGCCGTCGCCGGCCTGGACCCCGCCGACGTCGCGCGGCGCGTCATCGGGGTCTACGAGCAGGTGTGCAACGGCGCTCATCGCCCGCGTTGGCGATGAGCGGCGGCTGGCGGCGGCTGCGATCACGGCGCGGCGCGCGCGTCTGGCCGCCGCCGTCGCCTGCGTCTGGCGGGCTGGGCGCCCCGCCTGCGCCGGCCGGCGCGGCGCGCCAGCGCGTCGCGATGCTGCTGGAGAACAACCCCTACCCGCAGGACATCCGCGTTCGCCGCGAGGCCGAGGCGCTCGTACGGGCGGGACACGCGGTGACGGTGATCGCGCCGCGGGACGCGGGGCAGCCTCGCCGCGAGACGGTCGCGGGCGTCGGCGTTCGGCGCTTCCGCGCGCCGGCGGGCGTGACGGGGCCGCGCTCGATCGCGCTCGAGTACGCCGTCGCGGGCGCGCGGCTGCACCTCGCCGCGCTCGTCGAGCTCGTGCGCGGCGCGACGGTGCTGCACCTGCACAACCCGCCCGACCTCTTCGCCGCCGCCGGGCTGCTGGCGCGCCTGCTGCGCCGTCGCGTCGTCTTCGATCATCACGACCTGTTTCCCGAGCTCGTCGGCGAGAAGTCGGCGGGGCGCGCGCTCGGCGTCGTCGCGAGCGTGGCCGAGCGCACGACGTTCGCCGTCGCGAGCCTCGTCCTGAGCACGAACGAGTCGATGGCCGAGATTGCGCGCACGCGCGGCCGGGTGCGCGCGGATCGGGTCGTCGTCGTGCGCAACGGCCCGCCGGCCGCATGGATCGAGCAGGGGCGGCCGGGGCGCGACGGCCCGCTCGACGATCCGCGGCTCGTCTACGTCGGCGCGATCTCCAGCCAGGACGGCGTCCGCGACGTCGCGCAGCTGCTGCGCATGCTCGCCGACGAGCACGGCCTGCCGGGCGCACGGCTGACGATCGTCGGCGAGGGCGACGCGCGCGCCGACGTCGAGCGCGAGTTGCGCGCCGACGGCGTCGCGGAGCAGGTCGACTGGGCGGGCTGGGTCGCCGTCGAGCGGATCCCGCAGATCCTCGCCGCAGCCGACATCTGCATCGACCCGGCGCCGCCGTCAGAGCTCAACCACCGCTCGACGATGATCAAGATCGCCGAGTACCTGACGGCCGGCCGGCCGGTCGTCGCCTACGACCTCGTCGAGACGTCGCGCACGCTCGGGGGCGCCGGCATCGTCGTCGCGCCCGGCGACGTCGGGGCGCTCGCCGCGGCCATCGCACGCCTGGCGCGCGACGGCGACGAGCGCGCGGCGCTGGCGACGAAGGGCCGGGCGCGAGCCGCCAAGCTCACCTGGGAGCGTTCCGAACGCGCCCTGCTCACCGCCTACGAGGGGCTCCGGCGATAGCGTCGGCGTCGGCCGCTCAGGCCGAGGAGCGCTCGCGAGGGGTGCCGATCGCACGCGCGTTGAGCGCCATCCGCCGGTGCGCACCCTCGAGCGCGCCCGTCAGCCCGAGCAGCGCATAGACGAGCGCCGTCGCATCGAGCAGGTCGTCGGTGGACATCGCGACGACGAGCATCGCGAACCATCCCGCGGCAGCCAGACGCGCGTACGGCCGCAGCGGCGTCCCGGGCACGCGCGCGATCCGCAGCAGCGCCGCGATCATCGCCGCGAACAGGCCGATGACAGCGGCGAGCAGCAGCGGCCCGCCCTCGACGAGCGCGCGGACGGCGGCGTTGTGGGCCTGGAAGCCGCCGTCTCCAACGTGCTGCGAGCCGACCGGGCGACGCGGGTTGACGAAGACCGTCGTCTCCAGTCCCCAGCCCGTCAGCGGCCGCTTCTCGTACTCCAGCAGCAGGCCGCGCCAGTTCCCCAGCCGCCAGTCGTAGGAGGCGAAGGTGCTCGTCTCGGTGCGCGTCGGGTCATTCGTCGGCAGCACGCGTGAATGGACGCCCGGGATGAACAGCACGAGGCCGGCGCAGACGACGACGATGCCCGCGATGACACGCTTGCGCTCGCGCCAGTTCAGCAGGATGAGCGCGAGCAGCAGCAGCACCCAGCCCTCGCGCCCGTAGCTCGCGATGAGCGCGGCGATCATCACGCCCTGGGCCGGCCAGCGGAACTGCCACGCGAGATCCTCGCGCGGCAGCATCACGAGGATGAGGATGCACAGCGCGAGATAGGAGCTCAGCGCCACCGGGTTGACGAACGTCCCGCTGACGCGCACGAGGTCGAGCTGGGCGATCTTCGTCGGGTCGTTGAGCAGCTCCTTGAGCGCGGCCAGCGCCGGCACCACACCGCTCAGGCCGACGACGAGGAAGACCCTGCGTGCCGCGTCGGACGTCGTCACGACCTGAGCGGCCAGCAGGTACATCGCGAACAGTGACGACAGCCGCACGAGCTCGACCAGGGGCTTGGACGCGATCGCGCCTCCGAAGTCCACGTACGCCGTCAGCGTCGCGAGCACGCTCACGAGCAGCAGCGCGCTGAACGCCATGACGGCCCGCGGACGCACGAGCTGCGGGCGCGTCGCGAGAACGAGCGCGCAGATGCCGATCAGTAGGGCGCCGGTCAGCTGCGTCGGGTTGCCGGCGACGCCGTCCATCAGCGGCCGGATTGCTAGCAGCACCGTGACGAACAGCGCCGGTCGCAGCAGTCCGAGCGCGAGGAACGCGGCCGCCGCGATGAGGCCGATCGCGATCCGCCACTGATCGGTCGCGGCGATGACGACCCCGCCGACGATGCTCAGCGCCAGCGCCGAGCCGACCTGGGCGAGGATCGCGTTGAGCTTGGCCGAGCGCGCGGCGCCGGCCGCGGACGGCTGCGTCAACGAGCCGCCGACGCTAGTTCGCGCCACGCTGGCGAACCACCGCGGGCAGCGTGCGGATCAGCAGGCGCACGTCGTACCACAGCGACCAGTTCGTCGTGTAGACGTAGTCGAGCTTGACCATCTCCTCGAACGGGATCGACGTCCGGCCGAGGACCTGCCAGAGGCCGGTCAGGCCGGGGGTCAGATCGAGCCGGTGCAGGCCCCATCCCGAGATGTGGTCGTGCACGTCGGGCGACATCGGCCGCGGACCGACGAGGCTCATGTCGCCCTTGAGGATGTTCCACAGCTGCGGCAGCTCGTCGAGGCTCGAGTTGCGCAGGAAGGTGCCGACGCGCGTGATCCGTGGATCCTTCTCGAGCAGCAGCCACGCGGGATGCTGGCTCATCGCCTTGAGCTCCGGGGCGCGGGCGTCGGCGTCGGGAACCATCGTGCGGAACTTGTAGAGCCTGAAGCGGGAGCCGTCGCGGCCGACGCGCTGCTGGGAGTAGAAGATCGGGCCCTTCGATCCCAGCTTCACCGCGAGCGCGACGACCAGCAGGACCGGCAGCGACGCCAGCGCGACGGGCGCTGCGATCGCGATGTCCATCGCGCGCTTGATGGCGCGCGAGGAGCGCGTCAGCGCCGGCGGGTTGATGCCGAGCACGGTGATGCCCTCGATGTCGTCGATCTCGACCGACGGGCCGAGCGCATCGACGAAGTCGGGCACGACGCTGACGCGGATCTTCAACGTCCGCATGCGGCGAATGAGCTCGGCGAGCTCGGCGTGGGTGACGGCCGGGGCGACCGCGAGCACGCGCTCGACGTCGCGCTTGGAGCACACGCGCTCGACCTCGTGCACGAGGCGGCCGGCGTCATCGGAGCCGTTGCGCTCGCGCGTGTCGCCCTCGCCGATCGCGACGTAGGCGATCGGATCGAGGCCGTACTCGGGGTGCGCGCGGATCTTGCGCATGAGCAGGCGCGACATGTCCTCGTCGCCGACGATGACGATCCGTTCGGGCGGCGTCAGCCGCGCGGCCATCCCGCGCACCGTGCCACGCATCAGCAGCATGGCGGCAAAGCCGGCCCCGAAGCACGCGAGCGACTGGTGCAGGATGAGCCGCTCGCCCGGGACGCCGATCTTGTAGAAGAGCCACAGCCCGAGCGTCCCCATGACGAGCGCATGGAAGACGTATGGGACGTCGTCGAGCGTCGAGTGACTGACGCGCTTGCCGTCGCGGTCATAGAGCCCGTAGACCTTGAACAGCGGGATCCACAGCGGCACCGTCGCGAGCGCGAGCCAGCTCTGCGCGCCGCGCTCGGAGCCGAAGATCGTCAGCGCAAGGGTGATCGCGATCGAGACGGCGATCACATCGCCGAGGCACAGCAGCCGTCGCAGTCCCCAACCGGGCCAGCGCGTGCGAGCGTGCGCAAGGGTCGGGGCGTCCGCCACGACGACCGCGCGGTCGATCTCCCGGATCCGTCCAAATTCTTGAGTTGCCATCGGTTTTGCTCCTGCCGAGCACGCCCGTCCTCGGCCACAGACCGAGACCCCGCCTAGATCCGGGGCAATGCCGACAGAGTACCCTGCCGTGCCAATGGACTTCCAGCATGTTCGATGAATCGCCTCCGCCGTACCGGCCGTGAGGCGGTTCTCGCCGCGCTGTTCGGGCTGCTGGCGATGGCGGCTGTCGTGTTCCTCGTCTTCGGTTCGGGCGACGATTCCCCCGCGCACGACGGCCCGGTAGCACCGCAGGTCGTCTCGGGCGAGCTCCTGATCCGCGACTTCGTCCTCTCCAGCGGCGGCTACAACGCGTTCGCCGGTGCGTTCATCACGGGCAGCGGGGCCGTCGCGACGGCGTTCGTCAACGTGACGGGCACGGCGGCGGCGCCGTGCCTGCGTCCCGACGATCCGCCGCGCTGCGACGATCGCGGCTTCCGCGGCACCAAGCAGGCGTTCGTCGTCGTCGAGTCCAAGACGCAGGGCCGCAGCTGGACGAAGCCGTTCGCGCCCGAGACCGTCGTCTCGGCGATACCGTCCGCCTTCACGGGCCAGCCGGTCATCGCGCTGAAGAAGACCGACGACCAGCCCGCGGGCACGCTCCTGCGGCGAGTCAACGGCGAGGACATCAGCGTCTACCCGGAGTTCGCCGGCGTCCCGGCGACCGCGTTCCTGCAGCGCCGCGCGCCCGCCGCGACGGCCTGGTCGGGCCGCCAGATCCTGCTCGATCCCAAGCGCTTCACCTACAACATCAGCCGTATCCATCGCCTGCGCGACGGCAAGACGCTACTCGCGGTGGGCGGCTTCTGGGAGGCGCCGGCGGGCACGCGCCTGACGTCTCGTGCGCAGGAGAAAGGGCAGTGGCTGCTGATGCGGTCGACCGACGAGGGCGCGAGCTGGCACAACGTGCTGGAGGTGCCGGCGGCGGCCGTCGCCGCGGCCCCGGCCCTCGAATGGGACGTCGCCGAGCTCGATGACGGCAACCTGCTCGCCGTCATGCGCACGCACGACGGCGACCGCCCGGCGCGCAAGCAGGTCATCCTCGACCGTACCGACGACGAGATCACGACGAACACGGGCTCGCGCAGCGACGGCGGTTGGCGGATGCAGACGCCGACCCTGACGCCGCCGAGCTTCCCCCAGGTCGCGGCACCGCAGCACCCGGACCTGCTCAGCCTCGAGTACGGCCCGGCGCGCGGCGGCATCCTGCACATCGCCGACGAGGGGATCTACTACACGGCCGACGACGGACAGACGTGGGCGCGGCTCACGTTCTCGCACGACTGGACGCCGCACTACTACCCCAACGCGGTGCAGGCGCCGGGCGGCAACATCTACATCTTCAGCCACGCCGGCGCCGACGAGGCGTACCGCACGGGCGCCGACAAGCCCGTCTACGCCGACGTCATCCGCCTCGAGCCCGATCGCGAGATCCTGCCGTGACGACGCCGACCGCGACGAGCGGCGCCGCCGTCGCCGGCCCCGACAGCGCGGCGCCGACGGAGGCGCGGGCGCAGCTCGGCGAGGGCGCGCCAGGGCTCGCCGGATCGCTTGAGCGCAACGAGCGCTCGACGACGAGCGACGCCTCGGTCATCGCCGGGGCAGCGTACGTCGCGCAGGTCCTGAACTTCCTCGCCGGCCTCGTCCAGAAGGGGCTGCTCGGCCCGGTCGGGGCCGGGTTCTGGGCGCTCATGCAAGCGTTCTGGCAGCTCTCGAAAGCCGTCCAGTTCGGCGCCTTCGACGGCACGACCCGTCAGGTCCCGTTTCATCGCGGTCGGCGGGACTACGCCGCCGCCTCGGCGGCCGCCGACACCGGCTTCTCGTTCGCGCTCTGCGCGATGGCGGTGCTCGGCGTCCTGCTGACCACGGTCGCGCTCGCCTTCGGCGCGGGCTGGGCGCCGGAGGTGCGCTATGGCCTCGTGCTGCTCGGCGTCACCGGGCCACTGCGCCTGCTCGCCGACGCCCACCTCGAGCTGATGTTCGCGACGCGCCGCTTCCGGCCGGCGTCGGTGGCGACGATGCTGCAGGCCGCGACGGGGCTCACGCTGCAGACCCTGTTCGTCTGGCTGTGGGGGTTCTACGGCATGTTCGCCGGAGCGGTCGTCGCCTCGGTCGGTGCGCTGATCGTCTACGCGCGCGCGGGGCTGACGAGCTTCAAGCGGCCGGCATTTCACTTCCACATCGATCGCCGTCGGCTGCGCGAGCTCGTCGCATACGGCCTGCCGTTCACGGTCTTCGGCCAGATCTGGCTGTTGTTCATGGGCATCGACAACCTCATCGTCGCGGGCTTCCTCAGCGTCAAGGAGCTCGGCTACTACGCGCTCGCGATCTCGGTCACGAACTACATCCTGCAGCTGCCGCGCAGCATCGGCCAGGCGATGTTCCCGCGCATGGCCGAGCGCTTCGGCGAGACCGGCGAGATCGCGTCCTTCGCGCGCTACGCGATTGATGCGCAGCGGCTGCTGGCCTACATGATCGTGCCGGTCTTCGTCGCGGGCGCGTTCTATGCGTTCCCGGTGCTCATCCGCCATGCGCTGCCGGAGTTCAAGCCGGCGATCGGAGTCGTGCACATCATGGTCGCGGGCACGTTCGTCATGGCGCTCTGCAACCTGCCGATCAAGGCGATGCTGACGGCTGGGCGGCGGCTCGCGCTGATCCTGCTCGTGGGCGGCTGCCTGGCGGTGAACGCGGCCGGCAACTACGTCGCCGTGGCGGTGCTCGACGAGGGGATCCGGGGCGCCGCCGTCGCGACGGTGTTCAGCTACTTCGTCGTCTTCGTGGCCACGAGCGGCTACGCCCTGAACATGATGATCGGCGGTCGCAAGACGATCGTCCACGTCACCGAGCTGCTCGCCGTCGCCGGCTACGTGGCGGCGGGGATGTGGGGGATCGAATGGCTGCTCGGCTCGGGCGCGGGTCCGCTCATCCCCGACGTGCTGACCGCGACCGCCAAGCTCGCGCTGCTGATCGTGCTGCTGACGCCGTGGCTGATCCTCGCCGAGCGCCGCGTGCAGGGCCTCACCCGCCTGCGCGCCATCGCTTCGACGGCGCTCGCGCGGGCGCGGCGATGAAGTCGCGCATCCGCACGCTCATCATCGGGACGCTCGCGTTCGTCATGCGGCGCACCCGCAACGAGGACGTGCGCGATGCGATGTGGATCCGCATCCGGCACTTCGACGATCGCCACAACTCGCACTGCAAGGCGCTGTTGCGCGAGCTGCACGACATCGAGGTTGGCCGCCTGACCTACGGCGCGCTGCGCGTCGACGGGACGATCGACGCCGGGACGCGGATCGGCGCGTTCTGCAGCATCGCCCCGGGCGCGCGCATCGGCGGCGCCGGGCATCCCCTCGATCGCGTCTCGACGCACGCGTTCACGTACCACCGCAACCGCTTCATCGTCGAGCGCGACGACGACGCCCTGCAGGCGAGCCTGACGCGGCCGGTCGTCATCGAGGACGACGTCTGGATCGGCGAGAACGCGATCGTGCT
This sequence comes from Solirubrobacterales bacterium, assembly GCA_038260305.1. Lineage (GTDB taxonomy): Bacteria > Actinomycetota > Thermoleophilia > Solirubrobacterales > Solirubrobacteraceae > CADCVQ01. The sequence goes on from JBBSNY010000004.1 coordinate 121,891, forward strand.
GCCGGGGGTTCGCATCGGTCGCGGCGCGGTCGTCGGCGCCGGCGCCGTCGTCACGCGTGACGTCGAGCCGTACGCGATCGTGCACGGCGTGCCCGCGCGCGTCGCGCGCCACCGCTTCTCCGCGGAGCAGATCCGCCGCCTGCTACTCGTCGATTGGCCGACCTGGAGCGATGAGCGCCTGCGACGCGATCACCCGCTGTTTCACGACATCGACGCGTTCCTCGAGCGCTTCGCCCCCGACGTCCCCGACGCCCCCGAGCTTCCCTGACCCGCCGGCCCGCTTGGCGGGGCGGGAGGGTGGTCGAGGATCGCGAGGATGCGCTCGGTCGGATCGCCGCCCGCGGCATCGGCGCCGAGTGCCGACAGCAGCTCCTCGCGACCCGGCAGCGGCGTGCCGGCGGCCCAGCGCTCGAGCCACGCCGCGAGCTCGGCCGCGTCGTGGGCGACGGGCACGGTGCTGTCGCCGCCGAGCGGCCACGACCACGCGAAGCCCATGAGGTTCAGGGCGATCACCGGCGTGCCGACGAGCGCCGCCTGCAGGGTCGCGGCCGTGATCGTGCCGATGCACAGGTCGCAGCCGGCGAGGACGTCGCGGATCGGCGACGTGCGATCGATCTCGAAGCTCGTGTCGGGGAAGCGCGCGGCGAGCGCGTCCTCGGCCTGCTGGCCGCCCGAAGGATGCGGTCGCAGGACGATCTGCGTGTGCGGGCAGCGTTCGCGCAGGACCTCGATCGCGGTCGTGAACTGGCGCATCGCGATGCGCGGGCTCGTCAGCCCGACGTCGGGCAAGGCCGGCTGGGCAAGCACGAGCACCCGCGAGCGGCGCCCCGCCGGTGGCGCGGCTCGCGTCGGCGGTGCGGGTGCATGGGGCTCGGGATAGCCGACGACGTGGATCGGCCGGTCGAGGTCGGTGATCGGCGGCGCGACGGCGTGCGACCACAGCAGCGACTCGTCGCAGATGTCGAGGTCGGCGAGCGTCTGCGGCAGCAGGCACGCGCCGTGCGCTAGCGCCAGCGTGCGGATCCCCGCGGCCTGCGCCTCGCGCACGACGAGGCGCGCGCCCGGCTCGACGTCCCACGCGCTGACGATGCAGTCCGGCGGCGTGCGCCGGAACTGGCGTCGCAGTAGCGTGGCCATCGCGAGGTCCGACGCGGCGCGCTCGCAGGCGATGACGAGGACCTCGGCGTGCGCCGCCGGCCCAAGGTCGAGCCCGGACCGCTCCAGGCGCCCGGGCGCCGTCGCGCGAGCGGCGGCGATCGCGGCGGCGGCCGCGCGCTCGGCCCGCCGGCGCCCGGTCGGGCCGGGCGTGCCGATCCAGCCACCCTGCGACGCCATCCGCAGCGCGCGGCGGGGCCCGGTCGGCGGGTTGCGCAGCATGACCGCGGGGCGCCGGCCGCGATCGGCGAGCATCCGATCGACGAGCGCCATCAGCGGCCAGTAGCTGACGACCAGCACGCTGCCGCGCCGCAGGCGCGACGGGAACCCCAGCTCACGCGCCGCGCCGACGAGGCGCCGTCGCGTCGCGCTCGCCGGGCGGGGAGCGTTCGCGTCCGCCGCGCGGGCGACGGCGGGCTCCTCCTGCACGGCGACCGCGGCCGCGGCCGCCACGGCCGCGGCGATCCTGCGCGTGCGATCGTCGGGGCCGACGAGGACGATCGCGTCGGCGCCCGATCGCGCGAGCGCGCGGCGCAGTGCCTCAGCCTGACCGAGCACGGCGACCATCGAGCGCTCGATCGCGAGCTCCCAAAGCCACGGCAGGCACAGCCCGTCGACCGTCAGTGCAGCGTCGAGTACGTCACGGCAGTGCGCGACGGCCTCGAGCCCGCCGCGGTGAATCTCCCACCGCGTCGGTTGGTCGAGATGGTCGTCGGCGGGCACGCCGTCGGGCAGGCACATGCCGTGCGCGGGCGCGATGTCGAGCACGACGTCGTGCCCGGGCGTCAGTTGCGCGGTGTCGAGGCCGTCCGACGTGGGGTGCACGCGCAGCGCCCGTGCACCGCCCGACCGAGGCACGCTCACCGGCTGCCGGCGAGCGCCGATCCGGCGCTCGTCTCGCCGTTCTGCGAGCCGGATGCGAGCTCGCTGAGGCGCCGGTAGTACAGCGCCCCGACGTCGAACGGCTCGTGCTCGCCGTAGACCGTGAGCCGCAGCAGCTCGGCGCGAGCGCCGTCGCCGAGCACGTGGCGCCGGCCCTCGACATGGCGCTCGAGGTAGGCGACGACCTCGTCGGCGTTCGCGGCGGTCACGGCTGCACCCGGGACGGAGTCAAACAGCGTCTCGATGTCGTGCAGGTAGGCGGGGTTCAGCAGGACCTTGTCCTGCAGGACGACCTCGATGCCGATCGACGAGCCGATGTCGATGACGACGTCGGCCTCGCGGATGACCGACACGGAGTTCAGCCCGGTGAGGTCATGCAGGCGATCCCACGCGATGCCCGGGTCGGAGCGCAGTGGGTCGCCGTCGTTGCCGCGCGAGCGCGGGTGACCCATGACCGCCAGGGAGATCCCGTCGATGTCCTGCAGCCGTCGGACGAGCGCGACGGCCGCCGGCGCGTCGACGCGGTTGACCCACTTGGGCACCATGAAGACGACCTTGACCCGCTTGCCGGGCTCGCCGGGCCACTGAAACGGCGGCGCGAGACGGCGGTTGACGTCGAACCAGTCCGGTGCCCAGCGCAGCGAACCCCACGTTTGCGTGATGTCGGGGTCGCAGCGCGCGTAGTCGACGTGCATGCGCCGATGATGCTCGGAGTCCATGACATAGGCGGCGAAGCGGTTGCGGTCGCTGAAGTCCAGCTCGCCGCGCGCGTTGAGGGCAGCGATCTCGTCGTTGGGCATCGGGTCGAGCTTGATGCTGATGCCGTGGGGCAGGCCGACCGTCGGCACGCCGAGCAGGCGCGCGGCGACGATGAAGCTCACGCGCGGCTGCTGCGATCCGTCGCCGTGCACCAGCGACCGCGCAAAGCTACGCACGACCGCGACGACGCCGGCCGGCGAGCCGAGCCGATCGTAGGCGGGCGGCAGTCCGTAGCCCCATTCGACCGCGACGAGGCGGACGCGATGGCGGCGCAGCATGAACAGCGCGTACGGCACCGTCACCCGCGCGCGCCCGACGATCCGGCGCCACGGCGAAGCGTCCTCTCCGGCCGGTCGCAGCTCGTGCAGCCGGAAGCGCGGATAGCCGCGCAGCAGCGCGATGCGGTGATCGCCGGCCACGTCGTAGGGGCCCGACATGACGGCATGCACCGTCTCGCCTTCCTCGAGCAGCCTCCACGCCAGCGGAGCCATGTGGTCGACGTCAGGTGACATCCGAAAAACGATCAGGTAGCTCACCGCAAGGAGGCAGTCTTGCAGGATGACCCGACTGCCCGCGGTGAATATCGGCGCCGGCGGTCGCCATCGCCCGGATTCCGCTGTGACACCGGGTAGCTTTTGCGCAAGGCCGCCCACGAACAGCACCTCCTTGAGCTCCCCACGCCCCCAGCTGAAGCTGCACCGCTTCGAGCGAGTCGACGCGACCACGAGCATAGCCCTGGTGCGCGTCACCGGCGTCTGGCTTTCACAGACGCATGAGGAGCTCACGGCGCCGACGCTGCTCGTCGACGATGGCGAGCGCACGCACCGCGTCAAGCAGCTACTCGGTCCCGGTGCCGCTGCTCCCACGGCGGGCCCCGACGGGCCCCTCTGGCGCGGCGCGTTCTCGGTCACGAAGGCGCTCGTCGACAACCCGAGCGTCTCGTACGCGCTCGACACCGGGCACGGCCTCATCGTCCTGCCGGCGCCGCACGAGATGCCGCGTGCCGGCACCCCACCCGCCGCCCCCGCGCCCGCATCGCGCGCGTCCGCGCGATCCGCGCCGGAGCTCCCGATCGAGCCGGAGGTCGACGTCGCCGCGGAGATCCGCCTGTCGGAGGAGGCGCTGCGCAAGACGGCCGCCCAGACGCGCAGGTCCACCTCTGAGGTGGCGCGGCTGTCGGAGTCCGCGCGCGAGCTCGAGCAGCAGGTCTCCGGGCTCGGGGCGCTCGCCGCCGGAGCCCACCGCGGCGTTCACTCCGTCTTCGAGCAGCTCGCGCGCGCGGGCGCGCACCAGGCGCTCGAGGAGCAGGCCCGCGAGCACCTCCAGGACGCGATCGAGGAACAGCAGCGCCAGCTCGTGCAGGAACGCGAGCAGGCCGGTGATCGCCTCGCCGACCTGCAGCGCAGCCTCGATCTGGCGCGCGAGGAGGCCGCCGCGGAGGTCGCGGAGGTGCGCCGGCGCCACGACGAGGCGGCGGCGCGGATCGCCGAGCTCGAGGCCGAGCACGAGGCTCTCTCGGCGCAGCGCGCCGAGCTACAGACCGAGCGCGCCGACGCGACCGCCCGGCTCGGAGAGCTCGAGTTCGAGCTGCGCGAGGAGATGCGCGCAGAGCGCGTGGCGGCCGCGGCCCGGCTCGAAGCGCTCGAGGACGAGCTGGCCGCGGAGCGCGACGGCGCGGCAGCTCGGCTCGAGCAGTTCCAGGACGAGCAACGGGGCGAGCGCGACGCGCTGGCGGCCCGGCTCGCCGAGCTCGAGTCCGAGATCGCAAGCGAGCGCGACAGCGCTGCCGCCAGGCTCGCAGAGATCGAGTCCGAGCGCGACGACGCGCGCGCCCGGATCGCCCAGCTCGGGCGCGATCAGCTCGCGAGCGCGGCGCGCGCCGCCGCCCTTGAGGCCGAGCGCGACGCGGCCGCCGCGACGGCCGGCGACGCGGAGCGCGGACGTGATGCGGTCCGCGTCCAGATCGGCGAGCTCGAGCACGAGCACGCCGCGCTGATCGGGCGCTTGCACGCGCTCGAGGCCGAGCGCGCACACGCGATCACGCGCATCGCCGTGCTCGAGCAGGAGCGCGACGATGCATACGCGCGCGTTGAGACGGTCGAGGCGGAGCGCGCACATGCGATCACGCGCATCGCCGAGCTCGAGCAGGAGCGCGACGATGCATACGAGCGCGTTGAGACGGTCGAGGCGGAGCGCGCACATGCGACCGCGCGCATCGCCGTGCTCGAGCAGGAGCGCGACGATGCATACGAGCGCGTTGAGACCGTCGAGGCCGAGCGCGACGCGGTCGGCGAGCGGATCGCGGGAGTGGAGGAGCGCCACGCCCAGTCCGTCGCCCGCGTCAGCGAGCTCGAGCGAGAGCGCGGCGACATGGCGGCGCGCGTGTGGGAGATCGAACGCGCGCGCGAGACGGCGGTCGTGCGGATCGCAGAGCTCGAGTCCGAGCGCGCCGAGAGCACCGAGCGGCTCGTCGAGCTCGCGGCCGCCGGCGAGGACGCCGCGGCACGCATCACCGACCTCGAACGCGAGCGCGACGACGCCCTCGCGCGCATCGGCGAACTCGAGAGCGAGGGCGGCGACGTCACCGTCCGCATCTCCGAGCTCGTGCGCGAGCGCGACATCACCGTCGCGCGCGTCGTCGAGCTCCAAGCCGGGCACGACCGCGCCGCGGCTCGCCTCAGCGAGCTGCTCGACGAACGCAACGCGATGGCGGCCCGGGTCGTCGCCGTCGAGGGCGAACGCGATCTCGCCGACGGCCGTGCCGGCGCGCTGCGGGCTCGCGTCGCCGAGCACGAGGACGAGTACGGCAAGCTCATCGGCCGCTACCACGCGCTGCAGATCGAGAGCGTGCGCGCGACAACCCGCATCTCCGAGCTCGAGCGCAATCGTGAGGACACGACGAAGCACATCGACGACCTCGAGGCCGAGCGCGATCGCGCGGTCTCCCGGATCGCCGAGCTCGAGGGCGAGCGCGACGGCGCGGCCGCGCAGATCGACATCCTCAAGCGCGAGGGTACGAACGCCGGACTGCGGGTCGCCGAGCTCGAGGAGCGCCATGAGCGTGCGAGCACGAGCATCGCGGCGCTCGAGGGGCTTCGCGAGGAGGACGGCGAGCGCGAGGCACAGCTCGAGCGCCGCCGGCACGAGCTCACCCGCGAGCGCGACGGGCTCACCACGACGCTCAACGACCTCCGCGGCCAGCTGCGCGAGCTCGCCCAGCGCGCCACCGAGCTCGAGGGCGAGGTCGCCGAGGCGCGCGGGCGCAGCGAGGCCGCCCAGCGCGCCGCGGCCGATGCGGCGGAGCTCGCGGCAACCCGCGCGGCCAAGCAGGCGAAGGCATCGGCAGAGCGGATCGCCGCGCTCGAGCTCGCGCTGCGGGAGGCCCGCGAGCAGGCGACCGACGAGCGCGAGCAGCTCGACACGCGCGTCGCGGAGCTCGAGCGCGAGCGGGCCCAGGCGCTCGAACAGCTCGAGCGCGAGCGGGCCGAGGCGCTCGAACAGCTCGAGCTCGCGGGCGCGGGCGTGCAGGAGCGCGCCGGCGAGCTCGATGCCCGCGACGCGCAGCTGCGCGGCGCCGAGGCTCGCGCGGCGCAGCTCGAGGCGCGAGCGCAGCAGCTCGACGAGCGCCTGGAGGCGTCTGCCGGCGCGCTCGCCGAGACCCGCAGCGAGGAGCAGGCGCGCCGCGAGGAGCTCGAGCGGGTGACCGCGGAGCATTCGACGGCCGCCGCCGAAGCCGAGCAGCGCGCGACCGAGCTCGCGGCGCAGACGCAGGCGCTGGCCGAGCTGCGCGCCGAGCTCGGGCACGAGACCGCGGCTCGCGCGAAGCTCGCCGCACAGCTCGAGCGCGTGCGCGCCGAGCTCGAGCGCCGCCTGGAGGAGCGCAGCGCAGCCGTCGGCGAGCTCACCGATCGCCTCGCCGCGGCGTCGGGCGCGCGCGCCGAGCTCGAGGAGCGCCTGCGCCTGGCGACCGAGACCGCGGCGACCGCGCGCTCACAGCTCGCCGACGACCTCGCCCACGCGCGCGCCGAGCAGGACGAGCTGCTGCGCGAGCTCGAGCACGCCCGCTCCGAGCGCGACGGCGTCGTCGCCGAGCTCGACCCGCTGCGCGTGCAGCAGGCCGGTGCGCTGGAGGAGCTGCGGGCGACGAACGTGGAGCGCAAGCGTCAGCACGGCGAACTGCTCGAGGTGCTCGAGGCGCGTCAGGCCGACGCGCGCCGCCTCGACGAGCTGGCGGCCGAGCGCGACGCCGCCCAGACGCAGCTCGCGCGCGTGCGCGACGAGCTCGCGGCGAAGGTCCTGGCGATCGAGCTCGAGCGCGACGAGGCGCGCGCGGAGACGACGCTGGCCGACGCCGGCCGCGAGAGCGCGCAGCAGGCGCGCGAGGATCTCGAGCTGCGCCTGGCGAGCGCGATCCGCGAGCGCGACGAGCTTGACAGCCGCGCCGACGAGGCGATCGCCGAGGCCGAGCGCTTCGCGCGCGAGCGCGCCGCGGCGGAGGACGCGGTGACGCGGATGCAGCGTCGCGTCACCGAGCTCGAGCTCGCCGAGGTGCGTGCCGCGGAGCTCGAGGGCGAGGACCGCGGCACGCGCTCGGTTCAGGAGACGGCGACCTCGTAGTCCGGGTCGGTGGCGGGCGCGTACGCCTCTTCGCCGTCCGGCGCGGGCCCGTGTGCCGGCATCGCGGCGTTGCGAATCCGCAGGCCACCGAAGGCAGCGGCTGCGAGCGCGAACAGCGCGCCGACGAGGAACGCCACGTGATAGCCGCCGGTCAGCGCGGCGAGCGGGCCGTCGCCGTTCGCGGCGAGGTGCCCGGTGCGCGAGTCGGCGAGGCTGGCGAGCACGGCGAGGCCGAGCGCGCCGCCCATCATGAACGCCGTGTTCACGAGGCCCGACGCGAGGCCCGCGTCCTGCGGCTCGACGTCGCTCATCGCGGCCAGCAGCATCGGGTTGAACGCGATGCCCGCACCGAGGCCGAGCAGGATCATCGGCGGCAGGACGTCGACGACGAAGTTCCCGTCGACCGGCGCGCGCGCGAACAGCGCCAGCCCGAGCGCGGCCAGCGTGAGCCCCGCCGCGAGCGGGAGCCGGAAGCCGAAGCGCATGACGAGCTTCGCGGAGATCCCGACGGACATCGCCATCATCACGAGGTTGCCGGGCAGGAACGCGAGGCCGACCTCGAGCGGGCTGTAGTGCAGCACGAGCTGCAGGTACAGCGCGGACAGAAAGAACCACGCGAACATCCCCGCCGACCACATGATCCCGGTGATGTTCGCCGTCGCGACGTTTCGCAGCTTGAACAGCCCGAGCGGCACGAGCGGCGAGCCCGAGCGCGACTCGATCGTCAGGAAGGTCGCGAGCAGGACGACCGCGAGCGCGAGCAGGCCGAGCGTCTGCGTCGACTGCCAGCCGGCGTCGTTGCCGTTGACGATCGCGTAGACGGCGACCATCAGGGCGGTCGTGATCGTCAACGCACCGCCGATGTCCAGGCGCTGCTCGCGCGCCGGGCCGCGGCTCGCGGGCAGCAGCTTCATCGTCAGTGTCACGACGAGCACGCCGACCGGGATGTTCACGAGGAAGATCCAGTGCCAGTCCAGCGCGTCGGTCAGGACGCCGCCGAGGACGACGCCGATGCTGCCGCCGCCGGCGGCGACGAAGCCGATGACGCCCATCGCCTTCGCCAGCTCGGCGGGTTCGGTGAAGAGCGCCATCACGAGCGACAGCGCGACGACGGCGACGATCGCGCCGCCGAGCCCCTGCACGGCGCGCGCGCCGATCAGGAACTCCTGCGAGCCCGCGCTGCCGCAGGCCAGCGATGCCGCCGTGAACAGCGTGACGCCGATGATGAAGAGCTTGCGGTGTCCGAAGAGGTCGCCGAGCCGGCCGCCGAGCAACAGGAAGCCGCCGAACGTGAGCAGGTACGCGTTGACGACCCACGCCAGTGAGGTCTCGCTGAATCCAAGATCCGTGCGGATCGACGGCAGTGCGACGTTCACGATCGTCGTGTCGAGCACGATCATGAGGTCGCCCATGCAGAGGACGAAAAGGGCGATCCAGCGGCTGCGGTCGTTCATCGTGGCGGTGGTCATCTCGGTCTTCCTCCTGACGGTGTGAATCGTTCGGTCTTGGTAGGTCAGACCGACTGCGTCCCGCGAACTCATCGGTCCGCGCGCCGATGAGTTGTCGGGCTGCGAGGGGTCTAACTCCTCGATGGCCGCGTCAGCGCCGCAGATCCTCGACTTCGCGATCACCGGCCCGATCACGCGCTCCGACCTGCCCGGTCTGTGCGACCGGGTCTGCGCGCTGTTCGTAGCGCAGCGTCCCACGATCGCGCTCTGCCACGTCGGCGGAGTCGAACCCGACGCCGTCTGCGTCGACGCCCTCGCGCGCCTGCAGCTTGCCGCGAGGCGCCACGGCTGCACGGTCCGCCTGCGTCAGGCGTCGCCCGAGCTCGTGGCGCTCGTGGCCTTCATGGGCCTGAGCGACGTCCTGCCCGACTGAGGGCACCGCCTGACCCCGCGGGCTACGCGTCGAGGTGCAGCGCAAGCCCGAACAGCGGGAAGACGTGCTCGGTATCGAGGAAGAACGTGAACTCCTTGACGCGACCGTCCTCGATCTCGAGCACCTGCAGCGCCCAGGGATCGAAGCCGTTGCCGTCCTCGGCCGGCTTGTACTGCCCGAAGGCGGGCGAGCCGTTGGCGCTGCGCGTCGGGATGACGCGCGATCCGCGGCAGCCGGCCCCGTGGCCGACCCAGAAGGACAGGATGTCGTCGCGGCCGGTGAGCCACAGCTCGAAGGGCGGCATCGACTGTTGCGCGTCCTCGTGGATGAGCGCCGTCAGCGCGTCCATGTCGTAGTCCTCGAAGGCCGCGACGTAGCGCTCGAGCATCGCTTCGTCGGCCGCGTCGACCGTCGGCGACGTGTCCGCCGCGCTGACGTTCGAGGCCTCGAGCGTCGCGCGCGCCCGCTGCAGCGCGCTGTTGACGGAGGCGACGCTCGTGTCGAGCAGCTCGGCGACCTCGGCCGCCTTCCAGCGCAGGACCTCGCACAAGATCAGCACGGCGCGCTGGCGCGGCGGCAGGTGCTGCAGCGCGGCGACGAAGGCGAGGCGGATCGTCTCGCGCGCCATCATGACCTCGGCCGGATCGCCGTCGGCCGGGACGGCCATGCCGTCGGGGATCGGCTCGATCCAGGTGACCTCGGGGAGCTGTCCGCCGAGCGGCCCTTCGGGGTCGCGCGCCGGGCCCATGTCCATCGGGCGGGCGCGGCGCTTGCGGCCGTCGAGCATGTCGAAGCAGACGTTCGTGGCGATCCGGTACAGCCACGAGCGCAGCGCAGCGCGGCCCTCGAAGCGGTCGATCGCCTTCCAGGCGCGGACCATCGTGTCCTGGACGGCGTCCTCGGCCTCGAACGGCGAGCCGAGCATCCGGTAGCAGTGGGCGGTGAGCTCCACTCGGTGAAGCTCGAGTCGAGACTCCAGACCCGCGGCTGCGATCGACGCCCCCTCCATGCGACCCATCCTAACGACCCGTCGGGCGCGTTCGCTGGGGCTCGGCGAAACCGTGGCGGTCGGCGGCCCGCGGCGCGTGGTCAGCGCGCGACGACCGTCACGTGAAACGGCGTGCGGTGCTCCTCGACGACGTCGAAGCCGCTCAGCGTCAGCATCGTGCGTAGCGCCGAGGGCGAGATGCCCCAGTACCACGGCCCGAAGCCCTGGCCGGCGGCGGTCGCCGGCTCGGCGTTCGGGTGCTCGCCCGTGCCGGGCGCGATGACGCAGGTTCCCGCGCGCCCCGGGGTCTCGGCGACGGTCTCCGTCGCGAGCAGCAGCGTCCCGGCGGTCAGCTCGCGCAGGCGCTCGAGCGTCAGCAGCGGGTGCGGCGCGTGGTACAGGACGCCCGAGCACCAGACGACGTCGTGGCGGCCGATCTCCGCGACGGTCTCGGGCAGGTGCAGGTCGCCGCGCACGAAGCGCACGCGCGAGCTGCGCCGCTCGCGCTCGGCGATGAACTGCTCCGACGGCGCCATCACGTCGACGCCGGTGACCGCCGCGGCGCCGGCGTCCTCGGCCGCGAAGCAGAGCGCGCCGTGGATCGTCCACATGCAGCCGACGTCGACGAACGAGCGCCCCGCGACGTGCTCGGCGATCAGCGTCTCGCGCGGCGGCGTCGCCTTGCCGATGCGCGCGCGCAGCCGTGCCGCGGCGTAGAGCGACCGGCCGATCATGTCGCTCGCGCCCGCGTCCGACCGGGTGCTACAGCGCGCCGCCGGCGGCGGGCGGGGCCGTCGGATCGGGTGCCCCGCCGCCGGCCCCGATGCCCTCGCGGGCGAGGTACTCCTCCGCCAGCAGCGGGTTCTCGCGGGCGCGCTCGACGACCTTCAGCAGGTCGTTCATCGAGGCGACCTCCTCGACCTGCTCCTTGATGAACCACTGCACGAACTGCTCGCTCGTGTAGTCGCCCTCCTCGCGGGCGATCGCGGCGAGGCCGTTGATCTGGTCGGAGACGCGGCGCTCCTGCGCGAGCGCGAGCGCGACGGGCGCGACGACGTCGTCGAAGCTGTTGCGCGGCGCATCGACGCCCGGGATCGGCGCCTCGACGCCGGCGTCGAGGAGGTACTGGACCATCATCAGCGCGTGATTGCGCTCCTCGAGCGCCTGCTGATAGAAGAACGCGGCGAGCCGCGGGAGCGTGTCGTCGTCGTAGTAGGCGGCGATCGCGAGGTACTGCTGCGAGGCGGCGAACTCGTGTCCGATCTGTTCGTTGAGGCGTGCGACGAAGGCTGAGGCGGGCATGGCGCGAACTTTACCTTGACGTGCGGCGCCCAGCCGTTAGGCTGCCCTAATGGGCCGCGAGTTCAAGCCGAAGCGCGGCTGCTGCAGGAGCAATCCGCGCTGCAAGCGCTGCCCGGTGGTGGCGAAGCGGCTCGTCGTGCGCGGCCTCGCGCGACGCAAGAAGAGCGGGCTCGTCGTCATCTCGCCGGAGACGACGAAGAAGCAGCTCAAGGCCGCGCGCTCGCGGTAGCAGCACACCCGCGCTAGCCTCAACCGCAATGGCCACCTGCCTCGTCACCGGTGGCGCGGGGTTCCTCGGCTCGCACCTGTGCGACGAGCTCCTGCGCCGCGGCCACAGCGTCATCTGTGTTGACAACCTCGAGACGGGCTCGTTGAAGAACATCGAGCACATCCGCTCGCCCGCCTTCGAGTTCCTCATGAAGGACATCGTCGAGCCGTACTTCGTCGAGCGCGCGGTCGACTTCGTCTACCACCTCGCCTCGCCCGCGTCACCGATCGACTACCTGCGCCTGCCGCTGCACACGCTGAAGGTCGGCTCATACGGTACGCACCACACGCTCGGGCTCGCCAAGAAGCACCGCGCGCGTTTCCTCATCGCCTCGACGAGCGAGGTCTACGGCGACCCGCAGGTCCACCCCCAGCAGGAGACCTACTGGGGGCACGTCAACCCGATCGGCCCGCGCGGCGTCTACGACGAGGCCAAACGCTACGCCGAGGCGCTGACGATGGCCTACCACCGTCAACAAGGTGTCGACACGGCAATCATAAGAATTTTCAATACGTACGGCAGCAGGATGAGACCGTACGACGGTCGCGCGATCCCGACGTTCATGCGCCAGGCGCTGCAGAACCGACCGATCACGGTCTTCGGCGATGGCAGCCAGACGCGCTCGTTCTGCTACGTCGACGACCTCATCCGCGGCATGATCGCGCTCGCCGAGTCCGGCGAGGTGGGGCCGATCAACGTCGGCAACCCGAACGAGTTCACGCTGCTGCAGCTCGCCGAGACGATCATCGAGGTGACCGGCTCGCAGTCGGAGATCGTCTTCGAGGCGCTGCCCACCGACGATCCGCAGGTGCGCCAGCCGGACATCGGCCTCGCCCGCACGCTGCTCGGCTGGGAGCCCGAGATCGAGCTGCGCGAGGGCCTCACGCGGACGATCGAGCAGTCGGGCACCGACGTCCTCATCGGCACGGGCGGAAGTTGACAGGCCCCGCGCGAGCGCGGGTGGACACACGGACGCTGACACGGCTTGCGTCCAGCGCGGATTGCCGCGTGCAAGCGGGCGGAACATCTGCCATCGTGCCGCGTTAGGAGCAGGGAGATGCCCACGACGCAGCAGCCACTGGAAGGCACGGGGAAGGCGCCGGAGATCACCTCAGCGCCCGGCTTTGCGTTGTCCGATCGCGACGTGCGCCGCAAGCGCCCGCCCGCGCTCGCCTTCCTGCTGAAGCTCGACACGCTGCGCAAGCTGTTGCGCCTCAGCGCGCTGCTGACGATCGACTACTTCGGCGTGTACATGGCCATCCTGACGGCGCTGTGGCTGAAGGCGGGGCTGACGGTGGGCGACTGGGGCCCGCGCCACCAGGACAAGCTCGTCAGCGACCTGTTCCCGTTCGCCCTGCTCGTCACGATCCTGCTGTTCGCGCGCTCGGGCCTGTACTCCCCGCGCGGCGAGCGCCCGGGGATGACGCGGATCGTCTCGTCGCTGTTTCAGGTCGCGGTCGTGGCGCTCGTCTTCGCCGTCGCGAGCAACAGCAACCAGTTCAGCTCCTACTACATCTTCTACGGCTCGCTGTTCTTCGCGGTCATCTACATCTCGCTGCTGCGCCTCAGCTACGAGAAGTTCACGGGTGCGCTGCTGCGGCTCGCCGGCTATCAGCGCCGCGCGGTGCTCGTCGGCAGCGGCCAGCACATCGAGGCCGTCGGGCACGCGCTGCGCGACGCGGTGCAGTCGACGGTCCGCGTCATCGGCTTCATCTCGCTGACGCCACGCCCGAACAACGGGCTCGTGTCGCTCGGCACGCTCGACGAGCTCGCGGCGGTCATCGGCCGCCACCGCATCGACGAGGTCATCATCGCCGACCCGGACTTCCCCCAGCAGCAGGCCGTCGAGCTCGTCGACGTCTGCCACAACCACGGCGTGCGCGTGCGGATCGCGCCGTCGACGATGGAGTTGCTCGTGCACCGCGCGGAGTTCGTCCCTGGTGAGGCCGTGCCGCTGTTCGAGCTCAAGCCGCCGGTCTTCGAGGGCTTCGACTTCTTCGTCAAGCGCACGTTCGACATCGCCGTCTCTTCGCTGCTGCTGCTGATGATGAGCCCGCTGCTGGCGGCCGCCGCGCTCGCCGTGCGCCTGAGCTCGCGCGGGCCGGTCGTCTACCGCTCGATGCGCCCGGGCATCGGCGGCGTGCCGTTCGCCTGTCTCAAGTTCCGCACGATGTACCGCGACGCCGACCAGCGCCAGGCCGACCTCGAGTCGCTCAACGAGGCGTCGGGCGCGCTCTTCAAGATGCGCGACGACCCGCGCATGACGCCCGTCGGGCGCTTCCTGCGCAAGTACTCGATCGACGAGCTGCCGCAGCTGTTCAACGTCCTGCGCGGGGAGATGTCGCTCGTCGGCCCGCGTCCGCTGCCCGAGCGCGACTTCCAGATGCTCGAGGAGTGGCACAAGAAGCGCTACCTCGTGACGCCCGGGATCACGGGGCTGTGGCAGGTCTCGGGCCGCTCGGAGCTGGACTTCGACGACCTCGTGCGATTGGACTTCCTGTATCTCGAGCGCTGGTCGGTCTTCCTCGACCTCAGCATCCTCGTCAAGACCGTGCCCGCGGTGTTCACGCGGCGCGGCGCCTTCTGATCTGCGCGTGACGCCGCGCAAGGTAGCGATCGGGGCGATGTTCGTCCTGGTCGTGATCGTCGCCGCGACGCTTGCGCGCCAGGGCCGCGACGCCAAGCCGCTGCCGGGCCATTCGCTGCGCTACCTCGGCGAGCGGCGCGGCGTCCTGATCGGGACGGCGGTGCGCGGCGACGTGCTGAGGGGCAACCGCGCCTATCGCCAGCTCGTCGCCGAGCAGTTCTCGACGCTGACGCCTGAGAACGAGATGAAGTGGGAGACGACCGAGCCGACGCGCGGCAGCTTCAACTTCGGTCCGGGCGACGAGATCGTCGACGCGGCGCGGGGGGCGAACCAGGACGTGCGCGGCCACACGCTCGTCTGGTACTCGCAGTACCCGGCCTGGCTGAACGACCTCTCGGCGAAGGAACTCGCCGCGGCGACGCGCGAGCACATCCAGCGGCTTGTCGGGCGCTACGCGGGACGGGTCGGCGTGTGGGACGTCGTCAACGAGGCGATCGCCGACGGCGGCAACCTACGCCCGTCGATCTTCCTGCGCCGCCTCGGCGCGGGCTACATCGCGAGCGCGTTCGTCGCCGCTCGCGAGGCCGATCCGCACGCGAAGCTCTACATCAACGAGATCGGGGCCGAGAGCATCGGCCCGAAGTCCAACCAGTTGCTCGAGCTCGTGCGCTCGTTGAGGGTGGCCGGCGTCCCGATCGACGGCGTCGGCTTCCAGGTGCACTCAAACCTGCGTGGCGTTCCGGACGACTTCGTCGCCAACGCCCGGCGCTTCAAGGCGCTCGGCCTCGATGTCGCGATCACCGAAGCCGACGTCGGGTTGAAGCTGCCGGCGGACGAGGCCGCGCTGCGCGAGCAGGCGGCCGTCTACCGCACGATCGTCCGTGACTGCCTCGCGATGGGCTGCAAGTCGCTGACGTTCTGGGGCTTCACCGACGGCCGCTCCTGGATCCCCGAGACCCAGGCCGGCATGGGCGCCGCGACGCTGCTCGACGAGGCACTGCGGCCGAAACCGGCGTTCCTGGCGGTGCAGCAGGCGTTGGCGGGGCGTTAGATTGGAGCCGGTCGTTTGAGGAGCCTTCCTCAGCGGCCTTTCGACGCCGATGTACTGATCGACTGTCGTGATGAGGCCTCGACGACAACTGACCGAAGCTTACGAAGTGTGTAAGATCCAGTAAGAATGAGCGTATCGGAACCCCAGGGTCGAGCGTTCAAGAACCCGTACCGTCCCGGCGTCGGCACCGAGCCTGCGTATCTTGCAGACCGCGAGGCGCAGCTGGGGCGTTTCAGCCGCTACCTCGACGACTTCCCGGAGCGCCGGCAGAACGTCAGGATCACTGGCCTCCGAGGCGTCGGCAAGACCGTGCTCTTGAAGGAATATCGCAAGGAAGCGCTCTCCCGAGGCTGGGCGGTGGTGCGCCGCGACATCAACGGTCGGCTGTGCGCGGAAGGCGACTTCGCCGTTGCGATCGCCGACGACCTGCAGGAGGCCGCGGAGTCCTTCTCAAAGCTCGCGGTCGTCAAGCGGGTGATAGGGGACGCGCGCAAGGCGATAGGCGAGATTACCGTCGGGGCGGGCGTGGAGGTAACCATCCACGTCGGTGGGACCTCTGGGCGCACGTCGGTGCTGGAAGACCGCGTCAAGAACGCGCTGATGCGTGTCGGGCGACTCGCGAAAGCGGCTGAGGCTGGAGTTGCATTCATGTACGACGAAGCACACACGATCTACGACCGCGAGCGCAAGCACGAGTTCCCATTGAGCGCGTTGCTCGGTGCGTTCGTGCAGGCGCAGGATCACGAGGACGAACTCCCGGTGATGCTCGTCGTCTGCGGTCTGCCGCCGCTCGTGACGAATCTGCAGCGCGCGCGCAGCCACTCCGAGCGCCTATTTCGTGCGGAGGAGTTGGGCAACCTGTCCCTCGACAAGCTGAGCACCGGCGTCAGCCCGGCTGCTAGAGCGTTGTTCGAGCCGGTCAACGGGACGGGTATCGCCTACGACGCCGACCTAGCCGAGCAGATCGTCTGCGACGTCGATGGATACCCGTACTTCATCCAGAAGTACGGGGAGGCGCTCTTCGACGCCGCGCGTGACTCCGACACCACGGTCATCGACACGAGGATGTACCGCACGATTCGCAAACTCGTTCAGGACGACCTCGACATGGAGTTCTTCGAAGGTCGCTACAACGACGCCACCGCGTCGGATCAGATGAGCCTGCGCGTTGCGGGTGACCTCGGTGGAGAGTCATTTCAGTTCGGAGACCTGGTCGCCGAAGTCTTGAGCCGCAAGCCCAATGCGACCCAGCAGAGCGTCAACCGGCTTCTTCAGGGCAATCTGGTGTATCGCGTGCGCCACGGCGAGTACGCCTATACGGCGCCGATGTTCGGCGACTTCCTGCGGCGCAAGCATCCTCGCGCCGAAGGCGACGGTTAGGCCCGGCTGACACCGGTTCTTACGAAGGCTGTAAGAAGCTATAAGAGACGAGACGCGACGCCATCCATGCGAAGGCCATAATCGCCCGATGGCGCATCGCTACCTGTTCGAGCAGCTCGTCCGCCGCGAGCTGCGCCAGAAGTACAAGGGCTCGGCGCTCGGGGTGCTGTGGTACCTCATCAACCCGCTTGTCCTCATGGGCGCCTACTACCTGATGTTCGGCGTGCTGTTCAAGGTCGCGGGCTCCGATCAGCCGCAGCACTACCCGCTGTTCCTGCTCGTCGGGCTCGTCGTCTGGATCTTCTTCAGCCAGGCCGTGCTGAGCTCGGCGCCGTCGCTGCTGGACCAGGGCGCGCTCGTACGCAAGGCGCGCTTCCCGCGCGAGGCGATCCCGGCCTCCATCGTGACCGTCCAACTCGTGACGTTCCTCGCGCTGCTCGCGCTCCTGACGCCGGTCACGATCGCGATCCGTGGAACGGGCGCCGGACTGCTGCTGCTGCCCGTCGTTCTCGTCTGCCTGTTCGGGTTCGTACTCGGCATCGCCCTGGCGGTCAGCGTGCTGCACGCGTACTTCCGCGACGTCGCGCCGATCCTGTCGGCGGCCCTGTTGCCGTGGTTCTTCCTGTCGCCGATCTTCTTCGACCCGCGGACGGCGGATCGCTTCAGCGGTCACCCGCACCTCGTCTTCGTGCTTGAGTGGGTCAACCCGGTGGCACCGTTCATCGTCGCCGTACGCGACGTCGTCTACGGCGGTTCGGTGCCGTCGCCGGAGGTCCTCGGATACATCGTCGTCGCCGCTCTGATGGCGCTCGGCGGCGGCCTCGCGCTGTTTCGCCGGATGCAGGGCGAGTTGGCGGTGGTCGTGTGAAGCGCCGTCCCGCACTCGACGAGGGCGTGCAACCGGGCGAGATCGTGCTCGAGAACGCCTCGCGGGCGTTCAGCGTCAAGGCCGATCGCGGACGCACGCTCAAGGAGATGCTGATCGGCCGCGCCCGCGCCGGCGGGCCGGCGCCGGTCGAGGCGCTGAAGGACGTCTCGCTGCGCATCGAGCCGGGCGAGACCGTCGGCATCGTCGGGCGCAACGGTGCCGGCAAGTCCTCGACGTTGCGCGTGCTGAGCGGCATCGTTCCGCTGAACTCCGGTCGCGTGGCCTGCGGCGGCCAGGTCGTCGCCCAGCTCGAGCTCGGCGCCGGCTTCGGGCGCGACTTCTCCGGGCGCGAGAACATCTTCCTCAACGGTGCGCTGCACGGCCTGAGCAAGGAGCAGATCGAGGCGCGGCTGGAGGCGATCGTCGCGTTCTCCGAGCTCGGCGACTTCATCGACGCGCCCGTCGCGACGTACTCGTCGGGCATGTTCCTGCGCCTCGGCTTCGCGATCGCCGCGCACCTCGATGCCGACGTCCTGCTCATCGACGAGGTGCTGGCCGTCGGCGACGAGGCCTTCCAGCGCAAGTGCGAGGCGCGCATCGCCGAGCAGATCGCCGCCGGCGCCACGCTCGTGCTCGTCTCCCACGACGCGGCGCTGATCGAGCGCACGTGCGAACGCGTCATCGTGCTCGACGGCGGCCGCAAGATCTTCGACGGGTCGGTCGAGGAGGGGATGCCGTTCTATCACCGCCTGATGGGCACCGCCTCCGACGCCGACGCGGCGCCCGCGCCCGTCGCGCCTCCAGGTGAGCGGGTGTCGCCGTGAAGCCGGAGGAGGCGCTGGGGGCGGCCCGCGCGGCGGCCGCGGCACGCGAGGACGAGCTGGCGCCGGGCACGCAGATCGAGCCGACCGAGCGCGTCTCGATCGAGCAGCTCATGGAGTGGGCGGCGATCGAACCCGACATCGAGCTGATGGTCTCCACGCGCAGGCTCGGCGCGCCGATCACGTGGTTCAAGCGCAAGGTCATCCACTTCCTGCGCCAGTACTTCCGCGAGCTGAACTCCCAGCAGACGCGCTTCAACCTCAACGTGCTGATTCGGCTCGCCGAGCTCGAGGATCGCGTCGGACGGCTCGAGGAGGCGCGGCCGGGGGCGGCCGCGTCGCCCGAGCCGTGAGGGTCCATCAGGTCCTCAGCGGCGCGGGCCCGTACGACGCCGTCACGACGCAGGCGTTCGCGTTCCGCGCGCTGTTCGCATCGTGGGGCTGGGACGGGCGCGATGTCGCCGTCGAGATCGACCCGCGCGTCGGCTCGCGGATCGCGCCGCTGAAGGCGCTCGACGCGCAGCCCGGAGACGTCTTGCTGATCCACTACTCGGCCTACGCGCCGAAGCTGCGCGCCGTCCTCGAGCTGCCCAACCGCAAGCTCCTGCTCTCGCACAACATCACGCCGGCGCGCTGGTTCTGGGACCACGACCCGCAGGCCGCCGTCGTCTGCGCGCTCGGGCGCAAGCAGCTGCCGGAGTTCGCCGCCGCGGCCGACGTCGTCGCCGGCGTCTCGCTCTACAACGCGCTCGAGATGGGCTCGGAGACGGTGATCCCGATCCTCTTCGACCCGAGCGGCCTCGGCGAGCCGCGCCCGGCGGCCGACGACCCGCCGGCGGGCCCGCCGACGATCCTCTTCGTCGGGCGCCTCGCGCCGCACAAGCGCCAGGACGCGATCATGCGCGCGTTCGAGCTCTATCGCCGCCGCCACGCGCCCGAGGCGACGCTCGTGCTCGTCGGCGCGCCGGTGAACTGGGGCTACGACGCCGCGATGCGCGAGCTCGCCGAGGAGCTCTCGCCGGGCGCGATCACGATCGAGTCGGGGCTGAGCCGCGACCAGCTCGCCGACCGCTACCGCTCCGCGCACGCGTTCCTCTGCCTGTCCGAGCACGAAGGCTTCTGCATCCCGCTGCTCGAGGCCTTCCACTTCGGCGTGCCGGTCATCGCGCGGCCGGTCGGCGGCGTGCCCGAGGTCGCCGGCGACGCCGCGCTGCTGCTCGCCGACACCGACGGCGAGAGCGTCATCGCGGAGCTGCTCGCGCTCGCGGTCGCGGACGCGGAGCTGCGCGCGAGCCTGCGGGAGCGGGCGGCGCTGCGGGTCGCCGCCTACGCCCCCGAGCCGACCTCGCGCGCGCTGCGCGCGGCGGTCGAGTCGCTCGCGCGCTGAGTTGCCGCGCCGCCGCCGGCGGGGGGTTTGTCGATCTGAGGGCGCATGGGACCTCCAGAACGACAAACCCCCGCGACCTTGGGGTCCGAACCCCACTCCAGACGTGCCAGGTCGCTGCCGATACAGGGTCCGACGATGGATACCTCGATATCGCCGCCGGCGCTTCACAGAGACGGACCGCTACAGCCCGGCTGCGAGGGTCGCATGGCGCGCGGCTTCCGGCTCGCGCGCATCGCGCTCGAGGTCGTCCTGAGCGATCGCCGACTGCTGATCCTGCCCGCCTTGGCGACGGTCTGCTCGCTGCTCGCGCTCGCCGGCACCGCGCTGCTCGCCCACCGGCTGCACAGCGTCGGCAGCGCAGACGCCGTGCGGGTCATCGCGCCCGTCTGGATCGCCGCGTACGCGATCTCGTTCGTCACGATCTTCTTCAACGTCGCGCTCATCCACGTCGTCGCGGCGCGCTGGCGCGGGGAGCCGGCCTCGCTGCGCGATGGCCTCGCCGCCGCCTCGCGGCGCGTGCGCTCGATCGCCGGCTGGGCGGTCCTGACGACGACGGTCGGCCTGCTCGTGCAGCTCGTCGAGCGCGTCACGCTCGGCATCAGCCAGATCCTCATCGGCCTCGTCGCCGACGTCGCGTGGTCGGTCGCGAGCTTCTTCGTCGTGCCGGTGCTCGTCGTCGAACGCTGCGGGCCACTGCGCTCGCTGCGGCGCTCCGCCTCGGTCGTGCGCAGCCGCTGGATCGAGGGCCTCGCCGGCGCGACCCCGATCGCACTCGCGACGGCGATGCTCATGATCCCGCTCGCGGGCCTCGCCTTCATCGGCTTCGTCCTCTTCGTCATGGGGCTCACCATCCCGGGCCTCGTCGCGATGCTCGCCGGCGCCGTCGGAGCGGTCGCCGTGTCGGTCGTCAGCGGCGCGCTGACGCAGGTCTTCACGCTCGCGGTCTACCAGCACGCGACCGGCGACCTGGGCTTCGACGGCTTCCCCACGGCCGACCTCGAGCGCCCGCGCGATCGCAAGCCGCTGCGCCTGCTGCGCAAGCTGCGCACCCGCCGCGCGTAGCCCCGCGCCACGTCCGCATCGCGCCGGCGTAGCCCCGTGCCAACGTCCGCATCGCGCCGCGCGTAGCCCCGTGCAACGTCCGCACCCGCCGCGCGTCGCCCCCGCGCGAAACCCCAGGCCGCCCGCCGCGGCTTGTTCACACAAGCGTTTGATCCGATGACTGTGCGCGGTCGCACGCATCAACACACCCCTTCCGCGCTCTTATTCATATATGCCGTCCTCGACCACCCTCAAGCCATGACAACACCCCGCGTCATCGAGCTGCCGCGCCGCCTCGAGGCGACCTCCGCCGACACGTTCCTCGGCGTGCACGGCCCCGACCTGCGCCCGCTGGCACAGGTCGTCGCCCTGCGCCCGCGCGATCGTCGCCCGCACAGCGGTCGCATCTCATACGCCGCGCTCAGCCTCGTCGTCGGCCCCGACGACGACGCCGCCTGAGCGGGCCGCGCAGCGTCAGCGCGGTTGCGCGAGCGCGTGGATCGGGCCGGCGACCGCTACCGCGGCCGGCCCGTCGAGGTTCGTCGTTACGTAGCCCAACTCGTCCATGAGCGCGAGGAAGGCGTCGTTCGTGTCGTGCAGCTCGCAGACGATCGCCGGACGGTGCTCGGCGATCGTCGCTCGCGCCCCCTCGATCGCCTGCAGCTCAGCGCCCTCGGTGTCGATCTTCATGACGTCGGGCGGCGGGATCGTGCCCGCCGCTACGAGACTGTCGAGCGACACGACGGCGACGTCGATCTCGTCGCGCACGTCGGCATGGCGGCCCGTAGACTCGAGGTGCGACCAGCTCGCCTCGCCGACGACGAGCAGTCGAGCCCGACCGTCCGCCGCTCCGACCGCCTCGGCGCGGATCGACGCGTGCTCGAAGTCGTTGAGCTCGATGTTGTGCCCGACTGCCCGCGCGCACCACGGCACCGGCTCGAAGGCCACGACGCGGCCGGTCGGCCCGACGAGGCGCGCGCCGACGAGCGTGAAGAAGCCGACGTTCGCGCCGATGTCGTAGAAGACGTCGCCCGGTGCGAGCAGCCGGCGCAGCGCCTCCTGGACCGGTGGCTCGAGCGTGCCGCGCACGATCAGACCGGCGTGCGCATGGTCGAGCGGCAGGTCCGCGGTCGAGACGTAGAGCAGGTGCCCAAGGCCGCCCGCGATCGGGACCGGCGCACGCCCGTACCAGCCCGACGCCTTGCCGAGCAGCGCGCGCGACGCGCGGTTGGCGCGGACGCGCTCGGCGAGCTCGGCGCGGCGTTCCTCCGGCAATCCCGTGATGACGTGCGTGGCGCCGTTGCGCAGCCGGCCGGTCAGCTCCTGGCGCAGCTGGCGAAGGGGTCGCGGCATCGCGGGCGATCATCGCAGCACGGACGACCGGACCGGATGGTGACGCGCACGGATTACGCTGCATGGATGTCGTTATCGGTCGGGCTAGCCGGGGCGCCTCGAGCGCGAACGCCGGCGCGGATGGCGCGCCGCGACGTCCGCGCCCACGCGCTCGTCGGCGTGCCGCTCGTGCTCGGCGCCGCGCTGCTGGCGGCGTTCGCGACGACCGCACCGGTCGACGACGCCGACGTGCTCGCGTTCGTGCTCGCGGCCGCGTTCGTCTGCCGGCTCGGCTTTGAGACAGCGGCCGGTTCGATGGTCCCGACGCAGCTCATCTTCGTGCCGATGTTGTTCGTGCTGGACCCGGCGCTCGTGGCGCTCGTCGTCGTCGCGGCGCTGACGCTCGACCGCCTGCCGGACGTGCTCCGCGGCCGTCTGCATGCGCAGCGCCTGCTCGGCGTCTGGGGCGAGGCATGGTTCGCGCTCGGCCCGGCGATCGTCTTTGTGATCGCCGGCGTCGACGGCCCGCAGTGGGCGGACTGGCCGATCTGGCTGCTCGCGCTCGCGGCACAGTTCGGGGGCGAACTGCTCGCCGCGACGGGCCGCGACCGGCTCGCCGGCATCACCGCGGCGCGCATGCGCTTCGGCGTCCTGCGCGAGGTATGGCTCGTCGACCTGCTGCTCGCGCCGATCGGCCTGCTCGCCGCCTTCGCCAGCGCCAAGCACCACTACGCGTTCCTGCTTGTGCTCGCGCTCGCGCTGCTGCTCGCGTTCTTCGCGCGCGAGCGGCGCGGACGGATCGGCACCGAGCTCGAGCTCAGCGAGACCTATCGCGGCACGGCGCTGCTGCTCGGCGAGGTCATCTCCAGCGACGAGCTCGCGGTCGGCCACGGCCAGGACGTCGTCGTGCTCGCGCTCGCGATCTCCGACGAGCTGCATCTCGACGATCACGAACGCCGGCTCGTCGAGTTCGCCGCGATGCTGCACGACATCGGCAAGATCGAGACGCCGGTCGAGATCCTGCGCAAGTCGGGTCCGCTGACCGACGAGGAGTGGGTGACGATGCGGTCCTACACCGTCGCCGGCCAGCGGATGCTCGACCATGTCGGCGGGACGCTGCACGAGGTCGGCCTCGTCGTGCGGTCCTCGTGCGAGCGCTACGCGGGCGACGGCTATCCCGACGCGCTCGCCGGCCAGCAGATCCCGCTCGCCGCGCGCGTCCTCGGCGTCGCCGCCGCATACGTCGCGATGACCGCGAGCCGCCCCTACCGCCCGGCGCTGTCGCCCGCGGGCGCGATCGAGGAGCTGCGCACGAACGCGGGCAGCCAGTTCGACCCGCGCGTCGTGCAGGCCGCCTGCGGCGTGCTCGCGCGGGGCATGCCGGCGGCGCCCGGGAGCGTCGCCGATCCGATCTGACGGCAGGCCGGGACCGGATCGGAGGCCATCGCTGCACGAAGCTATGAGACAGATCGGTTCTCGCATGCAACCGTGCCAGGACCGCGCGTAGACTTGCCGCCGCGGTAGCGGCGTGGCAAGCGTTGCGACGCACGGACAACTGCGACGGACCCCGAGGAGCTGCTGGCATGACTGTGAGAGAGGCGCGGCTGGCGGCACTGACCAGGATGCGCGAGCGCCGCGCCGCGCCCGGACCGATCCAGTTGGCGCTGCCGATCGACCCCTGGCGGCTCGTCTCGCGGCGCTTCTCCACCGAGACGTTCGCCGAGGCGGAGACGATGTTCGCCGTCGCCAACGGCTACATGGGCATGCGCGGGACCCATGACGAGGGCGTCCCGTCGCACGATCCCGCGGTCTTCGTCAACGGCTTCCACGAGACCTGGCCGATCCCCTACGGTGAGTCGGCGTTCGGCTTCGCGACGACCGGCCAGACAATCGTCAGCGCCCCCGACGGCTCGGTGATGCGCCTCTACGTCGACGAGGAGCCGCTCGTCCTGGCGGAGTCAAAGCTCCTGTCCTACGAGCGCGTGCTCGACATGCGTGCCGGCGTCCTGCAGCGCTCGGTCCGCTTCCGCACGGCGCGTGGCGCCGTCGTCGCCCTGAAGTCCGAGCGGCTCGTCTCGCTGCACTGGCGCCACCTCGCGGCCATCTCCTACGAGGTGACGCTCGTCTCGGGCGCCGCCGAGCTCGCGATCGCGTCCGAGCTCATCACGCACCTGCCGCGCCCGAAGGAGGGCAGCGACGACCCGCGCGTCGGGGTGCGCATGACCGACTCCGCGCTCGAGCCGATCGCGCAGTCCTGCGACGAGACCCGCGTCGTGCTCGAGCTGCGCACGCGTTCGAGCGGGATGGGCCTTGCCTGCGGAATGGAGCACAGGATCGACACGCAGCTGCGCCACAGCATCGAGTCCTCCGTCGAGGCCGACGAGGGCCGCGTGGTCTTCTTCCTCGACGCCGAGCCGGGCATCCCCGCCCGCGTGACGAAGCTGCTCGGTTACCACCACGCCGAACAGGCGCCGTCGGGCGATCTCTTCCGGCGCGTGAACCGCACCCTCGACCGCGCCGCCAACGACGGCTTCGAGCGCATCGCCGAGGTCCAGCGCGAGCGCCTCGATGCGTTCTGGGAGCACTCCGACATCGCCATCGACGGGCCCGGGGACATCCAGCAGGCCGTGCGCTTCAACCTCTTTCAGCTGCGCCAGGCGTCGGCGCGCGTCGAGGGCCACGGCATCGCCGCGAAGGGGCTGACCGGGCGCGGCTACGAGGGGCAGTACTTCTGGGACACGGAGATCTACGTCCTGCCGTGCCTGACCTACACGCAGCCGCACGTCGCCCGCCGGCTGCTGCACTTCCGCTACGAGATGCTCGGCGCGGCGCGCCGCCGCGCGGAGCAGCTCGGCCATCGTGGGGCGCTGTTTCCGTGGCGGACGATCTCCGGCGAGGAGGCGTCGGCGTACTACGCGGCCGGCACTGCCCAGTACCACATCAACGCGGCGATCTCCTACGCGGTGCGCCAGTTCGTGCGGGTCACCGGCGACCAGGAGTTCCTCGCTCGCGAGGGCGTCGAGATCCTCGTCGAGACGGCGCGCTTCTGGGCCGATCTCGGCTTCTTCTCGGTCCGCCGCGACGGCCAATTCTGCATCCAGGGCGTCACGGGACCCGACGAGTACTCGGCCGTCGTCGACAACAACGCCTACACGAACCTCATGGCGCGCGAGAACCTCGCCGCCGCCGCGGAGTGCCTGCAGCTGCTCGAGGACACCGATCCCGACGCCTACGCGCGGCTCGTCGCGCGGCTGAAGATCGAGCCGCACGAGCCCGACGAGTGGTGTCGCGCCGCCGAGAAGATGTTCGTGCCCTACGACGAGCGTGCGGGCGTCCTGCTGCAGGACGAGCACTTCCTCAACCGCAAGCCGTGGGACTTCGAGGGCACGCCGGTCGAGAAGTACCCGCTGCTGCTGCACTACCACCCGCTGAACATCTACCGCCACCAGGTCATCAAGCAGACCGACGTCGTGCTCGCGACGTTCCTCGCCGGCGACCACTTCACGCTCGAGGAGAAGAAGCGCGTCTTCGAGTACTACGACCCGCTGACGACGGCGGACTCGTCGCTGTCCTCGTGCGTGCAGAGCGTCATGGCCTCCGAGGTCGGCGACGTCCAGTCGGCCTACGACTACTTCCTGATCTCGGCGGCGATCGACCTCGCCAACCTCGCCGGCAACGTCGGCGACGGGATCCACGTCGCCTCCTGCGGCGGGGTCTGGATGGCGCTCGTCAACGGCTTCGCGGGCCTGCGCGACATCGAGGGTCACGACCTGCGCTTCGCGCCGCGCCTGCCGGTCGACTGGTCGAGCATGAGCTTCCGGCTGATCGTGCGTGGTAGCCGCCTCGAGGTCGAGATGACCGCCGAGGCGACGACGTTCCGGCTGCTGGACGGCGAGCCGCTATCGCTGATCTCCGACGGCGAGCCGTTCACGGTCTCGCTGGAGTCGCCCGTGACGATGCCGGTCGCCGCCGCGGCCGGCGGGCTCGCCGGCGTGATCGCCGGCGGCTCCTAGCCGTACGCCTCCGGCGGGCGCGGACCCCGGCCCGCGTCGCTGGAGTGCGCCTCCGCGGCGGCCGCCGGCCGGCCGTCTCCCGCGCGCTTCTTCGCAGCTTCTTCATCCGGGCTTAACACCTGCTTCGGCGCGTCAGGTCTCGTGGGCGTGGGCGCACAAGCGCGCGCCCGTCCTGCCGTCCCGAGCCGAAGAGAGCCTCCGTGCCCGAACAGCTCCCGCCCCTGCCGACCGCGCCCGCACCCGCCCGCCACCGCGCCCGCGCGCTCGTCGTCGGCGCCGCCGTCGCGCTGGCGCTGCTGGTCACGCTTTCCGCCTGCGGCGACGACGGCGGCTCGTCGTCGAACCCCGCACCGACAGCAGGGCCCGGCGCGGGCCGCGGCTTCATCGCGCAGGACCCGAAGGTGCGCGCGTGCCTGCAGAAGCAGGGCGTCACGCTGCCCGACCGTTCGGCCGCAGGACGGCGCTTCCGCGGCGGCCCGCCGACTGGCACGAACGCCCAGCCGCCGACCGGCACGAACGGTCAGCGGCCGCCGCGCGCGCGCGGGCGGCCGGGGGGCTTCCGTCGCGACCCCGCGCAGTTTGCCAAGCTCCAGGCGGCGCTGAAGAAGTGCGGCGTGACGGCGCCGGCGCGCGGGCAGGGCGGTCCGCGGCAGCAGGCGGCGCCGACCACGACGACTGCGGCGAGCTGAGCGCCGATGCGCCTCCGGCCGATCCCCGGACGCACCGCCGTTCCGCTTGCGCTCGTCGTCGTCGTCGGCGCCGCGGTCGCGGTGGCCGTCTCGAGCGTCGGCACCGATGCCGCCGCCGTCAGCTCCGAGCGCACGGTCGCCGTGCGGCGCGGCGTCGTGCAGTCGACCGTCTCGGGTAGCGGCAACCTGTCGCCCGCCAACCAGCTCGAGCTGAGCTTCGGCGCCTCGGGCGAGGTCGAGAAGATCACCGTCAAGGCGGGCCAGCACGTCAGCGCCGGTCAGCTCCTCGCGAAGATCGATCCGAGCGCCGCCGAGGTCAACCTCGCGGAGGCGAAGGCGACGCTGCAGTCAGCCGAGGACGCGCTGAGCGCCGCGCAGTCGGCCGGCTCGGCATCGACGGTCAGCCTGCCTGCCGACTCGGCGAGCGGCGCAAGCACGACGTTTGTCTCGCTGCCCGCGAGCTCCGCGGGCGCGAGCACGATGGGTGCGAAGGCGGCGAGCGGGGCCGGATCGGACAGCCCGATCGGGATGGCCACTGGGACGGCGGTCCGGGCGGCGCAGGAGACGCCCGAGGCGCAGACGACGACCGCTCCGGCGCCAACGACGCCGGGCCTCACCACGATTGCGCCGACGCCTGCGGCGACGACTCCGGCTCCGACGCCGACGACACCGAAGACGACGACGCCGAAGACGACGACGCCGAAGACGACGACGCCGAAGACGACGACGCCGAAGACGACGACGCCGAAGTCCTCCACGACACCGCAGTCTTCGGACGCGTCCAAGACGGGCGCGTCGTCGACGTCGAAGTCGACGCCATCCGCCGGTGCGGGCGGCGGGCGCTCGTCGTCGGGCTCTGCCCGCACGGCGGCCGCCTCGGCCGGCGGCAGCGGCGGGAGCGGATCGGGCGCGACATCGGTCGCGTCGGCGACCGCGGCCCTCGCAAGCGCGAAGCTCAGCGTCGCGAAGGCCGAGAAGGCGCTCGCCGCGACGAAGCTGCGCGCCCCGATGGCGGGCACGGTCGCGGCGATCGACGGCGCCGTCGGCGACACGGTCGGCAGCGGGTCGAGCGCCTCGGGGTCGGGTTCGGGATCCGGCACCAGCAGCGGCAGCGGAGCCTCGGTCGACGGCGGCCTCGGCGGCGGCGGCTCGAACTCCGGCTCGGGCTCGGGCGCGAGCTCCGGCTTCATCACGCTCGCGCAGATCAGCCGCTTTCAGATGCAGGTCTCGCTCAGCGAGTCGGACATCGGCAAGGTCAAGGCCGACCAGCAGGCGACCGTAACCGTCAACGCCGCGTCGGGGGCACAGTTCTCCGCGCGTGTACAGAGCGTCGGCGTGCTGGCGTCGTCGAGCTCGGGCTCGAGCGCCGTCAGCTACCCGGTCACGCTGCGGCTCCTGCAGACCGGCACGAAGCTCAAGGCCGGCATGAGCGCGACGGCCGACATCGTCGTCGCGGAGGCATCCGGCCTCGTCGTCCCGAGCCAGGCGCTGACCGGCTCGACCGTGACCGTCGACAGGGACGGAAAGCAGACGACCCAGCGCGTGCAGACCGGCGTCGTCGGCGACTCCTCGACGCAGATCCTGAGCGGGCTCAACGACGGCGACGAGGTCGTCGTGCGCTCCGCGAGCGCGGCGGCCGGCGCGAACGCCGGCGCGGGCACGGGAGCAGCCGGCAACGGCGCCAACGCCGGCGCGCTGCCCGGCGGCGGCGGTTTCGGTCGCGGTGGAGGCTTTCGCCGCGGCGGAGGCGCCGGCGGCGGCGGCCCCAACCTCGTCCAGCGGGCCGGGCCGTGACGTCGGCTCCGCGACGCCTCCTGCGGCTCGCGCAAACGAGCGCCCTGCCGTCGTCGACGCCCCGCCTCCCGCCGGTCGCGCCGTGAGCCCCGCGCCCGTGCCGCCTCCACGCCGACGCCGTCCGCCGGTCATCGACGTGCGCGACGTGCAGCGCCGCTACGGGATCTCCGAGGGCGTCGTCGTGCGCGCGCTCGACGGCGTCTCGCTGCGCATCGAGCGCGGCGAGCTCGTCGCGATCATGGGCAGCTCGGGCCGCGGCAAGACGACGCTCATGAACATCCTCGGCTGCCTCGACAGCCCGACCGCCGGCCGCTACCTGCTCGACGGCGTCGATGTCCGCGACATCCGCGAGGACGACCTCGCCGACCTGCGCAACCGCAAGATCGGCTTCGTCTTTCAGAGCTTCAACCTCGTCGCGCGGACGAGCGCGCTGGCGAACGTCGCGCTGCCGCTCTCCTACGCGGGCGTCGGCCGCGCCGAGCGCCGCCGCCGCGCGACCGAGGCGCTCGAGGCGGTCGGCCTCTCCGACCGCCTGCACCACGAGCCGTCGGAGCTCTCCGGCGGCCAGCAGCAGCGCGCCGCGGTCGCGCGGGCGATCGTCACGAACCCGTCGCTGATCCTCGCCGACGAGCCGACGGGCAACCTCGACTCGCGCTCGACCGCCGACGTGCTCGACGTCTTCGAGCGCCTGCACGCCGGCGGGCGGACGGTCGTGCTCATCACTCACGAGGCGGACGTCGCGGCCCGCGCGCAGCGCATCGTCCGCCTCGCCGACGGGCGCGTCGTCGAGGACCGCCGGATCGGCACGCGGGCGGCATGACGCCCGCCGAGACGCTGCGCATCGCGCTCGCCGGGATCACGGCGAACAAGCTGCGCTCGGGCCTGACGATCCTCGGCATGACGATCGGCGTCGCCGCGGTGATCGTGCTCGTCGCCGTCGGCAACGGCTCAAGGCGCCAGGTCCAGGCCGGCATCGACGCGCTCGGCTCGAACGTGCTCATCGTCCAGCCGCAGTTCGGGGCCGGCGGGCCGGGTGGCTTCCGTGCCGGCGGAGGTGGCGGCAGTGTCGAGCTCACGACGAAGGATGCGCAGGAGCTCCAGAACACGTTCGACGCGCCGGACGTCAGGAGCGCCTCGCCGGTCGTCAACGCGACCGGCACGACGCTCGTCGCGGGCGCGTCGAGTTACCAGCCGTCGTCGTTCGTCGGCACGACGCCCGCGTATGCGACGGCGCGCGACTACGAGGTCGCGTCGGGCACGATGTTCAGCGCCCAGGACGTCAGCAAGCATCGTCGCGTCGTCGTCGTCGGGCCGACGGTCGTCACGAACCTGTTCGGCGCGCAGGATCCCGTCGGCCAGTCGCTGCGCGTCGACGGCACGAGCTTCAGCGTCGTCGGCGTGACGAAGGCGAAGGGCTCGAACGGGATTTCAGATCAGGACGATGTCGTGCTCGCCCCGCTGACCGCCGTCCAGGACACGATCTCCGGCTACGGGGCGCTCAGCTCGATCACGGTCCAGGCGACGTCGAGCAAGAGCCTCGACGCGGCGCAGGCGGAGGTCACGAATATCCTCAGCACGCGCCACGACGTCAGCGACCCATCCAACCCCGGCTTTCAGGTCACCAACCAGGGCGCGGTCCGCGAGGCCTCCGATCAGAGCACACACGTCTTCACGACGCTGCTCGGCGCGGTTGCCGCGATCTCGCTGCTCGTCGGCGGGATCGGCGTCATGAACATCATGCTCGTCAGCGTCACCGAGCGCACGCGCGAGATCGGCATCCGCAAGGCGATCGGGGCGCGCCGCGCCGACATCCTCACGCAGTTCCTCACCGAGGCCGTGCTCGTGTCGCTGTTCGGAGGCCTCGCCGGGGTCGCGGTCGGGATCGCCGGCAGCCGCTTTCAGATCGCCGGCGTCGAGCCGGTCATCGCCGTCTACTCGGTCTTCCTCGCCTTCGGATCGGCGCTGCTCTGCGGCCTGTTCTTCGGCACCTACCCGGCCGCTCGCGCCGCGCGCCTGAGCCCGATCGACGCCCTGCGCTTCGAATGAACTCCTCGACCCCTGGAGCAGACATGCCCGACGCAGCCACAGACGACGCGCTGATCGACGACGGCGACTGGGAGCCCGCGACCGACGACGCGCCGCCCACCCGCCCCCGGCGCCGGCTCGTGACGCCGCTGACGGCCGGCCTCTGCGGCGTGCTGATCGCGGCCGCCGGCTTCTTCGCCGGGGTGCAGGTCCAGAAGGGCCAGCAGGACGGTACCGACGCCGGCACCGCGAATGCGCGCGCCGGGTTCGGCGCTGCGCGCGCCCCCGCCGCCGGCGGCGGCGGTGCGGCGGGCGCCGCAGGGCAGACGCAGGACGCGCCGACATTCGGGACCGTCGCCAACAAGAAGGGCGCGACCCTGTACGTCAAGGACGCCGACGGCGCGACCGTGCGCGTAAAGACGAACGCGCAGTCGAAGGTCACGCGCAACGCGGCGGCGAGCGCGCGCGGGATCTATCCCGGCGACACCGTCGTCGTGCAGGGCACGAAGGACAAGAGCGGCAACCTCGTCGCGACGCAGATCAGCGCGACCTCGAAGACGGCCGCCGCCGCCGCCGGCGGTGGCGGCTTCGGCGGCGGCGGGTTCGGCGGTGGCGGCGGCGCCCGCCGGCAGTTCGCAGCCCCGGGCGGCGGCTGACCGGACGCCGGCGCCGCGGACGTTCGAGCTCGTCGCCCTGACGCGCACACACGGCGCCGTCGCGGCGTGCACGATCAGACGGCGATCGCGGTGCATCTGTGACGGCTCAACCTGCCGCAAACCGACATCCGGAGCAAGCGACACCACATGGATACATCTGCGCAGGATGCAGAACACGCCGCGATCGATCCGTCGAAGATGCACCTCCGAAGCCACGCCCCCGCACGATCTGCTGAGATGGGCCGACCCGTGCGCGACCGGCTGGTCATCCGTCCCGCCCTCCCCGACGAGCGCGCCGCGCTCGAGGCGCTGCAGCTGCGCGCCTCGCTCGTCCACGAGGCCCATCGCGAGGATCTCGCCGCGCACCCGGACGCGATCGCGCTGACCGACGGCGCGATCGAGCAGCGGCGCGTCCGTGTCGCGGCCGCGGCCGACGACGAGGCGGCGGTCGGATTCGCCGAGTGGTCGGTCACGTCGCGCGAGGAGTGGGAGCTCGAGGGGCTGTTCGTCGAGCCGCCCGTCATGCGCCGCGGCATCGGCGCCGCGCTCGTGGCGGACGCGCTGGCCCTCGCGCGCGACCGCGGAGTGCGGCGCGTCGCCGTCGTCGCCCAGCCCGCGGCGGAGACCTTCTACGAACGCTGCGGCTTCGTCGCGGCGGGCGAGGTGGCCACGCGCTTTGGTCCGGCCGTGCGGATGGCGGTCGAGCTCGACGTCTGAACGTCGCTGCGGTCGCGTCGAACTGTGCTCGCCCGCTGCCGCCGATCGGCACTACGTCATGGAACGGCTGACCTCGAGCGGCGATGTGGCGTCCGACGGCGCGCCGGGCAGCCGCGGCAGCGTCAGCACGAAGCGCGAGCCGCCGCCCGCGCCCTCCTCGACGCGCACGCTGCCGCCGTGCGTCTCTGCGACCTGGCGCACGATCGCAAGGCCGAGCCCCGAGCCCGGGCGTCCACGCGCCGTCGCGCCGCGGTAGAAGCGGTCGAAGACGTGCGGGCGGTCATCGGCTGGGATCCCCGGGCCGTGGTCGCGCACGCTGAGCTCGCCGGTGCGCAGCACGACCTCGACGGTCGTCCCGTCGCCGCTGTACTTGCCGGCGTTGTCGAGCAGGTTGTCGACCGCGCGGCCGAGGCGCTCGGGCAGCCCCTCGACGACCGTCGGCTCGAGCTGGGAGTCGTCGAACGTGACGTTCGGCCGGCGGCGTTGCGCGCGCGCCACCGCCTCGCTCACGAGCGCGTCGAGCTGGACCTCCTCGACGCCCGACAGCTGCTCGTCGCCGCGCGCGAGCTCGATGACGTCGGTGATGAGCGCGCTGAGCTCCTCGGTCTCGGCGCGGACGTCCTCGAGCAGGCGGCGGCGGTCGTCGTCGGGCAGCTCGCCGCCCGACAGCAGGACCTCGATGTTCGTGCGCAGCGAGGTCACCGGCGTGCGCAGCTCGTGCGACGCATCGGCGACGAGCTGGCGCTGGGCGTGGACGGAGTCGTCGAGCGCGCGGCGCGAGCCCTCGAGCGTGTCGAGCATCGTGTTGAAGCGCGCGGCCATGCGGCCGACCTCGTCGTCGCTCGTGACGCCGACCCGGCGGCCGAGATCCTCGGTCTGGGCGATGTGCTCGGCGGCCGCGGTGAGGTCGGTCACCGGCTGGATGACCTGGCGGCCGAACAGGCGCCCGCAGAGCGCGGCCAGCAGCGTGCCGGCGAAGCACAGCAGGGCGAGCAGGAGCCTCAGCCGCGACAGCGTCGAGTCGACGTTGCGTAGGCTGCGCGCCATCTGGATCGCCTGACCCGGGATCGCCTCCACCGTGAGAACCCGCAGGTGGACGCCGTCGGCGTGGGTGTCGCGCAGCAGCGACCGCCGCTCGCCCGCGGCGACGGCACGGTCGCCGTCGTCGATCGGCACGAGCAGATCGCTCTGTGCGGCGATCAGCACCCGGCCGGTCAGGTCGATGAGCCGGGCCGGCCCGGCCGGCCCGCCCTCGCGCGCGGATGCCTGCGGGAAGCTCTGGCGCGACCCGCCGTCCAGCCGGCCGGTGGCTCGCACCTGTTGGTACTGCGAGACGAGCGCGTCGTCGACCTGTCCGCGCAGCTCGCTGCGCAGCGCGAGGTAGGCGACGATCGAGATCAGCACGACCGTGATCCCGACCGTGCCGGCGGCCATGATCGTCAGCCGGTGGCGCAACGCCATCATGGCTCGCGCAGGACGTATCCGATGCCGCGCACCGTGTGCAGCAGCCTGCGCTCGCCGCCGGCCTCGGTCTTGCGCCGCAGGTAGCCGATGTAGACGCCGAGCGCGTTCGAGGTCGCTCCGAAGTCATAGCCCCAGACACGCTCGAACAGCGTCGAGCGCGTCAGCACCTGGCGCGGGTGCTCGAGGAACAGCTCCAGCAGCGAGAACTCCGTCCGCGACAGCTCGATCTTGCGCGCGCCGCGGTGCACCTCGTGGGCGGAGCTGTCGAGCACGAGGTCGCCGAACGCCAGCGTCGGCCCGCCGGGCTCGACGCGCCGCAGCAGGGCGCGCAGGCGCGCGTTGAGCTCGCGCAGCGCGAACGGCTTGACGAGGTAGTCGTCGGCGCCTGCATCGAGGCCGTCGACGCGGTCGTCGATCGCGTCGCGCGCGGTCAGCATCAGCACCGGCGTGCGGTCACCGGCGGCGCGCAGCCGGCGACAGACCTCGAGGCCGTCGATCCGCGGCATCGAGACGTCGAGCACGATCGCGTCGACGACGCCCTCGGCGAGCATGTCGAGCGCGACCTGACCGTCCTCCGCGAGCGTCACGTCGTAGCGCTCGAGCGCGAGCGCGCGAGCGAGCGCCGATCGGACGCTTGGCTCGTCGTCGACCACCAGGACCTTCACGCTCGTAGTTCACCGCACCGGCGTAAGAGCCTACGAAGTCACGGGGTCGACCCAGCGCAGCTCCTTGAAGCGCGCGAAGTCGGTGTCGGCAGAGCACAGCTCGAGTCCATGCTCGATCGCAAGGGCAGCAAGGTGCGCGTCGGAGAGGATGTTCCCGCGCAGGTCGTAGCGGCGGACGAGCGCCCCGAGCACGTCGGCATGCGCGGGCGTCGGCGAGGGGATCCAGCTCGCGGGTGCCGCGAGCCAGTCCTCGACCTGCTCCCAGGCCCCCGCCGCCGACAGCGGCTCTTCGTAGGCCCGCGGGTGCGTGGCGATTCGGACGAACGCGACGAGCGACGGCCACGGCAAGCCGACGCGAACGTTGCCGTTGAGCCGGTCGGTGAGCCACGTCCGCGCGCGCTCGTGAAACGGGCTCGACGCGTCGCGCGCGTACAGCAGCACGTTCGCGTCGACGAGCATCAGCGTGAGGCGGGTTCGTCGAGCAGTTCGAGCGCTTCGGCGACGTTCGTCACGTCGATGCGTGCGCCCATGCGGGACGTCTGCTGGTCGAACCGCTTCATGGTCTGATCGGGCCGGCCCAGTCCGCAGCGAATGAGCTCGTTGATGGCCGCGCTCACACCGACATGATGTTCACGGCGCAGCGACTCGACGGCGGCTGCGACGTCCGGCTCGAGCGTCACCGTCGTCCTCATGCGCTCAGGTTAGCATCATGATGCGGCCCTCGAGGCCCGTCCTGACTGACTCTAGAACTACGGCTCGACGTTCTTGCCGCCGGCGTAGAGCTTCTTGACGGTCAGGGTCATCTCGCGCGAGCAGCGGTTCGGTCCCGGCAGGCCGGCGCGCAGGTGGTAGACGAAGTAGCGCTCGAGGTCGAGGACCGGCGGGCCGACGGCGTCGAAGGGCTTGCGCCAGTCCTTGTCGACGAGCACGTAGTCGGCCGCGCGCGAGATCGGCACGTGCGGATAGCTCGTGTTCAGCAGCGGTCGCTGCGAGCACAGCGGTAGGTCGGAGAGCATGTTGCCCGCCCACAGCATGCGCCCGTCGGCCGGCATGTCGAGGCGCACCGACGCGTTCGCGGGCAGACGCTTCTCGACGGTCTTGAGCGCCAGCATGCTCTTCGGCAGCTGGTCGAACGTCGTGCCGAGCTCGTGCGCGGCGCCGTTTCGCGTGAGCCCGATGACGAGCAGCAGCGCGACGACGCTGACCCACTGCCAGCGCAGGCGCGACAGCCCGACGGCGCCCGCGGTGACGACGAGTGGCCCGACGAACGCGAGCGCCTTGAAGTGGAAGTACCAGCCGTACTCGCGCGGACGGAAGTACAGCGCCGCGAGGATCCCGAACGCGACGATGGCGCCGAGGCCCCAGCGCACGTCGCGGGGCACGGCGCGCAGCGCGAGCACGAGCCCGATCGCGAGCAGTACGACGACGACCGCGGCCCCGCCAGGCTCGTCGACGCCGAGGAAGAAGCGTTCGGGGAAGAAGTGCGTCAGGTCGCCGCCCCAGTTCACGAGCGAGTAGCCCGGGGCCAGCACGCGTCCCGACGCGGCGGTCTTCTCGAGCACGCCCTGCAACGGGACGATCAGAAGGAAGAACAGCGGCACGATCCACAGCAGCTGCCTGCGGCTGCGCAGGCGCGGGATCCGCAGCAGCGACAGCCCGCGACGGCGGCGCTCGAAGCCGGCGAAGAAGATCGCCGGCAGTATGGGGACGGGCAGGGCGAGCGGGTAGGCGAAGGCGACCACGCCGAGGAACGCGGCGAACAGCATCACGCCGCCGAGCGTTCGATGGCGCACGACGTGCCACGCGAGCACGATCGCGAACGCCGTCGCCATGTACCCCCACGTCTGGTTGAAGTACGGGTGCATGCCCGTGAACAGCTCGATCCGGTTCATCCCGACGAGGCCCATCGCCGCCGCCGCGCCCCACGGCCCGGCGCCGAGCAGCTCGCGCGCGAGCAGCCAGAAGCCGAGCGCCGCGAACGCCAGCAGCGCCGCCGACAGCGTCGCGATGACCGCGTAGGGCTCCATTCCCGCCAGCCGAGCGACGGCCCCGAAGGCGAGATAGATCGCCGGCTTCGAGCGCCACACGAGCGGCACGCGATCGACGGCCTCGCTGTAGTCGACGCCGGTCGGGTGGTTGTTCTGCAGGAACTGCGCGGTGCCG
This sequence comes from Solirubrobacterales bacterium, assembly GCA_038260305.1. Taxonomy (GTDB): domain Bacteria; phylum Actinomycetota; class Thermoleophilia; order Solirubrobacterales; family Solirubrobacteraceae; genus CADCVQ01. The sequence goes on from JBBSNY010000004.1 coordinate 158,396, forward strand.
ACGGCGAGGTGCGCGTCCGAGCCGTTGCCGATGACCGTCATGAAGCCGCCGCGGAACATCGGCAGCAGGGCGATCGCGCCGATCAGGACCGCGAGCACGAGCGGCACCGCGAGCATCCGCCACGACGCCGCGTCGGCCGGCGCCGAGCGCGCGATCAGCCCCGGGTCGCGGCGCCAGGCAAAGGCGCCGAGCGCGACGCCGCCGGTGAGCACGATCGCGAGCGCGACGTCGAACGGGACGAACGCGTAGGCCAGCAGCGCGAGCTCGAGCGCCGACGCGACGGCGCCGACGGGCAGGATCCACAGCGCCTCGTGGCGGCGCAGGCCCCGCGGCAGCAGCAGCCGCGTCGGCCCGAAGCCGAGGATCGTGAACAGCACGACGATCGCGGCCGAGACGTGCAGCGCGCCGCCGAGCCCGCCGCGGCCCTGCACGCCGACGTACTGCGACAGGCCGAGCGCGATCGCTGCCGCGCCGGCGAGGCCCAGCCACGCGAGCCTGCGCTCCCTCCTTGGGCTCCTGGCGTCCGGCTTCTGCGGTCCGGCGTTCGTCGCGGCCGACGGGTCGTCGGCCGCGGTCGGATGCTCCCCGGCGTTGAGCTCGTCGGCGTCGCCTGGGTCGCCGGTCTGCAGATCCATCGCGTCATTGTCGGACATCGGGGTCCGTCGGCGCGCAGCGAGGGCGTCAGTGCCGGCGGTGCTTGCGCGCGAGCGTCACAACCCGGCTGAGGAACACCGGGTTGCCGACGAGGTAGCGCCGCCACATCCGCTGCGGCTCGATCGCAAGCCGGAAGATCCATTCCAGGCCGTTGTCGGCGAGCGTGGCTGGCGCGCGCGGCACGCGGCCGGAAACGAAATCGAACAGCGCGCCGACCGTCCACAGCACGGAGCAGTCGAGCGCCGCGACCGTGCCCTGCGCCCACAGCTCCTGCTTCGGCGTGCCCATGCCGACGAGGACGATGTCCGGGCGGCAGCGGTTGATGTCCTCGACGACGCGGGCGTCGTGTCCGGAGCCGATCTGGAAGTAGCCGTGATGGGACCCTACGACGCGCAGCTTCGGGTACGTGCGGCGCAGGCGCAGGCCGGCCTGGCGCGCGACGCCCGGCTCACAGCCCAGCAGGTAGATCGAGGTGTCCTGCGTCTCGCACAGCGCCGCCAGGTCCCAGATCCAGTCGGCGCCGGTCATGCGGTGCGGGATCTCGGTGTTCAGCGCCTTCGCCGCGAGCCGGACGCCGTAGCCGTCGCAGTAGACGAGGTCGGCCTCCTCGAGCGCGGAGCGCAGGGCGGGGTCCTCGCGCGACTGGTTGATGACGTGCGCGTTGACGTACATGACGCGCTTGGTCGGAGCGCCGTCGCCGACCCAGCCGATGATCCGCTGGAGCAGCTCCTCGGGCGGATCGAGCTCGATCGGCAGCTCGAAGATCCGCGACTGGCGCGGAAGCGTCGTGATGTCGTCGTCCTTGACCTCGGGCACGGCAGGGCCATCGTATCCGGGATGCCGCGCGCCGCCGCCGCCGTCAGGCCGGCTTGCGCCAGACGTAGAGGTGCCCGCGCGCCTCACCCTCCAGGCCGAGCGCGCGGACGGCCTCGGTGACGCCGGGGTAGGCGTCGTCGGCGTAGTCGTGGAAGCCGACGATGCCGCCGGGCGCGAGCGCGGGCTCCCAGGTGCGAAAGGTCGCGACGGTCTCCTCGAGCTCGTGCGAGGAGTCGATGAAGACGGCGTCCACGGGCGGCGGGTCGGAGGGGCCGACGCCGCCGGGACGGTCGAAGAGCTGCACGCGGGCGCGATCGGCCGGCGATAGCAGGGCGAGGTAGCGCTCGCGCTCGGGGTGTGCCTCGACGTCCCAGCTCGAGACCTCGCGGTCGGGCCGCGCGAGCGCCAGGCACGACGTCGTCCACGCAGCCGCGGTGCCGACCTCGGCGACGCGGCGGGCGGGCGCGAGCACGTCGAGCAGCACGCGCAGCTCGGCGGGGCGACAGGCGACGTCGATGCTCCACGTGTCGCGCTCGGCCTGCGCACGGCGCAGCGCGCGCAACCAGAAGCCCGCCACCGGGCGTGGCAGCTTCGCCAGGCTCGTCGTCTGCAGCGCGAGCCGCTTGGCGCGCTCGACGGCCGAGCGCTCGTCGTCGGCTCGAAACAGGCCCAGGTTGCCGCGGCTCACGAGGCAGGAACCTAGCGAGTTCTTGCGCGGGCGCCGAAGTCGCGTGACGAATCGCCGCCGCAGACGTTGTAATTGCAGCGAATGACTCGCGACCGTCAACCCAGAGGAGCAGCATGAGATTCCCGACCATTGCCGCGGCCTGCGCCGCCGTCTCACTGGCGCTCGTCCCGGCCGCGGCGCGTGCCGCCGACGCGCCGGCGACGCTCGCCATCGACGGCACCGGCGTCGCGCTCGTTGCGCCGGACGTCGCCACGATGTCGATCGAAGTGCGCGCGACCGCCTCGACGCGTCAGCGCGCGCGCCGTCACGCCAACCAGCGCACGAGCCACGTCCTGGCGGCGCTCGCCGCCAAGGGCGTCTCGCGCGGCAAGATCACGACGACCGGCGTGACCCTGAGCCGCACGAAGAACCGCAAGCACCAGACCGTCTACAGCGCGCGCAACGGGCTCGACGTCCGCATCACGGATGTCGCGAAGGTCGGTCCGATCGTCGACGCGGTGACCCGCGCCGGAGCGGACAGCATCGACGGGCCGTCGTTTCAGTTCTCCGATCCGTCGGCGGGGCGTGCCCAGGCAACCCGCCTCGCGCTCGCAGATGCCCGACGTCGCGCCGACGACGCGGCCGCGGCGGCCGGCCAGCGCGTGACCGGCATCCGCTCGATCGTCGTCGATCCGGACAGCGGGCCGGTCTCCGCCGCAGGCGCGGCGGCGTCGACGAAGTCCCCGGGGCTGGCGTTCACCGATCCACAACCGACGCAGGTCTCTCCCGGTCGCCAGGAGGTCAGCGCGACGGTCGAGGTCGTCTTCACGATCGAGCCGGTCTGATTCGGGTCGCGCGCGGACCGCGCCCCGCGCGTGGCGCACCCGCATCGGCGGGCCGCGCCGCCGCGTCCGCTGGCGCGGCGCACCCGGCCCGCGCCGGGCGCCCTGCCGGCCGGCGCGCGGCCTGCCATCCTCAGGCGCGTGCCGATCGTCGCCATCGATGCCCGCGACGCGTTCGCGCCGCAGCTGCGCGGCTGGGGCCGCTACGCGAAGGAGCTCATCGCGGCGCTGCCCGAGCGTCCCGGCCTGGACTACCGCTTCATCTCCCACGGCGGTCCTGGGCCGGAGCTGTTCTTCGAGCAGATCGGCCTCCCGGCGAGACTGCGCCGCCTGCAGGCCGATCTCATCCACACGCCGAACTGCTTTCTGCCGCTGGCGCGCCCGTGCATGGGCGTCGTCACGATCCACGACCTCGCCTTCGAGGTCTTCCCCGAGGACTTCAGCGGTCGCACGGGCTGGAAGTACCGCACGTTCACGCCGCGCGCCGCGCGCTCGGCGCAGCGCGTCATCTGCGTCTCGGGCTTTACCGCGGCCGACGTCGTGCGCCGCTACGACGTCGACGAGGCGCGCGTGCGGATCATCCCCAACGCCCCGTCGCTGCCGATCGGTGACGCCGCGCTACCAGATCCGGACGGCGGGCCCTACCTGCTCGCCGTCGGCGACCTGCGCCCGAAGAAGAACCTCCTACGGCTCGTCGAAGCGTTCCGGCGGTTGCGCGGTGAGGGGCTCGAGCACCGCCTCGTGCTCGCGGGCGTCGACAGCGGCGAGGGTGAGCGCGTGCGCGAGGCGGCCGGTGGCGAGCCGGTCACGCTCACCGGCTACCTGCCCGACGACGAGATGGACGCGCTCATGCGCGGCGCCGACGCGCTCGTGCATCCGTCGCTGTACGAGGGCTTCGGGCTCGTACTTGTCGAGGCGATGGCGCGCGGCGTGCCGGTACTGGCGGCGCGCGCGACGGCGCTGCCGGAGACCGGCGGCGACGCCTGCGACTACTTCGACCCGCTCGACGTCGGCGACATCGCGGCCGCGATCCGCCGCGTCGTCGACGACCGCACGCATCACGCGTCGCTCGCCGCGCGCGGCCTCGTGCGCGCGGGCGCGCTGTCGTGGGCCAGCAGCGCGGCGCTGACGGTGGCGGTGTACGAAGAGATGCTGTGAGCTCGCACCACACGACCGTCCTCGTGCTGAGCGTCGACGAGGCGCCGCTGCTCGCGCACTCGCTGCCGCCCGCCGTCGCGCAGCCGGGTGCGGACGTGCTCGTCATCGACAATGCCTGCAGCGATGCGACGCGCTCCGTCGCCGAGGCCTGCGGCGCGCGCGTGCTCGCGCTGCGCGAGCGCGTGTCCTACGCCGCCGCGATCAACGCGGGGATCGTCGCGACCGAGGGCGACGCGGTGCTGCTGCTGAACGCCGACTGCGTCCTCGACGAGGGCTTTCTCGAGGCGGCGCGCCCGCGCCTGGACATGCGCGGCGTCGGTTCGGTCGCGCCGCGACTCGTGCGCGCGACGGGGATGCTCGAGGGCGACCGCCTCGACGTGCTCGACGCCGCCGGCATGGTCGTCGACCGGCGGCGCAAGAACGGTCTCGTCGGCCACAACGAGCCCGTCGCGAACTACACCCGCGCGGCCGAGGTCTTCGGCGGCGACGGCGCCTGCGTCCTGTACCGGCGCGAGGTCCTGGACGCCTGCGCCGTCGGCGGCGAGGTCTTCGACGAGGACCTCGAGCTGTGGGCGTCGGACGTCGACCTCGCCTGGCGCGCGCGGCTGCTCGGCTGGCGCTGCATGTACGAGCCGCGCGCGCTGGCGTGGCACATGCGCTTCTACTCGCCGTCGACGCGCTCCGGCCTGCCCGAGGCCCACCGCCGGCTGCAGTTCCGAAACCGCCTGCTGATGATGGCCAAGAACGACGCCTGGCCGGACCTGCGCCGCGACCTGCACCGGATCGCGTTCTACGAGCTGCTCGCGATCGGCCACGTGCTGCTTCGCGAGCGCCACCTGCTGCGCGCCTACGGCCAGGCGGCGCGCGCGCTGCCCGCGGCGCGCCGGCGCCGGCGCGTCGTGCAGGCCAAGCGTCCGCGCGGCGTGCATCCGCCGTTCGGGCTGCGCGCGCCGCGCTGAACCGGCGGTCCGCGGGCGACAGCGCCCATCCGCGCGCGATCGGATCCTTACAAAACCCTCACACGCCGCTGATCGACCACTGAGGTCCGGGGTGGAGACTGCCATCAGGTTCCTTCAAGTCGGTCGGGTTACCCCTCCCCCAACCCAACCGACTCGCCCTGTTCGCTGTAGCGCACCCCACATAGCGGCTGGAGCAGGGAACCGCGGATCTGCGTCCAGGTGTTACGACGTAGACCGTAAACCGCAGAGGCGGTGGGGCGGGGGCAAGACGCCACCGCCCCCGCCCGCGGCTACCTCACGCTCTTGTAGCGCCGCAGACAGCGCTCGCCGGGTCGGTACGGATTCGGCAGGTGCCGACGGACCCGGTGTACGGCTACGACGAGCCGGCTCTGTTCTTCGTATCGCGCGCGTTGGCGCGTCCGGCTGTGACGATCTACTCGGGCGACCCGCGGACATCGGCGACCTCCAAGCTCGTTCGATCGGTCGCGGCGATGATCCGCCGGCAGCGCACCTCGAGCATCACGACGGCGGCGCCGAAGAGCCGGAACTGCTTGTTGGTCGTCTGTTTGGAGACGTAGCGCCGGTAGACCTGCTGGGCGATCGCGGCCACGCGAAACAGCCCGAATACCTCATACCAGGCCCACTCGCGCTGCGTTACCCGTGCCCCGGTCCGCGCGCAGTAGTAGGCGACGACCTGCTCGCGGGTCATCATCCCCGGCAGATGGGTGGGCTGGCGCCGGAACGCGCGAAACAGGACGCCGTCGTCGGCCTGCACCCAGTACCCGAGGGCGTTGGCGAGATCCATGAGCGGGTCGCCGACGGTGGCGAGCTCCCAGTCCAGAAGCCCCACCGGACGCGTGAGATCGTCCGGATCGAGGACGAGGTTGTCGAAGCGAAAGTCGTTGTGGACCAGCGTGTGCGGGCGGTCCGTCGGCTGGTTCTCGGCCAGCCAGCGCATCACGGATTCGAAGCTCCCGACATGCCAGGTCTTCGCCCGGCGGTAGCGCTCCGACCAGCCTTCGACCTGGCGCCGCACGTAACCCGGGCCCCGGTCGAGATCCGCCAGCCCGGTGCTCTCAAGCTCCAGCGCATGCAGCCCGACGAGCAGGTCGATCGCGTTGCGACACAGGGCGGCGACCCGATCTGCGGGCAGCTCCAAGCCGGCCGGAAGCTCCTTGCGCGCGATCGGCCCGACGAGGCGCGCCATCGCGTAGAAGGGCGCGCCGATCACGGACGGGTCCTCGCACAGCGCGACGGTCCCCGGGACGCACGGCAGCACCCGTCCGAGCTCGGTCTGGATGCGGTATTCGCGACCCACGTCGTGTGCGCTCTTGTGGTGCGTTCCCCGCGGCGGACGGCGCAGGACGAGATCGCCGTCGGGGTAACGCAGCAGGTAGGTGAGGTTCGAGGCGCCGCCGGAGAACTGACTGACCTCCGGGACGGCCGACAGGTTCACCTCCGTGCGGCCCGGCTCGGTGTGCTGCGCCAGCCACGCCGCCATCGCGGCGATGTCGAAGGCGTCCTCCGCGCGGACGGCGTCGGCCCCGCCGGTCAAGGCGCCGAATGCCTGGCGAGCTCGAGGCGGGCGACGAGCGCCCGGTGCACCTCGTCGGGCCCGTCGGCCAGGCGGACCGCGCGAGCGGCGGTCCACGCCGCCGCCAGCGGGAAGTCGCCGCACAGCCCGGCGCCGCCGTGGATCTGCATCGCGAAGTCGATCACCTGCTGCGCGACGTTCGGCGCGAGGACCTTGATCTGACTGACCTCCGACACGGCTCCCGCCGGCCCGACGGTGTCGAGCCTCCAGGCCGCGTGCAGGATCAGCAGACGCGCGGAGTCGATCGCGATCCGCGCGTCGGCGATCCGCTCGCGATTTGCCCCGAGATCGGCCAGCGGTTTGCCGAACGCCGTGCGCGACAGGGCGCGCTCGCAGGCCAGATGCAACGCGCGCTCGGCGAGGCCGATCATCCGCATCGCGTGGTGCACGCGCCCGGGACCCAAACGGCCCTGCGCGATCGCGAAGGCGCGCCCCGGACCGCCGATGACGTTCTCGAGCGGCACACGGACCTCGCGGAAGGACACCTCCCCGTGCCCGAACGGCTCGTCGAAGAAGCCCATCGTGTCGAGCATCCGTTCCAGCCGCACGCCCGCGGCGTCGCGTGGGACGAGGACCATCGAGTGGCGGGCGTGGCGGTGCGCGTCGGGGTCGGTCAGGCCCATCACGATGAGCAGCTCGCAGTCGGGGTGCCCGATCCCGGTGGTCCACCACTTGCGGCCGTCGAGGACCACCTCGTCGCCGTCGACGACCGCCGTCAGCCGCATGTTCGTCGCATCGGACGACGCCACGTCCGGCTCGGTCATCGCGAACGCGCTGCGGATGCGCCCGTCCAGCAGCGGGTCCAGCCAGTGGTCCTTCTGCGCCTGCGAGCCGTAACGCAGCAGCAGTTCGGCGTTGCCGGAGTCCGGCGCGTTGCAGTTGAAGACGTAGGGCGCCAGGAACGACCAGCCCATCGCCTCGGCGAGAGGCGCGTAGTCCACGTTGGTGTTGCCGACGCCGCCGCGGGTGCCATAGCGCTCGGCATATCCGTCTTCCTGCCCGCTGGGCAGGAAGAGGTTCCACAGGCCCTGGGCCCGCGCCCTGCGTTGCAGGTCGCGCAGCTCCTCGGGCACCTGCCACCCGTCGGCAGCGCCCCCCGCAGTGCGCTTCGCACGGTCACGCTCGTGCAGGGTGCGCTCGAGCGGCTCGATCTCGTCGCGGATGAACGTCCCGACGGCATCCGTCAGCTCGCCGGCACGGGCGGAAGGCTCGAAGTCCATGCGCGAAGGGTAGATTCGCCCCCGGCCGGTTAGGCGTACACGCCTCAGCGCAGGCGCACGACGCGGGTGGCGCGGGCGATCTGCGCGACGACGTCTCGGAACTCGTGGGTGATGCGCACACGCCGCTGGGGTCCTCGCAGCAGCCGGTGCGCGGAGGCGTCGAGGAGGATGCGCACGAATGAGCTTCCTGCCGCGAAGATCGGCGCGACGCGCTGCCCGATGAGGTGGCCGTCAACGTCGCGGATCGTCAGCCGCACGATCCCCGGCACGGACGCGGTCAGGCGCAGCGGGATGAACCCGCGCGCCGCGGACGTGCTCGCGTAGTGATCGGTCGTGCGCACCGTCATCGCCGGCGCGCGTCGGGGCCCGCCGAACGAGCGGTCGGGGGCGAAGCCGTTGGTGAACGCCGCGACGGCGGGCAGGTACGGGCCGTACGAGCCGCCTTCGGTGCGCCTGAGGACGCTCACGCTCCCGGCGACGAGGTAGGAGCCGTCGGGCCGCTGGGCGACTTCGCGCGGGGTCAGCCCGTTCTGGACGAGGGGGAACAGGACGTCGACGGCGGTGCCGCCACCGCCGATCATGGGTGACAGGATCGCCTTCGGCAGGACGCGGCCGTTCGCGGACACGCGCTGGACCGCGAGCCGGACGGCGCGAGCGCCGCTCGGCGGGTCGCCTGCGTCGACGCTGGAGACGGGCACGCCCGCGGCGCGCAGCGCCTGCGCCGAAGATCGCCCGTCGGCCGTCACGGACGCGGCGTTCGCGATCAGCCCGACCCGCTTGCCTTTCAGCGTCTGGCCCTGCGCACTGTCGAGCCGCTCGAGGCCGACCCGCACGAGCGGCGCGGCGACGGAGGTTGCCGCGCCGGTGACCGCGAGGGCGACCGCCAGCAAGATCGTCGTGAGCCCGATCCGCATCGCGGACCGACACCTAGGCGGCGGCCATGCGACGCATCGAACTCGGCGATGTGCTCGTGATCGCGGAGATCCACACCGGCATCGACGCGAAGCGGCTCGCGCGTTGGGAGACCCGGACCGATCTACCTTACTGGCCCGGGTCCTGGGCCGGCTGCGTGCGCTCAGCCCGCGGGCCTCGCGGCGGCGAACAGCGCTGCCGCCTCGTCGTCGAGGTAGTAGTCCGTACCGCCGTCCTCGCGGCCCTCCGTCGAGATCGGCAGCTCGCGGCCGAGCTTGCGGCTGTAGCGCCCCGGCCAGGCGAGGATGCCGGCGACGCCGTGGGCGCCCTTATCGAGCTTCAGGCGAGCGGCGATCTCGTTGCCCGAGAAGCGCCGGCCGGGCTCGTCGATCAACAGATCGAGGAGCTCGCGCGCGGGTGGGGCGAGCTTGCCGTACAGCCAGGCTGCCTGCTCTGCGTCATTCGCCGTCCAGGCGCCGGCCTCGTGGCCGGGTCGCCCGCCGGGCGAGCGGAAGCGGCCACCGCCGCGCGGGCCGCCGAACGGGCCACCCTGCATCGGGCCTCCCGACAGCGGGCCGCCGCGCGGCAGCGGGCCGCCGGGCTCGGCCGCGAGGAAGTGCGCGAACCAGACGTAGAACTCCGGAACGCGCTCCTCGGGGACGGCGACGGTGACCTGCTTGTCCGCCATCAGGCGATGACGTCGGCGCCGGGCGCCGCCTGCTCGGGCTGGGTCGGCTCGACGCTCTCGTCGGCCGGGCCGTGCTCGCGATGCGGGCCGCAGCGGTGCCCGTGGGGCCCGTGGTGGCGGGGGTGCGGGCCGCCGCGCGGGCCGCCTCCGCGACGCCTGCGACCGGGGGTCGCGGCGAGGAAGTGTCCGTAGAACGCGTAGAACTCGGCCACGCGATCCTCGGGCACGTCGATGGTGATCTGCTTGTCCTTCGTGGTGGTCTCGACGGTCATGTCGATGTCCTTTCCTTGCTTACACCACGAACCATACACGAAGTAAATACTTAAGTAAAAAGGAAGAGGATCGCGGCCATCCCGAGCCCGATCACGAGCGCCGCGGCGGCGAGCCGGCCCGGTCCGGGGCGGGCCCGCGGCACACCGTCCGACGGCTCGGACGGCGTCCACTTCGGATGATGCGAAGCGGCATATGAGGCCGGCACCGTGCCGTGCAGAATGCCGTTCAGCGAAGGCAGCTTGTCCGGGCTGATCGCCATCCACACATGCCCGACGACGAGCACGCCGGCGACGAACATCGCCCAGTCGTGCAGCGCGATCGTCCCCGGCAGCCGGAAAGCGGTGTTGCGCTCGCCTAGGAGCAGCAGAATCCCGGACACGGTGAACAGCAGGGCGAGCGCCGCCTGGACGATCGCGTGCGCCTTCTGGCCGGCGTTGAAGCGCCCCTGTGGCGGCGCGGGCTTGTGGCGGCGCAGCCACAGCACGTCGTCGGCGTCGAAGCGCTCGAGCTCGCGCCGCGTGCGCCGCAGCGCGCGACGGTCGCCGAGGATCGCGACGAGGGCGAGCGCCGTCAGCCAAGCGGCGGCCGTCACGAGGTGGATCCCCTTCATCAACGGCCGGTCGTTGAGGATCTGGGCGAACATCGGCAGGTACAGCACGAGCCCGCTGCCGAACATGACGACGAACGCGACGCCGTGGATCGTGTGCAGGTTGCGCTCGGTCGCAACGAAGCGCAGCGCGCCCATCGGATCGGCCCGCGGCGCGCGTGGTGGTCGAGGCGGAGCGAGACCCGGCGACCTAGCGGCCATTGGAGCCGCCGATCCAGGCGTCGCGGTCATAGCCGCGCTGCTGCCAGTAGCCGTCGGCGACGCGGTCGGTGAGCGTGATCCGCCGCACCCACTTGACGCCCTTGTAGCCGTACATCTGCGCCATCACGAGCCGCGCCGGCGCGCCGTGCTTGCGCTCCAGCGGGCCCGAGTCCATGCCGTGGGCGAGCATCGCGTCGGGCGTCATCGCCTGCTCGAGCGACAACGAGTCGACATAGGGCTCCTCGGCCGATTCGAAGCGCAGCGCGCGGGCGCTGGGTAGCGGCTTGGCGGCCGCGAGCAGGTCGGCGAAGCGCACGCCCTTCCAGTGCACGTCGTCGACTGACCAGCCCGTGACGCAGACGAAGTCCGACGTCTGATCGGCCTGTGGCAGCGCGAGCAACGCCTCGTAGGTCAGCGTCTGCGGGTGCTCGACGAGGCCGTCGATGCGCAGCCGCCAGCGTGCCTGGTCGAACGTCGGATAGGGCGGGTTGACGGCGTAGATCCGCCAGCCCTTGCCGAACGGTACGACCGCGCGCAGTTGCTCGGGCAGCAGGCGGGTCGACTGCGCGACGAGGTCGGCGGCCGCGCCGCCCCAGGCGAGCGAGGTCAGCCCGAGGCCGACGACGCCGAGAAACGCCCGCCGGCCGATCGGCCGTCCGGGCGGGTCCTGCGCATCCTCGTCACGGTCGAAGTCCACGAACGAACGAGCATCGCAGCGCGACGTGAACCTGGGCTTACGTCGCGACCGCGCCTGCGCCAGACCCGGCCCACAACGACGACCGGCCACCGCGGGGCGGGGGCCGGACGACGCTGCGGGGGCAGTCTTGTGAGGCGGGCTAGCTCGTGAGCGCGCCCTCCTTGGGCGACTCCTGGGCGTCCTCGGGGCTGCTGTCGGCGGCGCTCGGCGCCTTGCGCTTGACGATCTCGCACGAGCCCTTGGGGTTCTCGGCGGTCGCGTCGGTGATGACGTCGACCTCGTCAAGCAGCGCGCGGTCGTGGCCGGCACCGCAGGTGATGCGATCGACCTCGCCGTCGCGGGTGCGGATCGTGTCGTTGCCGTTGCCACCGCTGACGGTGTCGCCAACCTGGTCGACGCCCGGGCCGGGAGCGACGTCGCCGCGGGCCTGCGCCCAGAGCTGGTCGTTGCCGTCGCCGCCGGCGATCGTGTCCATGCCGCGGTTGGCGTAGATCCTGTCGTTGCCGTTGCCGCCGGAGATCGTGTCGTCGCCGGTGCCGCCGGAGATCCTGTCGCGGCCGCTCTCGCCGTAGATGATGTCGTTGCCGCTGCCGCCGCCCATCTTGTCGGCCGAGTCGCCGCCGCGGAGGATGTCGTTGCCCGAGCCGCCGTAGACGCGGTCGAAGGAGGTCCGGTCGCCGGCGTTGTTCGCGTCGCCGCTGACGCTGTCGTCACCCGGACCGCCGTTGAGGTAGTCGTTGCCCTGCACGCCGGTGATCGTGTCGTTGCCGAGGCCGCCGAAGATCCGGTCGTTGCCGCCACGACCGAAGATGTGATCGTTGCCGCCGTTGCCGTCGATGAGGTCGGCGTTGTTCGTTCCACGCAGATGCTCGCCGCGTGGACCGCCCTGGATCGTCGCCGCCAGCGCGGTCGCCGGGACGATGAGGCCGAGTGCGACGATCGTGCCTGCGAACTGCGTCCTCGTGATGCTCATCTTGCCTACCTCCTGAAAATGAGTTGTGACGGGGCCTGACCGCTACTCTGCGCGCTGCGGGAGCCCGACTCACGGAGCTCTCACGGAGTCCTCAGCCACGGTGAGAAGTCCGTGAGAGTCGGGCGTGGGGTAGCGCTCGGAGCGCGACCTGCGTCATGGTGTGCGGCATGACCCGTCGCCTGCTCGCTTCCGTCCTCGTGCTTCTGCTGGCCGGGGCGGCGACGGCGGGCGCACGTGGCGCGATCTCCGGCACCCGCGGCCCCGATCACCTCGTCGGCACGGCGGGCCCCGACGTCATCAACGGCAAGGCCGGCGACGACGTCCTCGAGGGTGGCGGCGGCGCCGACGTGCTGCGCGGCGGGGCGGGCGCGGACAAGCTCTACGGCGGCCCGGGCAACGACAACCTCAACGGCGGTCCCGGTGACGACACCCTGACGGGCGATGCCGGCAACGACAAGCTCACGGGCGGCCCCGGCAACGACACGGTACTTGGCGGGGCGGGCAACGACCGCATCGACGGGGGAGCCGGCGTCGACCTCATCATCGCGGGAGCGGGCAGGGACGTGATCCATGCCCGCGACGGCGTCCGCGACCGGATCACGTGCGGCCCCGGGCGCGACCGGGTGATCGCCGATCGCATCGACACGGTCGCGCGTGACTGCGAGCGCGTCCAGCGTGGATGACGACGGGCCCGCGGGTCCCGTCGTACTGCTCGTCGACGACGATGCCGCGATCCGCCGCGCCGTCGGGGCAGGCCTCGAACTCGAGGGCTTTCGCGTCGTGCGGGCCTCGGGCGGGCGCGCGGCGCTCGCCGCCAACGAGTCCGTGCGCCCCGCCGTCATCCTGCTCGATCTCGGGATGCCGGATCTCGACGGCCTCGAGGTGCTGAGCGTGTTGCGCGCCGCCGGCGACGACGTCCCGGTCTGCGTGCTGTCGGCGCGCGACGAGGTCGAGGACCGCGTGCGCGGCCTGCAGGCCGGCGCCGACGACTACGTCGTCAAGCCGTTCGCGATCGAGGAGGTGACGGCGCGCCTGCACGCGCTGCTGCGCCGCCGGCCGGTGACGTCGGACGCCGCGCTGAGCGTCGGCGATGTCGAGATCGACCCGCGCTCGCACGTCGCGCTGCGCTGCGGACGCGACCTCGGGCTGACGCGGCGCGAGTTCGATCTCCTTCATCTGTTCCTGCGCCACCCCGGTGAGGTCATCGAGCGCGCCCGCCTGCACGAGGAGGTGTGGGGCTACACGTTCGATCCCGGCACGAACATCGCCGACGTCTTCGTCGGCTACCTGCGCCGCAAGCTCGAGGCCGACGGCGAGCCGCGCGTGCTGCAGACGGTGCGCGGCGTCGGGTTCATCCTGCAACCCTGATCGCGTGCGGCACATGCTCGTGCGCAGCCTCCGCGGTCGCCTCACGCTCGGCATCACGCTCGTGCTCGCCGTGGTGCTCGCCGGCGCGGGGGTCATGGTCTCGCGCTACGTCGACCGCTCCGAGCGGGCGGGCCTCGACGACCGCCTGAAGCGCACCGCGGCGCTGTCGCGCGACACCTCGATCGACGCGCTGCAGAGCGAGGTGCCGCCGAGCGATCCGCGCCTGAACAACGTCCTGTCGGCGAACGGCACGACCCTGCGGCTGATCGTCGGCAGCACGGTGATTCGCGAGTCGGGCCGGCGCGCGCCGTCGAAGGTCATCCCGCGAGCGGACGGGCTGCGCACGTTCAGCGTCGCCGGCCGCCGCTACCGCTCCTACATCACGAGCGTCCCGGTCTCGGGGCTCGGCGGGCTCGCACGCTTCGAGGTCACGAGCCCGCTGCGGCCCGTCGAGCGCAAGCTCACGGAGCTCGATCGCCGGCTCACCGCGTTCGGGATCGCCGCGTTGCTGCTCGGCGGCTTCGCGGCCTGGCTGGCGGCGACGCTGCTGCTGCGACCGCTGCGGCGCCTGCGCGCGGCGACGTCGCGGATCGCGGGCACCGAGGACCTCGACCAGCGCGTGGCGGGCGGCGACGGTCCGAGCGAGCTGCGCTCGCTGGCGGCGAGCTTCAACGACATGCTCGCGCGGCTCGGACGATCGGCGGCCGACCGCGAGCGTGCGCTCGCCGCGACGCGCCGCTTCACCGCCGACGCCGGGCACGAGCTGCGCACGCCCCTGACAAGCGTGCAGGCGACGCTGTCGGCGCTAAGTCGTCACCCCGACATCCCTGTGGCGCAGCGCACGGAGCTCGTGCTCGACGCGCTGTCCGAGCACCACCGGCTCGTGAACCTGCTCGACGGGCTGCAGGCGATGGCGCGCGGCGACAGCTCGCCGGGGGAGCTGTCCGACGTCGACTTCGGCGAGGTCGTCGCGGCGTCGCTGGACCAGGCGGCCTCCCGTCACCGGGCGGTGACGTGGTCATCCGCGCTGCCGGAGGAGGAGGTGTGGGTGCGCGGCTGGGAGCCGGGGCTGCGCCTGCTCGTCGACAACCTGCTCGAGAACGCCGCGCGCCATGGCCGCTCGTCGGAGGCGCACGTGCGCGTCTCGGTCACCGTCGCCGGCCCGGCGCTCATCGTCGAGGACGACGGGCCCGGAATCGCGCTGCAGGAGCGCGAGCGGATCTTCGAGCCGTTCGTGCGCGTCGGCGACGGCGAGACGCCGGGGTCCGGGCTCGGGCTCGCGCTCGTCGCGCAGCAGGCGCGGGCGCACAGGGCGGTCGTCGAGGTCGGGACGTCGCCGCTCGGCGGAGCGCGCTTCGATGTACGGTTTGCCAGTGCGACCGTGCCGGCTCGAGGCGGGATGTCATAACCGTTGGGGTTTGGGCGTGATGGCAGCGTGAACCCCATCGGAAGGTCGCTGCTGCTGACCGCGTTGCTCGCGCTCGTGCTCCCCGCGGGCGCGCCCGCCCGCAGTGCGGGCGTCACGGGCACCCTCGTCGAGACGCACGGTGACCGGCTCAACGGGACGATCTCCGACCGTTCCTACGAGATCGACGCCCGCGATGGTACCCGGGCGCTCTCCGACACGCAGCCGCAGGCGCTCGTCGGTCAGCGTGTGCATCTCGACGACAGCGGCCGCAGTCGCGACGGGCTGCGCGGTCGGGTTCGCGCGGTCGGCAGGCAGCGTCTCGCCGCCGCCGTCGCGCCCGGTCCGCGCTCGCTGCTCGCGATTCTGTTGACGACGCCCGACGAGCCGACGCCCTCGGCCACCGTCGACGAGGCGCGCGACGTGATCTTCACGGGGGCGGATTCCGCGAACGCGTTCTACATGCAGCAGTCCGCCAACGCGACCCGTTTCATCGGACATGTGCGCGCGGACGGAGACATCGCCGGTCCGCTGTCGATCGGCATCAAGATGGCCGGCTGCGACACCGACGCGCTGGCGGACGCGGCCGACCAGGCGGCACAGGCAGCGGGCTGGGCGGTCGATTCCTACGACCATGTCGCGTACCTCATGCCGCACAGCTATGACTGCGACTTCGGCGGGCTCGGCCTGCTCCCCGGCCGCCGCCTGTGGTCCAACGGCGAGGTCACCACGAGGGTCATCGCCCATGAGCTCGGTCACAACCTCGGCGCGCACCATGCGAACACCTACCGCTGCGAAGACGGCGACGGCAACCCGGTGTTCCTGTCTTCGTCGTGCGCGACCGACGAGTACGGCGACTCATTCGACGCCATGGGACTGACGCCGCGTCTGATGTCGAGCTGGCATCGCGCCCAGATCGGCGAGCTGCCCTCCGGGCAGACGCTCAGCCTGCGCCAGTCGCAGACCGTGACGCTCGTCTCGTCCGACGACTTCTCGGCCGCCGGCACGCGGCTGCTGCTCATCCCGCTCAAGGAGCCGCGCGTCCGCGTGACGCAATGGCTCGCCGTCGAGCGCCGCTCGGAGCTGGGGCCGTTCGATCTGTGGGGGACCGCCAGCCCGGTCGCGTCCGGCCTGTCGGTCCGCCGCGTTCCCGCGTTGGACGTCTCCGACCGGACCCAGCTACTCGACGCGACGCCCACCACGAACTCATTCGACGATGCCCCGCTGCAGCCCGGGCTCGTCGCGAGCGACCCCGCCCATGGCATCGCGATCCGCCTCGACTCGATCGCCGGGACGAGCGCGAGCGTCGCCGTGACGATGCCCACGCTCGTCGACGACGTGCCACCGTCGGCGCCGACGAACGTGGCGGCATCGGGGAACACGAACGCCGTCAAGCTGCGCTGGGACGCGGCCGACGACGACGAGGCGATCGGCCAGTACGAGGTCCAGCGCGGCGGTGTGACGATCGGCTCGACGACCGCGCTGACGTTCGACGACGCGCGCGTCGACGCGCTGACGACCGCGACCTACACCGTGACGGCCGTCGACACGAGCTCGAACCGGACGGTCTCGAGCCCGGTTACGATCACGCTGGCCGACGTGACCGTGCCGAGCGCCGTGCCGGGCGTGTCGGCCACTGTCGGCGGCGAGACCGTGCGGGTCGGGTGGTCGCCGGCGCAGGACAACCGTGCGGTCGCGCGCTACCGGGTGCTGCGCGACGGCGCCACGATCGCGACCGTGACGGATCTGAGCCATTCCGAGCAGCCGGCTCCGGGTCGCCACGTCTACGCGGTCCGCGCAATCGACACGTCCGATAACGTCGGTCCGCAGACGGACGCCGCTCCCGTGACGGTGGCGGCGCCGACACCACCGCCGCCACCGCCGGGCACGTCGTCCGGATCGCCCGGATCGTCGCCTGGGTCGTCGGGCTCGTCGTCGGGCAGGCGCCCGCAGATCCGGCTCGTCTCGCGGACGCGCCGGGGCCGGATCGTGACGCTGCGCTTTTCCGCCGCCGGCGCGAGGACGATGTCGGCATTCCGCGGCACGCGTCGCGTCGCGCGCGCGTCAGCATCCCGGTTGACGGTTCGACTGAAGATCCCCCGTGGCGTGAAGCGGCCACGGGTCAAGGTGGTGGCGACCTCGAGCGCCGGGAGCGCGACCCGCTTCTACGTGCTCGCGCGGTGACGGCCGTCGCACGCCGATCCCGGCCGCTTTCCCCGCCCTGACCGGGCGGTCGGCTCGGCAGCGCCTACGCGGGGGCGCCGACCAGGGTTGCGGCGCTGCGCGGAACCCGTCCAAGGCGTCGATCGTCTGGACCGCCTTGACCACTTTGCCGTCGCGGATCGTGAACAGGAATACGCCACACCGGTGGCCGAGGACCGTGCCGTCGAGATCCTGCGCCTCCTGGCTCGGCGCGGGCATCGCGCCCCTTCGATCCCGGATCTCATCATCGCCGCTACTGCGGAGAGCGCCGGGCTTGTCGTCCTGCACGACCACGAGGACCTCGACCTCATCGCGCAGATGACGGGTCAACCTGTTCAGCGCCTCACCTCGTGAGCACACCCACTCAGCAAGGCGCACTCCGCTGGGTGTAGGCGTCTCGGCGAAGAGCATCCCCCGGGCGGATGTGCCGCGTGGGCGCGCCGCGCAGGATGCGGCACATGCTTACCTCACTCCTTGCGGCCCACCCGCGCCGCACACTGTTGCTCGTGCTGTTGTTCGTCGTCGTCGCCGGTGTCCTCGGCGGTCCTGTCACCGGCGCATTGAAGAGCTCGGGGGGATTCGTCGCTCCGGGCGCCGACTCCGAAGTCGCCGTGAACCGCGTCGAGGCCGCCACGGGCCGCGAGCCGGACGCGGGCCTCGTGCTGCTCGTCGATTCCCCGACCCAGGCGCGCCTGGACGCGGTCGCGAGGCAGGTCCAGCGCATCCCGGGCGTCGCGAGCACCGACGCCGGCGGACGCGCCGGCGACCGCGGACTCGTGACGGCCGTGCTGCGCGCCGATGCCGACGACGACGCGGTCGCCGGCGACGCGCGGGACGCGTTCGCGGGGCGGCGTGACGTGACGGTCGGCGGCTCCGCCGTGGCGAGCAGGCAGATCGGCGAGACGGTCGGCGCCGACCTCGGCCGCGCGGAGCTGTTCGCGTTCCCGTTCCTGCTCGTGCTGTCGCTGCTCTTCTTCCGCGGCCGCGCGACCCTGATGCCGCTGGTCGTCGGGATGACGACGGTCCTCGGCACGTTCCTCGTCCTCGCCGGGGTCAACCAGGTCTACGGCCTCAGCGTCTTCGCGCTCAATCTCGTGATCGGCCTTGGGCTCGGGCTGGCGATCGACTACACGCTCTTCCTCGTCACCCGCTACCGCGAGGAGCTCGCCAAGCGTGGGGCGACGCCGGCTGCGATCGTCGCCACGATGGCGACCGCCGGGCGCACCGTCGCCTTCTCCGCGGCGACCGTCGCGGGCGCGCTGATCACGCTCGCCGTCTTCCCGCAGGGCTTCCTGAAGTCGATGGGCATCGCCGGAGCGACCGTCGCGGTGGTCGCGGCGGTCGCCGCGCTCGTGATCTCGCCCGCGCTGTTCGCGCTGTGGGGCGCGAAGCTCGCCCGCCGCGGCGGCGTCGCCCCCGACGCCGCGTCGGATCGCTGGCAGCGGATCGCGCACGCGGTGATGCGCCGGCCGGGCACGATCGCGCTCGTGACCGCGGGCGCGATGCTGGCGATCGCGGCACCGGCGCTGACCACGACGTGGTCGTCGATCGATGGATCGGTGATCCCGAAGGGCGACAGCGCCCGCACGGTCTCGGACGCGCTCGCTCCGGGCGCTGCGGGCAAGTCGCCCGTCCTGATGGCGATCGCGGCCCCGCGGTCCGCGGCGACCGAGGTCGCCGCGTACGCCGCCCGCGTCGGCGCCGTCGACGGGGTGTTGCGCACGGCCGCGCCGCGCTACCTCGGCGAGAACACGTGGCAGATCGGCGTGATCGCGACGGGCGATCCGTCGGGCGCGGTCGCCCAGCGCGTCGTCGCCGACGTCCGCGGGCTGCCCGCACCGTTCGACGTCCGCGTGGGCGGCGGCGCCGCCGAGTTCGTCGACCAGCAGGCGGCGATCGGCTCGCGGCTGCTGCCGGCGCTCGTGCTGCTGGTTGGCCTGACGCTGCTCGTGCTGTGGGCGATGACGGGCTCGGTCGTGCTGCCCGTCAAGGCGGTCGCGATGAATGCGCTGACCGTTGCCGCCGCGCTGTCGCCGCTCGTGCTCATCTACCAGGGCGGTCACCTGACCGGGCTGCTCGGATACACCCCCAACGGCGGCGTCGAGCCGAGCGACTTCCTCGTCACGGCCGCGATCGTGTTCGCGCTGTCGACCGACTACGGAGTGTTCCTGCTGGGCCGGATCAAGGAGGCGCGCGACTCGGGGCTCGACGACCGCGAGGCCGTCGCCAGCGGGGTCGCGCGCACGGGGCGGGTCGTCACGGCCGCGGCGATCCTGCTCGCCGTCGCGATCGGCGCATTCAGCACGAGCTCGATCTCCTTCATCCAGCAGATCGGTGTCGCCACGGCGACCGGCGTGCTGATCGACGCGTTCGTCGTGCGCACGCTGCTCGTCCCGTCGCTGATGGCGCTGCTCGGGCGCTGGAACTGGTGGTCGCCGCACGTCCTGCGCCGCGTGCACGACCGCCTGCCGGCCGTCGAGCGCGGGCTGGCGGTGGACGCGCGCGTACGATGAACGGTGCCGTGGTCGCTCGTCTCATTCGCAACGCCACCGTCGCGACCTGGTGGCCGGTTGTCGTCCTCCCGCCGCTCTTGGTGCTCGACGCGGCGCTGACGAGCGACGGCCCGCGCGTAACAGTGCTCGGCGCGCTGGCGGCGGTCGTCGGCTGCCTGCCGCTGGTCCTGCGGCGCCGGCTGCGCTTCGCGCTGCTGGCGCCGCTGCTGACCGCCGGGATCGTGCTGACGCTGTGGCGCCTGGAGCCGGGCGACGCGGTCGTGCTGATTCCGATGGTGGCGCTCGTCGAGCTCGCCGCACGGGGTGAACGGCGACGCACGATGTGGATCGGCCTGTCCGTGGTCCCGTGCGTCGTCGTGAGCGTCCTGCCGTTCGCCGACGACACCGGCGAGCTGTTCAGCATCGTGGCCCGCAACGTCGCGTTCTGCCTGCTGGCGCTCGCCGTCGGCGACGTGATCCGTTCGCGCCGCGAGGCGCTCGAGCGGCTGCTGGCGGTGCGCGACGAGGAGGCCTTGCGGCGGCTCGGCGAGGAGCGCCTGCGGATCGCGCGCGACGTCCACGACGTCGTCGCGCACGCGTTGGTGGCGATCAACGTGCAGGCCGGCGTGGCGGCGCATCTGCTCGACCGCGACCCGCAGCAGGCGCACGGCGCCCTACGCGAGATCAAGGCCGCGAGCGGCGAGGCGCTGGCCGACCTGCGCGCCGCCCTCGGCGTCCTGCGCGCGGGCGATGACGGTGCGCCCGTCGGTCCCACAACCGGCCTGCGCGACCTTGACGAGCTCGCGTCCGGCCTGCGCGCGGCGGGCGTTCGAGTCGAGCTCGACGTGGCCGATGTCGCCGACGTTCCCGCCGCGGTGCAGGCGGCGGGCTACCGGATCGTCCAGGAGGCGCTGACGAATGTGTTGCGCCACGCGGACGCGAGCGCGGCGCGGGTGAGCGTCGCGTGTGAGGGCTCGGCCCTGCACGTGGAGGTCGTCGACGACGGCGTCGGTGCCGGCGCGCACGGGCCGGGCGGCTCGGGCAACGGCGTCCGCGGGATGCGTGAGCGCGCCACGGCGCTGAGCGGCACTCTGGAGTCCGGTCCCGCCGAGGACGGCGGCTGGCGCGTACTCGCCCGCCTCCCCACGGGGGTGGCCGCGTGATCACGGTCGCACTCGCCGACGACCAGGCGCTCGTGCGCGCCGGATTCCGGGCGCTGCTCGATGCCGAGACGGACATCGCCGTCGTCGCCGAGGCGGCCGACGGCGAACAGGCTGTCGAGCTCGTCCGCAGCCACCGGCCCGATGTCGTCCTGATGGACGTCCGGATGCCGGGTACGGACGGGCTGCGAGCGACGGCTCGGATCAGCGCCGACCCGACCCTCACGCGTACGCGGGTGATCGTGCTGACGACGTTCGAGCTCGATGAGTACGTGTTCGGCGCGCTGCGCGCGGGCGCGGCCGGCTTCCTGCTCAAGGACATCGAGCCCGCCGACCTCGTCGATGCGGTGCGGATCGTCGCCGCCGGCGACGCGCTGCTCGCGCCGCGCCACACGCGGCGGTTGATCGAGGCGTTCGTGCAGCAGTCCGGCGTGGTGCCGGGCGCCGGCGAGGACGACACGCGCCTCCAGGAGCTGACCGCACGCGAGCGCGAGGTGCTGACCCTCGTCGGACAGGGCCTCTCGAACGCCGAGATCGCCGAGCGGCTCGTGCTGTCGCCGCTGACCGCCAAGACGCACGTCGCGCGCCTGTTCATGAAGCTCGCCGCGCGCGACCGCGCCCAGCTCGTCGTGCTCGCCTACGAGACCGGGCTCGTCATCGCGGGCCGCGCCTGAACGTGCCATCGCCGCGCGCTGCCGGTTGGACGATGTTCTGGCGAGTGCCCTGGAACTCGGCAGCGACCGTTGCGGTTGACGCGTCGACGGCCGTTGCGGCGTGCGACCTGCGGAGGATCGTTGTGCGACCTGACGGCTATCGCGGCTCGTCGAAGTCCATCCCTGCGGGCCATCGCGGTCGCGGCCCGCCGCCGCCATGATCAATCGCATGATCGAAATCGAACACGTGACCAAGCGCTACGGGGACAAGCTCGCGGTCGACGACGTCAGCTTCGTCGTCCGTCCCGGGATCGTCACCGGCTTCCTCGGCCCCAACGGCGCCGGCAAGTCGACCACGATGCGGATGATCCTCGGCCTCGACGCGCCGACCAGCGGCTGCGCAAGGGTCAACGGCCGCGACTATCGAGATCTCGAGGCACCGATGCACGAGGTCGGCGCGTTGCTTGAGGCACGCGCGATCCACACCGGCCGCTCGGCGTATCACCACCTACTGGCGATGGCCCAGACGCACGGCATCGGCCGCGCGCGCGTCGACGAGGTGATCGAGCTCGTCGGCCTCGGCAGCGTCGCGCGCAAGCGCGTCGGCGGCTTCTCCATGGGCATGGGGCAGCGGCTTGGCATCGCCTCGGCGCTGCTCGGCGATCCGCACACGATCATCCTCGACGAGCCAGCCAACGGGCTTGATCCCGAGGGCATTCTCTGGATCCGCACGCTGCTCAAGCAGCTCGCATCCGAGGGGCGTACCGTCTTCCTGTCGTCGCACCTCATGAGCGAGATGGCGATGACCGCCGAGCACCTCGTGATCGTTGGGCGCGGCCGCGTGATCGCCGACACGACGGTCGGCGACGTCGTCGCCGCGGCGTCCGCGAACGCCGCGGTGCTGGTGCGATCGCCGCAGGCGCTCGCGTTGCGCGAAGCGTTGGTCGCCGAGGGCGCGTCGATCAGCAGCCAGGAGCGCGACACGCTGGAGGTCCGCGGCCTGGCGGCCCAGCGCATCGGCGAGATCGCCGCGGCGCGGCAGGTCGTCCTGCACGCACTGACGCCGCAGCTCGCTTCGCTTGAGGACGCCTACATGCGACTCACGCAGGACGCGGTCGAGTACCGCACGAACGCCCCCGCGGCCACGGCCGCCGTCCCGGTGGAGCTGGCCGCATGAGTACGACGACCGTCGCACCCCTGATCTCTCAGCGCGGTCGCGTCACGCAGGGCCACGTCCTGCGTTCGGAGTGGACGAAGCTGTGGTCGCTGCGCTCGACGCGCTGGTCGCTGCTCGCCGCCGTCGTCGCGATGATTGCGCTCGGCGTCGGAATCTCGTCCGTGCAGATGAGCCGCTGGAGCAGCTTCAGTTCGCACGACCGCTCGATCTATGACTCGATCGACACGGGCGTCGGCGGCTATCACCTCGCGCAGTTGGCGATCGGCATCCTTGGTGTGCTCGTGATCAGCGGCGAGTACTCGACCGGCATGATCCGTTCGAGCTTCATGGCCGTCCCGCGACGGCTGCCGGTGCTGGCCGCGAAGCTCGGCGTATACGCCGCCGTGACATTCGTGTTGATGCTCGTCGCGACGTTCATCTCGTTCTTCGCCGTGCAGGCGATCGTCGCCGGCCATCACGTCGATCACGCGCTCGGCGACCCGCATGCGCTGCGAGCCATCGTCGGCACGGCGCTGTTCTTGACCGTGCTCGGGGCGCTCGGCGTCGGCCTCGGCGCGCTGCTGCGCAACACCGCCGGCGGCATCGCCGCGTTCGTCGGTCTGCTGTTCGTGCTTCCCGGCGTGACCGCTTTGCTGCCGGCGAGCACGGCCGATGCGATCGGCCCCTACCTGCCGCTGAACGCCGGCTTCACGGTCACGACGAGCACGTTCGAGAACGCCCATCACCTGTCGCCGTGGGGCGGGTTCGCGGTCTTCTGCGGCTACACCGCGCTCGTGATCCTCGCCGCGGCGGTGCAGCTGGCGCGGCGCGACGCCTGACGACGTTACGGTGCGGCCGATGGCCTTGGTGACGTGTGTGAGCCGGCGCGGGGCGCCCATCGAGCGGCTGGCGGCGCTGCAGCGTCGCCGGCCGCTGCTCGGCGACGTGGCGCCGGTAGCGCTGTTGCTCGCGCTCGCATTCGCTGCCGCCGGCCACGACATGCCGGCGACCTTGGCACGAGCGCGCGCAACCGCCGCGCGCTCGTCGCCCCCCTGCACGAGCGCGCCGAGCGCCTCGAGCGCGAGCGAGATCAGGAGGGCCGCCTCGCCGCGGCCGCCGAGCGCGCCCGGATCGCGCGCGAGATGCACGACATCGTCGCCCACAACGTCTCGGTCATGATCGCGCTCGCCGACGGGGCGAGCTACGCCATCGCCGACGAGCCAGAGCGCGCAGCGCACGCGATGCGAACCGCCTCGCGTACCGGCCGCCAGGCGCTGACGGAGATGCGCCGCCTGCTGGGCGTGCTGCGCGACGAGGACGGCGAGTCACGGCTGACGCCGCAGCCGGGCCTCGCCCAGCTCGACGAGTTGGTCGATGACGTGCGCACCGCCGGGCTGCCGGTCAGCTACGACATCAGCGGCGACCCCGGCATGTGGGTGCCGGCCGGCCTGCAGCTCGCGGTCTTTCGCATCGCACAGGAAGCCCTCACCAACACGCTGAAGCACGCCGGTCCGGGCGCTACGGCGCGGCTTGCGATCCGCTACGCCGCAGACGCCCTCGAGGTCGAGGTGATCGACACCGGCAGCGCTCGGGCGGCGGCGCGCGCGAACGTCAGCGGCGCCGGGCTGCGGGGCATGCGCGAGCGCGCCGCGGTGTACGACGGGCGCCTCGACGCGGGTCCCGGCGACGACGGCGGCTGGCGGGTGCGCCTCGTCGTGCCGGTCGCGCAGGGTCCGGTGCCGGCATGAGGACGCGCATCCTGCTCGTCGACGACCAAGAGCTGCTGCGCATGGGCTTTCGCATGGTGCTCGAGGCGCAGCACGACCTCGAGGTCGTCGGCGAGGCGGCCGACGGCGCCGATGGCGTCGCGCTCGCCGAGCGCCTACAGCCCGACGTGATCCTCATGGACGTGCGAATGCCGAACCTCGATGGGGTGCAGGCCACGCGCGCGCTCGTCGCATCCGGCAGCACGGCGCGGATCATCATCCTGACGACCTTCGACCTCGACGAGTACGCGCACGCCGCGCTTCGCGCGGGCGCCAGCGGCTTCCTGCTCAAGGACGCGCAGCCCGCCGACCTGCTGTCGGCGATCCGCTCGGTCGCAAGTGGCGACGCCGTCGTCGCGCCGAGCACGACGCGCCGCCTGCTCGCGACGATCGCCCATCAGCTGCCCGCCACCGAGCGCTACCCCGGCGACGACCGCCTGACGGCGCTCACCCCGCGCGAGCGCGAGGTGCTCGGCGCGGTCGCCCGCGGGCTGTCGAACGCCGAGATCGCCGCGGAGCTCGTCCTATCGGAGGCCACCGTCAAGACGCACGTCGGCCGCATCCTCGCCAAGCTCGAGCTGCGCGACCGGGTGCAGATCGTCGTCTACGCGTACGATCACGGCCTCGTCGCGCCCGGGGCCTGAGCGTCGTCCGTGTCGCCGCGCCTACGTATGACGCCGGTGGCCGACGATCGCCTACACGGTTCCTACATCTTGCGGTGTGAGGCTCGTCGCTGTCAGTTGCCCCCGACGAAAGGACTCACCGGATGATCAACCGTCTCAAGAAGCTGTTACTGGGCGTCGCTGCGCTCGGCGCGCTCGCCGCCGGCGGTGCCGTCTATGCCAACGCGCAGTCCTCGACGGCGGCGAAGGCGCCCGCCGCGACCACGTCGGCCTCCGATCCGGTGGACGCTCCGGACCAGCCCGGCGGCAAGGCGGACACCTCGGAGGGCCCGGGTGACAAGGCCGACGCGGCCGACGCCCCGGAAGGCCCCGGCGACAAGGCCGACGCCGCCGGCGACAAGGCGGACGCCCCGGAGGGCCCGGGCGACAAGGCCGACGCTCCCGATGGCGCCGGCGACAAGGCCGACGCCGAGGATGGCCCCGGCGAGACGGCCGATGCGCCGGCCGGCGCTGGCACCGCGGGCAAGTAGCACGCCACCACGTGTCGCATGCCGCGGGCGTCCCGAGGGGGCGCCCGCCGCCGCGTTCAGGAGCGGTTCATGACCGGGATGCGACGGTCCAGGACATGCGCCTGTTGATCGTCGAGGACAAGGCCAAGATGGCGGATCTGCTGCGCCGGGCGCTGCAATCCGAAGGGTTTGCGACCGATGTCGCGTCGCGCGGCGAAGACGCGCTGTGGATGGCCGGATCGACGCGCTACGACGCGATCATCCTCGACGTCATGCTGCCGGGCATCGACGGCTTCGAGACGTGCCGGCGGCTGCGCGCGCTCATCCGCCGCCGGCGGGGGGAGCGCCCGGTCGTGCTCGAAGTCGGAGACCTCGTGCTCGATCCCGCGACCCGCCAGGTCTGGCACCGCGGCGTTTCGGTCGACCTGCCCGGCAAGTGCCTTGCGCTGCTCGACGCGTTCATGCGCCGGCCCGGAGTCGTGCTATCCCGCTAGCAGCGGGGCGCAGACCCGAGACGGCGGCGGGGCGGATGTATGGATCACGCTGCGCTCCGCGGCGCCGAGTCCCGCGCTCAGCGCGAGAGGTACGGCGCGACATGCGTGACGACGATGAACAGCGTGAGCGACAGCGACGCCGTCCGCAACCGCGCACTGCCGGCGACCGCGGCGAACGGCAGCACCCAGACGACGTACCACGGCAGCAGCCACGCGCTTGTGACGAGCAGCGCCAACGCGGCCCAGCCCGTGGCCTGTAGCCAGTCCCCGCCATGCCACGTCCGCCAGGCCAGCAACCCGACCCCGGTGACCAGGGCCAGCCCTGCGATCGTCCGCATCCAAGACGGGACGCCCTGCAACCCGATCAGATTCGAGACGACGCCGGGGACGCTGAGGCCGGCGACGAGATGCTGCTGATGGGCAATCTGGCCGACGACAGCGACCGCTCCGGTGCCGAACACGAGTAGGGCCAACCCCGCGACGGCGACAATCGCCACGACGGCCGTGACGAGGCCGCGGCGCGAACGCCGCGCGATCAGCAGGAACGCCAGCGCGATCCCCATCGGCGGCTTCAGCGCGGCGGCGATGACGAAACCAGCGGCCGCCGCGTCGCGCTCGCCGAGCGCGAGCGTGACAGCCCCGAGCATCACGACGAGCGCGAAGAAGTCGTTGTGACCGCCGCCGACCCCGTAGGCCAGCAGCACGGGGTTGAGTCCGACGAACAGCACGGCGGGAACGACCGGACGCCCGAGCTGGCGCGCGATCCGGGCCACGAGCGCGACGCCGCTGAGGCTGGCTGCGCCGGCGAGCGCCTTGAGCGTCCAGAACGCGGTGGGTACGTCGAGCCACGCGAGCGGGAGGCTCGCGATCGTGAACAGCGGCCCGTACGGCGAGCCGACGTCGTGCCAGCGGACGTACGGCGCCACCGCGTCGTGTGGCGCCGCGGCCGCGCCATGCGCGTACGGATCGATCCCATGCAAGACGAACAGCCGGGCGTAGTCGATGTAGCCGAAGATGTCGGCCGAGTAGAGGGGGGCCGCGAGCGCGAAGGCCAAGTGTGCACAGCCGATCGCGACGACCGCCGACCCCAGACCGATGCTGGGGGCGTTGACGAGCGTGAGCACGTAGCACGCG
Source organism: Solirubrobacterales bacterium (assembly GCA_038260305.1). Taxonomy (GTDB): domain Bacteria; phylum Actinomycetota; class Thermoleophilia; order Solirubrobacterales; family Solirubrobacteraceae; genus CADCVQ01. Next base: position 185,619 of record JBBSNY010000004.1, read on the forward strand.
CACAGCACGACGAGCAGCCACGCGCCCGCGGCCGGCGTCAGCGTGAGGCCGAGCTGCGAAAGCGGCCCGTGCATCCAATCGGGGAAGCCCGACCGACTGGCCGGCACGAAGAACAGCAGGCGCTGGCCAGAAGCGCCCGCCGCGAGTATCAGCGAGGTCCCCACGGCGCCCGCGAGCGCCAGCGACGCCACCACGGTCCCGGCGAGCGCCGCGGTTCCCGGGCGCGCGCCGCCCAACCGCGCCTGTCGCACGGCGATCACGTGAACACCCAGCGGCGCTGGGTCACGAAGCTCGCGGGGGCGACGAGCACGATCGCGATCGCCTGCGCCAGCACGGCGGGCGCGCCGAGCACCTCGACCTGAAGCGAAAGCAGCCCGAGCCCGACGAGCACGGCGGCGATGAAGACGGTGCCGTAGCGCGCGAGGTGTCCGCTCAGGTCGGCGCTCCCGGCGCGCGCGAACGTCCACGTTCGGTGCATGCCGAAGCTCACGAGCAGCGCCGTGAGAGCCGCGAGTATGGCGCTCACGCCGTATCTCGCCCCGGCAGCCTGCAGCGCGGCGAAGACGGCGACGTTGATCGCGTTCTGCGCGAGCCCGACGGCCCCGAATCGCGCGATCTGAGCTGCGTTCATCGCGGCCGCGCGAGCGCCAGCAGCGAGACGCCGAACGGTAGCCGCGTCCGGCTCACGGCCGCGGCCTCGGATGACAGCAGCCTCGACAAGACGCCGTTGAGGCGCACCGATCCGAGATCGAAATCCGTGCGCTCCGCGCTCGGTGGCCGGATTGCCCTGCGGAGCAGACGGACTGCGGCGATCGGCGCGAACAGCAGCGTGTTGAAGTAGCTCGAGCGCTCGACGACGAAGCCCGCGGCCTGCAGCGGCCGCCGCAGCGACGCGTCGGTGTAGCGGCGGAAATGATGTGAGATCTCGTCCTGGTCGCCCCACAGCAATTGGACCGCCGGGACCGTCAGGAGCAGCAGTCCGCCGGGTCGCAGGACACGCCGCAGCTCACGTAGCGCGGCGCCATCCTCCTCGATGTGCTCGAGGACGCGCACGACGATTGCGCGACGTCCGACGAACCACCAGTGACGCTCCTCCAGACGGGCGTAAACGGGGTAGAAGTCCCGCTCCATCAGCGGCCCGGGGGCGTGAGCGGCGCAGGCTCGGACACGATGTACACCGGCCGACCTTTGCTCTCGTCGTAGTTGCGACCGAGATACTCCCCGAGCACGCCGAGGAACACGAGCTGGATTCCGCCGATCAACAGCACGAGGATGTGAATCGAAGCGATCCCCGACACGTGATAGAGGCCGGCGAGGCGCAACACGATGACGACCGGGATCGCCAGGAACGCGACCGTCGAGAACACCATTCCCAGCGCGGCTGCGCAGCGAAGCGGTACCGCCGAGAACGACACGATGCCGTCGATCGCGAGCAGCAGCAGCTTCGAGAAGGGGTACTTCGATGCGCCCGCGTAGCGCTCGTCGCGCTCGTACTCGAGGCTGATCTGCTCGAAGCCCACCCACGAGACGAGCCCGCGGACGAAGCGCACGCGCTCGGGCAGCGCGCGGATCGCGTCCGCAGCACGGCGGCTGATGAGACGGAAGTCGCCCGAATTGCCCTGGAAGTCCGCGAGCCCCGACACGCGCGCGAACACGCGGTAGAAGCGGCGAATCGCCCACAGACGCAGGCGCGCCTCGCCGGGGCGCACGTGGCGCACGGCGTGGACGATGAGGCTGTCGGACGTCGGCGTCGAAGGGCGCGGCCCCCATGCAGCGGCGCCGCTCGCCGGCAGCAGCCCCGACCGCTCGGTCATCGCCGTGACCCGACGTCTGGGCCGCTCACCGGAGGATCCCGGTGTGCCCGATGGAATAGCGGCCGGGTTGCGGCCAGACGGCCATGCCGTGGGGCCCGGCTCCGACCGCGATGCGGTGAAGCAGCCGGCCGCTGCGCGTCGAGATCGCGTACACGGCAGCGTCGTAGCGCCCGCTGAGCCACAGCACGCGCCCGTTCGCCGACACGCCGCCCATGTCCGGCGAGGCGCCGCCCGGCAGCTGCCACTTGCGATACGGCCGCCGCGATCGAAACGAGATCAGGCTGATCGAGCCCTCGCCGCGGTTGGAGACGTAGAGCGTGCGGTGGTCGCGGCTCGGATAGAGCCCGTGCGCGCCCTTGCCCGTGACCTCGAAGCGCAGCTTGCGAAACGTGCGCGCGTCGATCAGCCACACCCCGCCCGCGGCCATATCGGCGACGTAGAACACGCGCCCGTCGGGTGAGAGTTTGACGTCCTGCGCCATCGCCCCGGACCGCAGGGCGATCGTCCGGACCACGCGCTCGCGGCGCAGGTCGACCTCGATCATGTCAGCGCCGAACTCGCACGAGACGAGCGCCCGATCGCCGACGGCGTTGAAGTCCATGTGATCGACCCCCGCGCAGGTCGGGACATTCAACGAGTGGCGCAGCCGCATCGTGTGTGGATCGCGGAAGTCCAGCCGGCGCAGGCGCTCGGCGACGACGATCGCGCGCCGGCCGTCGGCCGTGAAGTACAGGTTGTACGGATCGTCGACGGCGATCGGCGGGCCCGGCCGTGAGGTGAGCGGGTCTATCGGCGTCACGCTGTTGCCCGCGTCGTTGGTCACCCACAACGTCTTGAGATCCCACGACGGCACGACGTGCTGCGGGAGCTGTCCGACGGCGAAGTGACCCACGATCCTCGCGCTGCGCTGGTCGATGACGTCGACGGTCGCCGACTGCGAGTTCGGGACATAGACGCGCGACAGCCCACCGCGGGTCGCCCGCGACAGGCTGCCCGCCGCGTCCGCGGCGTACACGTCGTGGCGATCGAGCAGCGGCGGGACGCGGCCCGCGCGCATCCCCTGGGCGTGCGGCCGCGCGGTCGCCAGCGCGGTCGTACGAGTCGGCGCGGTCGTGGCGCGGGTGCCCCCGCAGCCGGCCACGAGAATCGCCAGGACGCACGCGAGCGCTGTCGCGGCCCAGCGGGTCACGAGCGTCGCAGGGTCCAGCGCTCGGCGTGGACGACGCCGGCGGAGTCGCGACCGCCGACGACGACGAGCTGGTCTCCGTCCGTCGCCGCGGCGAGGTCGGAGAGCGCGACCGGGAGTCGGCCGGCGCGACGCAGCCGACCCGTCGCCGGATCGAATGCCCAGATCGCCGATGTCTGGCCGGTCAGCGAGTCGCCGCGGCCGCCGAGCACGTAGAACAGCCCGCCCAGCGCGGCGCCGGCCGAATGTGCCAGCGGCGAGGGCAGCCGCGCGACGACTCGCACGACGTGCGTCGCGGGATCGATCTCGAGGATCTCGCGGCGGGACTGCGTGCCCGTCGTCCCACCTGCGACGTAGATCCGCGAGCCGATGACCGCGGCCGCCGCGTAGCGAACCGGGTGCGGCATCGTGGCCACCACGCGCACCGGGTGGCCGGGACGGTAGGCGAGCACCGCGCGCTGCGGCGTCGTCGTCGTGTAGCCGCCGATGACGTACGCCGTCGCACCGATGGATACCGCCGTGGTATCGGAGACCGCGAGCGGCAGCCGACCGACAACGCGCGCCCGCCCGCCGCTGTCGATGGCGGTGATCGTGTCCAGCGGACCAGCGGCCGTCCCTCCGCCGAAGGCGTAGACGGTGCGCCCGACCGCCGTGACGCCGATGTCATGCGCGGGCTGCGGGAGCTTTCCGGCCAGATGCGCGGGGGCCGGCAGAACCCCGACGATGTCGGCGGTCGAGGCATCGCCGGCGTCCAGTCCGCCGACCGCCAACACCCGTCCGTCACTGAGATGAACCAGCCCGGGGAGCTGCACCGGCGCAGGCAGCGCGGCCGTGTGGGACACACGTAACCTGGGTGACGGACGCACGGTCGCCGCGCGCCGCGGTTTCGAAGGGCTCGTGACCGATGACGACGCGGCACGAGACGAGTGATCCGCGCCGCCCGTGCCGCAGGCGCCGAGCGTCGCGACGCACAACACGAGGATCGCCCGCGCGACCGAGCGCGGTCGGTCGGCCCGACGTGGGAGGATCTCCATCCGCGTCATCGTGGTCGTTACATGCTGACGACTTCCTGAACGGACGCTACGCGGCCATCGGCACGCGGCCCACCCTCGGCGACCGCGGGAGGAGGGCGTCCGGCGTGCACGAGACGATCCCCAGACGATGGCGACGCGCCAATCCTGCAGGACGTGGGAGCGGATGCCGATACGGCTTTGCGCAGATGTGCGCACAGCGCCACGGATCGTTGGACCCGATCACGCCGACGCGATCACGCTCGCGACCGTAAGCAGCCCACGCCCGATGCCGTATGTGGACGCGACCGTTGAGCGACGCAGGCGGGAAGCTCTCCTTCGGCGAGCGTCGCTCACGGTCCAGGGACCGTGAACTCAGAGAGGGGCGTTCGCAGCGACACCGCCACCTCTGGCTCAGACATCGGAACGCGGATTTCGAAGCGCCGCCTGCGGAGCGCTGTGGACTGCCGCGGATCGGGCTGCGGCCGCGCTTGGCCAAAGTTCCTGCTCCTACGTCTTATGCGGACTCCTGCGGTCCGCAGCGGAACGGGCGCGACGGGACTCGAACCCGCGACGTCCGGCGTGACAGCCGACGACGGGGCGCTGGCCGACAAGTTCACGCGCGCCCTCGGCGTGAGTGAGCCCGACGCCGTGGCGCTCGCGGTCGAGCGGGCGAGTTGACCGCCGATCGTCGCGAGGCGAGCGATCCCGATGGCCGCCTCGTCATCGTCGACGCGCGCACGCTCAGCCACCTCGCGCGCCGCCGGCCGCAGATGGCAGCGAACGTCGGCGCGATCCTCGATGTAATCGAACGTCCAGACTTCCGCGAGGACGATCCCGCGCCTGGCCGCGAGCGCTTCTACCGCCGCGATCTCGATCCCTCCCGGTGGCTACGAGTAGTCGTAGACTTCAACGACTCCCCGGCGTTCGTCGTGACCGCCTTCGTCCAGCACAACACGCCGGGGCCAACGCCATGAACGTCACCATCGCGGGAACCACGTTCGACCAGCACGAGTACGACGAGCGCGGCGACGTGCTCTACCTCAGCGCTGGGGATCCTCGGCCGGCGGCGCGCACGATCGCGACGCCCGAAGGCCACGCCGTCGACTACGACGAATCCGGCGCGGTGATCGGCATGGTGCTCGTCAACGCTCGCTTCCTGCTCGAACGCGACGGAGCAGTGACGGTCACAGTCCCGCCGGATCGGGTTGTCGCCGCGCAGTTGGCGCCGGCGCTCGTGGCCGCCTGAGCCACTTGCTTGACCGCTTCCTACAGGACTGCCACGACGATCAGGATGGTCGCCACGAGCCAGGTGATCGTGAGGACGGCAACCGACCCAGACTTGTAGGTGTTGAACGAGTCGTCCGTCGTGCCGGACTCCAGTTGCCCGCGGAGGTTCAAGATCGTGTTGATGGCGTAAAACGAAAGCACGCCGTTGACGATCGCCGCGATGAACGAAACCGTTGACCCGTAGGACAGAACGGCGGCGACGACCGCCGGGGTGAGCGCGATGAACGGCATGACCAGCCTCGGCTTTCGGTGCGTGCGCGTAGCGCCAGGCGTCGTCGTGTAGGAGCTCGCGCTCACCGGACCACGTGCGGCCACGCAGCTCAAGCCACGCGCTGACCCACGGGCTCGCGTGCGCCCACGTCGTGGGCGCGACCGATCATGGCGCGTAGTTGGAGGGGTAGCCGGCCATGAGCGCGCCTCTGGGCGTGAGGACGATCAGCGAGCCGTCGCCGCGCGTCATCGGCGTGCGGCGCACGAAGCCGGCGGCGACGAGCCGGTGGACGTGGTCGTGCGCGCGGACGCGGCTGCAACCGAGCACGAGCTGCATGACCTCAAAAGGGGCCGCTCCGACGCGCGCGAGCCACGCCAGAGCCTTCAGCGACTGCTTGCCTGGGGCGACGCACGCGCCACTCACGGCCGCCACCGCTCCGGTGGCGTGCAACGCGTCGGGCGTCGTCTGGGGCCGGTTCTGCGGAGACGCATGCGTCCATAAGGAGCGACCGCGACCAGCGGTGGCCCCTCTGATCCGGCCGGACCGGCCCGCGTCGCGTGGCGGGATGCTCGTCTCAAGGGGGCCAACTCCGCCGCCAGCGGCTCCTTACAAGCAGACCCCGCATGGAGCCCTCACGACCGCAGCCCGACCAGCAGGCGTCGCACCCGCTCACGCGCGCCGACGTCCTTTCGACCTCCGAGGTCGCCGAGCTGCTCGGCATTCCGCGCTCGACCGTGCATCACCTCGCCCGTCGCGGCGACCTCCCCGCCAGGCGCGTCGGACGGCGCTGGATCGTCCTGCGAGATCACGTCGCTGCGGCCATCGCGCGGCTCGAAGCGACCACTTCACGGGCGGCGAAACGCGAATATTAAGCTTGTAGCGCTACCCCGGTGCGCTACTCCGCTCGCTCGCGAACCTCCTGCAAGCGAGCACAAAACAACAAGAAGAAAGAAGAACCCGCTGTGCAGGCACTTCGAGAAGCGGGAGCGACGGGACTCGAACCCGCGACCTCCGGCGTGACAGGCCGGGGCGGCACTGGCCTCAAAGTGGTCAATTTGCAGGGCATACTAGGCTGCCTCCGTCTTCGTCGTCACATGACAGTCACATATTTCGCGGCTCAGCGTCGCCCACCGAAGAGTCGGTGCGGTGAAGTCCGTGGGTGCCCGAGCGGCTACGCCTATCCCCACGCCGTGCCGTGATTGGGAGCAGCCTGCGGCCATCAGGAGGCTCGAACGGTCGGCTCGCGCAACTGCTCGGCGAGGGCTCCAAGGCCGGCGAGCGACAGAAGCAGGTAGAGGCCGTTGAACTGGTAGGTCAAGGAATCGGTGTTGGCCCGCATTTCTCGCGGGAGCCACGTGGCCCAGGCGCGGGCGGGGTTCCATGGGACGGGCTTGTACGGGTCGTTGGATTCGATGCCGCGGTTGATTTCGTCATCAAGCTCGGCCTTGTAGGCGGGGAAGGTCAGCCAGACTCTCGTGATCTGCCGGTGGTACGGCCACGGCATCCACAGTGTGGGGTCCGCGATTGGGTGGTAGCCCGCGGCCCACCGCTCGAATGCTCCGGGCCGGGGCGGCGTGCCGGGCTTGCCACGAGCCAATGCCCCGTTCCAGTCCTTGCTGGTCGGTAGCCATCCGTAGCGGGCGTGCCACACGAGCCCGGCTTCCAACATGGACCGCTTGCCGGGCCGCGGCGGATGAGATCTGGGGCCGAGGTCTCGATAGATCGTTGCTTGGGGGAGGCCGAGCAGCTCTGCGTGGCGGGCGACGCTGACACCCTCCCTCGTGAGCCCGCGGAGGAGCTCGCGGCGCTCGTCATGGGTTAAAACGATTCTCAGCGGGACCCGCACCGGCTGCCCCGAAGCTGAATGCTGTGACCCGCTGTCAGCCATCTCCCCGGAGCGCTGCCGCAGTTCGCCGAGCGCTCGTGCATGTAGGCGCGTTCTCTTCGCAGCGAAGTCCACGAGCGGGCGCCTACTCACTGGCGTTTGCCAGGCCCTCTCTCGCCGGATGCCCCAAAGTACGCAACATGCGGGGAAAATCGCTCGGGGAGGCGCATGTCTATGACGGTCGGGCATTGACGCCGCTTGAGCCAGGACATATATGTCGTGTTGGGGAAGGCGCCTGATGCGGGAGGGCCCCTTTGAGCAACTCCTCGAGATGCTGCGTAACGAGATCGTGATCGCCGTCGAAACAGCGCTGGATGCCGGGCTTGACCGGGCGCTCAACGATGCGCTGGAGGGCCGCGCGGTGCATTGCTGCGACCGGCCAGCGGTAGCCGGGCGTGAGGCGGAGCGCGGGTCCGAGGCGCACTTCGTGAATCAGACGCGCGCGGAGGCCGCCGTTCAGCTACTCGTCACGGTGTCCACGATCGACCGCTACCGCAAGGACGGTCGACTCCCCTGGCATCGAGACGAGGACGCCGTCAACGGGCGAGTGCTGATCAAGCAGTCCGACATCGACGAGTACCTGAGGCGAGGCCGCCACGACGGCCGTGACGTCCCGGAGCCAAGGTCGTGACCGACGAGGCCGACCCTGTTGCTCGCGACCCCGATCTCGTGCCTCGTATCGAGGCCGCCAAGTTGCTCGACCTCACCCCGGAGGCGTTGAGCCGAGCCGAGGTCGCCGGCGACCTGCCAAGGGTCCGTGACGAACGGACTCGACGCGTGTACTTCCGCCGAGAGGAGATCGAGGCGTACAGACGTCGTGTCGCCGACGGATCTGTTGTAGCGCGGGTCCCGAGGGGCAGATACGTCGTAGAGGACAGCGCCGGATTGGCCATCGCGTACCAGCCGATAGAACGGGTGTTCCGGAGCACGAGAGCAGGCGTAGCAGGGCCCGAGAAGACTCGGTATATCGCTCGCTACCGTGACGTCGACGGCAAGGTGAAACAGGTCAAGATCTACGACGGGAAGCGGGAAGCGAATGCCGCCACCACGAAGCGTGTCAACGAAATCAACGCCCGCACTTGGCGCAGACATATCGATGGCTCAACCATCGGCTTCCTCTGTGAGAACTGGCCGTTCGGCGACAGCGTTGACCCCGCTACGCTGCACACCAACCAGGAGCGCGTCAGGTACGTCATCCGATGTCTCCCGCAAGGCAAGGACACGCCGCTCGAGGCGATCACGAGCTCCATCGTGTACACGGTTCAAGAGGCGCTTCTGAAACGGGGCCTCGCGAAGAGCATGGTGGACGCCGCGATCACGGCGCTGAAGACCCTTTGGAGAGACGCATCGCGCGCCGGGATCGTCAAGCTCAGCGAGAACCCCGCGGCGGGAATCTACGTGCGCAAAGGCGATGCGCGGCTTCACCCCGAACTACGGCGCGAGCATCGAGCCGTGTCGCTCAACGATCTCTGCGCCTTTGCGGTCGAACTCGAACCGGCCTGGGTCGCGCGCTGCATGATCTGCCGAATCTGCGGCCCGCGTCCCGGCGAGTTCGCGCTGTTCAACCTTCTGAACTGGGATCCGGACAAGGAGATGATCCGCCTCCGCGCCACGCTCCCGAGGACAGGGCCGCTGGTACCGACACCGGGTACGAAGGGCAACCGCCCGACACCGAAGAACCCGGACCCTGGACGCTGGGTACCGTGTCCACATGCCCAAATCGAGTGGTTGATGGAGCTTCTGCGCGCGATGACGCGATTCTCCTCACTTCCGACGACAAGAATTCCCCACCCCGGTAGCGCGTAAGGACGCGTGTGGGGATCGACGGAGGCGATGTCAACGGCCATCGGTTTCTCCCCATTTCCGGCCATCGGTTCTCCCCGCTGGCGGCCACGTTTTCTCCCCACTGGCGGCCACTGGTTCTCCCCGCCGTGGTGGGTGCCGCGCTGTCGTCGCGGAGCCCTGAGGCCGTAG